>JAQIJH010000009.1:0-95496 GCA_036946345.1 Gordonia paraffinivorans | reverse complement strand
GTCGAGACGCTCGGCGGCGCCCTCGTCACGGCTGTCGAAGATGAACCGGTGCGCGTTGACGATGGCGGCCGGACCGAAGTAGCTGCCCTCGTTCCAGTACACCGGGCAACTCGTCGTGCAGCAGGCGCAGAGGATGCACTTGGTGGTGTCGTCGAACCGGGCGCGGTCGCTCTGGCTCTGGATGCGCTCGCGTGTCGGTTCGTTGCCGCTCGTCATGAGGAACGGCTTCACGGCGCGATACGCGTCGAAGAAGGGCTCCATGTCGACGACGAGATCCTTCTCCACCGGCAGGCCGCGGATCGGCTCCACCGTGATGGTGATCTCCTTGTTCTTGTCCTTCGGCAGCAGGTCCTTCATGAGGAGCTTGCAGGCGAGGCGGTTCACACCGTTGATCCGCATCGCGTCGGACCCGCAGACGCCGTGTGCGCAACTGCGGCGGAACGTCAGGCTGCCGTCGAGGTAGCCCTTGACGTACAGCAGCAGGTTGAGCATGCGGTCGGTTGGCAGCGCCGGCACGCGGAAGCTCTCCCACCCCTGGGCGTCCGGGTTGTCCGGGTCGAACCGGGAGATCTTCAGGGTGACCATCGTCGCCTCGTCCGGGACGGGCGGCAACGGCGGATCGTCGGTCCGCGGGTCGGACGCGATGTCGGGAGTGGCGGTCATCAGTACTTGCGCTCCATCGGCTCGTAACGGGTCTGCACCACCGGCTTCCAGCCCAGCTCGATGTCGGAGAGCAGGCCGGTCCCCTTCTTGTACGCCATGGTGTGGCGCATGTAGTTCGTGTCGTCGCGATCGGGGTAGTCCTCGCGGGCGTGACCGCCGCGGGTCTCCTTGCGGTTCAGCGCGCCGACCACGGTCACCTCGGCCATCTCGAGCAGGAAGCCCAGCTCGATGGCCTCGAGCAGGTCGCTGTTGTAGCGGGTGCCCTTGTCGTGGACGCGGATGTGGTTGTACCGCTCCTTGAGCGCGTGGATGTCGGTGAGCGCCTGCTTCAGCGTCTCCTCGGTGCGGAACACCGACGCGTTGGCATCCATCGAGGCCTGCATCTCCGTGCGGATGTCGGCGACGCGCTCGTGGCCGTGCTCGGACAGGATCAGCTCCAGCCACTCGTCGACCATGCCCGTCGGGTTCTCGGGCAGTGGGACGAGCTCGGCCTGCGCCGCGTACTCCGAGGCGTAGATGCCGGCACGACGACCGAAGACGTTGATGTCGAGCAGCGAGTTGGTGCCGAGGCGGTTGGCGCCGTGCACCGAGACGCAGGCGCACTCACCGGCGGCGTACAGCCCCTTGACGACGGTGTCCGGGTCGGCCAGGACCTCACCCTTGATGTTCGTCGGGATGCCGCCCATGGCGTAGTGGCACGTCGGGAACACCGGCACGTACTCGGTCACCGGGTCGACGCCGAGGTAGGTGCGCGCGAACTCGGTGATGTCCGGGAGCTTCTCGTTGAGGACGTCCTCGCCGAGGTGGGTCACGTCGATGTAGACGTAGTCCTTGTTCGGTCCGGCGCCGCGACCCTCCAGCACCTCGAGCACCATCGACCGGGCGACGATGTCGCGGGGCGCGAGGTCCTTGATGGTGGGGGCGTAACGCTCCATGAAGCGCTCACCGTCGGCGTTGCGCAGGATGCCGCCCTCGCCGCGGACCGCCTCCGAGATGAGGATGCCGAGACCGGCCAGACCCGTCGGGTGGAACTGGTGGAACTCCATGTCCTCCAGGGGCAGGCCCTTGCGGAAGACGATGCCCATTGCCGTCACCGGTGAGGGTGTGGGCGTTCGACGTCGTCTTGTACATGCGGCCCGAACCACCGGTCGCCAGGACGATCGACTTCGCGTGGAAGACGTGGATCTCGCCGGTCGCCAGTTCGTAGGCGACGACGCCGGTCGCGACCTGTTCGCCCGCCTCGTTCTCCGAGAGGCAGAGGTCGAGGGCGTAGAACTCGTTGAAGAACTCGACGTCGTTCTTGACGCAGTTCTGGTACAGCGTCTGCAGGATCATGTGACCCGTGCGGTCCGCGGCGTAGCAGGACCGGCGGACCGGGCTCTTGCCGTGGTCACGGGTGTGGCCGCCGAAGCGGCGCTGGTCGATCTTGCCCTCGGGCGTGCGGTTGAAGGGCAGGCCCATCTTCTCGAGGTCGAGGACGGCGTCGATCGCCTCCTTGCACATGATCTCCGCGGCGTCCTGGTCGACGATGTAGTCGCCGCCCTTGACCGTGTCGAAGGTGTGCCACTCCCAGTTGTCCTCCTCGACGTTCGCGAGGGCGGCGCACATGCCGCCCTGCGCGGCGCCGGTGTGGCTGCGCGTCGGGTAGAGCTTCGTCAGCACAGCGGTGCGCGCGCGAGGACCTGCCTCGATCGCGGCACGCATGCCGGCGCCGCCGGCGCCGACGATGAGGACGTCATAGCGATGCTCTTGCATGGATCTTCTCTCCTTGTGAGCGCTAGCTGACGGAGTTCACGTCGAAGGTGAGGATGGCGTAGGTGCCCAGGCCGACCGTCAGGATCATCGACAGCGCGAGGACGACGTTCAGCCAGAAGCGCGTCGAGTCCTTGCGCGAGTAGTCGGCGATGACGGTGCGGACGCCGTTGCCGCCGTGGAGCTGGGCGAGCCACAGCATCGACAGGTCCCACACCTGCCAGAACGGCTGGCCCCACCGCTGGGCGACGAACGCGGAGTCGATGCGGTGCACGCCGTTGTCGAAGGTCAGCATGATCGTCATGTGGCCGAGCGTCAGGAAGATCAGCGCGATGCCCGAGAACCGCATGAACAGCCATGCGTTCTTCTCGAAGTTGCCGCCCTTGGGGCGACGGGGCGACCGCGGGTTGTCGAGACTCGCCGGGCGGTCGTGATCGGTGCCGACCGTCTTCGCGAGCTTGGGGGCTTCGGAGGTTGTCATCGAGAACTCGCCTCTCAGAGATTGTCGACGAGGATGGCCAGCATGCGGATGGCGCCCGCGGCGAAGACGACGACGAAGATCGCCGAGATCACCCAGAGCATCTGCCGCTGGTACTTGGGACCCTTCGACCAGAAGTCGACGAGGATGAGCGCACACCGTTCAGTGCGTGGTAGAGGACACACGCCACCAGGCCGATCTCCATGAGACCGATGACCGGGTTCTTGTACGTGTCGATGATCTGGTCGTACGTGTTCGGGTTCACGCGGATCATCGCGGTGTCCAGCACGTGCACGAACAGGAAGAAGAAGATCGACACGCCGGTGATGCGGTGCAGCACCCACGACCACATGCCGGGGTCTCCGCGGTAGAGGGAGCGGCGGCGGACCGGCTCCGGCGCGACCTCGGTCTGAGCTGTCATCCCTTGGGCCTCCAACATCGTCGATGATGCGAGCGCCAGATCGGTACGGCCCGGTCCGGCGACATACGCTTTCGAGAGTAGACCCACTCCAGACAAGCCTTGGAATCAGCTGAGTTCTGCTCGCGGGCAGATCATTTGGATTTAGGTTTGCCTAACATGACTCGACTTGTGGCCGAGCGGTCGCCGACGGGGACCGGGACGGCCCGGGAGGTGCCGTCCATGGTGAGCGACTCGACGTGGGAAGCGTTGCGCCACAAGGCCGCAACGGCGTGCGCCACCGCCTACGCGCCCTACTCCGACCACCCCGTGGGTGCCGCCGGGATGACGGACGAGGGTCGCCTCGTCTCGGGATGCAATGTGGAGAATGTCTCATACGGCCTGGGCGTCTGTGCCGAGGTCGCGCTGGTCACGGACCTGTTCCGGGGCGGAGGGGGCCGCCTGAGCGCGGTGTCGGTGACCAATCGGGCGGGCGACGTGATCATGCCGTGCGGCCGCTGCCGCCAGGTGCTGCTCGAGCACGGGGGCGTCGAGCTTCTCGTCGACCATCCCCACGGCCCTCGTCGTCTCGGTGACCTCCTGCCGGATGCTTTCGGTCCCGACGACCTCGCCGCGGGGCGCGCGTGAGTCCGGGGCTCACACCCGACGCGCTGTCGGTGATCACCGCGAAGCGGGACGGGCGGGAGCTGGACGACGCACAGATCGACTGGGCGATCCGGGCCTTCACCGACGGCGAGATGGCACCGGAGCAGATGTCGGCGTTGGCGATGGCCGTCCTCCTGCGCGGTATGGACCGACGGGAGATCGCGCGGTGGACCGCCGCGATGGTCGCCACCGGTGACCGCCTCGACTTCTCCGACCTACGTCGCGACGGTCGGCGGCTGCGGACCGTCGACAAGCACTCGACGGGCGGTGTCGGCGACAAGATCACGCTCCCGCTCACGCCGCTGGTCGCCTCCCACGGCGTGGCGGTCCCGCAGCTGTCGGGGCGTGGGCTCGGACTCACCGGCGGCACCCTCGACAAGCTGGAGTCGATCCGGGGGTGGCGGGCTGACGTCACCACCGACGCGATGACCACACAGCTGCGGGAGGTCGGCGCGGTGATCTGCGCGGCGGGGGCCGGACTCGCGCCGGCCGACAAGAAGCTCTACGCCCTGCGCGACGTGACGGGCACCGTCGAGTCGATCCCCCTGCTCGCCTCGTCGATCATGAGCAAGAAGATCGCCGAGGGCACCGGTGCGCTGGTGCTCGACGTGAAGGTCGGGAGCGGGGCGTTCCTCGCCGACCCCGACGACGCCCGCGAACTCGCCCGGACGATGGTCGCACTCGGCACCGACGCGGGCGTCGACACCGTCGCCCTCGTCACCGACATGTCGACACCGCTGGGTCTGTCGGCCGGCAACGCCGTGGAGGTGGCCGAATCGCTGGAGGTGCTCGCCGGCGGCGGACCACCCGACGTCGTCGACCTCACCCTCGCGCTCGCCCGCGAGATGCTGGCCGCGGTCGGGATCGACGACGACCCCGCCGACCACCTGTCGGGCGGGCAGGCGATGGACACCTGGCGCGCGATGATCGCCGCCCAGGGCGGCGACCCCGACGCCCCACTGCCGACCGCGGCGCACACCGACACGGTCGCTGCGGAGGGGGACGGCATCGTCACAGCGCTCGACGCCCGCGCAGTGGGCCTCGCCGCCTGGCGCCTGGGTGCGGGTCGCGCGCGCCCCGGCGACGCCGTGCAGGCCGAAGCCGGCGTGGTGTGGCACGTCCGGCCCGGCGACCGCGTCCGCCGCGGGCAGACGGTGATGACGATGCACACCCGCACACCGGAACGCTTCGACGCCGCGCGGGCGGCGCTCGAGGACGCGATCACCCTGGGTGACGCTCCTCCCGACGCCCGGGATCTGGTGCGCGAGCGTATTACCGTCGAGAGATGAGCCACGCAGGGATGAGCCAGCCGACGAAGTCCGGGACCGGGCCCTCCACCGTCGACCGCGCGTCGGCGGTCCTCGCCCCGAAAGTCCTCCTGCACGACCACCTCGACGGCGGGCTCCGCCCCGGCACCGTCCTCGACCTCGCCCGCGAGAACGGGTACGACGACCTGCCCGCCGGGGACGTCGACGGTCTCGCGCGGTGGTTCCGCGACAGCGCCGACAGCGGCTCGCTCGTCCGCTACCTCGAGACATTCACCCACACGGTCGCGGTGATGCAGACCGCACCCGCGCTGCGTCGCGTCGCGCGCGAGTGCGCGGAGGACCTGGCCGCCGACGGGGTCGTGTACGCCGAGGTGCGTTTCGCACCGGAGCAGCACCTCACGACCGGACTGTCGCTCGACGAGGTCGTCGAGGCGGTGCTCGAGGGATTCGACGAGGGGTCTGCCGCCGCCGAGCGGACGGGCAGGCCGATCCTCGTCCGCTGCCTGGTGACCGCGATGCGCCACGCCGCCCGGTCGCGGGAGATCGCCGAGTTGGCCGTGCGGTTCCGCGACCGCGGTGTCGTCGGCTTCGACATCGCCGGCGCCGAGGCCGGGCACCCGCCGAGCAGGCACCTCGACGCCTTCGAGTACATGCGAGCGAACAACGCGCCGTTCACCATCCACGCGGGTGAGGCGTTCGGGCTGCCCTCGATCCACGAGGCGATCAGCTTCTGTGGTACCGATCGCCTGGGCCACGGCGTGCGGGTCATGGACGACATCGAGCTGCCTGCCGGCGCCGGGCCGTCGGGACGCGACGTGCGGGGGGCGCAGCTCGGCCGGGTGGCGAACTACGTGCGGGACAAGCGGATCCCGCTGGAGATGTGTCCGAGCTCGAACGTGCAGACGGGCGCTGTCGCGAGCATCGCCGAGCACCCGTTCGACGTCCTCGCCCGTCTGCGCTTCCGCGTCACCGTCAACACCGACAACCGACTGATGAGCGACACCACCATGAGCAAGGAGTTCGGGGTCCTCGCCGAGCAGTTCGGTTACGGCTGGGCCGATTTCGAGCGGTTCACCGTCAACGCGATGAAGTCGGCATTCATCCACTTCGACGAACGACTGCGCGTCATCGACGACATCATCAAGCCCGGGTACGCCGTGCTCATCGGCTGACCCTCGGGTCCGAGCTCGAGGGTCAGGCCTTCGGGACGAGCCGGGCCTCGAACTCGTGGACCAGGGCCCGGAACTCCTCCGACTCGTTCTCGAAGGGGCCGCTCGGGGCCAGCCGCTTGGGGTCGGGGTTGACGGTGTAGTTCACGAACCAGCCGAGCGGCGTGGTCGACGCCAGCGCCTCGGCGACGGAGTCGTCGTCGGCGAAGTCGGCTGCGTCGGTGAGGAGTTCGACCGCCAGCTCGACCTGCTTGCGGTCCATCCGTCGCGGACCGTCGAGGATGTCGGTCGCGATGCCGGGGAGCACGTAGACGTTCTCGTCGTAGACGTCGACCTCGAGTGACCCGTCCGTCGCGGCGACCCGCACCTCGTCGAACGTGCTGACCTCGGCCAGCTCGTGGTCGTCGGACTGCGCGACGAACCGCGACAGGGCCCGCTCGGAGGTGAAGACGAAGATCTTCCCGTCCTTGCCCAGGAACACCGGGTCGTCGCCGAGATAGCAGCGCAGCGTGAGGTACTCGGCCGCGTCGGTCACGATCCGGATGGGGTCGATGCCGACCGACGACCAGAAGTCGTCCTCCAGGTCCTCGTCGTCGCCCTCGTCGTCGCCCTCGTCGTCGCCATCGGCGTCGGTGACCTCGGTGTCCGCGTCGACGGCACCCGCGCCGGCGACGATCTCGACGTCCTCGTCGTCGGGCTCGTCCTCGTCCTCGGCGCTGGACGCGGCCTCGAGTTCGGCCTCGGCGGTCGCGACCGCGGTGGCGTCGACGTCGGGGGTGGAGATGACCTCGTCGATGGCGTCGACGACATCGTCCCAGTGCTTGTCGATCAGGGTGCCGATCCGGCCCCAGAGCTCGAGGCCCTCCTTGCCGGCGAAGTTCGTCGTGCCGACGGTGACCGCGCCCAGGATGGGGTTGCCGTTGAAGAACCGTGTGACCGTGGACAGCTCGCAGACCTCGCCGATGATGCGCACGATCTCCAGCGCGTCCTCGAGTTCGGCGACGACCTCGGGCGTGGGGTCCTCGGCCGCGAGCTCCGGGACGCCGATCAGGTCGTAGGTCTTGTCCTTCGCCGGGACGAGTTCCTCGGCCTGCACGCCGGAGATGGTCTCCCACGCAGGGTGTTCGACGAGGTCGTTGTCCTCGTCGGATCGGACGAACGCGACGAGTTGGGCGACGCCGGGAAAGCCGTAGAGGTCCTCGTCGAGTCCGAGGAACGCCTCCCACTCGTCGTCACCCTCGCGCCACCGCGGTGCCCACAGCGTGACCACGTTTCCGTCGGTCAGTCCGAGCTCGATCGGGACGATGTCTCCGGCCATGGCTCGCAACCCTAGCGGGGCCACCTGTGGACCACCGCAGGTGGCCCGCTGACCGGCGGGGATGTCGCTCACCGGGGTCGGAAGAAGCCCTCGAATTGCTGCCCGGCGTTGCTGGTGCGGATGGGGGAGATGCCGACGGGGTCGCCGGCCTCGATCATCTGGCCGTTGCCCACGACCATCGCGACGTGGCCGGACCAGACGGCGAGATCGCCCGGGAGGAGCTCGCCGCGGTCGACCCGGTAGCCCGCGGTGTCCTGCTCCTGCGCGAGTCGGGGCAGCTCGACACCCGCCTGTCGGTAGGCGTATTGGGTGAGCGCGCTGCAGTCCAGCCCGCGGCCGGGGGTTGTCCCGCCCCACGCGTAGGGGACACCGCGCTGCGAGAGCGCCGCGCGCACCGCCGTCGCGGCCCGCTCGTCCGGTGCGTAGGCGACCGAGCCGTCGGGGAGCGTGACGGCCACCCTGCCCGCCGAGGACGACGCCGACGCCGGGGACGTACCGGCGCCCAGATGGGCGGCGTCCCGGCCCGCACCGCTCGCGACCGCTGTTCGGTCGCCGACGCTGTGCCGCAACGCGCTGAGATCGGGGACCGCGGGTGCCCGTCGTCGGCCTATCGCCTCCGCACGGCGCTGGAGCCCCGCCAGGTGTGCCCGCGCACGGCCGACGATGGCCAGTGCGCGCGCGAGGTGCGTCGCGGCGAGTCCCACGAGCGCGAGCAGTCCCGGGGGCTGGGTGATCGCCGGCCCGAGCGCGTCGGCGGCCGCGGTGAAGGAGTCCAGAACTCCGCGCAACCCGGTGGCTGCCTCGGCGACGACGACCCCCGCCTCGTCGCCGATGTCCGCGACGGATCGGGCGTCGTCGGCGAGGCCCGTGATGTGGGTCCGCTGCGCGTCGACCATCCGACGAGCGGCGTCGGCGCCGGTCGAGTCCCAGACGGCCGCGGTCGACGCGGTGAAGCGGCCCACGTCGTCGGCGGCTCGATCGAGGGTGCCCGCCGAGCCACGCAGGCCCTCCAGCGGTCCGTTCCCGGGAAGACTCCCGGAACCGACGGAATCGAGCAGGGCGCGGATCGGCGCGGCCAGCGCCGTGATCATCCCGCTCACGCCGCGGGCCCGGCGTCGTGCACTGCGTGCGCGGCAGTCTCGTCCGTGGTCCCGTAGGCCTCTGCGGAGGTCGACGTGGCCGCCGCGATCCGTCGGACGGCGGTGCCCGCGTCGGCGGTCGCGCGGTGGTTCTCCACCGCCAGGCGCAGGAGCACGGCGACGAGGTCGCAGGCGATGACGCCGAGCGCCACGGCGGTCGCGTCGGCCGCGCCGAGGCCGGTGACCGCGGGGATCGCGGTGAGGGTCGCGCCGGTGTCGTCGAGACCGGCGGAGAGGTCCGCGAGCGGGGCGCTGCGGACCGAGAGCGGGGTGCTGTCCATGCTCGATTGGACGCGCCCCGGCGCCGGGCGGTTCCATCGCGACCGTCGCGCCCATCCGACCCGCCGACCCCTGACGCGGGTTCGGTGCGCGGCCCCGGACGGACCTACGATGCATCGATGGACGCAGACGCGACCCCTCCGACGGCCGATGGACGAACCTCGGATGCGGTGACCGTCGTCGACCATCCCCTGGCGAACGCGCGACTGACCACGCTGCGCGACCGACAGACCGACAACGCGGCCTTCCGCGGTGCACTCGCCGACCTGACGCAGATGCTGATCTACGAGGCGCTGCGCGGTGCGACGGAGGAGCCGGTGGGGATCGAGACACCGCTCGTCACCACGACGGGGTCGCGGTTGGCGACACCGCCCCTGTTGGTGCCGGTGCTGCGTGCGGGTCTGGGGATGGTCGAGCAGGCGCACGCGATGATCCCCGAGTCCAACGTCGGTTTCGTCGGCATCGCCCGCGACGAGGAGACCCACGAGCCCGTCCCGTACCTCGAGTCGCTGCCCGCCGACCTGTCGCGGACGCCCGTCTTCGTCCTCGATCCCATGCTCGCGACGGGCGGGTCGATGGTGCACACCATCGGGTTGCTCGCCGGCCGCGGCGCCGTCGACGTCACCGCGGTGTGCGTCGTCGCCGCGCCGGAGGGCATCGCGGCCCTCGCGGCGTGCAGCCCGTCGGTCCGGTTGGTCACGGCCGCCGTCGACGACGGTCTGAACGAGAACGCCTACATCGTCCCGGGCCTCGGGGACGCCGGCGATCGCCAGTTCGGCCCGCGATGACCGACGTCGCCGACACCGCGCCCGACACCCCGGTCTTCGGGGACGGTGAGTTCCGCGTCCGCTCGGTCGCGGTGGTGCGCTCCGGCGACGCGGTGTTGACACTGGCGCACGGGTCGCTGCCGTCGGAGTTCCTGCCCGGCGGGCGGGTCCGGTCGGCCGAGAGCGCGTTCCACGCCTGCGAGCGGGAGTTGATGGAGGAGATCGGCGTACCCCTCCCCATCGGCCCGCTGCACCTGATGGTCGAGAACTTCGTCGCGGCACCCGGGATGGACGTGCACGAGATCCTGTTCTGCTTCGACGTGGACGGCGCCGATCTCGACCTCGACGACGCCCGCGGGTGGGGGGTCGACCACACCTTCCGGTGGCGGACGCGAGACGAGTTGGCAGACAGCGGGTTCGAGCCGCGCCCGCTGGTCCCGCTGCTGTTCGAGTTCGGACCCGCCGTCCAGTCGGTCGTCCTCCGCGACGGCGAACTGGTCAGTTCCTGACGGGCCAGTCGGTCAGTTCCTGACGGCGACCTGCCGGGTCGTCGCCGACCATCGACCGCGGACCCGGTCGAGCTGGACGGGGTGATCGAAGCAGGTGCTCACCGTCTCCGACGTCAGCGCCTCGTCGACGGGCCCCTGGGCGACGGACCGGCCGTCGGCCAGGAGCAGTGCGTGCGACGTGCTCGTGGGCAGGTCCTCGAGATGATGGGTCACCATGATGCTCGCGAGATCCGGCACCTGCGAACGCAGTTCGTCGATCCCCATGAGGAGTTGCTCGCGCGCGGCGAGGTCGAGGCCGGTGGCGGGTTCGTCGAGCAGCACCAGGGACGGCGAGCCGATCAACGCCCGGGCGACGAGGGTGCGTCCCCGCTCACCCTGACTCATGGTGGTCCACGGCAGGCCACGACGGGACGCCATGCCCAGGATGTCGAGGAGGTCGTCGGCACGACGGTGCTCGGCCTCGGTGTAGGTGCGTCGTCGATCCAACTCAGGGGTGTTGGTGAGACCGGTGAGGACGACGTCGTGGGCGCTCGACGGCAGGTCGAGGCGGTGCCGCGGGTCGACGTGACCGATGTGGGTGCGCAGCGCACGCATGTCGACCCGTCCCAGGCGCGCCCCCAGCACGTCGACCGTGCCGTGGGTCGGGTGACCGAACGCACCGAGGATGTGCAGCAGCGTCGACTTCCCGGCACCGTTGGGGCCGAGCAATGCCCAGTGCTCGCCCGGGTGGACGCGAACGGTGATGTCGGACAACAGGTACCGGCCGCCGCGGACCACGTCGACGCCGTCGGTCGCGACGATCGGGGCGCCGTCGGTCACGGGCGTCACCCGCGTTCCCCGACCAACTCGTCGGCGACGACCCGCAACTCCTCGAGGAGCTGGTGTGCGCGTCGTCGCGCGGCGTCCCGGTCGTCCTGGGGACGCAGGGCGACCTCGAGGTAGGCCTTCGCCTTCGGCTCCGTGCCGGAGGGCCGCACGACGATGCGCAGTCGCCGATCGTCGTCGCCGGCGGTGATCGCGACGGCGTCGGTGCGCAGCTCGTCGTCGCGCGTCGCGTGGTCGTCGACCACGGTCGGGATCCCGAGGAGCGTGGCCGGGGGAGCCGAGCGCAGTCGGGTCATCGCCGCCGCGATGGTGCCGAGGTCGTCCGTGCGATGCGACACCTGTGCCGTCACGTGGACACCGTGGCGATCGGTCAGTTCGTCCAGCGCTGTCGAGAGCGCCTCTCGGGCCGGGGTCCCCGCCGCGGCGCGCGACGCCACGAGAGCGACGGCGGCGACCGCGGCGGCGATGCCGTCCTTGTCCCGCACGGCATCCGGGTCGACGCAGTGGCCGATGGCCTCCTCGTAGGCGTAGATCAGACCGTCGCCGGCGCGTACCAGCCACTTGAAACCGGTGAGGGTGCGCGCGAAGCGCGCGCCGCGGCGTTCGCAGACCCGCTCGACCAGCGACCCGGACACGATCGTCGTGGCGACCAGCGGGGGTGCCCCGGTGTCCGATGCGGCGTGCGTCAGCAGATGGTCGGCGAGCAGTGCGCCGGTCTCGTCACCGGTGAGCATCCGCCAGGCGCCGCCGACCTCGGCGCCCACGGCGCACCGGTCGGCGTCGGGGTCGAGGGCGATCGCGATGTCGGCGTCACTCCGCCGGGCGAGGTCCAGCAGCATGTCGGCGGCGCCGGGTTCCTCCGGGTTGGGGAACGCGACGGTCGGGAAGTCGGCGTCCGGCGCGAACTGCTCGTCGACGACCACGATGTCGGTGACCCCGGTGACCCCGGTGGCCCGCAGGGCCGTGACCACGGTGTCCCCGCCGACACCGTGCATCGCGGTCAGAGCCACGCGGACCGGTCGAGGACCGGTACCGAAACGGTCGACGACGCGGGCGAGGTAGCGGTCGACGGCCTCGTCGGCGCGGGGGTCGGTGGTCCGCGCGATCGGCGTCGAGCCCTCGTCGGAGAGGTCGGCGGCCGGGGCGTCCATCAGTGCCTCGATCTCGGCGTCGGCGGGCGGGACGAGTTGCGCACCACGGGTGCGGTCGTCACCGCCCAGGTAGACCTTGTAGCCGTTGTCCGCTGGCGGGTTGTGCGAGGCCGTGATCATGATCCCCGCCGCGGCGCGCAGGGCGCGCGTGGTGTGGGCGAGGACGGGCGTCGGGGCGGGGTCGGGGATGACGACGACGTCGAAACCGCGGCGGCGCAACACGTCTGACGCCTCCTCGGCGAACGCGGCCGATCCGTGGCGCGCGTCGCGTCCCACCACGACGGTGTCGGTCTCCGACGGGTGTCGCCGGAGCCAGGTCGCCAGCGCCGCGGTCGCGCGACGGACGACGAGTCGGTTCATCCCGGACGGACCGGCCCGGACCGGTCCCCGCAGTCCCGCCGTACCGAATCGCAGCGGGCCCGAGAAGCGTTCGGCCAGAGCCTCGTCGTCGAGCGCGACGAGCTCGGCGCGGGTGACCGGGTCGGGGTCGGCCGCGATCCACGCGTACACCGTGTCGACGAGGGATCCGCCTGCGGGGGAGGGCGTTCCGACGCTCATAGGGCGCCGATCACGCGGCCCAGCAGACCGCCGAGCGCCGGTGCGGAGGCCTGCCCGGCCTCGAGCACCTCGGTGTGGTCGAGCGGGGCACCGGTGATCCCTGCGGCGAGGTTGGTCACCAACGAGATCCCGAGGACGTCGAGCCCCGCGGCGCGGGCCGCGATCGTCTCGTGCACCGTCGACATGCCGACGAGGTCGGCCCCCAGGGTCGCGAGCATGCGGATCTCGGCGGGGGTCTCGTAGTGCGGCCCCGGCAGTCCGGCGTAGACGCCCTCGGTCAACGACGGGTCGACGCTGCGGGCGACGTCCCGCAGTCGCGGCGAGTACGCGTCGACCATGTCGACGAACTGTGCGCCGCGCAGCGGCGACCGCGCTGTCAGGTTGAGGTGGTCGGCGATGAGGACCGGCTGACCGACGGCCATGTCATCGCGGATCCCGCCCGCGGCGTTGGTGAGCACGATCGTGTGGACGCCGGTCGCCGCGGCGGTGCGGACGCCGTGCACCACGCGGTCCAGCGGGTGGCCCTCGTAGGCGTGGGTCCGGCCGAGGAGGACCAGCACACGCCGGCCCGAGACGTCGACCGAGTGCACCGTGCCCGCGTGGCCGGCGGCACGCGGTGGGGTGAACCCCGGGACGTCGGCCATCGGCACGGTGGCCCGCGTCTCGCCGATGTTGTCCGCGGCGGGTGACCACCCGGACCCGAGCACCACCGCCACGTCGTGGGCGGGGGACCCGAGCCGCTCGGCGAGGACGGCTGCGGCCTCGGCGGCGGCGCCGTCGGGATCGTCGGCAGGGTCGACCGCGGAGGCAGGTGAGGTCATGCGTCGAGCCTAGATCCGCCCGCTCGGCGGGGTCGACGGCCCGCAGGGGGCTCGGCGGCCCCGCGATATGGTCATGCGATGCCGTATCTGACCCGCTCCGGAGACGTCTGGGAGCTGTACCTGGGGACGCAGGGACACGATCTCGACCCCGACAACCCGGAGAACCGCTTCTCGACCCCGTGGCTCGAGAGCCTGGAATCAGCGCTCGACGAGGTCGAGGGCGCGGCGCAGGGCGCGCTGGTCATCACCGCGACCGGGAAGTTCTTCAGCAACGGCCTCGAGATCGCCGAGGTCAGCGACCCGTCGAAGCTCGACACCTACATCGACCGTGTCCACGGCGTGTACGCGCGCGTCCTGACGCTTCCCGTCGCGACGGTCGCCGCGGTGAACGGGCACGCCTTCGGTGCCGGGGCCATGCTCGCGCTGTGCGCCGATCACCGCATCATGCGCACCGAGCGGGGGTTCTGGTCACTGCCCGAGGTCGCACTGGGCATGCCGTTCCCCGACGGCATGGCGTCGCTGCTGGCCGAACGCCTCCCCGAGGGCACCCGCACCGAGGCGATGACGACCGCGCGCCGCTACGGAGGCGACGACGCCGCGGGGGCGGGCATCGTCGAGGAGACCGCGGTTGCCGACGACCTGCTGTCCCGGGCACGCGAGGTGGCGCAGGCCCGCGTCGGCGTGGCCGGCGCGAACCTGGCCGGGATCAAGCGCACGATGCGGCGCGCCGTCCTCGCCGACCTGGCGCCGACCGCGACACGATGACCTCCGCCCCGGGGCCCGCGAGCGCCGGCGCCGCGTCACGGTGGCTCGCCGTCCACCGGGACACGATGATCGGGTGGCGTCGCGACCTGCACGCACACCCGGAACTGTCCCGGCAGGAGCACCGGACGACCGACATCGTGCTGGCCCACCTCCGCGCACTCGGGCTCGACCCACAACGGCTCCCGCTGGGCACGGGCGTCGTGTGCGACCTCGGTCCGTCCGAGCCCCGGATCGCGTTGCGCGCGGACATGGACGCGCTGCCCATCGCCGAACGCACCGGCCTGCCGTTCTCGTCGACGATCGACGGTGTGTCCCACTCCTGCGGACACGACGCACACACCGCGGTCCTGATGGCCGTCGCGGCCGTCCTGGCCGACGTGGGCGACCTGCCGATCGGGGTGCGACTGCTCTTCCAGGCGGCCGAGGAGGTCATGCCCGGTGGTGCGCTCGACGCGGTCGACGCCGGTGTCACGCAGGGCATCTCGCGGATCTTCGCGCTCCACTGCGACCCGAAGCTCGTCGTCGGGCGGGTGGGCGTGCGGGAGGGTGCGATCACCTCGGCGGCCGACCACATCGAGGTCGTGCTGCACTCCCCGGGCGGACACACCTCGCGGCCGCATCTCACCGGAGACCTCGTCCACGCGATGGGCACGGTGATCACCGGCCTGCCCGCGGTGCTCTCACGCCGCGTCGACCCGCGGACCGGCACCGTCATGGTGTGGGGTGCGGCGCATGCGGGCAACGCACCCAACGCGATCCCCCAGGAGGGGCGCCTGCGCGGCACCGTCCGCACCGGCGACCACGCCACGTGGGCATTGCTCGAGCCGCTCGTGGCCGACGCCGTCGAGGGACTGCTGCGTCCGCTCGGTGTCGCGCACGAGCTGCACTACCGCCGCGGTGTCCCGCCGGTCGTCAACGATCCGGCGGCGACGGACATGATCCGACGCAGCGCGGAGGCGTTCGCTCCCGGGACCGCCACCGACACACCGCAATCGGGTGGCGGCGAGGACTTCTCCTGGTACCTCGAGCACGTGCCCGGGGCCATGGCACGCCTGGGGGTCTGGAGCGGTGAGGGTGATCCCGTCGACCTGCACCAACCCAACTTCGACCTCGACGAGCGGGCTCTCGACGTGGGTGTCACGACGCTCGCCGGGATCGTCCTCGGCGCCTGAGCGCGTCGGCAGCCCCGGCTGATCCGATCGAGGTGGTCTACAGGTCGGGGTCTGCGCCCGGTCCGGGGCCGACGTTGCGGGCATCCCGCACGCGCAGCGCGTGGACGTACTCGGCGGGTGCACCGGCGATCTCGGCCGCCTCGGCCATCACGCCGAGATACCTCGCCGACGGCAGGCCGCCCTCGAACGCGTCGAGCGCGTACAGCCACGCCAGCACCGGTCCGTCGTCGGTGTCGACGCGAGCGCGGATCTTGCGGTGGATGCCGAGCTCGGACCCCTCCCAGGAGTCGAGCGACGACTCGTCCTCGTCGGTCACGTCGTAGAGGACGACGAACACCTTCGCGTCGGGGTCCGACCGGTCCTCGGTGACGGTGGCCAGCGCGCCCTCCCAGCCGATGTCGCCGCCGCCGAAGGTCAACCGCCACCCGGACAGCCAGCCGGTGCCGGCCATCGGTGAGTGCGGTGCCCGCTGCGACATCTGGTCCGGGTGCATGTTCGACCCGTAGGCGGCGTAGATCGGCACGGCGTGAGCCTAGATGGTCGAGCCCGATGCCGGAACGGGGTGGTCGGCGGCGGGAGTCCGGATCGACTAGTTTCGATCACGACGGGGACAACCCGGGGGCGTGCGAGGACGGAGTGGATCACAGGTGACGGTGAGGTACGCGTGACGAGGATCGTGATCATCGGAGGCGGACCCGCCGGGTACGAAGCCGCACTGGCCGGTGCCGCCTACGGCGCAGATGTGACCGTCGTTGACGCCGACGGTGTCGGCGGGGCATGTGTGCTGTGGGACTGCGTCCCGTCGAAGACCTTCATCGCCTCCACCGGCATCCGCACCGAGGTGCGTCGTGCGGTCGACCTCGGCATCAACCTGTCGCACGACGACGCGCTGGTGTCGTTGCCGCAGATCCACCAGCGGGTCCGTGACCTGGCCTTCGCCCAGTCCGCCGACATCCGGTCGCGCCTGGTCAGCGAGGGTGTGTCCATCGTCGCCGGCCGCGGGCGGCTCGCCGACGCCGAGCCGGGCCTGTCGACACACAGCGTCATCGTGACCCCGACCGACGCCGACGGGAAGCCCGTCGCCGACGCGGCGGAGGACACGCTCACCGCCGACGTCGTGCTGATCGCGACCGGCGCCTCGCCGCGCGTGCTGCCGTCGGCGCAGCCCGACGGCGAGCGCATCCTGACGTGGCGTCAGCTCTACGACCTCGAGGACCTTCCCGACCACCTCGTCGTCGTCGGCTCCGGTGTCACCGGTGCGGAGTTCGTCCACGCATACACCGAGCTCGGCGTGAAGGTGACGCTGGTCTCGAGCCGCGACCGGGTCCTGCCCGGGGAGGACGAGGACGCCGCCCTGGTGCTCGAGGAGGTGCTCGCCGAGCGTGGCGTCGAGCTGGTCAAGCACGCTCGCGCCGACGAGGTGAAGCGGGTCGGCGACGGCATCGAGGTGCACCTGTCCGACGGCCGCGTCGTCTCCGGGTCGCACGCCCTGATGACGGTCGGGTCGGTCCCGAACACGGGCCACCTCGGTCTGGACAAGGTGGGCATCGAGCTGTCGCCCGGCGGGTACATCGCCGTCGACCGTGTGTCGCGGACATCGGCACCCGGCGTCTACGCCGCCGGCGACTGCACCGGACTGCTCCCGCTCGCGTCGGTCGCGGCGATGCAGGGCCGCATCGCGATGTACCACTCGCTGGGCGAGGGCGTCGCACCGATCAAGCTCAAGACCGTCGCGTCGGCGATCTTCACCCGTCCCGAGATCGCCACCGTCGGCGTGAGCCAACAGGCCATCGACGACGGCGAGTACCCCGCCCGGACGGTGATGCTGCCGTTGGCCACCAACCCGCGCGCCAAGATGAGCGGTCTGCGCCGGGGTTTCGTGAAGATCTTCTGCCGACCCGCGACGGGTGTCGTCATCGGCGGGGTCGTCGTCGCGCCCAACGCCTCCGAGCTCATCCTGCCGATAGCGCTCGCCGTGCAGAACAAGCTCCCCGTCAACGACCTGGCCCAGACGTTCTCGGTCTACCCGTCGTTGACCGGCTCGGTCACCGAGGCCGCGCGGCAGCTGATCCGGCACGACGACCTCGACTGAGCGCGACCGCGCGTCCCAGTCGGGTGGCCGCCACCCGCAGTGTGTCGGGGTCGAGCGTCGCGTAGCTGACCCGTAGACAGTCCGAGAGGTCACGCTCGACCGCGAACGCCGGACCGGGGACGAAGGCGACACCCTCGTCGGCGGCGACCGCCAGGCAGGCGGTCGCGTCGAGGCCGGGAACGCGGACCCAGCTGAACATGCCGCCGTCGGGTTCGGAGATCTCTGCGTCGTCAGGGAGTTCGGTGCGCAACGCCGTGATCAGTGCGGTGGCGCGCTCCCGGTAGGCGACGCGCAGCGTGGCCAGGTGCTCGTCCAACCAGGGGCGGTCGTCGAGGAGCTCGGCCGCCACCGACTGTGTCAGCGTCGACCCGCACAGGTCGGCGGACTGTCGGAGGCGTTCGACCGTCGCGACGACCGGCGGGGGTGCGAGCAACCACCCGACGCGCAACGCCGGCGCCAGGATCTTCGACGCCGACCCGAGTGAGATGACCCGCTCACCGTGACGGCGGAGCGGGCCGGGATCCTCGCCGTGGAACCGCAGACGGCCGTACGGGTCGTCGTCGACGACCCAGAACCCGTAGGTGTCGGCCAGCTCGGCCAGATGTCGGCGCCGGTCGACGTCGGCGCCGACCCCGCCCGGGTTGTGGAACGTCGCGACCGTGTGGACCAGGCGTGGACGGAGGCCCGCCCGGCACCATCGCTCCAGCAGTTCGGTGTCCATGCCGGTCGGGGTGAGCGGAACACCGCGGATGTCGGCGCGGACCGCCTCGAGGGCCTGCCGTGCCCCGACGTAGACCGGGTCGTCGACGACCACGACGTCGCCGGGATCGACGAGCGCGATCGCCAGCAGCGACAGGGCCTGCTGCGAGCCATGGGTGACCAGGACGTCGGCTTGGGCGACGTCCTCGTGGCGTCCGATCGCGGCGCGGGCGGCCGCGGCGCCCGCGCTGACGGTGTACTGCAGTGACGAGGGATCGGTGAGCGCCGCGGTGGTGGCGGCCGCGATGCGGTCGACGGGGATCAGCTCGGTGGCGGGGAGCCCGCCGGCGAGACCGAGGACGTCGGGACGTTCGGTGACCGCGAGCAGATCCCGGATGGCCGAGCTGCGGACGGACTGCGCGGCGGCGGAGGGGTGGGGCGCGAGAGAGGTGCGGGACATGACGACTCCGGAGGACTCGGTGTGGGTGATGCTGGTGGTCACCGTGGACTCGGGGGTCGCCCGCGTCATCGACGGTAGTCCTGGATTCCCATCCAGCGAAACTTGTTTCCCATATATCAGGATCGCTCCCGCTGCGTCGCGCCACGCCACGGTCGTCGGGAGCCGCCCCGGGTGTGCTACCGGTGGGTAACATCGGCGGCTGGGACCGAATCGTCGTCTCGTGAGGATGTGTGCAGCCATGACCGAGCTCCCGCCCACCGCCACCGCCGACTGGGACCGTCCCGCCGACCTCAGCCCGGGCCGGCGCGACGAGGCGTGGACGCGGCTGTCGGAGGAGCGCTTCGACGTGGTCGTCGTCGGTGCCGGTGTGGTCGGGGCGGGTGCCGCTCTCGACGCCGCCACCCGCGGGCTGCGCGTCGCGCTCGTCGAGGCCCGCGACATCGCGTCCGGGACGTCGAGTCGGTCGTCGAAGATGTTCCACGGCGGGTTGCGCTACCTCGAGCAGATGGAGTTCGGGCTCGTCCGCGAGGCCCTGCACGAGCGTGAGTTGTCTCTACGGACCCTCGCGCCGCATCTGGTGAAACCGCTGCCGTTCCTCTACCCGCTGACCCATCGCGTCTGGGAGCGGCCCTACGTCGCCGCGGGACTGTTCCTCTACGACACGCTCGGCGGGGCGCGCAGCCTGCCCGGGCAGCGCCATGTCACCCGGTCCGGCGCACTGCGCGCGGCACCGGCGCTCAAGCGCTCCGCGCTGACCGGCGGCATCCGCTACCACGACACCGTCGTCGACGACGCCCGTCACAGCCTCACCGTCGCCCGTACCGCCGCGAACTACGGTGCGGTGGTGCGACTCTCGACACAGGTCGTGTCGTTCCTGAAGGAGGCCGACCGGGTCAGCGGTGTCCGGGTGCGGGACACCGAGACCGGCGCCGAGACGTCGATCCGGTCGCACTGTGTCATCAACGCCGCGGGCGTGTGGACCGACGAGGTGCAGGCACTGTCGAAGGAGCGCGGCCGCTTCCGGGTGCGCGCGTCGAAGGGTGTGCACATCGTCGTACCCCGCGACCGCATCGTGAGCGAGACCGCGATCATCCTGCGCACGCCGACGTCGGTGCTGTTCGTCATCCCGTGGGAGACGCACTGGATCATCGGGACCACCGACACCGACTGGAATCTCGACCTCGCGCATCCCGCCGCGACACGCGCCGACATCGACTACATCCTCGAGAAGGTGAACGAGGTGCTCGTCACCCCGCTCACGCACGACGACATCGAGGGCGTCTACGCCGGGCTCCGACCGCTGCTGGCCGGTGAGAGCGACGAGACGTCGAAACTGTCGCGCGAACACGCCGTCGCGTCGCCCGCGCCGGGCCTCGTCTCCATCGCCGGCGGCAAGTACACGACGTATCGCGTGATGGCCGCCGACGCCGTCGACGCCTGTACCGACTTCATCCCGACCCGGGTGGCCGACTCCATCACCGAGCGGGTCCCGCTGATCGGTGCCGACGGCTACTTCGCGCTGGTCAACCAGTGCGACCACCTCGGGGAGCGATACGGGTTGCACCCCTACCGGATCCGACGTCTGCTGAACCGGTACGGCTCGCTCATCGACGAGGTCCTCGCTGCCGCCGCGGCCGACCCGACGTTGCTCGAGCCGCTCGCCGCCGCCCCCCAGTACCTGCGCGTGGAGATCGACTACGCGGCACGCTGCGAAGGCGCGCTGCACCTCGAGGACCTCCTGGCGCGGCGCACCCGGATCTCGATCGAGTACGCCCACCGCGGCGTCGACTGTGCCCGCGAGGTGGCCGAGATCGTGGCGCCCCTGCTGGGTTGGACGCCCACCGACATCGCCACCGAGGTCGAGACCTACCGCAGCCGCGTCGAGGCCGAGATCGAGTCGCAGCGTCAGCCCGACGACGCCTCCGCCGACAAGCTCCGCGCTGCCGCCCCCGAGTCCCGCGGACAGATCCTGGAGCCCGTGCCCGTCCCGGAGTGACTGCCGTCGCTCCACTTCTGGTGTAGGCGCTCCACCTACAGGGCGGACGCTCCACCTACAGGGCGCATGTGCGCAGACGCTCCACATTTACGAGGACGCTCCGGATACATCCGGAGCGTCCTCGAAAATATGGAGCGGGAACCCTGGAACCGGAGCGGGAACCCTGGGAACCGGAGCGCTAGAGCGGCCAGTGGGTGTTCGTGCGGCGTTCGGCGATGTCCCAGAGTGCCGAGGCGAGTTCGTGGTTCGAGGCCTCCGCGGTGCGACCGGACAGCGCCGGGGCTCCCTTGAGCCCGAAGCGCCCCTCGACGCCGACGAAGCTGCCCGACGGCAGCGGTTCGGTCAACGCGAACAGGGTCGGCGCGGCGCCCGCGTCGATGTCGTTGGCGAACACGCGGCCGACCGTCGACACGACCGCATGCCCGATCGTGGCGATCGGCCCGTCGCCGACGGACGAGAGGTTCGACCGCACCCATCCGGGGTGGGTCAGCGTCACCGACACCGACGACCCGGCCTCGCGGTACCGGCGGTCCAGTTCGAGACCCCACAGCATGTCGGCCAGCTTCGACTGCGCGTAGGCGCGTTGGGCGTTCCATCCCGACCGCAGGTCGAGATCGTCGAGCCGCAGTGACGTCATGCGGTGTGCGTCGGATCCGACGATCACCACGGCGTCGGTGACGCGGTCGGCGATGAGGTTCGTGAGCGCGAACGGGCCGAGGAAGTTGGTGCCGATGGTCGCCTCGAACCCGTCGACGGTGTCGCGACGGGAGACGAGTACGACGCCGGCGTTGTTCACGAGGATGTCGACGGGATCGGTGAGGCGCTCCGCGAACGCCCGCACCGTGGACAGGTCGGCGAGGTCGAGGTGCGACACCTCCGTCGACCCGCCGATCTCCCGTGCCCGCTGTTCCCCGCGCTCGGTGTCGCGGACGGCGAGGATGACATGCGCACCGGCCCGGGCGAGCGCGCGAGCGGTCGCGAACCCGACTCCGTTGGTGGCGCCGGTGACGATCACGCGCTGACCGGATCGGTCGCCGAGACGGTCGGGACTCCACGGACGGACGGGCGACGGCGCGGTCATGTCCCCGAGGGTAGCGACGACCGTGCCGGGGCGGGCTGACAGTGAGGACAGTGGTAGAGCACCCGCTCCTCGGTGGTGTCGGGGGTGCCGAGGAAGCTGCGGTCGATCGCCGTCCCGCAGCGCATGCAGGGGCGTCCGCCGCGCCCGTAGACCCAATAGCGCCGCGACCGCGCGTGGCCCGTGGTGGTGCGGACGCGAGCCTTGTTCGCGACGAGAAGTCGACGGCACAGGTCGACCATGGCGGGCAGGTCGACGTCGCCGGCGGGGGTGTGCGGGTGGACGCCCCGCAGGAAGCAGGCCTCGCACCGGTAGACGTTGCCGACGCCGGCCATGAGCCGTTGGTCGAGCAGGGCCAACCCGATCGGACGGTCGGGGTCGCGCGCGAGGTTGACGACCGCGAGGTCGGGATCCCACGTCGGCCCGAGCAGGTCGGGCCCGAGGTAGGAGAGGGCCTCGTCGGGATGACGCAGCATCTCGCACACCCCGAGGTCGAACCCGACCGCCTCGTGGGTGGCGGTGCGGAGCACCAACCGGGCGGTGTACGCCGGTTTCGTCCAGCGTGTGCCGATCGGGTGGACGCGCCACACGCCCTCCATCTTCATGTGGGTGTGGATCGCCCAGTCGTCCCCGACGTCAACGAGGACGTGCTTGCCGATCGACCGCGCGGAGAGCACGGTGCGACCCGACAGGTCGACGGTTGCGTACCGGGGGACGCGGAACTGGCTGTACGCCAACGCCGTGCCCGTGAACGCGGCCGCGATGGACGCGGCGGCCTGGAACGCGGTGTCTCCCTCCGGCACGTCAGCGGGCCATGTGCCGCAGGCGGATCCCGCGCGGTGTCGCGGTGAAGCCCGCCTCGGTGAACACGGTGGCCACCGCGGTGCCGAGGACGTTCTCGCCGTCGACCCGTTCGATCTGCACCCGGTCCACGCGCCCGGCCCGGACCGTCTCGGCCAGCGCCGCCGCCGCGGCGGGGAGGTCGTCCACGGAGAAGGTGAGGACCGTCTTGCCGCCGCGTTCGACGAACAGCGCCAACCGGCCGTCGACGAGCACGACGAGCGCACCGGGTTTGCGGCCCGGCCGGTGCCCCTCGGTCTCGGGCCACGGCAGCGTCGCGCCGTACGGGTTGGCCGGGTCGCAGGAGGCGATGACGACACCCCGTCGGTCGGCGGCATCCTGCGTCGGCCGGTCGCGGTCGTCGGTGACGTCGCCGGCGTGCTCGCGCAACGCGTCGACGGTCGACACGGCCGCGAACTGTGCGCCGCCGAGTCCGTCGACGAAGTACCCGCGGCGCACCTTGCCGGTGTCCTCGAACCCGGACAGCCCGCGATAGATCCGGGCGAAGCCGCCGAGGATCTCCTCGGTCATGACCGCGCCCTTGGTCACCACGCCGTACCGCTCGAGGAGCTGTTCGCACAGGCCGTGCGTCTCCACGGTCGGGTCGGTGACGCGGGCGTCGAACGCGAACCACCGCCCGGTGACCGTCGGCGGAGCAGCGCGGGCGACGGCGGGGTTCGACACCAGGGAACGCGTGGTCAGGCGGTGGGCCCGCAGGCGCGGCGGTCGGGCGCGTTGACGGTGGGCCGGGGTGCCGCGCGGTCCGGACGACCTGCGGCCGAGCAGCGCCCGGACCGGTGCGAACGAGTCGTTGCCGACGCGCCCCGTCCACACCAGGTCCCACAGCGCGCGTTCGAGTTCCTCGTCGGTGGGTGTGGGCGCGGAGCTCTCCTCGGTGCGGGGCACGTACAGCTGACGGAACTGGTACGCACCGCCCGCGGCGAGACGTCCGAGGATCTCCTCGTGGACCGCGGTGGTGTCGAGTGCGCCGGGTTCTCCGACGGTGAGCGGCGCCAGATCCGCGGGGTGCAGGGCGACCCATCCGTCCGACGACCCGAGCGCCCCGTGTCCTGACCACACCACCTCGCCGGACGCGACGAGCTCGTCGAGCATCGTGGGCCGGTAGTCGACGACGCGGGACGGCAGGATCATCGTCTCCCACGCCGATGCGGGCAGCGGGACGCCGGCGAGCTGGTCGATCACCGTCGCCACACCGTCGACGCCGCGCAGCCGTGCGCGGTCGGGACCGGTGACGTGCTGCCAGTCGAGCAGGAACCGTGCGAACGCGTCGGTGGGAACCGGCGCGATCTCGGCCCGACTCGCGGCCAGCGAGGCCCGCCGGATCTGCGACAGCACCTCGGCGTTGCACCACTGCCGGGTGTCCCCGGCGGTACCGCCGGGAAGGTCTGCGCGGAAGTCGCCCTCGACGACACGGCGTTGGGCGGCCAGTCGCGCGAGGGTGTCGCGGACGACGGCGGGTGCCAGGCCGAGCGCGTCGGTGACCTGAGCGGCGGTGAACGGCCCGTGGGTCCGCGCGAACCGACCGACCAGGTCGCCCACGGGGTCCTCGACGGGCTCGGTGAAGGCGGCCGGGACACCCTGCGGCGCAGGGATTCCCAGCGCGTCGCGGAGTCGTGACGTGTCCTCGACGCCGGCCCACAGCACGCGACCGCCGTGGTTGACCGTGATGATCCTGCCCGTGACGTGCAGGTTCTCCAGCAGCGGGCGGATCGCGTCGGCTGCGTCGACATCGTCGTCGCGGGTGTCGTAGCGCTCGGCGATCTCGGCGTCGGTGAGGGGACCCAGCCACCGCAGCAGGTCGGTGATGCCCTCGGCGTCGTGAGCGCGACGGTCGGGGTGGGTGCGCTGCAGACGTGACTCGACGTCGGTGATCACCGCGGGGTCGAGGAGTTCGCGCAGATCGATGCGACCGAGCAGCTGGGCGAGCAGGGCGGTGTCGAGAGACAAAGCGGCGGCGCGACGTTCGGCGAGGGGTGCGTCGTCCTCGTACATGAACGCGCCGACGTAGCCGAACAGCAGTGACGCGGCGAACGGCGACGGGGTCTCGGTGGCGACCTCGACGATGCGGACCCGGCGGCCGCTGACCGACCGCAGGAGGTCGACGAGGGCGGGCAGGTCGTACACGTCCTGCAGGCATTCGCGCAGGGTCTCGAGGATGATCGGGAACTGGGGGTAGCGCGCCGCCACCTGCAACAGTTGCGCGCTGCGTTGCCGCTGCTGCCACAGCGGAGCCCGACGGCCGGGGTTGCGACGGGGGAGCAGCAGGGCGCGCGCGGCGCACTCGCGGAACCGGCTGGCGAACAACGCCGATCCGCCCAGCTCGTCGGTGACGAGGTCCTCGATCTCGTCGGGGTCGAGCGCGACGATCGCTGCGCCGGGCGGCTCGTCGTCGGTGTCGGGGAGACGGATGATGATGCCGTCGTCGGAGGCGGTGACCGCGCCGTCGACGCCCACGCGGTCCCGCAGGCGAGCCCCGATCGCCGACGCCCACGGTGCGTGCACCCGGAGGCCGTAGGGGGAGTGCAGGACCAGGCGCCAGTCGCCGAGCTCGTCGCGGAACCGCTCGAGGACCAGCGTGCGGTCGGTCGGCAGGTGGCCCGTCGCCTCGCGCTGCTCGGAGATCAGCGACACGAGGTTGTCGCGGGCGAACGCGGTGAGGCCGAGGTGTTCGGTCGACGCGGCCAGCGTGCCGGTGTCCCCGCGGGTGATCGCGTCGCCGACCTCGCCGATGAACGCGCCGATCGCCCGGCCCAGTTCGCTGGGCCGTCCGACCGCGTCGCCGATCCAGAACGGCAGCCGACCGGGGACGCCCGGGGCGGGGGAGACCAGGACCCGGTCGTGGGTGATGTCCTCGATGCGCCAGCTGGACGCACCCAGTGCGAACACGTCACCGACACGGGACTCGTAGACCATCTCCTCGTCGAGTTCACCGACGCGCGTGGCCTTCTCGCCCACCATGAACACGCCGAACATGCCGCGGTCGGGGATGGAACCACCGGAGGTGACCGCGAGCCGCTGTGCGCCCGGTCGGCCGGTGATGGTGTTCGCGTCGCGGTCCCACACGACGCGCGGACGCAGTTCGGCGAACTCGTCGGACGGGTACCGGCCCGAGAGCAGGTCGAGCGTGGCCTCGTAGACCGACCACGACAGGGTCGCGTACGGCGCCGCGCGCCGGACGGTCTCGTACCACTCCTGCACGTCCAGGACGTCGATCGCACTCGCCGCGACGGTGTGCTGCGCGAGGATGTCGAGCGGGTTGGTGGGGACCGCGATCTCCTCGATGAGACCGTCGCGCATCCGCCGTACGGCGACGGTCGCGTGGACCAGATCGGCGCGGTGCTTCGGGAACACGACTCCGCGGCTGATCTCGCCGACCTGGTGCCCGGCGCGTCCGATGCGCTGCAGACCGCCGGCGACCGACGGCGGTGTCTCCACCTGGACGACGAGATCGACGGCGCCCATGTCGATCCCGAGCTCGAGCGAGCTCGTCGCGACCACGCACCGCAGGCGTCCGGCCTTGAGGTCGTCCTCGATGAGCGCCCTCTGCTCCTTGGAGACCGACCCGTGGTGGGCGCGCGCCAGCACGGGCGGCGCGCCCTGGCTGGCGCCACTGCCCATCACGTACGCGGGCGCACCGCCCGGGACGGCGTCGTTCCCGCCGCTCTCCAGGTCGATCCCCAGGCGTTCGGCGTGGATCTCGTTGAGCCGGGCCGTCAGCCGCTCGGCCAGACGGCGTGAGTTCGAGAACACGATGGTCGACCGGTTCTTCTCGATGAGGTCGACGATGCCGTTCTCGACGTACGGCCACAGTGACCCCGCGGTCGGCGTCATCTCGTCGTCGAGGTCGTTCACCCCGGGCGGCGGCGGGATGTTCGCCATGTCCGGCACGGGCACGTCGACGGTGAGGTCGAACGTCTTCTCCGCGGGTGGGTTGACCACCGTGCAGGGCGCGGAACCGGCGAGGAACTGCGCGACGCGCTCCGGCGGACGCACCGTCGCCGACAGCCCGATCCGTTGCGCCGGCCGGTCCAACAGGGCGTCGAGTCGTTCGAGGGAGAGTGCGAGGTGGGTCCCGCGCTTCGTCGCGGCGACGGCGTGCACCTCGTCGACGATGACAGTGTGCACCTGGCGCAGGGTGTCCCGCGCCGAGGACGTCAGCATGAGGAACAGCGACTCGGGCGTGGTGATGAGGATGTCGGGAGGCGTGCGGAGCAGCTGGCGGCGCTGGGTCGACGGGGTGTCGCCCGAGCGCACGCCCACGGTGATGTCCGGGGCGGGAAGCCCGAGGGCGGCGGCCGAGCGTTGCAGTCCCGCCAGGGGAGCGCGCAGGTTGCGCTCGACGTCGACCGCGAGGGCCTTCAGCGGCGAGATGTAGAGCACCGACGTGGTGTGACCCCTCGTCGGCTCCCCGGCGGGCCGGTCCGCGTCGAGGGTCGACCGCGTCAGCCGGTCGAGTGCCCACAGGAAGGCGGACAGCGTCTTGCCCGAGCCCGTCGGCGCGACGACGAGAGTGTTGTCGCCGTCGGCGATGGACGACCACGCACCGAGCTGGGCGGCGGTCGGCGCGGTGAAGGCGCCCGTGAACCAGTCGCGCGTGGGCGCGCTGAACCGATCCAGCACCTCGGCGGTGGCCGTGCTCATCGGTCCATCATCCCCCTGCGGTCCGACAGTCCCGCCCGCCACCGGCGGGTCTGTTGACCACCCCCACCGCGACACATAGGGTCAGCGCAGCCGAGCGGCCGGGGAATCCGGTGGAAATCCGGGACGGTCGCGCCACTGTGAGGGGTGCGGGTCACCGCACGTCGAGTCAGATCGCCGCCGCACGGTCATCTCATCCGCACCACGTGGGACGCGTCATCCCACGAGAGGAGTTCCACCCATGTCCCAGATGTCCTCGCTGTCCGCCCCGCGCGGCACGGCCCGGGTCCTCCAGCTCGACACCGCGGACGTCTCCGCGATGGAGACCGCGCTGTGGCTCACCGCGACCACCGCGCTCGCGGCGCTCGCCTACTACTTCCTCGGCTACGACCAGGGCGCGGTGTCGGTCTTCGGATCCGACACCCACGTCCACGAGTTCGTGCACGACGCACGGCACTTCCTCGGCTTCCCCTGCCACTGAGCGGGACGTCGAGCAGATGGAGAAGAAGTTCATCGGCGGCGGACTGATCGCAGGTCTCGTCGCCGGCATCGTCGCGTACGTCTTCGCCCGCGTGTTCATCGAACCGCAGGTCGGCAAGGCCATCGACTACGAGAGCGGCCGCAGCCACGCCGAGGAGATGCTCGCCGGCGAGCACGGTGCGCACGAACACGGCGAGGTGTTCACCCGGTCGGTTCAGGAGAACATCGGCGCCGGCGTCGGGTCGATCGTGTTCGGGCTCGCGATGGGTGCGCTGTTCGCCGTCGCGTTCACCGTCGCGTGGGCGTACATCGGTCGGCGACACCCGCTCGTCGACCCCCGGTGGGTCGCGGCCGCACTGGCGTTCGGCGGTTTCGTCGCCGTCTACCTGGTGCCGTTCGCGAAGTACCCCGCCAACCCGCCCGCCGTCGGGAACGACGACACCATCGGGGCGCGCAGTGGGTCGTACCTCACGATGACGCTGGTCTCGGTGGCGCTGGCGATCGCCGCGGTCTTGCTGGCGTCCTGGCTGATGCCCCGGCTCGGCGGACTGTGGGCGCTCGTGACCGGTGTCGTCGCCTACGTCGTCGGCACGGGCGTCGCGATGGCCCTGTTGCCGTCGTTCGACGAGGTCCCGACCGCTCTGCGCTCGGGCGAGACGATCGTCTACCCCGGTTTCCCCGGTGACGTGGTCGGTGACTTCCGGTTCCTGTCGCTGGCCAACCAGATGATCCTGTGGTCGGTCCTCGGGTTCGTGTTCGCCGTCGTGCTGACGCGTGTCGCGCGCCGGGCCGGTGACGTCTCGACGCGCTCGTCGTCCGCGGCGGGGGCGCTGCACTGACCCTCACCCTCGTCGCCGCGGGACGTACCGGGCCCAATCGGGCCCTGTCCTTCGGCGACGAGGGCCGGTCTCTCGACGAGCGTGGCCGGCGGGACATCTCGTCACTCGGTCTCCGGGTTCCTGTCGCGATCTGCGGACCGGAACCGTCTGTCCGCGAGTCCGCCGCCCTCGTCGCCGACGAGATGGATGTTGCCGACGCTCTGCGCAGCATCGATCTCGGGTCCTGGGTCGGGTGTCGCCCGGAGGAGGTCCCGTCGGCGGACCTCGGTGCCTGGTTCGGCGATGCACACTCCACCCCGCACGGCGGGGAGTCGGTCGCCGCGTTCCTCGATCGGATCCGTGTGTGTCTCCGGGAGCTCGGACGGGTGCCCGACGTCGTCGTCATGGCGAAACCCGTGGTCCAGGCCGCGGTGGCCCTGCATCGCGGCGTCGGTGCCGCGGGGTTCTTCGGTGTCGACATCGCCCCCGCGTCGACGTGGACGGTGGACATTTCCATCGGCGGATGACATCGTGGCCCGTGAAAACTGAAACCCTATTCAGTTCACGGGCAGACACGACGAGGGAGTGCCATGTACGAGTGGTCCGACGAGGATCTGATGATCCGCGACGCGTTGCGGGGATTCATCGACAAGGAGGTGCGTCCGCACCTCGACGAGCTCGAGACCGGTGTCCTCCCGCCGTACGACATCGCGCGCAAGCTCTACACGACGTTCGGCGTCGACCAGATGGCGCGGGAGGGGCTCGAGCGGGAGCTCGAGTCGGAGGCCACCGGCGAGGCCAAGCCCGGCGCGGTCAGCGGCGGCCTGGGCGACAGCACCTTCATGCTGCTCAACACCGAGCTCGCCGGCGTCAGCCTCGGCATCATCGCGTCGCTGGGCGTCTGCCAGCTGACCGTCGGCACGATCCGGTCCAAGGGCACGCTGGCGCAGAAGAAGCGGTGGCTCCCCGAACTGGTCACCCTGGAGAAGATCGGCGCCTGGGCCATCACCGAGCCGGACTCCGGGTCGGATGCGTTGGGCGGCATGAAGACCACCGTCAAGCGCGACGGCGACGACTACATCCTCAAGGGTCAGAAGACCTTCATCACCAACGGTCCCTACGCCGACACCATCGTCGTGTTCGCCAAGCTCGACGAGGGCGACGGCACCCCGATCCGCGATCGCAAGGTCCTGTCCTTCGTCCTCGACAAGGGCATGGAAGGCCTCACCCAGGGCAAGCCGTTCAAGAAGATGGGCATGATGAGTTCGCCCACCGGTGAGCTGTTCTTCGACAACGTGCGCGTGTCGCCGGACCGACTGCTCGGCGAGACCGAGGACACCGGTGCCGACACCCGCGGCGGCGAGGGGGCCAAGGCCGGCTTCACGATGGAGCGGATCGGCATCGCCGCGCTGTCGCTGGGGATCATCAACGAGTGTCTGCGGCTGTCGGTCGACTACGCCCGCAACCGCACCCTGTGGGGCAAGAACATCGGCCAGTTCCAGCTGATCCAGCTCAAGCTGGCCGAGATGGAGATCGCACGGATCAACGTGCAGAACATGATCTTCAGTGCGCTCGAGCGGGGCAAGGACAAGAAGTCGATCAGCCTGGCCGAGGCGTCGGCGATGAAGCTCTACTCGTCGAAGGCGGCCACCGACGTCGCCATGGAGGCGGTGCAGTTGTTCGGCGGCAACGGCTACATGGCCGAGTACCGCGTCGAGCAGCTCGCCCGCGACGCGAAGTCGCTGATGATCTACGCGGGCAGCAACGAGATCCAGGTGACCCACGTGGCGAAGGGTCTGCTCGCGGGCTGACCCACCACACGACGACGGCGCCCGGTCCGCTCAGCGGACCGGGCGTTGGTGTCTTCTCCGAGCGCGCCGAGATCCGCTGCCCGCTCGGCGAGGGGTTGTGGCCCGCTCGGCGGGTGGCGGCTTCGAGGCGCTCAGGCGCCGATCGCGCGTGCGATCTGGGGCCAGGAGCGGTGGAGCTGGTCCTGCCAGTAGAGCCAGGAGTGGGTGCCGGCCGGCGGGTAGTCGGCGGTGAACGGGATCTTGAGGCCCGCCAACCGGTCGGCGAGTTGGTGGGTGCACTGGTTGACCGCGGCCTCGATCGGTCCGCCGAGGACGACCTGCTGGTCCAGGCTGGTGCCGGGCTGGATCGACTGCGGGTTGTCGTACTTGCCGGGCAGGCCCGACGAGCTGGAGATCCACAGGCTCAGTCCCCGCAGCTTGGCGGCGTTGATGATCGCGTCGTGGTCGCGCCACCCGGGTCCGTTGTAGGGACCCCACATGTTCACCGGGTTCGCGCCACCGCGCGAGGACACGACGAGGCGCACGTAGGTCTGACCGACGGGACCTGTGGTCGATGCGCAGCCGCTGTAGGCGCCGACGGCCTTGTACAGGCCGGGGTGCTCGATGCCGAGGTTGAGCACCGATGTCCCCGACGACGAGATCCCGGCGACGGCGTTCTTGCCGGACCCGTTGAGGGCCGTGTCGATGATGGGCGGCAGTTCGGTGCCGAGGAACGTCGACCACTTGTTGCGGCCGAGTACGGGATCGTCGCGCTGCCAGTCGGTGTAGTAGGTGAACGCGCCGGCGTTCGGCGTCACGACGGTGACGTCCTTGTCTGCGAAGAACTGCACGACGTCGGTCTGGCGCTGCCAGGTGGCTGCGTCCTCGCCGCCCCCGGCCCCGTTGAGGAGGTAGAACACCGGGCGGGGCGCGCTGCGGTCGCGGGGGAGGATGACCGACAGGGGGATGTCGCGGCTCATCGCGGCCGAGCGGACGGTGATGTCGAGGCGTCGGGCGTCCACGCGGGTCACCGAGACGAGTTCGGACCCGTCGGCGGAGCGGGCGCCGGTGGCGGGCAGGCCCGGATCGGCGCCGGCGACGGCGGTGGGGGCCAGCAGGCCGGCGACGAGTGCCCCGGCGACGACGGCGACCCGCGTCACGCGACGCAAGCGGGCGCGGCGAGCACCGACCGGGGTGGTGGAAGTGAGCACTGTCGTCCTTACTGTCACGAGAACCGCCCCGGCGGTCCGCGGTCGCCGATGCGACCCGCGTTCCGTGCGACCCGGCGAAACTCTACTCGACCACCCGCAGCCCGAGCGCGCCGTCGGCAAAACGGCCGACAGCGGCGACTCCCGCCGCCACCGCCTCGTCGGCGCCGTCGGCGGGTGTCGTCGCGGAGGCCAGACGGGCTGTGCCCGTGGCGTCGTCGGGGACGAGGACGACGAGCGCGATCAGCTCGCCGGTCGTCGGAACGCACACCGCCCACGACAATCTCGTGCCGTGTCGCCAGCCCTCGGCCGCACGCGCGACCGCCTGCCCGGCCGCGTCGCCGTCGAGCACTGTCGTGTCGCGCAGAGTGCGCAGCGCGGGCACGTCCGTGACGCGCTCGTCGTCGCGCAGGGCGCGCAGATACCACGCACCAGCGTTGATCTCGACCGGGTCCATCGCCGCACTCATGACGACGGCGCCGCGGGGCGCGGGGTCACTTCAGTTCGAGCAGGACCGTGCCCTGGGTGACGGCCGATCCGGGCTCGACGGCCAGACCGGTGACGACACCGTCCTTGTGGGCCGTGACCGGGTTCTCCATCTTCATCGCCTCGAGCACGACGACGAGCTCGCCCGCGGAGACCTCCTGGCCCTCGGTGACGGCGACCTTCACGACGGTGCCCTGCATCGGCGCGGCGATCGCGTCCCCGGAGACCGCGGTGTTGCCGCCCTTGGCGCGGGTGCGTGCCTTCGGCTTCTTGCGCTGCACGCCGGCCGCGTGACCGCCCCCGCCGCCGTTGGTGCTCGCGAGGGCGAGGTCACCCGGCAGCGACACCTCGACACGACGACCGCCGACCTCGACGACGACGGTCTGCCGCGGCGCGGCCTCGTCCTCCTCGATCGGCTGCGCGCCCGTGTACGGCTCGATCGGGTTGTCCCAGTCGGTCTCGATCCACTTGGTGTAGACCTCGAAGCCGTTCTCGTCGCCGACGAACGCCGGGTTCGACACGATGTGCCGGTGGAACGGCAGGACGGTCGCGAGGCCCTCCACCTCGAACTCGGCGAGCGCGCGCCGCGAGCGCTCCAGCGCCTGCTCGCGGTTCTCGCCGGTGACGATGAGCTTGGCGAGCATCGAGTCGAACTGGCCGCCGATGACGTCGCCCGCCCGCACACCGGAGTCGACGCGGACACCGGGGCCGGTGGGCTCCTTGTAGACGGTGACCGGGCCGGGGGCGGGCAGGAAGTTGCGACCGGCGTCCTCGCCGTTGATGCGGAACTCGAAGGAGTGTCCGCGCGGCGTGGGGTCCTCGGTGATCTCCAGCGGCAGGCCGGCCGCGATGCGGAACTGCTGGCGGACGAGATCCAGGCCGGAGGTCTCCTCGGTCACCGGGTGCTCCACCTGCAGGCGGGTGTTGACCTCGAGGAACGACACGAGGCCGTCGCTGCCGACGAGGAACTCGACCGTGCCCGCGCCGTAGTACCCGGCCTCGCGACAGATCGCCTTCGCCGAGGAGTGGATCTTCTCGCGCTGCTCGGGGGTGAGGAACGGCGCGGGCGCCTCCTCGACGAGCTTCTGGAAGCGGCGCTGCAGCGAGCAGTCACGAGTACCGGCGACGACGACGTTGCCGTGCTGGTCGGCGATCACCTGCGCCTCGACGTGCCGCGCCTTGTCGAGGTAACGCTCGACGAAGCACTCGCCGCGACCGAAGGCGGCGACCGCCTCACGGGTGGCCGACTCGAACAGCTCCGGGATCTCCTCGATCGTGTACGCGACCTTCATGCCGCGGCCACCGCCGCCGAACGCGGCCTTGATCGCGACGGGGACGCCGTGTTCCTGCGCGAAGGCGACGACCTCGTCTGCGTTGGCGGCCGGGTCCTTGGTGCCGGGGGCCATCGGCGCGTCCGCCTTGAGCGCGATGTGCCGGGCGGTGACCTTGTCACCCAGGTCGCGGATGGACTGCGGCGACGGACCGATCCAGGTGATGTCGGCGTCGAGGACGGCCTGGGCGAAGTCGGCGTTCTCCGAGAGGAAGCCGTAGCCGGGGTGGATGGCGTCGGCACCGGACTTCTTCGCCGCGTCGATGATCTTCTCGATGTTCAGGTACGACTCGCCGGAGGTCTGGCCACCGAGGGCGAACGCCTCGTCGGCCAGGTGCACGAACAGCGCGTCGGCGTCGGGCTCGGCGTAGACGGCCACACTCGTCAGACCGGCGTCGCGTGCAGCGCGGATGACGCGCACGGCGATCTCACCGCGGTTCGCGACGAGAACTTTCGAGAGCACCGAACTGGCGTGACTGGGCACTTCGTCTCCTGTGTGTGCGGCGGGCAGATCGGGGTACGCCGACGCGGGTCCGCGATCCCGACCAGCACCCTAACGCACCGAGCGATTGATCGGTCGAGTGGTCGTCACCGGGGTGTTCCCACCCACGGCACGGTGGGTCCGAACGTGCTGCGGTCCCCGACGGCGCGCACGATCTCGCCGAACCGCACCAGGAATGCGCTCACCTCGGCGTGCATGGGACCGGTCGCCGGGAAGCGGGCGGAGATGCGGACACCCGAGGGAGTCCGGTTCACCCAGATGTAGACCTCGTCGGGCGAGTAGTTGTGGCTGCGCAACACGCGGGCCCCGCCGGCGTCGGCCGCCGCGGCGTCGGGCGCGTGGCGGGTGTCGATGAAGGACACGACGAACGACGGGTCGCCGCCGTAGCCCAGGAGCTCGGTGACGCGCAGCAAGGGCACGTCCGCGGCGACGCGCGTGTCACGCAGGGCCCGGGTGGCGCGCTCGACCAGCGCGGTGAAGGAGCCCGTCCCGGTGGAGTCGACGGCGACCGGTGTCACCGAGACGAACCAGCCCAGCGCGCCGAGCCAGTCGCCTCGCGTGCGGGTGTGCCGCGGGGTGATGCATCGGAACACGTCGCCACCGCCGCACTCGCGGTACGCGACCGCGAGGGCGGCGACGATGCCGGCGAACAGCGATCCGCCCGCCGCCACACACACGGCGGTGAAGCGGTTCGCGGCGTCGTCGTCGAGCAGTTCCAGCGTCACCGACGACTGCGGTGGGCCCGGTTCGGCGTCGGGGGCGTCGGGGACGGGGTCGACGGGGCCCGCGAGGTCGAAGCGGGGCATGCGGTGGTCGTTCGCGTCGAGGTAGTCCGCCCAGGCGCGGACCGCCGGATGGTCGACGTCGACCAGGTCGGCCGAGTGTCGTTCCTGCGCACTGAAGTCGACGTAGCTGCCGACCGGTGGCAGTTCCGGCTCCCGACGTTCCCGAGCGGCGTGGTAGAGCTCGGTCAGCTCGTGCTGGGCGAGGATGAGCGAGTAGCCGTCGAGCAACGAGTGGTCGCCGGCGAACAGCAGCGTGAACGTCCGTTCGCGCGCCACCGTCGCGAACAGGTAGGCCGGCCACTGCAGGGGGGCGGTGGCGCGGTCGAACGAGCCCGCGAGCTGGTCGAGGAGCGGGCCCGACTCGGCGTACCAGCCGACCCGGCCCATCTTCAGGCGCACCGACCCGGGCGGGGTGGTGAGGCGTTGCAGCCCTGCGTGTTTGACGACGACGTGACTGCGCAGCACCTCGTGCCGGTCGATCCATCGCGTCAGTGCCGCCCGGATGGCCGGGACCGACATGGGTTCGTCGAACTCGATCGCGAGACCGAGCCACGACTCGCGACCGCCCTCGCGCCCGGTGCGCCACCGGTGTTCCAGTGCCGCCCGCAGATGCACCTCGTGGTTGTGCGACGTCGAGCGCGTGTCGGTGTCCCAGTGCGCGAAACCACCGACCGTCGACGGCGACCACTCGACGAGACCACCCGGGGCGACCGGCTGGTCCATCATCTGGATGAACTTCATCGCCGTCCCGACCCGCCGCGGTCAGCCGCGAGCTCGGGTGATCTGCGCCTTGACCCGGGCGAGCATGCCCGCCATCCCGCGCAGACGCAGTGGGCTCACGACGGTGGCGAGACCGAGGTCGTCGTAGAAGTCCGGTGGCACGGCCAGGATCTCGTCGGCCGAGGCGCCGTCGAGACCCTGGTGCAGGATCGACGCGAACCCGCGGGTCGTCGGGGCCTCCGGCGGAGCGCTGAAGTGCAGGCGGACGGCGTCGGCGTCGGAGGCGTCGACGGCCAGGAACACCGGCGACTGGCACTCCGGCACCGGCTCCATCGCCTCGGTGCGCAGGTCCTCGGGCAGATCGGGCAGCTCGCCTGCGAACTCCAGCAGCAGGGTCACACGGTCGGACTCTGCGAGCGCACCGAAGTCGTCGACGATCTCGGCCAGCGCGGCGGGCAGCGTCACGGCCTGCCGGGTTCGTCGCCGGTGGCGATCGGGGCGCGCACGGCATTGCCCCACTCGGTCCACGAACCGTCGTAGTTGCGCACCCGACCGAACCCGAGGAGGTGGGTCAGCACGAACCAGGTGTGCGACGACCGCTCGCCGATGCGGCAGTAGGCGATCGTCGGCGTGTCCGGGGAGAGCGCGCCGTAGATCTCGTCGAGCTCGGCGCGGCCGCGGAACCGGCCGTCCGGCGCGGCCGACTTCGCCCACGGGATCGACAGCGCGGTCGGGATGTGTCCCCCGCGCAGCGCACCCTCCTGCGGGTAGTCGGGCATGTGGGTGCGCTCGCCGGTGTACTCCTGCGGCGATCGCACGTCGACGAGCGGTTCGGTGCCGATGGCGCTACGGACCTCGTCGGCGAAGGCGCGGATGAGGGAGTCGTCACGCTCGACGACGGGGTAGTCCGAGCGCGGGTACTCGGGCACGTCGTACGAGGTCTCCCGGTCCTCGGCGAACCAGGCCTGGCGGCCGCCGTCGAGCAGGCGGACGTCGGCGTGGCCGAACAGGGTGAAGACCCACAGCGCGTAGGCGGCCCACCAGTTGCTCTTGTCGCCGTAGACCACGATCGTGTCGTCGCGGCGGATCCCCTTGCTGCGCATCAGTTCCGCGAACGCCTCGCCGTCGATGTAGTCGCGGGTGACGGGGTCGTTCAGATGCAGGTGCCAGTCGATCTTCTGCGCGGTGGGGACGTGTCCGATGTCGTAGAGGAGGACGTCCTCGTCGGACTCGACCACCTTCAGGCCCTCGGTGCCGAGGTTCGCGCTCAGCCATTCGGTGCTCACCAGGCGCTCGGGGTGGGCGTAGGCGGCGAAGGCGGGGTTCGGGTCGGTCGGGACGGTCACAGGGAGCTCCGTGGGTCGGGGGCGGGCCGGCGAAGGGGGGCCACCGGCGGTGCGGCGTCACCGGCCGCGGGCACACGGGCTCGGCGGTGGCGACCCTGAACAGCGTAGTGCCGCGTCGGCCCGACGCGGGGTCATCCCGGCGCGTGTGCCGTCGGGTCGAGTGTGGTCGGGATGCGCGTGGTGATCGCGACGACCGCGTCGAGGAAGCGCGCGACCGCGCGGTGTGCGGTCGGGGTGTCGGGATGGCGGGTGCGCAGCGCCAGGCCCGCGTCGGTCCGGGAGATCCAGATCTGCACGTCGTCGGCCCGGGTCACGTTGGAGATGTGGTGGGCGTCGAGTCCGGCGTGGTGCGGGGCACCGGGCAGCCGGCGGTAGTCGACGTAGGAGACCATGAACACGTCCGACCGCACGAAGGTCAGCCCCCCGATCGCCTCCACGACCGCGCCGATCGGGATGGCGCCCAGGGTGACCGCGGCCCGCAGGTCCGCACCCGTCGCGGTCACGGTCGCGGCGAGGTCGTCCCGGGCGTGGACGGTCAGCGGCGCGTTCGTCGTGAACCACCCGACCGCCGTCTCCCGCCGGGCCGCGCGCCGGGTGTGCATCGGGAACAGCAGCGACAACTCGTCGCCCAGACCGGCGTCGCGGGTCGCGTGCGCCATCGCGGCGAGCACGCCGGCGAAGGTGGACCCGCCCAGTGCCCGGCAGGCCCCGTCGATGCGGTCGGCCGTCGCGGCGTCGGCCAGTCGGCGGAGGTCGACCGCCTGCGCGGCGGTCTCGCCCGGACGGAGCCCCAGATCCGCGGGGAAGGACGGCGGGGTGTTGCGGTGACGGGCGAAGAACGCCCGCCAGTCGGCCATCGCCGGGAGGGCGGCGTGGTCACGGTCGTCCTCCGCCTCCTCCGCGCAGTGCGCGAGGAAACTGCCGACCGGTCCCAGCCGCGCGGGATGGAACGCGCCGGGCTCGGCGCGGTAGCCCTCGTAGAGCATCCGGAGGTCGTCGACGACGACGGCGATCGACCAGGCGTCGACGTGGGCGTGGTCGAAGGCGCACAGGATCGTCGAGCGGTCGAGACGGTCGATCGCGGCGAACAGGTGGTCGGGTTCGCCCAGGGGTGCACAGGCGTCGGCGAGCAGTCGGCGCAGGGCGGTGGAGGCGTCGGCGGTGGTCGCGGTCTCGACCGGTGGGTCGGGCAGCAGCCGCATCCGGCTCACGTCGTGGACGCGGCGGACGATCTCGACGCCACCGGACCGCCCGTCGCGGGCGACGAACCCGCACCGGAGGGTGTCGTGGCGGTCGACGAGCGCCGCGAACGAGCGTTCGAGGGCCTTGTGGTCCACGGGTCCGTCCACGTCGAACGCCGCTGCGAGGAAGACGGTCTGGCCCGGTGCCGCCGTGCGCGCCCCCGCGAGATGGAAACGTTGGTTGAACGACGGGGGTACCGACGAGGTGACCCACGGCGCGTCGGTCAGGTCGATGCGCCACCGTGTGATCGGCCCCGGGCGGGGCGCGAAGCGGTCAATCGTCGTGACCCGCACGGGAAACCACCCCCTGTCGGTGTCCGACGACGACCGTCTCCACCGGAGCGGTCGACACGGTGGGGGTGCGCAGCACCCTGTCGCCGGTCGCGGCGATCTCGGCGAAGACCTCCCGCAACCGCTGGTGGTAGGGCGCCAGGCGCTCCTGCGCCACCGGCGTGTCGGGGGTCTGCGTCCCCAGGTACATCCCGTGCTCGTCGCGGTTGACCCACAGGGAGGCGTTGGCGGTACGCCCCTCGCCGGTCGTCTGCATCCCGCGGTCGTAGGCGGCGGTGCCCGCCAACGGGAAGCGCCGGAAGTCGAGGTAGGACAGCAACTGTGGTGTCACCATCGCCTCCGTCGGGTCGGCGCCGTCGGCGACGAGAGCGGCCATGACGGTCCCGACCGGGACGTAGGACGCCTCGGCGCCCCGGGCGCAGGCCACGGCCGCACGCCCGACGAGATCGGTGAAGGTGCGGGCACCGGTCACGTCGACGGCGACGGGGGCGAACCGGCAGAACCACCCCTGCGCGAGGTGCACGCCGGCGAGGTCGCGGTCGCCGAGGGCGGTGATGCCGAACCACGAGGCGGTACCGGTGGTCTCGTGGTCCACGGCGGCGATGGCGGCGACGATCCCGGCGGTCACCCCGGCGCCGTGGGCGCGGCAGACGTCGGCGAACCGCTGCGCGCCCTCGGTGTCGAGCACGTCGAAGCGGATGCCGCGCACGGGTGCGGTCTCACCCGGGGCCAGACCGAGATCCACCGCGCACCGGGGCATCCGGCGCCCGTGCGCGCGCAGGATGTCCAGCCATCGCGTCAGCCCCGGCGACCCCTCGCCGTGCTCGACGGCGCGGATGCGCTCGGCCTCGGCGTACGCCAGGGCGGACCCGGGCGGCGCGGTGGAGAAGGGGCCGGGTTCGGTGCCGTCCCGCGCCGCGACGTAGAGGTCGGCGACCTCGGCCAGGACCATCGCCTGCGAGACACCGTCGGTGAGGGCGTGGTCGCAGAACCAGAAGAGGGTGAACCCGCCGTCGCGGACGACCGCACCGACGCGGAACCCGGGCCAGTCGAGTGCCGACGCGTGCTGTCCGAACTCGGTGTCGACGAACTCGGTGAACCGCCGGGCGCCGACGCGGCCCGGCAGCTCCGGGCCGCCGCGGACCCATCCGTGGTCGTCGATGTCGGCGACGGTGGAGACCGTGAACGCCACGTCGTCGGGCCCGACGAGATGGCGGGTCACCACGCCGTCGGTGACGTCGAACCAACTCCGCAGGCCGTCGTGGCGGATGACGAAGCGTCGCAGCGCCTCCGCGAGTGCCGTCGCGTCGAACGCCCCGTCGACCTCGGTGGCGGCCGCGAGGTACACCGCGTGTCGACCCCCACGTCGTGCCACCGCGGCGGTGCCGTGCAGGTGCCCCTCCTGCAGCAGTGACGGCGGGGTCGGGTGTGCGGGCGCGCGTCGCGCCGCGGCGAGGGCCGTCGCGGTGGGTGTCACCGCGACGATCGTCCCGCGCGCCGGCGTCCAGTGGGCCAGCCGGTCGATCATCATCGCGGGCCTCCCGGCGTCAGTGCGGTCGCGGGTCGGGTCGTCGCGCGGTGTCGAGGGTCGAGACGGTCGGCCACGCCGAGCTCGTCGGCGAGGTCGGCGATGGCCTCGTGCAGGGCGTGCAGGTACCGGTGGACGGCGTCGGTCGCGGTGGCCGTGCTGGGGAACCGCGCCGAGACCGAGATACCGGCCGGCGACCGCACGACCCAGAGGTAGACCTCGTCCGGGGAGGTCGACGCGCCCCGCAGGGTCCGGGCGCCCCACCGCACCCACTCGTCGGCACCGGGGATGCGCCGGCAGTCGACGTAGGACACGACGAACCTCGGGGTGGCGCGGGAGCCGAGGAGTTCCGCGACCCGCGGGTACGGGAACGGAGCCAGGCCGCGTCGCCGGCCCACCTCCCTGGCGGTGGTGGCCAGGCGGTCGTCGACACCCCGCCCGGCGCAGGTGTCGAGATCGACGGGCACCATGCCGACGAACCAGCCGACCGACGCCTGGTGCCGCGGATCGCTGCGGGTGTGCAGCGGCATCACGAACCGTGTGGGGGTGCCGTCGGCGACCCGGGCGGTCGCGTCCGCGAGAGCGGTGAGCACCAGGGTCTGCATCGTGTGTCCGCGCTGCCGTGCACCGGCGTTGAGGGCCTCGGCGTCGCCGGCGGTCATCACCCACGACGACACCCCGCTCTGTCGACCCGGCAGGGCAGGCGTCTCGCCGTGGACCGGGAGCGGGAACCCGGGGAAACGACCGTCCTCCCGCGCCAGGAAATCACCCCACGCCCGGACCACCGGGTGGCCTCCGTGCAGCGCGGCCGCCGCGGCATGGTCGGTGACGCTGAAATCGACGTGACTCCCCACCGGCGTCGTGTCGACCGGGGCGCCCGCCAGTGCGCGGCGGTAGAGGTCCTGGATCTCGCCGATCGCCAACAGCATCGAGTAGGCGTCCATCACCGAGTGATCCGCCCCGAACACGAGGAGGAAGCGGTCGTCCCGCCGAGGCGTGCCGGCCACCGGCGCGTGTTCGGCGGCGGGCTCGCTGATCGTCGCGGCCAGGCAGTGCGGCCACCGCAGCGGCGACAGTCGGTCGAACATGCCCAGAAGGTGTTCGTGCACGCGCGTACCGGTCCGCAGGCTGCCGACGACGCGGGGCGAGACGACCACGTCGTCGTCGAGGGTCTCCCGCCGCAGCGTGCCGTCGACTTCCCGGACGGTGGTCGAGAAGACCTCGTGCCGCCGCATCCACGAGGTCAGCGCGGCGTGCACCGCCGCCGCGTCGTGTCGATGCGGGACCTCGAACACGGCGCCGAGCCATGACCCGGACGGCGGGTCGGCCGATGCGGCACGGGGGTCGAACACCTCGACCCCGCGGCGGCAGTAGTCGGCGTGGATCGGGGTGAGGGGGCGGGTGTCGTCGACCCAGCCGCCCGCCCCGCGACGACCCGCCGGCTGCGGCACCCACTCGGTGAGCACGCCGCCGGTCAGCGGGTAGTCGGTCAGCTCGGTGAATTCCACTGGTGCGGACTCCATCTCGACGGGTGCAGGTGGATCGCGACACGGCCCCTCGCGTGTCCGAAATGGTACGGCTGACACGGTCGTACCGTTCGGGTGAGTAACGAGTGTCCTTCGTCACTGCGGTCGGCCCGCAGCAGCCCCGTGTACCTGCCGTACATCTCGTCGAGCACGCGCCGGAAAGGCCTCTGTTCTGCGAGTTCTCATCGATGTCCCGGTGATCGTCGACGCCTCGCGTCGGCATGTGACCGTGAAGAGTGTGAACGTCGTGTAACCGGCAGTGGTGGACCGCACAGCCCTGCGGCACCACGCTTCTCGGACCCGGTCCACTCGACGCGCACAGGCGTCGACATCTCGCTACCGTGTCGACACACCGCCGTCCCCCTGTCGTTCGGTGGGCGGCCGAGACGGGAGGTCGACGCCATCGTGACACCTGTGGCCGGCGCGCCGGCGATCGAGACACGGGGACTGGTCAAGTCGTTCGGCGAGCATCGTGCGGTCGACGGGGTGGATCTCACGGTCGAGAGTGGGACCGTCTACGCGGTCCTCGGGCCCAACGGGGCGGGCAAGACGACCACCGTCCGCATGCTGGCCACGCTGACGCGGCCGACGGCCGGCAGCGCGCGCGTGTTCGGTGTCGATGTCACCGACGATCCTCGTCGTGTCCGCCGGATGATCGGTCTCACAGGGCAATACGCGACGGTGGACGAGGGGATGACCGCGACGGAGAACCTCGTCGTGTTCGGTCGTCTCCACGGCAGGCCACGGCGTGCCGCCCGCTCCGACGCGGCGGACCTCCTCGACCGGTTCGGGCTGGCGTCGGCCGCGGGACGCCGGGTCGCCACGTTCTCGGGCGGCATGCGCCGCCGCCTCGACCTGGCCGCGAGTCTGGTCGCGCGTCCTCCGCTGCTGTTCCTCGACGAACCCACCACCGGCCTGGATCCCCGCACACGGCATGCCATGTGGGAGACCGTCCGGGGCCTCGTGGCCGACGGCACCACCGTCCTGCTCACCACCCAGTACCTCGAGGAGGCGGACCAGCTCGCCGACCGGATCGCCGTCATCGACCACGGCCGCGTCGTCGCCGAGGGCACCGCGGACGACCTCAAGGACGCCGTGGGAACCGAACGTCTGGAACTGACCCCGGCCGATCCCGCGGACGTCGCGCGCGCGCTCGCCGTCGTCGGACGTCATGCCGCCGGTGCGGTCGCCACCCCGGACGGTCGGGCGATCGCGGTCCGCCCGCCGTCGACGGCGGTCCTCGGTGCCATGCTCACGGCCGTCGCCCAGGCGGGCGTCGAGGTGGCCGCGGTGTCCGTGGTGCGGCCCAGCCTGGACGACGTGTTCTTCGCCATCACCGACGCCGACCGCCGACCCGAGCGCGGGGAGGACGCGGCATGACGTTGTCCGACATCGAGGACCGGTTCGTCCCGCCCGCGGTCGACGACCCCGCGGGAGCGCGCGTCCTGGAGGCCGTCACCCAGTCGATGACCCTCGCCGGACGTGGTCTCATCCGCATCCGCCACAGCCCGCATCACCTGTTCGACGTGATCGTGCTGCCGATCGTGTTCACCGTCATGTTCTCGTCGCTCTTCGGCGGGGCGATCGCCGGCGACGTCGGGGGATACCTGCCGATCCTCGTGCCGGGTGTGCTGGTCCAGGTGGTGCTCGCGGCGTCGGTGTCGACCGGTGTCCAACTGCGCGAGGACATGAACTCGGGTGTCTACGACCGGTTCGCGTCCTTGCCGATCGCTCGCATCGCACCGCTGGCCGGGTCGCTCGTCGCCGACGCGGTGCGCTACGCCGTCGCCGCTGCGATGACCGTCGTGGTGGGCCTGATCATGGGATGGCGGCCGGCGTCGGCGGTCGGCGTGGTCGCGGCGTGTCTCCTCGTCGCGGTCGTCGCCTTCGCCATCAGCTGGATCTTCGCGCTCCTGGGCGTGATGCTGTCGACGGCGTCCTCCGTCCAGGGTGTCTCGATGATGGTGCTCATGCCGCTGACGTTCGTGTCCAACGCGCTCGTCCCGGTCGCGACGATGCCGGGATGGATGCAGGCGTTCGCCGGGGTGAACCCGGTGTCCCACCTGGTGTCCGCGGTCCGCGAGATGAGTGCCGGTGTCTACACGGCGCAGATCGTCTACTCGCTGGCGGGCGCGGCGATCGTCCTGATGGTCACCGTGCCGGTGACCGTAGGGCGGTACACCCGACGGGACTGAACGCGGCGCGCGAGGAGACCGGGGTGCACCGAGACGCGCTCGGTCTCAGGGCATCCCACGTTCCTCGACCGGACGCAGCAGTGCGCGCAGTCGGAACGACCGGGCGTCGGGATCCCAGGCGCGGATGAGTCCGAGGCGCACGACGTGCACCACGATGACCCACGGCACGTAGAGGGTGAGCGCGCCGACACCGAGCAGCAGCCGCCGGTGCAGGAACATCGTCCGCGGCAGACACATCATGTAGCGCGCGAAGGAGATCAGCCCCGTCTCCATCCGACGGGGCGACACACCGACGGTCAGGTGGGGGAGAAAGGCGTTGGCGCCACCGGTCTCGGTGACGCAGAGACCCATGTCGACGTCCTCGAAGACGTCTCGACGCATCGCGACCCGGTCGCGGATCGCCAGCCAGGCCGACCGTCGGAGTGTCATGTTGGAGCCGTACAGGACGGCCACCGACCGGACGTCCCCGGGCGGCGCGTCGCGGCGGGCGACGAACGGGACCACCCGTCCGACACGGTCTTTCACCCGCGACATCGCGTCCCCGTAGGGGAGGCCGTACGCCTCACCGCGGCCACAGAGCGCGCTCCAGCGGCCATCGGTGTCGTCGCGCAAGAACGTGACGATGTCTGCGGCCCATCGGGGGCCGACCATCGTGTCGGCGTCGATACGCGCGATGGCCTCGCCGGTCGCGGCGTCCAGACCCGCGTTGCGCGCGAAGACGAGTCCCTGACGCTCCTCGGTGATGAGTCGGACCTGCGGATGTCGCCGCGCGCGGTCGCGGACGACGTCGGCGGTCCCGTCGGTCGAGTTGTTGTCGACGACGACGATCTCGTGGATGTGGTCGATCTGGTCGACGAGGCGGTCGAGGCAGTCGCCGATGACCTCTTCCTCGTCGTGGCACGGGATCACCACGGACAGTGTCGGCACTCCTGGCCCCTCCCGGCTCGACCGACCCGGACCGGCCCGGATCGGGTGCACAGCAACGTCTTCGAGACTAGGGGAGTCGCACCTGCCCGGCGCGACGAGAGGCCCGGTGCGTGGTGCGTGTCACGCCGAGCCGACGATGTCGGCGGCGTGACCGACGGCCGCCTGTGGGGAGATCAGTCTGCGCCGCAGCGAGTCCGCGCGCAGCCGGGTGTCCGGGTCGCACACGCGGTCGAGGGCATCGGTCAGCAGCGCCGGCGTCAGTGTCGACAGACGGTGGGACACCCCGACCCCGGCGCGCCGGAGCGCCCGGCCCCACATGGGTTGGTCGGCCCCGAGCCAGCAGACCACCGCGGGGACACCGGCGCGCAGCGCGGCGGCGGTGGTGCCGGCGCCACCGTGGTGCACCGCGGCGACGCAGCGCGGGAGGACGGACGCGTGGTCGACGGCGGGGACCACACGCACCCGGTCGTCGCCGTCAGCCGCGGTGAAGACGCCGCCCCATCCGGATGCGAGAAGCACACGATGCCCGGCGGTGCCGTCGAGGACCGCTGCGCGCAGGCGGTCCGGGTCGGCGACCGACATGCTGCCGAACCCGACGTAGACGGGGGCGGGTCCGCTGTCGATCCAGTCGTCGAGGTCGGTGTCGGCGGACCGGTCGCCGAGGGCGTCCGCGGTCGCGGTGTCGACCGACAGGAACCCCACGACGGGTCGCCGCTCGCCCCACTCGTCGCCGAGACCGGGGAAGAGCTCCGGGTCGTAGGCCTGCACCTCCGGGGTGCCGCGTGCGGTGATGCGGGTCGCGGTGGGCCGGTGCGCGGTGGGGAGTCCGACCGCCGCGCGGAGCCGGTTCTCGTCCTGCCGCGAGGTCTGCCACAGCGCCTGCTCGAGGAGCGCCCACGAGGCGGCGACGAGCGGTGCGGGCAGGTCGTGACCGGGCGGGGACATCAGGGGGACGGTCCGGTTCCGGCGCAGCGGGCACAGGTGCACCGGGACGAGGGGGAGGCCGTGCGCCTCGGCGACCGCGAGGGCGCGCTCCTGACCGACGCTGCCCGCCACGAGGACATCGGCGCCGGACACGGTCGCGCGCAGGTCGTCCATCGCGCGGCGGTCACCGCTGCGGGCGATCTGCGCCACCGCGCGCATGCGCCGCAGGGGGTTCCGCGTCCGCAGCTCCCGGGTGACGGTGTCCGACCGCAGGAGGGCGGCGGTGTCGATCCCGCACGGCGCCGCGTCGACGCCGGCGGCGCGGACGAGGTCGACGAGATTCGGGGGCACGGCCATCGTGACCGAGTGGCCCCGTCTGCGGAGTTCGACGGCCAGGGCGATGCCGGGTTGGACGTCCCCGCGGCTCCCCGCGAAGGCCGCGACGACGTGCACGGGTCAGACCGCCGCCGCAGCCGCGTCCGACCCCGCGGGCACCGCCGCGCGCGCCCGCGTGACGAGGTCGTCGACGACAGAGGTGATCAGCGGTGCCGCGACGGCCGTGTCGGGGAAGCGCGCCCGGACACTGATCCCGTCGTCGTCGCGCCAGAACCACAACTGCAGGTCGTCGGCGCGGCCGTCGCTGGAGACGTGCCGGGCGTGCAGGGACGGCAGACGGGTGAACCGCCGGTAGTCGAGGTACGACACCATGAACACGTCGTGCCGCGGCTTGCGCAGCAGGTGGCCGAAACGGCCGTAGACGGTGGTGAGGTCGACCGCGGCCAGCGGCAGGGCGTCGGCCACGGCGGTGGTCGCCTCGCGCAGGACCTGTTCGGGGTCGTCGGTGGCGGTGGGCCCGGCGTCGATCACCACAGGGGCGTTGGCAACGCACCAGCCCACCGACCGCGACGAGTCGCCGTCGGTGCGGGTGTGGATGGGGAGGACCACGGGGAGTCGGTCGGGTCCGCCGTGGTCCCGTGTGGCCTGCGCCAGCGCCGTGAGCAGCATCGGGTAGGTGCGGACGCGCCGTCGCGTGCCGGACTCGGTGTGCGCGTCGGCCTCGGAGCGCGGCAGCACCTGGGTGACGAGGATGCGGGAGGGCGCGAACTCGCCCGGGGTCACACCGAGGTCCAGCGGATAGTCGGGCACGGTGTGGTCGGTCGCGGCGAGGAAGTCGGCCCAGCCCAGCACGCCGGGGTCGTCGTCACGGGGTTCGGCCGCACCGCCGTCGGCGAGGTGGTCGAGGTAGCTCCCGGCACCGGGGAGCGGGTCGCCGGTGTAGGCGGCGACCAGGTCCTCGGCGATGACCGCGAGCGAGTGGGCGTCGACGTAGCAGTGGTCGAACGCGCAGACGACGGTGCTGACCTCGGCGGACTCGATCACCGCGAGCACGTGGGACGCGGGGGTCAACGCCGTGCAGCCGGCGACCGCCTGCACCAACTCGTCGCGGATCGCCCGTTCGTCGACGGTGTGGACCGCGCCCGCCGGCGACATCGAGATGGCGCCGCGCTCGTGGAGACGGCGGCGAGGCGTGCCGTCGGCGTCGAGGACGAAGTGTGAGCGCAGCACCTCGTGGTGGTCGACGACGGTGAGGAAAGCCGCCACCAGTCGGTCGGGATCGACTGTCGCCGTCGGGATGTCGGCGGTCACGGCGAGCCATCCGGACGCTCCGGCGCGGACTGCCTCGAGGTGGAAGCGCTCGTTCTCGGAGGGGCCGACGGGATGCGGCGCTCCGTCGCCGACGGCCGTGGCCGCCCACCGCCGCATACGGCCGCCGGGGATCCTCAGGTTGGCCAGAGTCGTGAGCAGCACGGGCTCACGGTACCTGCGCGCCAACGTGTTCCGCGTACCGCACCGGCCGCTGGACCCGCGCGTAGGACGTGAGTTCTGCCACCAGGCTGGCGTGGAGTGCCGCGATCGAGCGCCGGGCGACCGCGTTGTCGGGAACGTGCGAGAGCAGACGCAACCCGTCGTCGTTGCGGTTGATCCAGAGGTTGGCGTTGCGGGTGCGACCCACCCCGGGCATCACCCGACCGGCGACGATCTCGGGCGCGCGGGGGTCGGCCAGCTTGCGGAAGTCGAGGTAGGACACCATCTGTGGGCTCGAGGCGTCCGGGACGAAGTCGCCGGACGCGGCGAGCACCGCGAGGACCCCGTGCACGGGCCGGTCGATGTGGGCGCGGGCGTGGCGCAGCTGCTCGGCGGCGCCGCGCACGAGGTCGTCCGGCTCGCCCGCGTCCGCCTGCAGGGCGATCGGCGCGAACGTGCACATCCATCCCTGGGTGCCCGGGAAGGCGGGGTCGCGCGTCGAGAGCACCGTGGACGTGAAGTACCGGGGCTCCCCGGTGACATGCCACTGCGCGCGGGCGATCGCCGCGAACAGTGCCGCGCTGAGCGACCCACCCGCGGACCGTGCGCGACTCTCGCAGGCGGCGGCCGTCGTCGCGTCGACGAGTGGCTCGTCGATCGCGACCGCCGGGGCCGGGTCGGGACCGTCGAGGCCGATGTCGAGCGCGGTCCGGGGGACCGTGCGGCCGTGGGCCACGAGCACGTCGCGCCAGCGCCGGACCAGCGGGTCGTCCGGGGTCACGGTGGCGGCGCGGCGCAGTTCGTCGGTGACGTGGTCGAGGTGGCTGCCCGCCGGACGCAGCACCGGCTCGGTGCCGGTGACGTGCGCCCGGTACCGCACGACGATCTCCTGCAGGGCCTCGATCGCGGCGGACCCGTCGGTGTGCGAGTGGTCGAACGTGACGTGCAGGGCGAACGACGATCCCGCGTCGACCGCCCCGACACTCCAGCCGGGGATGCGATCGTGGGTGGCGTCACGGTCGATGCGGCGGTGCAGGACATCCACGAGCGCGGCGTGGTCGGGCGGGGCCGGTTCCCGTCGGGTGCGCACCGCGATGATCTCCGGCGGCGTCAGGAGGCGGGTGATCACGCCGCTGTCGTCGACGACGAATCGACTGCGCAGCTCGTCATGGGTACGGGTGAAGTCGGTGAGGGCACGGGCCATGGCCCCGTCGTCGAGTGGCTCGTCCACCTCGGTGGTGACGGTCACGACAGCCCGGTGGGGCCCCCCGGATGCACGCCTGGCGTGCGCGGAGAGCAGATGGTCGCGCTGCAGGAACGAGGGGCCGACCTCGCTGACGACGCCGGCCGCACGGGCGGCGTCCTCGTCGTCAGGTGTCCACCAGACGAGCTCACCGAGGGCCGGTCGCCAGTCGGTGAGCGCGCCGGCGATCACGTCGGCGGGGCCTGGATCACGCGCCGCCCGCCGATCCCGGCTCACCCGCGCCGACGGTGCGCTGCGGGGCGGCGAACGTCGTGTCGCCGTGTTCCACGACCTCCATCAGCACCTGCTCGAACGCGCGCAGGAAGCGGTGCACCCGTGTCGCGCCCGGGTGCGTGCTGGGGAATCGTGCCGACAGGTTGGTGCCGGTGTTGATCCTGTTGATCCAGAAGTAGACCTCGTCCGACGAGCGGGTGGCACTGCGCAGCACCCGGGCGTCCATCGCGTCCCACGCGTCGGCGCCCTCGGCGCCCCGCAGGTCGATGTAGGAGACGACGAACTGCGGCGGCGTGCGGTGACCGATCAGCTCGGCGATGGGATGGAACGGCACCGTCCCGAGTTCCTTGTGCTCGCGCGACGTCTCCGCGACGGCGCCGATCGCCGCGCCGAAGGTGTCGACGGGACCGGGCCGCAGGTGCATCGGCACGAGACCGACGAACCATCCCGCGGCCTCACCCCACTGCAGCTCGGTCCGGGTGTGGACCGGGCTGATGAACCGCAGGTCGGAGCAGCCGGTGACACGCTGGTTCGCGATGCAGAGGGCCGTGTGGATCCCGGCCTGCATGTTCGCGCCGAGGGCCTTGCAGGCGCGGTTGAACCGGTCGGTCTGCTCGGGGTCCAGCAGCCACCGCGAGAGGCTCGACTGGTACGGCGGGAGGGTGGCCGCCGCGGCGTCGTCGTGGTCGACGTCCGGGGCGACCGGGAACGCCGGCATCGGGTCGGGCTGGCTGGCGCATGATGCGTCGGACCGTGGCGAGAGGAACTGCGCCCAGCGGGTGACCTCGGCCGTCTCGCGGTCGAGGCGCGACCCGTGGTCGCGCTCTGCGTGCGAGAAGTCGAGGTAGCTGCCGAACACGCCGAGCGAGTCGTCCTGGCCGGTCAGCGCCGCCTCGTAGATCCGGGTGAGCTCCTTGATCGCGAAGACCTGGGTGTAGGCGTCCATCACGGTGTGGTCGGCGCCGAAGACGAGCAGGAACGAGTCGGGGTCGTCGGCGGGCTCGACGGTGACGACGAGGCAGTGGGGCCAGCGCAGAGGGTTGATGCGCGTGTTGAAGATGTGGTCGATGCGCAGGTAGACGCGGGTGCTGCTGGACGGCTCGCCGTCGCGACGGGCGATCACGTCGACCTTGTCGGCGTCGATGATCCTGCGGGTGAACTCGTCCTCGCGGGCGGGCTCGCCGTCGACGACGTGCTGCGTGTGCTCGAGCGCCGAGCGGAACGCCTCGTGGCGCGCGTACCAGCGCGTCAACGTCGTGGCCATGGCGTCGCGATCGAGGCGATGACCGACGCGGAACGCCGTCCCGATCCACTCGCTGTGCCAGTCGTCACCGACCTCGACCGCGCGGCGCGCGTGCTCGAGGTGGGCGTAGGAGAGCCGGCGGTCGTCGACGGTCCAGTCGTCCTCGTCGGCGGTGGGCGTCCACTCGGTGACGACACCGGAGGGCAGGGGGTAGTCGGCGAGCTCGGTGTATTCCATCGACGATCTCCTCGGTACTCGGGACAACCGGGTGGAGCTGGAGGGGAGGGTGCGGACCCACGAGCGGCGTTGCCGGGGGCCGGACGATCAGACGTCCGGACGAGGAAACGGTAACGCCTGTGACACGATTTTTCGCGTCGGGGACGATCTTTAGCAGGTCGAACTCTTGCGGCACAACACAGTCGTTTCAGCGATCACCGGCGTGCGCTGCGCATTTGTGGAAAGTCACGAACGGCTGTTCAGTCCGGTCCGAATTACGATCCGCTGTGCTGCCAATCGGCCTTATCGGGCGATCCCGAGTCCGCGGGCGACGACGGGCCAGCTCCGGTGCAGCTGGTCCTGCCAATACGGCCAGGAATGCGACCCGCGGGGCTCGAAGTCGAAGGTCGCCGGGATGCGCCGGGCGGCGAGCGTGTCGGCCAGGCGGTGGGTGCAGAAGTTGGCGCCCGCCTCAATCCCGCCGCCCACGATCAGACGGTCGGCGGGGTTGGTGTTGCCGGGGTAGTTCGGGGCCTCATAGGGGCCGGGGAGCCCGCTGCCGACCGATACGTAGACGGAGGTGCCCCGCAGGCCCTCCGCGCGCAGCAGCACGTCGTGCGCGGCCCAGGCCGGGTCGGACGGCGGGCCCCACATGTTGTCGGCGTTGCCGCCGAACGCGGCCACGATGGTCCGCGGCACCGACTGCGAGGCGAGATCGGCGGTGGAGTAACACCCGCTGAACGACGAGACGGACCGGAAGAAGCCTGGCTTGCGGGCGGCCAGGGTGAGGGCCGAACCGGCGCCCATCGACAGACCGCCGATGCCGCGTACTCCGTTGCCGGAGAACCGATTCTCGAGCAGTGGCGGCAGCTCCTTGGTGAGGAACGTCTCCCACTTGTACCGACCGAGCTTGGGGTCGTCGCGGTACCAGTCGGTGTAGAAGCTGCCGTTCCCGGCGAGCGGCAGCGCGACGGTCACGTTCTTGTCGCGGAAGAAGTTCACCGCGTCGGTCTTGCGCAGCCACATGCTGTTCGTCGGATCTTCTTCGCCCAGTCCGCTGAGCATGGTCAGCGTGGGACGGGGGCCGCGGTCGACGGCGGGCACGAGCACCTGCACCTTGATCGTCTTGGCCATCGACGGGGCGTAGACGTACACCCCGTACTGGGTGGGGCCCTCGGTCTCGACGCGCTCGATGGTGGGCACCGCGGGGGCGGCGGAGGCGACTCCCAGGGCGGGGGCGGCACCGACGAGTGCGGTCGCGATGGCCGTCAGCGTCACCAGGCGGCGGACCGGTGAGGTGAACGGACGGGAAATTCCGCGTGACACACGGAATCCGACAGAGAAGGGCATTGATGTCCTTAGCGTGGGAGGTCGGGCCACAGTCTGGCACACGAGTGTGAAATCGGCGACAGCAGCGAACAATTCATGGAAGTCATCCCGGACTTTCATCCACGATGTCGGCCGCACGACGCACGGAATGCCGCACATCGATCATTTTTCCTGCGAAAGACCGCGCAGAATCCGTGCATCTGTCCGTCAGAGCTCTCGCGACGGCAGTCCGTAACCGCGGGGCGTCACCGAGGGACCGGACGGGCAGTGTCGACCCCAGCTCGCGGTCGGCGACGATGCGCCCCCAGAGCGGCTGGTCCGCGCTGAACCACGTGATCACCATGGGCGTGCCGGCGCGGAGACAGGCAGCGGTGGTCCCCGCGCCGCCGTGGTGCACGGCGGCGGCGCAGCGGGGCAACACGCGGCGGTGGTCGACCGCATCGGTCACACACACGGCGCCGTCGGGCACGCCGGCCGCTGCGACCGCCTCTCGCGCCGCCGGGCCGTTCGGGCCGGCACACAGCAGGACCCGCCGGTCCTGCCCCGCGATCGCGGCCAGCAGGTGGCCGTAGGAGGCGACCGGATTCGGCAGAGGCATGCTGCCGAACCCGACGTACACGGGCGGGTCGCCGTCGTCGAGCCAGTCGTCGATCGCCTCGCCTCCCGCGGACCCCCCGACGGCGTCGTCGGCGAGATCGAGGAAGCCCACGAGTGGGCGCAGGGCACCCCATTCGGCGACGAGGTCGTCGAACAGCGTCGGCTCGTACGCCTGGATCTCCGGCAGGCCCGCCTCGAGCAGTCGGCCGCCGAGCGGTCCACCCGCCGGCCGCATCCCGAGTCGCCCGCGCAGTGCGTCGTCGGCCCCGCGCGCCGAGGATCGCCAGTAGAACCGGTCGACGGCCCACCACATCGCGCCGGTCAGCCGTCCCGGGGGGATCGACTGCACCGGTCCCAGCGGCACGCGCACCGCACGGTTGGGTCGGATCGGGCAGAAGTGGACGGGGGTGAAGCGGGCCCCGTGGTGCTCGGCGACGGTGGCGCCGCGTTCCTGGCCGAGTGGGCCGGTGACGACGACGTCCGCGCCGTCGGCCATCTCGAGGAGCCGATCGTCCATGGTCCCGGCGCCGAACTCCGTGACCTGCCGGATCGCCCGGGAGCGCGTCCGCGGGTCGCGCGACTTCAGGTCGCGGGCGACCAGCGGCGAGGCGAGGAGGTCTGCGGTGTCGGGGGCGAACTCCCGGGCCGCCACACCGCACGCGTCCGCCAGCGGCAGCAGGTTCACCGGTACGCCGACGACCACCTGGTGGTCGCGTCCCCGCAGCTCGCGGGCCAGCGCGAGCAGGGGCTGGACGTCGCCGCGGCTGCCGTTGGCGGCGACGGTGACCTTCATCGACGTTCCCCGGTGCACGGGGTGGCGTGCCGCCTCACCACGGTCGAGCCTGGAGACCGCGGCGGCGCAGCTCGGCGTGGACGGCGTCGTCGAGGACGTCGGGGCCGAGCCCGTCGGGGTCGAGGCCGACCACCGACAGCGTCGTCGTGCCGGCGGAATCGTTGACCCACGCGGCGAGCCCTCCCCGCAGTGTCCGCAGGCGCGCGGTCGTGACCGACTGCGTCGTGGACCGGGTGACCACCGCGTCCGCCCGCGACGGGTCACCGAATCCCGCGACCGTGGGGTCGACACGTCCGAGGCTCGAGGCGAGGGCCAGCGGCGTCGTCGCGCCCCGGCTCAGCGCCGCGACGGCACGGTCACCGAGTGCCTGCATGACCGGTTGCAGCCGCACGAACGTGGTCGGTCGGCTGGTGCGTGTGGTGTAGACCTCCTTCGCGAGCCGGCGGATGGTGGCGAGGTCGCCGTCGAGCGCGGCTGCCGCGGGGACGTCCAGCGACAGGCCGACCGTTGCGTTGGCACGGACGTCTCCGGGCTCGCGGGTCGACATCGGCACCGAGACCCGCACGACGTCGTCGCGGTCGGCTCGACCGGCCGCGACGACCAGCCCGACCACCACGGCGATGAACAGGGCGTTCGACGAACCCCCGCCGCGGGCAGCGGTGCTCTCCCAGGCGTCGGTGGCCACGCTGACGACCGAGAACGGGGCGATGGCCGCACCGCGCTCGGGGGCGTCGGGGGGCAGGGCTCGTGACGACGCGGCGGTCACGACGTCGCCGACCGCGGAGGTGGTGGGTGCGCCGGCGACACGGTCGCGGACGATCGCCGCGACGGACCCGGCGATCGTCACCGACCGCCCCAGCGCCTCGCGCGCCTGCTCGAGCGCGGACGGCGGGCCGGCGGCGAACGCGTCGTCCCCGTCGGTGAGGGCCTCGGCGAACGCGGTCAGGGCGGCGGCGCCGTCGCCGACGGCGTGGGACAGGCACACCGACACCAGCGCGCCCGCCCCGGCGATCGGGGCGGCCCGCAGTTCCCACACCGGTCCGTGCGCGAGGTCGAACGGTCGCGACGCGGCGGCGTCGATCCACGCCACGGTCTCCGTCGCCGGGACGGGTGTCTCGTCGACGCGCATCCCGCCGGTGACGACGCCCCCGGCGACCCAGTGGTCGCGGACGAGGGGGATGCGGCTGCGGCGGATCAGCCGGCCGAGGCGGCCCCGGGCGAGACGGTCGGCGAAGCGGTCGAGCTCGTCGGCCGACGGCATCTCCGTCAGACGCCACACCATCTGGTTGACCACCGGGACGCCGAGGGCGGCGTCCATCCGGACGAACAGGTCGTCGTCGACGGTCGTGCGCAGCACGCGGGTCACTGCGGGTGGGTCCTCTCGGTCGTCGAACGCGCCGGCGCGCGGGGTCACAGCCGTCTCAGGTAGATCCTCACCGTCGCCGGTGCGAGCACCGCGATCAGGACGAACGAGCCGAGCAGTGAGTAGCCGAGGTGCTCGTCCACCCGGCCGTGCGCAGCGAGGAGGCGGACCGCCGAGATCAGTTGCGACAGCGGGTTGATCTCGGTGACCGTCTGCATCCACGACGGCATGGTGTCGGGCGGCACGAAGGCGTTCGACATGAACCCCAGCACGGTCAGGATGAGTGCCGAGAAACCCTGCACCGCAGAGGCCTTGGAGAGCAGGACGCCCATGAGGGCGAACAGCCAGCTGAGCGCGAAGGCGGAGAACACGACCAGCACGATCGCGGCCAGCGTGCCGGGGACGCTGCCCGGTCGGTAACCCATGATCAGCCCGACGACGAGCGTCAGGCAGGCGGCGATGAGGTAGCGCAGGTTCGCCGCGACGAGCGAACCCGACAGCGGTGCGATCCGGGCGATGGGCAACGACACGAAGCGGTCGAAGACGCCCTTGTCCATGTCCTCCCGCAGCTGGATGCCGACGACGACGGTCGACGTGGTGACGACGTTGACCAGCACGCCGGGGATGAGGATGGGCAGGTATCCGCTGACGCCCCCGGCGATCACACCGCCGAAGATGCTGGCGAACATGACCGTGAAGACCACCGGCACGATGGTGACGTCGACGAGCAGCTGGGGGTTGTGCTTGAACTTCAGCAACCCGCGACGGGCCATCGTGAGCGTGTCCCGGACCGCCTTGCCGACGGTGATCGTCTCCACGACCTCGGCCATCGGGATGTCGGCGAACGCGGGGGTCCGTGTGTCGGCGACGCTCATGCCGGCCTCGACTCGTCGGTGAGGGCGAGGAAGACGTCGTCGAGGGACGGTGTGTGGACGCCGAACTCGCCGACGCCGATCCGCTCGGCGGTCAACGCCGCGATCACCTCGGCGGCGCGCGCGGAGTGCGGGACGGGTCCGGCGAGGGCTCCGGTGCGGACGTCGACGTCGACGGGTGCGTGCAGGAGCGAACGCATCGTCGAGGCGGCGCGCTCGGACTGGCGCGGGTCGATGAGTCGGATCGACAGCGAGAAGTCGCCGACCGACCGCTTCAGCGTCTCCGGGGTGCCGCGGCCGACGACCCGCCCGTGGTCGATCACGACGAGCTGATCGGCGAGGGCGTCGGCCTCGTCGAGGTACTGCGTGGTCAGCACGACGGTGGTGCCCGAGTCGACGACCGATCGCACGATGTCCCACAACCGGCTGCGTGTGCGCGGGTCCAGCCCGGTGGTCGGTTCGTCGAGGAACAGCAGCGCCGGACGCCGGATCATGCTGGCGGCGAGGTCGAGTCGCCGTCGCATGCCACCCGAGTAGGACCGGATCGCGCGGTCGCCGGCGTCGGTGAGGCCGAACTGGTCGACGAGCTCGCGGGCACGGGCCTTGGCCGCCCGGCCCCGCAGACCGAGCAGTCGGCCGAAGATCTCGAGGTTCTCGCGCCCGGTGAGGTCCTCGTCGACCGAGGCGTACTGGCCGGTGAGGGCGATGAGACTGCGCACCGCGGTCGCGTCCGCGACGACGTCGCGTCCGAGCACCGTGACCGACCCGGACGTGGGACGCAGCAGCGTCGCGAGCATCCGCACCGTGGTGGTCTTCCCGGCCCCGTTGGGCCCCAGGATCCCGCACACGGTGCCGGCCGGGACGACGAAGTCGACGTCGTCGACGACGCGTCGCCCGTCGAACTCCTTGGTCAGCCCCGACACCTCGACGGCGGGCGCCGAGCGCCGACCGCGCCGCACCGCCGCCGCCGCGTCGAGCGGCGGGGTCCAGGCCGACTCCGGCGACGCGCTCCACGACGACCCGGTGGGATCGCTCCACGACTCGGACGCCGACGACTGCTCCGCGGGCGTGCCGAGGTCCTCCGCAGGGTCGGGGCGGGCGTGCCTGCCCGCCCGCGGCCTGCCGGCGGCAGCCTCGTTCGAGATCATGGTCATCGATGGTCCCCCCAAGGGCCTGAGGTATGACGCGCTCAGGCTAGCGGCCCGCCTCGCGCGGCGTGATGCAGCGTCACCGATCGTCGCGTTCAGATCGTGAACATGCAGGTCCTCCCGGCGCGGAAGCGACTGTGGCGCTCGTCATGTCCGCTCGTCCGGCAGTCGGCGGGGGCCGCCACTACTGTCCAGACGATGGCGCAGGCGGCGACCGCGGCCCGGCTCGACGGGCCCGACCTCACCTACTGGTTCGTGGACCGTGCGCTGGGCTGGTCGGTGGTCCTGCAGCTGGTGTGGGTCTTCCCGGACCGCCTCGACACGGACCTGGTGGACGGTGTCGCGTCGCGGCTGCACGACAGCGTCCTGCACCGTCGCGTGACGCCGCCGACCGTGCCGGGAGCCCGTCCTTCCTGGGCGCGCTCGTCGACGGCCGTCCCCGCCGTCCACGACGAGACGATCGACGCCGGCGCCGTCGCGAACTGGTCCCGCGACGAGCTGTACGCGGTCGACCTCGACGCGGGGGCCGGACGGTGTTGGCGTCTGCGGGCCGCCCCGCTCGCCGACGGCGGACACGCGCTGTCGCTGTGCACGCTGCATCTCGTGACCGACGGCCAGGGGTTCGTCCGCGCGGCCGCCGCGGCGCTCGCGACCGCCGCCTCGGCGGAGGCGGTTCCCCGGGTCGTCGTGTCGTCGCGGGCCCCCGGTCGTCGGGTGCCGGCGGACGCGGTCGACGCGATCCGACAGGTCGTCCTGGGGACGGTCGGGCTGGTCCGTGTGCTCGGTGGCGGACTCGTGCGACGGGGTGCTCCTGCTCCCGACCCGCGTGCTCCGCGGGCACCTCTCGCGCAACGCTCGCCGCAGGCGCGGGTCCGCTGGGCGGTCGTGTCGGTGCCGACGCAGGAGTGGCAGGCTGCGGCGCGTCGCCACGACGGCACCGAGAACACCCTGTTCGTCGCCGTGATCGCCGGCGCACTGCGCCGCAGCGGTGCGCTGCCCCCGGGAGAGCCGGTGAAGGTGGGCATCCCCGTGAGTCGGCGCGGCGAGGACGACGGCCGCGCCAACGCCACGGCCGGGGTCTCGGTCTACCTCGACGACGCCGCCGAGAAGGACCTGACGGAGGTGCGATCGCGGTGCCGGGCCGCCTACACCGCTCTCGACGAGGGCCGCCGCGACCCGACCGTCCACCTGACACCGCTGGTGACCGTGGTGCCGCCGGCGCTCGCCGTGCGGGCGGTGACCGCCGGCGGTGGCATGCCGGACGCGATGACCTCGAACATCGGCTCCTGGGGCGTCGATCTCCTCCGGCTCGGTCCGGTGACCGCCCGGGGTGTCGCCTTCCGCGGTGACGCGCAGGCCGTCGCCCCCGACCTGCCGTACCGCTTCGGCGACGGACTGCAGTCGTGGGTGCTGCAGGCCGGCGACGAGACCACGCTGTCCGTCGCAGCGTTCGACGAGTCCGCCTTCCCCGACGCGGAGGTCCTGCACCGCGTCCTGTCCGAGGAGCTGACCGCATGGGGTCTGCCGCACCGTCGCTGGTGACCGCGGCGCCCGCCGATGCGCGGGTGACCGGGCCCGACGAGACGTTCATGCTCGTCGAGGCGCTCGCGGGTGTGGAGACCCCCATCCAGATGGGATGGGTGTTCGCGACCGACCCGGGGGAGCAGGCCGTCGCGGCGATCCACGCCCGGCTCGCCGCAGGCCCCGTGCACCGGACTATCGCGGTGACCCGGGTGCCGTTCGCGCGGCACCGGTGGGTTGCTGCCGGCCGACCCGAACCCGTGCGCGCAGACGCCGACGCCGTTGCGCCCGAGGCGGTCGCGCAGTGGTTCGCCGACCATCTGGACGGCACGTCGGTGCGACCGACGGAGGGGCGCAGCTGGCACCTGGCCACCGCCCCCACCACCGACGGTGGCCGTGTCGTGTTCGTGCTGGCCTCGCACGTGGTGTGCGACGGGTCCGGTCTGCGCCGGGCGCTGCTCGCCGACCCGCCGGCGACGACCCCCGGCCCGGCGCGCGGCGGTGTCGGCGACGACATCAGGGACGCCGGCGGCCAATTGCTCGCCGCCCTGCGCGCGGTGGCACGTCTGGCGTCGTCCGCGGTCACGGCTCTCCGGACGCGGGGCGACGTCGAGGCCGAGGGTCCGGTGGTCGTCGGTCTCGACCGGCCGTGGCCGGGCCGTCCGCTGCCGATGCCCCCGGCGGAGGTCGCCGACCCGCCGGTCCGGCACCTGCTGGTGACACTCGACGCCGAGACGTTCGCCAGGCGGGCCGCGGAACGTGGCGGCACCACCAACACCCTGTTCTGTGCGGTGGTCGGTGGGGTGGCGCAACGGGCCGGGATCCCCGACGACGACACCACCGCGATCTGCATCGCGGTGAACCGCCGGAGCGGTGACGACGACGCGCGCGCGAACGCGTCCGGTGGGGTGTGGATCCGCACCCACGGCGGGCTCGACGGACCCGTCGACCTCGCGGGCATGCGGGCGCAGACGCGCCGTGCCCTGGCCGGCTACGCCGAGCGGGGCGCGGAGATGTCCGCCGACAACGTGCAGCCGGTGGTGCGCCTCCTCCCGTCCCGGGCGGTGCTCGCGCTGACGGGACTGATCCCGTCACCGCACACGACGGTGTCGAATCTCGGTGCCGTCGAGCCGGAACTGCTGCAGATGGGCGGGCAGACCGCGCACGTGCAGTTCACCCGGGCCGCGGTGCGCGGGATGTCGGCCGACGACCGTCGGCGACGGTGTCGTCCCGGCCTGCTCGCCTGGCTCACCCTGCACGGTGCCACCGCCACCATGGCCGTGTGCGGCGTCGACCCCGACCGGTTCGGCGCGCCGGGGGTGCTGCGTGACCTGGTGGAGGCGGAACTCCTCGCGTGGGACCTGCCCCACGCGGTCCTGTGAGCACGCCCCGCCTCGGCGGGACCGACGAGGCCTACCTCCTGCTCGAGTCGACCGTCGGCGTGGTCGCGCCCATGCAGCTCGTCGTCGTGCTCGACGAGGACCCCGGTGACGACGTCGTCCACGACCTCGTCGACCGTCTGGTCGGCGGCCCGCTGGATCGCGCCGTCCGACGGCCGGTGGTGCCCGGGGCCCGACCCCGGTGGGTGCGACCGCCGGGCCCCGCGTCGGCACGTGTCGACACGACGCCGGTCGACGACCCGGCCGCCTGGGCGCAGCGACATCTCGCCCAGGCGCCGGTCGCCGTCGTCGACTCGCGGGGGTGGCAGGTCGCGACCGTGGCCCTCACGGGGGGAGGCCGCGCGGTGTCCGTCGTCGCCTCCCATGTGCTCGCCGACGGTCGACGGTTCGTCGAGACCGTCGCCGACGCGGTCACGGCGTCGGACGGTCCGGCCGCCGATCTGCTGCCGCACCGCGACCCGGGGCCGGTGCGCCGGGTGGTCGCGGACGCCGCCGACGCCGCGTCGGCGGTCGCCGACGCGGTCCGTGCGGCGAGGCGCCTGAGGGGGAACCGTCCCGGCGCATCCGCATCCGCATCCGCAGCCGCAGCCGGATCCGCGCCGACCCGTCCGGTGCGGGCGAGAGACGACAGCGTCGACGACGTCCCCGCGCACCACGTCGTCACCCTCGACCGCGCACGATGGCACGCGGCGGCGCGCGACCACGGCGGCACCGCGACGACGCTCCTGGTCGCGCTGGGTGTGGGTCTCGCACGACACTCCGGGGTGGTCGCCGCCCGGGGTGGCGGGGACGGGCCCGTCCGGGTGACGGTGGCCGTCGACCGGCGTGGGGAGGGGGACACGGCCACCGCGAACACCGCCGGCGGTGTCGCCCTGTCGCTGCCGGTGGACCCCACACCCGACACCGGCCTCGACGACGCCCGCGCGGGGATCCGTGCGGCGCTGTCGATCCCGCCGGGTGACGATGCGGTCGCCCGTGTCGCCCGTCTGCTGCCGACGAGGGTCCTAGGACGCGTCGTCGCCTCCATCCCCGGCCCGGACGTCGCGGTGTCGCAACTCGGACCGGCGCCCGAGGGTCTGCTGTCGTGGCGGGGAGCGCAGGCGCGCACGGTGCTCGTGCGCGCGGCGGCCCGGTCGGCGGCACCGCACCTCGCGAGCCGGATGCTGCCGGGCGTCGCGGTGTGGGCCGTGGAACACGGCGACGCCATCACGGTGACGGCGTGCGCGGTCGACCCGGTCGCGCGTACCGACATCGCACAGAGTGTGGAGCGGGAGCTCGAACGGTGGGGACTACGCGTCGACGCTCGGAGCGGCTGACTCCCACACGTCGGCGACGGTGACACCGAGCCGGGCGAACAGGGTGCGCACCACGGACAGCCCGATGCCGATGACCGCGGAGTGGTCGCCGTCGATGCCGTCGACGAACCATCCGCCGAGGCCGTCGAGCGTGAAGGCGCCGGCCACCTCCAGGGGCTCACCGGTCGCGACGTAGGCGGTGACGGTGGCGTCGTCGATGTCGGCGAAGCGCACCGTGGTCGATGTCGACGCCGACTCGGCGCCCACGACGACGCCGTCGGCCATCCGCAGGACGCTGTGTCCGGTCAGCAGCTCGGCGCTGCGTCCGCGCAGGCGATGCCACTGCGCCGTCGCCGCGGCGGCGGTGTGCGGCTTGCCGGTCAGTTCACCGTCGTGGAACAGCATCGAGTCGCAGCCGACGACGACGCAGTCGCCGGCGACCTCGGGATCCTCGGCCGCCACGCGGTCCGCCACCACCCGGGCTTTCGCCTCGGCCAACGCGGTCACCACAGCACGCGGTCCGGAGCTGGGGTCGACGGTTGCGGCCACCGCGTCCTCGTCCACGTCGGAGACACGGACGATCGGGTTCACTCCCGCGTCGATCAGCACCCGTCGTCGTGCCGGTGAGGCCGACCCCAGGACGACCCGCACCCGGGCGGTCAGTGCGAGAAGTGCACGTTGAGGAACCCGGTCGGCGCGGGCGCCCACGATGGCCGCAGGCGCTGCTCCGGCGACCCCCACAGGTCACGGGTCGGTGCTGCGGTGTCGGGCTCGCCGCCACCGGCCGCCGACAGGACCGCGGCGATGACGGCGATGTCGACGTCGTCGGGGTTGCCGCGCACGATGCGCAGGGCGGGGCGCGTCGGCGCGTCGTCGGCGGCGGGGGTGGTCTCGTCGCTCACGGTGTCTCCTGGGGTGGTCGTCGGCCGGAGGTGTCTACAGCGGGATGTTGCCGTGCTTCTTGGGCGGCATCGACACCATCTTGCGCTCGAGCAGCTTCAGGGCCGTGGCGATCTGCCCACGGGTGTGCGACGGCGGGATGACCGCGTCGACGTAACCACGCTCGGCCGCGATGTACGGGTTGACGAGGGTGTCCTCGTACTCCTGCTGCAGCTGCAGGCGGAGGGCGTCGACGTCCTCACCCTTCTGCGCCGCCTCCTTGAGCTGCGCGCGGTAGACGAAGCCGACGGCGCCGGAGGCGCCCATGACGGCGATCTGCGCGGTGGGCCAGGCCAGGTTGACGTCGGCACCCATGTGCTTGGACCCCATGACGTCGTAGGCGCCGCCGTAGGCCTTGCGGGTGATGACGGTGATCTTGCCGACCGTCGCCTCGCCGTAGGCGTACAGCAGCTTCGCCCCGCGTCGGATGATGCCGTTGTACTCCTGCTCGGTGCCCGGCAGGAATCCCGGCACGTCGACGAGCGTGACGATCGGGATGTTGAAGCAGTCGCAGGTCCGCACGAACCGCGCGGCCTTCTCCGAGGCGTTGATGTCGAGGCAGCCGGCGAACTGGGTCGGCTGGTTGGCGACGATGCCGACGCTGCGGCCGTCGACGCGTCCGAACCCGACGATGACGTTCGTGGCGTACTGCGCCTGGATCTCGAGGAACTCGTCGTCGTCGAGGATCCGGGCGATCACCTCGTGCATGTCGTACGGCTGGTTCGGCGAGTCCGGGATGAGGGTGTCGAGTTCGAGGTCCTCCTCGTTCACCGTCTCCTCGATCGACCCGGCGGCGGGCTCGTCGACGGGCAGCCGGGGCGGCTCGGCCTTGTTGTTGCTCGGCAGGTACGACAGGATCTCGCGCACGTAGTCCAGGGCGTCCTCCTCGTCGGAGGCGACGTAGGTGGCGGTGCCGGACTTCGTCATGTGCGTCTGCGCGCCGCCGAGGTCCTCCATGGTGACGTCCTCGCCGGTGACCGTCTTGATGACGTCCGGGCCGGTGATAAACATCTGGCTCGTCTTGTCGACCATGACCACGAAGTCGGTGAGTGCGGGGGAGTAGACGTGCCCGCCCGCGGCCGCACCCATGATGAGCGAGATCTGCGGGATGACCCCGGACGCCCGCACGTTGCGGTGGAAGATCTCGCCGTACAGGCCCAGGGAGACGACACCCTCCTGGATGCGCGCGCCGGCACCGTCGTTGATGCCGATCAGCGGACGCCCGGTCTTCACCGCGAGGTCCATGACCTTGACGATCTTCTCGCCGTAGACCTCGCCGAGGCTGCCGCCGAAGACGGTGGAGTCCTGGCTGAACACGCACACCTCGCGGCCGTCGACCGTGCCGTAGCCGGTGACGACGCCGTCACCGAGAGGGCGGCGTGAGGCCAGGCCGAAGTTGGTGCTGCGGTGACGCGCCAGCGCGTCGAGTTCGACGAACGAGCCCTCGTCGAGGAGGTGGGTGATGCGCTCGCGGGCGGTCAGCTTGCCCTTCGCGTGCACCTTCTCGACGGCCTCGGCGCCGACCGGCTGCTCGGCTTCGGCGAGACGTCCACGCAGGTCGGCGAGCTTTCCGGCCGTCGTGTGGATGTCGGGTGCACCATCGCTGTCGGTCGAGGCAGTCGTCATGGGGATCGATGCTAGCGAGCGGACGCTCGGTCGGTGGGACCGGGCACCGCGTGAGGCCCGTGGTCGTGTCGTGCCACGCACTAGCGTGATCGCGATGGAGTCCGCACCGACAGACCTCGACGCCGCACGAATCGCCGACCGGGCCGGCCGCGGGTGGTCGGTGGAGGTCGTCGCCGAGACCGGGTCGACCAACGCCGACCTCGTCGCGCGCTGCGCGACCGACCCCCGCCCGGGCGTCGTCCTGGTCGCGGAGCGGCAGACCGCGGGCCGGGGGCGGCACGGTCGCGTGTGGACCGCGCCGCCCGGCGGGACGCTCACCATGTCCGTCACGGTCGACGCGTCGGGGACCGGTGCCGGCGACGCGCTCGGCTGGCTGCCACTCGCCGCGGGGATCGCGGTGGCCCGCGCGGTCGCCGAGGTCGGGGGCGTCGACGCGCGACTCAAGTGGCCCAACGACGTGCTGCTCCCCGTGGGCGCCGCGGGCGAGGTCGGCAAGGTCGCCGGGATACTCGCGGAGCTCGCGCCCGGGCGCCGGCCCTGCGCGGTGGTCGGCATCGGGATCAACACCGGCCTGCGTCCCGAGGACCTGCCGGTCGCGACCGCGACGTCACTGAACCTCGTGACGGGGCGGGATGTGGACAGGTCCGACCTCGCGGGTGCCGTACTCGCCGCGCTGGCCAGGGAACTAATCGACTGGCCCGGTGACACCGCGGCGATCGCGGGTCGGTACCGCCCGCTGTGCTCGACGCTGTCCCGCCCGGTCCGTGTGGAGCTGCCCGGCGACCGGACGCTGGAGGGCACAGCCGTCGACGTCGACGACCGGGGACGCGTCGTCGTCGACGCCCCGGACGGGACGACCACCGCCGTCGCGGCCGGGGACGTCACACACCTGCGCGTGCGCGACTAGACGTCAGCGGTACTCGACGCTGCGGGCCCCCATCGCGCGGATCAGGAACAGGATCGGCAGGCCGATCACGAGGTGCATCACCGCGGTGCCGATGCCCGTCGAGATCTCGCGCGACAGCAGGAGCGGCAGGATGACCGCCGCGATCACCAGCAGGCCGACGATCCAGGCGAAGAACTGGTCCGGCGAGGGCGTCGTCAGCTGCAGGACGTACCAGAGCGCGCCCGCGAACAGCGCGCACAGTCCGCCCACCACGGCGAACCAGTACTCGTCCTGCGCGACCGGGTTCCACACGCCGAACTTGCCGGTCTCGGTGATGCGTTGGCTGATGACCCGGATGATCCACGCGACCAGCCACGACGCCAGCGCCGTCACGACGGCGGTCGCCACGACGCCGCCGATGAACAGGCCGATGTTGATCTGCGGACCCCGCCGCGGGGGTCGGGAGGCCTTGCGCGCCGGCTCGGCGGCGTACTGCTGGTAACCGGGATCGGCGTACTGGTCCTGCGCGTAGGGGTCCTGTGCATACGAATCGCGGGCATACGGATCGGCCGAGTAGGCGCGGGTCCGGTCGTCCCAGCTCCCGCCGCTGTCCCGCCGGCGGTTGTCGTACGGGTCGTTCGGGTACATCTGGCCACCTCCGCAGCTGGGGTCGTCACCCGCGTCTCGCGTGAGTCTACCGAGCACGGGCGTCGCGACCCCCGGGGAACCACGCCGGGAATGCGCTACTTTCACTGCCGTCAGGGCTCGTCGCGACCACACCGGAGGCCGGTGCCGTGGGATATCCGGAGAACATCCTCGCCGAGGGCGAGCACGTCGTCGTGCACCGTCACCCGCATTGGAAGGCGCTGGTGGTGCCCACGGTGGGGTTCCTGGTCGTCACCGCGCTCGCCGGGATCGCAGCCGGGTTCACCGGGTCGTCGCAGCTGTCGTCGTCGACGCGGTCGGTGCTGTGGATCGTCATCGCGGCCGTGTGGGCCGTGGTCGTCCTGTGGTTCGTCCTGCGTCCCGTCGTCGCCTGGCGCACCACGCATTTCGTCCTCACCGACCGGCGCGTGACGTTCCGCAACGGCGTCCTGACCCGGTCGGGCATCGACATCCCGCTGCAGCGCATCAACTCGGTGGAGTTCCGTCACGGCCTGCTCGACCGGATGCTGCGCACCGGAACCCTCGTCATCGAGTCGGCGTCCGACGACCCGTTGGCCTTCCACGACATCCCCCAGGTGGAGAAGGTGCACGCGCTGCTCTACCACGAGGTCTTCGACTCCGAGGTCGACCCGGGCCGCCGGGCGCGCTGAGCGGCGCGGATCGGCTGCGCGGGCATCCTGCGCCGGTATCGTGGCGCCGTGACGGACGTACTGCTGGCCGAGGACGACGAGGCCATCGCCACCCCCGCTGGCCCGCGCCCTGACCCGGGAGGGTTACGGGTGCGAGATCGTCTCGACGGGTCCCGACGCCCTCGAACGGGCCCGTGACCCGCGCTTCGAGCTGGTAGTGCTCGACCTCGGCCTGCCCGAGATGGACGGCCTCGAGGTGTGCCGCCGGATCCGCAGCGCGCGCCCCCAGCTCGCGGTGCTCATGCTCACCGCCCGCACGGACGAGGTCGACTTCGTCGTCGGCCTCGACGCCGGAGCCGACGACTACGTCGGCAAGCCGTTCCGTCTCGCCGAGCTGCTCGCGCGCGTCCGGGCGCTGCTGCGTCGCAAGCAGGGCGTCGACCTCGTGTTGGAGGCGGGCGACATCCAGCTCGACGCGCGCGGCCGCAGGGTGCTCGTCGGCGGCAAGGACGCGACGCTGGCCAACCGCGAGTTCGACCTGTTGCGGTTCCTGATGGAGCGCGGCGGCGAGGTCGTCAGCCGCGAGGAGATCCTGACCGAGGTGTGGGGGTCGGCGGACCTGCGGTCGTCGAAGACCCTCGACATGCACGTGTCCTGGCTGCGCCGCAAGATCGGCGACGACCAGGCGGGCCGGAAGAAGCGGATCGTCACCGTCCGCGGCGTCGGCTTCCGCTTCGACCCGGACTAGGCGACCGCGGTGCGCAGGCGGATCCTGCTGTCCATGCTGGCGATGGTCGTCGGCATCGGCGTGCTGCTCGGGCTGCCGCTGATGGTGACAGCGTGGTGGTGGATCGACGACAACGCCCACCAGGACCTCGACCAGCGACTCAAACGGGTGTCGTCGGAGCTAATCGACCAGGAGTCAGGGGACCTCGCCGGGCAACCGCTCGACGTCGCCCCGTTCCGTCTGTTGCTCCCGCCCTACGGCCGCCTGGAACTCGAGTACCCGTCGGGGGACGGCATCGTGCGGACCGCCGTCGGCGACGACATCCGCGGGGCGACGGTGTCGGAGTCGGCCAGCCTCGGCGACGCCGGCACGGTCACGATGCGGATCCCGTTGGAGGAGGTGCGGGGCGACCAGTGGACCGCGATCGGGGTGGTCGCGCTGATCCTGACCGCGTCCATCGCCGGGGGCACGGTGGTCGCCGCGGTGACAGCGGGCCGGCTCGCCGACCCGCTGGAGGACCTCGCCGACCGCGCGTCGCGGATGGCCCAGGGCGATTTCCACACCGCCTGGCGCACACACGGCATCGCCGAACTCGACCGCCTCGCCGGCGCGCTCGAGGTCGCCAACCGCGAGATCGCGCTGCGTCTGGAGCGGGAGGGCGAGATCGTGGGCGAGGTGTCCCACCAGCTCCGCAGCCGACTGACCGCCATCCAGCTGCGCCTCGACGAGCTGTCGCTGCACCCCGACCCGCACGTCGTGGAGGAGGCCGAGGCGGCGCACGCCCAGGCCGAACGGCTCAACTCCGAGCTCGACGAGCTGATCGCCGTCTCCCGGGACGCGGGGGTGCGGCCGACCGCGCCCGTCGCGGTCGACGACACGATCGACCCTCTCGTCCACGACTTCTCCGACGCGTTCGCCCGGCAGGGCCGGGAGGTCGTCGCGTCCTACGTCGGCGACCGGACGGCCTGGGCGACGCCGAGTCGGTTGCGGGAGGCCGTGTCGGTCCTCGTCGACAACGCCCTGCGGCACGGGGCCGGGCGCTGCACGGTGGAGGTGTCCGGACTCGACGGCGCCGACCTGCTGCGCGTCACCGTCCGGGACGAGGGGAGCGGCGTCTCCGACGACCTCGTGCCGAAGATCTTCCGTCGCGGGTGGTCCGGTGGCGGCTCGAGCGGCGTCGGCCTGTCCCTGGCTCGCGCGCTGATCGAGGCCGACGGCGGTCGTCTGGAACTGACGACCCGCGTACCGGCGGCGTTCACGATCGTCGTGCCGACCACGGCGGGCGGGCCGATCACCGGGACGCCGGGGACGGTACGACGCGACGGGGAACCGGTTCTCGCCCGGGCCGCCCGCGAACCGCGCTGACCGGGGTCTAGGGCGTCGGGTCGGGTTCGACGTCCGCGCGCAGGGTGACCTGACCGGTCGCGAGCGCCTCGATCTCGGCGTCCTCGTCGCCCCGGGTCTCCGGGAAGGCGAATTTGCGGAGGGCCCAGAACCGGAAGGCCATCTGCAGGATGTTGCCGATGATGTATCCGAGCACGAAGTCGACGATCACCAGTTCGGTCACCGGCAGGTGGGACCGCATGTCGAAGACGTTGTTGGCGAACCACAGCGGCGCCGCCTGCAGCACCACGCCGATGCCGCTGATCACGAAGAACAGCAGGACCTCGTGGTGGGTCTCACGTCCACCGCGGTTCTTGAACGCCCACTCGCGGTTGAGGAAGTAGCTGAGCAGCGTCGCCAGGGCGCCGGAGATGACCTTCGCGACGACCGGCTTCTGCTCCAGGACCGACAGGCTGAGGCCGTAGAAGATGGCCATGTCGAACACCATGGTGGTGCCACCGACCAGCGCGAACTTGATCAGTTCGTGGTGGCGGAGGGCCAGGCGCCGGACGGGGCCTGGGGTACGGGCGAGGAGCCCGTCGATGAACGACACAAGGATCGAGTGTACGAAAACGACGCCCCGACGCGAATTCCCCGCGCGGTGGTGCGGCCCGCGGCGCAGGTCGCAGCGCGTGTCATGACACGATGGTCAGCCGTGAGTGGACGCAATCCGGTGGGTCTCCCGACGGTCGCGATGGTCGGCGGCGGGCAGTTGGCCCGCATGACGCATCAGGCCGCGATCGCGCTCGGACAGACGCTGCGGGTGCTCGCGGCGTCGCCCGACGACCCCGCCGCGGCGGTCTCGGCGGACGTGGTGATCGGTTCGCACGACAGCCTCGACGACCTCCGTCGAGCTGCGGAGGGGGCCGTCGCCCTGACCTTCGACCACGAGGGCGTCCCGCCCGAGCACCTGCACGCCCTCGTCGCCGAGGGGGTGTCGGTCCTCCCTCCGCCCGACGCGCTGATCCACGCCCAGGACAAGCTCGTCATGCGTCGTCGGCTCTCCGAGCTGGGGTTGCCCGTCCCCCGTTTCGTCGACCTGTCCGGCGCCGACGACCCGGGTGAGGTCCTCGTCGGTTTCGTCGAGTCGTGTGCCGACGGGGTGGTGATCAAGGCGATCCGCGGCGGCTACGACGGGCGCGGCGTGTGGCTGCCGGACTCGCTGGAGGAGGCACTCGACGTCCTCGCCGACGCGACCGCGTCGGGTACGCCGGTGATGGCCGAGGAGCGCGTGCCGTGGCGGCGGGAACTGTCGGCGATGGTGGCGCGGTCCGCCTTCGGCCAGGGCGCCACGTGGCCCGTCGTGGAGACCGTCCAGCGCGACGGACAGTGCGCGGTGGCGATCGCGCCCGCGCCCGGGCTGTCCGACGAACGCGCCGAGGAGGCCGAGCACATCGCGCTGCAGATCGCGCAGACACTCGGTGTCGTCGGGGTCATGGCCGTCGAGATGTTCGAGACCGAGGACGGGACGCTGAGCATCAACGAGCTCGCGATGCGTCCGCACAACAGCGGGCACTGGACCATGGACGGCGCCGTCACGAGCCAGTTCGAGCAGCACCTGCGCGCGGTCCTCGACTACCCGCTCGGCGCGACCCGGGCGCTCGCACCGGTGACGGTCATGGCCAACGTGCTCGGTGCGCCGGAGACGCCGGCGATGTCGATGGACGAGCGGGTCCACCACCTGATGGCCCGCATGCCCGACGCGCACGTGCACCTCTACGCCAAGGGCGAGCGCGGGGCGCGCAAGATCGGTCACGTCAACATCGTCGGTGGACCCGACGAGGACGTCACGACCGTCCGCGAGCGCGCCGAGCGGGCCGCGACCTGGCTGTCCACCGGGGTGTGGACCGACGGGTGGGACCCGCACGGCGAGACCGACGTCCCCGAACCCGCCCGGACCTGACCCGGCCGGATCCGACCGCGCCATCGAGAGGGAGCCATGACCGCACCGACCCCGTCCGACCCCATCGGTACCAGCGCGAGCGGTCCCCGCGTCGGGCTGATCATGGGCAGCGACTCCGACTGGCCGACGATGGAACCCGCCGCGGTGGCGTTGGCCGAGTTCGACGTGCCGTTCGAGGTCGGTGTCGTCTCCGCCCACCGGACCCCGCGCAAGATGCTCGACTACGCGGCGGGTGCGGCCGACCGCGGCATCTCGGTGATCATCGCCGGTGCGGGCGGGGCGGCACACCTCCCGGGCATGGTCGCCTCGGCGACGGTGCTGCCCGTCGTCGGTGTCCCGGTGCCGCTGAAGCACCTCGACGGACTCGACTCGCTGCTGTCGATCGTGCAGATGCCCGCGGGCATCCCGGTCGCGACGGTCTCGGTGGGCGGCGCCCGCAACGCGGGATTGCTCGCGGTGCGGATCCTCGCCACCGGTGACGACGTGCTGCGCGCGCGACTCGCGGCCTTCGCGCGCGATCTCGAGGCCATGGTCGAGGAGAAGGACGCCGCACTGCGCCGCACCCTGCTCGGCGACTGACGGCTCAGGCGTCGGTACGGAGGCGACGGCTCACGCGTCGGTGACGATCGGACGGCTCACGCGTCGGCGACGATCAGCCAGCTCAGGCGTCGGTCAGCAGCCGGCGCCGGAACAGGTCGAGCACCTCGTCGAGCGCCGCGCGGGTCGGTTCCCCCGGCGCGTCGACCAGGTGCTCGGTGAGCACCGAGTGCGGGGGCATCGGGCTGCCCTCGCGTGCCGACGAGTCGGGCAGCTCGATGGCCGTGAAGGCGTCGCCCAGTTGCTCGCGCAGCCACCGGAACCGCTGGGGCGGTGAGAGCTTGTCGCCCTCGAAGCGCAACCCCAGGACGGTCAGATCCCCTGTTGCGCACCGGTTCTTCACCGTGGCGAGCTCGTCGGGCGTGATGTCGATGCCCTTCTTGTGCCGTCCGGTGAGGCCGAACGGCAGCGACGGCTGCGACAGCACGGGGGCGATCAGGCGGTCGTCGGCGGCCATCGCCAGCGCGAACCCGCCGGTGAAGCACATGCCGACCGCGCCGACCCCGGGACCGCCACACCGCTCGTGCTCGTCGGCGGCAAGGGCGCGCAGCCACCGCGTGATCGGGGAGGACTTCCCGGTGGCGAGGATGGTGAACTCGCGACTGATGCACGCCGGCACCATCGCGCGGGCCATCGTCGCTAGCGGTCCGACGCCCGGGAGTCCCGCGAAGGGGTCCTTCCCGTCGACGCCGAACAGGTGCGGCACGACCGCGGTGCAGCCGATGGAGGCCACCGTGCGGGCGAAGTCGGCGACGCGCGGGGTGATGCCGGGGATCTCCGACATGACGATCACGGCGGGCCCGGTCCCGAGACGGTAGACGGGGGCGCTGCGGCCGTGGGCGGAGAACTCGGTGCGCTCGAAGTCGGCGAGGCTGTCGTCGGTCACGCCGCCCAGCGTGCCACCCGCGTGACCTGCGCCACCACCGGACACCCTCGGTTACCCGTCAGTAACTCGTGCCCGGTACGCGGGTTAGCATCGTGGAGACGGCCGACCCTCCGGCGCACCGCGTCGGACACCCCACCGCACGGCCGATGAGGAGTGAGTGCAATGTCGGGCAACCCGGACTTCGATGTCTTCGCCCTCCCCGAGGAGCACGACGCGCTGCGGGAGGCGATCCGCGCGCTGTCGGAGAAGGAGATCGAACCCTTCGCGGCCGAGGTCGACGAGAAGTCGCGCTTCCCGCAGGAGGCGCTCGACGCGCTGAACGCGTCGGGGTTCAACGCGATCCACGTGCCCGAGGAATTCGGCGGGCAGGGTGCCGACTCGGTCGCGGCGTGCATCGTGATCGAGGAGGTCGCGCGCGTCGACGCCTCGGCGTCGCTGATCCCCGCGGTGAACAAGCTCGGCACGATGGGCCTGATCCTCGCCGGTGACGCCGACCTGAAGAAGAAGGTCCTGCCGGAGATCGCCGACGGCGCGCTGGCGTCCTACGGGCTGTCCGAGCGCGAGGCCGGCTCGGACGCGGCGTCGATGCGCACCCGCGCCAAGAAGACCTCGGAGGGCTGGGTCCTCAACGGTGGCAAGGCGTGGATCACCAACGGCGGCAAGTCGACCTGGTACACGGTCATGGCCGTCACCGACCCCGAGAAGGGTGCCAACGGCATCTCGGCGTTCATGGTCCACAAGGACGATCCCGGCTTCTCGGTGGGCAACCTCGAGCGCAAGCTCGGCATCAAGGGCTCGCCGACCGCGGAGCTGCACTTCGAGAACTGTGAGATCCCGGGCGACCGGATCATCGGCGACGAGGGAACCGGCTTCAAGACCGCCCTGCAGACGCTCGACCACACCCGCCCCACCATCGGCGCGCAGGCCGTCGGCATCGCACAGGGCGCGCTGGACAAGACGATCGAGTACGTCAAGGACCGCAAGCAGTTCGGCAAGTCGATCAGCCAGTTCCAGGGCGTGGAGTTCATGATCGCCGACATGGCCATGAACATCGAGGCCGCACGGCTGATGGTGTACAGCTCGGCCGCCCGCGCCGAGCGCGGGGAGAAGAACCTCGGGTTCATCTCGTCGGCGTCGAAGTGCTTCGCCTCCGACGTCGCGATGAAGGTCACGACCGACGCGGTGCAGCTGTTCGGCGGCGCCGGGTACACCCGCGACTTCCCGGTCGAGCGCATGATGCGCGACGCCAAGATCACCCAGATCTACGAGGGCACCAACCAGATCCAGCGCGTCGTCATGTCGCGGGCGCTGCTGCGCTGAGCCCGGCTCAGAGGCCCTTCTTCGCCTGACGGACCAGTCCGCCGCCGATGATGAGGCGCTGGATCTCGCTGGTCCCCTCGTACAGGCGGAGCAGTCGGACGTCGCGGAAGATGCGTTCGACCGCGACACCCCGCATGTAGCCCGCGCCGCCGTGCACCTGCACGGCGGCGTCGGCGACCCGCCCGGCCATCTCGGTGCAGTACAGCTTGGCGACCGACGGCGCGATCCGGGTGTCCTCGCCGCTGACGTACTTGCGGGCGGCGTCGCGGACGAGCGCACGACCGGACTCGACACCGACGTGCGCGTCGGCGAGCAGCGCCTGCACCAGTTGGAAGTCGCCGATCGGCGTGCCCCCCTGTCGCGTCGTGGCGGCGTGGGTCAGCGACTCGTCCAGCGCACGCCGTGCGCACCCGACGGCCAGCGCCGCGATGTGGACGCGTCCTTTGGCGAGCGACGTCATCGCCGCGCGGTAGCCGCCGTCCTCGCTGCCGCCGATCAGCGCCGCGTCGTCGACGACCGCGCCGTCGAACCACACCTCGGCGCTCCATGCGCCCTCCTGGCCCATCTTGGCGTCCTTCGGCCCCACCGTGACACCGGGTGTGTCCGCGGGGACGAGGAACACCGCGATCCCCGGGCCGGAGTCGTCCGCGGGGCGCGTGCGCGCGAACACGATGAACAGGTCGGCGATGGGGGCGTTGGTGATGTAGCGCTTCGCGCCGTCGATCCGCCACCGGCCGTCCTCGCGGACCGCCCGGGTGGTCAACCCGGCGGGGTTCGAGCCCGCCTCGGACTCGGTCAGGGCGAACGACGCGACGACGTCCCCGGATGCGATGCGCGGCAGCCATGTCGACTTCTGCTCGTCGGTGCCGAAGTTCACCAGCACCTGGCCGGCGATGCCGTTGTTCGTCCCGAACATCGACCGCACCGCGAGGGAGGTGTACCCGAACTCCATCGCGAGCTCGACCTCGTGGACGAGGTCCAGGCCGAGTCCGCCCCACTCCTGCGGGATCGCGTACCCGAACAGTCCCATGTCTGCTGCGGCGCGGCGGATCTCGACGGGGATGCTGTCCGTCTCGACGATCTCGGCCTCGCGGGGGACCACCTCCTTCGCGATGAACTCCCGCACCTGCGCGAGGATCACACGGAAGTCGTCGTCGGTGACCTCTGAGTCCGCCATGGTCGCCACTGTCCGGCGAGTGCGGCGTGGGTGTCAAGGAGCGCCGGGGCCGGAGCTGGGAACCGTGGGACCGGGCCGGGCGCTCAGCTCAGCTCAGCTCAGCTCAGCTCAGCGAGACGGTGACCCGCTCGGAGCGGGCCCGGTCGGCCGTGGTGGCGACATCGGGGTGGGCGACCTGCACCAGGCTGGCCCCCACGACCATCGTCGCGAGGAGGTTCGCGACGACGTCGTCCGCGGCGTCCCAGTGCCGCGTCGACAGCACCCGTGACGACCGGCCGATGTCGGCGGTGGACGCGAACTCACGGGCCGCCGTGACGATCTCGTCGGTGGTCCGGCCGTCGAGAGCCGCGGGACCGGCGACGACAGGGGAGAAGGTGTCGGCGTGGACGCGGACCGCGGAGCCGAAATCGGTGACGCCCGTGGGCAGGTCGGCGACGGGCAGCGCGAAGGGGTCGAGCGGCAGGGCGACGACCTCGTCGGCGTCGGCGGCGTCGACCTCCGCGCGTGCACAGAACGCGACCGTCGCGGCGTGCCCCGCCCCGATCACGGCCTCGGCGCCCGCCCACCAGATCCCGGCGAGGACGACGAACGTCTGCCAGTGCGCGGGCGCGACCACCGCGACACGGTCACCGGGCATCACGCCGGCCTCGTCGCGCAGGAACGACGCCACCTTCGCGGCCCAGTTGGCCGACGTCGTCGCCGACAACTCCGTGCGTTCGCCGGACGCGTCGTCGTAGAAGGTGATGAGGGGCGCGGCCGGATCGGTCCGCGATCCGAGGATGGCGTCGGTGACCGTCAGTTCACGCATTGGGGACCCTGTCCGGAGGCGGTGATCGGGGCGGCGGCGCTCGTCGTCGGCGCCGCCGGTGACGCCGCGGCCGCCGGGGTCGCGTCGGGCTGCGCACCGGTGTCGGTGATGGACCCGGGCCCGGTGTAGGAGTCGGTGAGGACCAGGCGCAGGTGGTCCTGCGGCACCGACGGATCCACACGTACCGGCAGCCCGCCCATCTGCTTCGCGAGATCCGTGGCGCCGGCGTTCTGGTCCGACGTCACCACGGCGCTCGAGGTCACCGAGCCGCTGTCGTCGGTGCTCGTCGCGCCGCGTGCGTACCCCCGGGTGGTCGCGATGGTCGAGACGTTGGTGGCCAGACCGTCGACCGTGCCGGCGTTGACCACGTCCACGGTGTAGGACGAGCGGTCGAGACCGCCCTTCGGCTTGTCGAGCAGGCTCGACGTGAAGCGGTGCACCGCTGCGGGGTCGACGCGCACCACGGACTGCTGACCGTCGTCGCTCCAGCCCTGCTCGTCGACGACGGGGACGGTCGCGAACCGCACCTTGCCGCCGGACAGGTCCTTGAGCTGCTCGACGAACTTCAGGATGTCCCAGGAGTCGTCGATGACGACCGAGCGTCCGACGGCGTCCTGCAGCGCGGACAGCTTCGACGGGTCGGCGAGGGTGCCGGCCGACAGGACCTTCTGGGCCAGCGAGGCCATGAACACCTGCTGGCGGACGATGCGGTCGAGGTCGCCGCGGGGCAGGTCGTGCCGCTGACGGACGAAGCTCAGCGCCTGTGCGCCGTCGAGCGTCTGTCGGCCGGCACGGAACCGTGCACCCGACAGTGGCTCGTCGACGGCGTTCTTGAGGCAGACGTCGACACCGCCGACGGCGTCGGTGAGCAACGTGAAACCGACGAGTCCGACCTCGGCGTAGTGGTCGACCTGCACGCCGGTGAGGTTCGCGACGGTGGTGATCAGTGCCTGGCGGCCCGCTTCGGTGGCCTCGGAGTCGGCCTGGGCCGCCGGGGTACCGGCCTCGACGAGCTGTTCCCGTCTGGCCTCCCGCGTCGAGCCGTACGCGGAGTTGATCTTCGTCTTGCCGATGCCGGGGACGTCGACGTAGGAATCGCGGGGGATCGAGATGGCCGTCGCCGACGACCCGTCGTTGGGGACGCGGATCAGCAGGATCGTGTCGGTGTTGGTGGCGACCTCGTCACCGGCGTGCAGCTTCGCCTGCTCGGACGGGGACAGGGGGTTGCCCTGCGCGTCGGTGCGGGAGTCGGTTCCCACCAACAGGATGTCGACGGCGCCGTCCTTGCCCGTCCCCAGGCCCAGGCCGCCGAGTCGGGTGACGTTGTTCTCCAGCGAGGTGACGCTGTTCCAGGCGTAGCCGGTGAGCAGCAGCACCGCGACCGACGCCACCGCGGCGACGATCCGGCCCGGGTGCGCCCGACGGCGGCGCACGGTCGCCGGTGGCGTCGCAGGAGGCGGTGTGCGGTCGTCGGCTGCCGTGCGTGGCGCTCGGGGCGTACGGGGCGGCACACCGGCGGCGCCGGGCTGATCTCGCGATGCACGAGCGGTGCGTCCCGACGCGGTCCCGGTCGTCCGAGACCGTCCGGCGGGCGCGGACGCCGCGGGTCGGCCGTGGCGTCCGCCGGGCGGTCGACGAGCCGGCTCGCCGCGCTGACGCTCGGGGGTGCGCTCGCCCGCGTCGACGCGGCGACGGCCGCGCTCACCGGGTGGCTCCAGCACCTGCCGATCTCCTCGTGGTCGTCGCGACGTCGCGGTGGGCACCGATGCCCGCGTCCGCGCGCTGCGGCGGCGGACACCGTCTGACAGGCTACGGGCGACGCCCACCCGCGTCGGGGACCCGAGCGGGCGCGTCGTGTGTGACGGGTGAGAACGATGTGGAGGACGTGCCGGTGAGCGATGCCGCTCCGGATCTGGTCGTGGTGGGTGCGCGGGGACAGGTGGGCCGGTTGATCGCCGCGTCGGCCCCCGGCGCGCTCCTGCTCGACCGCGACGAGGTCGACATCACCGACGCGACGTCGGTGGACCGGGTGCTCTCGCACCTCGGGCCGGGGAGCACGGTGATCAACTGTGCCGCGCACACCGCCGTCGACGCCGCCGAGACCGACGTGGCCGCCGCGGAGGCGATCAACGTGACCGGTCCGGCCAACCTGGCGCGGGTGACCGCCGCCACCGGCGCCTGGCTGATCCACGTCTCCACCGACTATGTCTTCGACGGGGCCCCGCCCGCGGGGGATTGTCGGCCGCTGGAACCGGAGGACCTCGACCCCGCCGCCCGCCCCCCGTCGGTCTACGGCCGTACGAAGCTCGACGGCGAACGTGCCGCACGCGCCGCCGATCCCCGCACCACCGTCGTCCGGACCGCCTGGGTGTACACCGGCGCCGCCGGTGGCTCCGACTTCGTCGCCACGATGCGGCGACTGGAGTCCGAGCGCGACACGGTCTCCGTCGTCGACGACCAGGTCGGGTCGCCCACCTATGCCGCCGACCTCGCGCAGGCCCTGCTCACGCTGGCGGCGACGCCCGCGGCCGTCGGTGCCACCCTGCACGCGACGAACGCCGGCGCCTGCAGCTGGTTCGAGCTCGCCCGCGCGGTGTTCGCCGGCGTCGGCGCCGACCCCGAGCGGGTGCTGCCGACGAGCACCGCCGACTTCCCCCGTCCCGCCCCCCGACCCGCGTGGTCGGTGCTGTCGCCGCGGTCGTGGGAGCGGGCGGGTCTGCCCGCGCTGCGGGACTGGCGCAGCGCCCTGACCGCGGCACTCGCCGCCGACGGGGTCCCGCAGGGAGGGTGACCCGGCGCGGGCGATCCCCTTCGTTACCCTTGCCCGGTGATCGAGCAGGGCCGGAGCGACGAGGCGGCGACGCCCACCGACGGGACCGTCGCCGTCGTGACCGTCACCTACTCCTCCGGTGACCACCTGCAGGCGTTCCTGGCGAGCCTCGCGACCGCCACGACGACCACGCCGCAGGTCGTCATCGCCGACAACGGCTCCACCGACGACTCCCTCGACCGCGCGCGGCGTGACCATCCCGACGTCCAGGTCCTGCACACCGGCGCCAACATCGGGTACGGGGCCGCGGCCAATCGTGGTGTGGCCGAGATCGATCCGGCCGTCGAGTTCGTCGTCGTGGCCAACCCCGACGTGGAGTGGACACCCGGCAGCATCGACGAACTGATCGCCGTCGCCCGACGACACCCCCGCGCGGGGTCGGTCGGTCCGCTCATCCGGGAGCCCGACGGCTCGGTCTACCCGTCGGCGCGCAGCGTCCCCGACGTCGTGTCCGGGACCGGGCACGCACTCGCGGGGCTGGTGTGGAAGAACAACCCCTGGACGGCCGCCTACCGCCACCTCGACGAGGAGATCGACGAGCGCCCCGTCGGATGGCTGTCGGGGTCGTGTCTGCTGCTGCGGCGCGTCGCGTTCGACTCCGTGAACGGCTTCGACTCCCGGTACTTCATGTACATGGAGGACGTCGACCTCGGCGACCGGCTCGGCCGCGCGGGATGGCTCAACGTGTACGCGCCGTCGGCCGAGATCATCCACCGCAAAGGGCATGTCGCCGGTGCCGATCCCGAGGCGATGCTCCCCGCACACCACCGCAGCGCCTACCGCTTCCAGGCCGACCGCCACCCGGGCCCGCTCTGGGCCCCGCTGCGCGGCGCGCTCGCGGCGGGCCTCTGGGTGCGGTCGAAGGTGACGGTCACCGCGGCCCGCCGAACGGTCGGCCGCGATCGTCGCGGCGTTGCGGGCGACCGGCGTGGTCCGGTCGCCTAGGGTTCTCCTCGACGGCCCCCGCAGGGCCGGTCGCCCCACGACACCGATTGCCCGCGACACCGATGCCACAGACCACCGACGCCGAGGGAGACGCAGTGACCGAGACCGACGACACCCGGCGGGATCAGCCGGTACAGGCCGTGATCCTGGTGGGTGGCAAGGGGACTCGCCTGCGTCCGTTGACGCTGTCGGCACCCAAGCCCATGCTGCCGACCGCGGGCGTGCCGTTCCTCACCCACATGCTGTCGCGCATCGCCGCGGCCGGCATCACCGACGTCGTCCTCGGCACGTCGTTCAAGGCCGAGGTGTTCGAGCAGCACTTCGGTGACGGGTCGTCGCTGGGGCTGTCGATCACCTATGTGACCGAGACCGAGCCGTTGGGGACGGGCGGCGGGATCCGCAACGTCCTGCCGGCGCTGACCGCCGACACGATCCTCGTCTTCAACGGCGACGTGTTGAGCGGCACCGACGTGCGCGCCGTGCTGGACACCCACCACTCCTCGGGTGCCGACGTCACCCTCCACCTCGTCCGGGTGGGTGACCCCCGCGCCTTCGGCTGCGTCCCCACCGACGACACCGGTCGCGTCACGGCGTTCCTGGAGAAGACCCAGGACCCGCCGACGGACCAGATCAACGCCGGCTGCTACGTGTTCCGCCGGTCGGTGATCGAGGAGATCGACGCCGACCGCCCCGTGTCGGTGGAGCGCGAGGTGTTCCCCTCGCTCCTGACGAGCGGCCGCCACATCCAGGGACACGTCGACTCCGGGTACTGGCGCGACATGGGTACTCCCGAGGACTTCGTGCGGGGTTCGGCCGACCTGGTGCGCGGCATCGCACCGTCGCCGGCGCTGTCGGGACACCGGGGTGAGTCGCTGGTGCACGAGGGCGCCGGGATCGCGCCGGGAGCGGTGCTCGTCGGCGGCACCGTGGTCGGTCGCGGTGCCGAGGTCGGCGCGCGCGCCCGCCTCGACGGCGCGGTGGTCTTCGACGGCGCGGTGATCGAGGCCGGCGCGGTCGTGGAACGCAGCATCATCGGCGCCGGGGCGCGCATCGGACCGCGCGCGCTCGTCCGCGACGGCGTCATCGGCGACGGCGCCGACATCGGTGCGCGGTGCGAGCTCCTGCGCGGCGCGCGGGTGTGGCCGGGTGTCACGCTCCCCGACGGCGGCGTCCGGTTCTCCACCGACGTCTGACGACATCGTCGTCGACGCCCGCCCCGTGATGGCACAACCCGCCGACGGTCGCGCGCCGGTCCACCCGACCTGGTCGCGCTTCGCCGCCGTCGGCGACTCGTTCCCCGAGGGGGTCGGCGACGCCGACCCCGCACTGCCCAACGGGGTGCGCGGGTGGGCCGACCGTGTCGCCGACATCCTCGCGCGGTCGACGGCCGATCGAGGGGCGGGTCCGCTGCACTATGCGAACCTCGCCATCCGTGGCAAGACCCTCGACCAGGTGATCGCCGAGCAGACGGAGCGCACGCTCGCACTCGACCCGGACCTCGTCGCCGTGTGCGCGGGTGTGAACGACCTCGTGCGGCCGTCGGTCGACATCGACGGCCTCATGGACCGCTACGACGCCGTCATCGGCGAGCTGGGGTCGCGCGGCGCGACGGTGGTCACGTTCACCGCCTTCGACACCGCCGACCGACCGCTGTTCTCGGCGCTGCGGGGCCGGTTCGCCATCTACAACGAGCTGCTCCGCGAGATCGCCGAGCGCCGCGGGGTACTGCTCGTCGACTTCTGGCGCATGCGGGAGTTCTCGGACCGCCGCATGTGGGAGTTCGACCGCATGCACCTCTCGCCCGACGGTCACCACCAGATGGCGGTGCGCGTCGCCGAGGCCCTGGGGGTCGAGCACGGGCTGGCGCACACGACGTTCGGGGCCGCGGAGAAGGTGTCGCCGGCGGAGCGGCGCAAGGACGACCGCCGGTGGATCACCCGGGAGGCCGCGCCGTGGATCGGTCGTCGACTGCGCGGCACGTCGCGCGGCGACGACCTGTCCCCGCGGTTCCCCGACTGGGTCGAGGTCGTCCCACCCCGCTGAGCCGGCCCGTCGGGGTCAGACGTCGCGGGGTCAGGCCTCGTCGGCGGGTGCGGCGGTGCGGGCCGCGGCGAGCAGCCCGCGGCCGAGGGGGATCACGACGGGCAGCAGGGTGTCGTCCTCGGACACCAGCAGCGCCGCCTGTCGCGCGGCGGCGGTCTCCGGGTCGGTCCGGGACGGGTCGGCGATGCGCCCGTCGGCCGTCGCGTCGTGCACCAGCAGCAGACCGCCCGAGCGGAGCAGACGGAGTGCCTCGGTGATGTAGCGCGGCTGGTCGATGACGGGCCCGTCGACGAAGACGACGTCGTAGGAGTCGTCGGCGAGGCGGGGCAGGACGTCGGCGGCGCGTCCGGTGATCAGACGGGTCCGCGAGCCGGCGATCCCCGCGGCGGTGAACGCCGCGCGGGCGGCCCGATGGTGCTCGGAGTCCGGGTCGATCGTGGTCAGCACGCCGTCGGCCCGCATCCCGCCCAGCAGCCACAGTCCGCTCACGCCGGCGCCGGTGCCGATCTCCACCACCGCGCGGGCGTCCACCAGGCGGGTGAGCAGGCAGAGGGTCGCGCCGACGGCCGGCGACACCGCATGCGCCCCGATCTCGACCGCCCGCTCCCGGGCGGCGACGAGGGCGGCGTCCTCGGCGATCGCGGACTCGGCGTACGCGGCCAGCGAGCCCGGGTCGGGGGCCGACGCGGGGCCTGTGGGTGACGGGGCATCGGGCGTGGTCGGCACCCGACGACCCTAGCCGGACGGGCCGCCGTGCGGCCGCGGTGACGCGCCCCGATCGGTTCTCAGGCAACCCTCAGGCCACTCATACAGCTGCCACACCCCGATGCACGAGAGTCATCGTCAACGGAGCGAGAGGTCATCCACCACCGATGGCCGGTTCGCCGGGATCGGGAACATTCCCCGCACATCCCGGGTTCGACGGACCACACTCGCCCGACGAGAGGAAGTGGGCACCACCGATGACGCCTTCGCCAAGCGGGACCGACAGCCGGCAGGACACGGCGGCTCTCGCCGTGACCACCCCGGACGCGGAGGCCGTCGTGGGGGCACCGGAGGCCCCGGTCGGCACCGCCCGCTTCGACGAGACCGGTGACGCGACCCTGATGCCGTCGTGGGACGAGCTGGTGCGCGAGCACGCCGACCGCGTCTACCGCCTGGCCTACCGTCTCTCGGGCAACCAGCACGACGCCGAGGACCTCACGCAGGAGACCTTCATCCGCGTGTTCCGCTCGCTGTCGAACTACCGCCCCGGCACGTTCGAGGGCTGGCTGCACCGCATCACCACGAACCTCTTCCTCGACATGGTGCGTCGTCGCGCCAAGATCAGGATGGAGGCCCTGCCCGAGGACGCCGAGCGCGTGCCGGGCAGTGCGCCCGACCCGGGGCGTGTCTTCGACGACGCGCATCTCGATCCCGACCTGCAGGCCGCGCTCGACGCCCTGGCGCCGGAGTTCCGCGCCGCGGTGGTCCTGTGTGACGTCGAGGGGTTGTCCTACGAGGAGATCGCGGCGACGCTCGGCGTCAAGCTGGGCACGGTCCGCAGCCGTATCCACCGCGGGCGGCAGGCCATCCGCGACCACCTCGCGCAGGCCGGTCACACCAGCGGTCGGTCGGTTGCGGCCGCGATCTGACACCCCGCGGGAACCCCCTCCGCACGCCGGTCGTTGACCCCACGGCCGGCGCCCGCCGACCTCGTCGCCCGTCGGCCCGTCCGCGGCCCGTTCGCTAGGGTGGGCGCCAGCACATCGTCGTCCGGGGACCCGGCGACGTGGAGGAGCCGGAAGGAGTCCGACGTGGTGTTCGACCACCGTTCCCGTCCGGATGGACCCGGCGCCGACCGGCAGGATCGACCCGGCGCCCGGCAGCATCGACCCGGCGCCGACAGGCGCGATCTCGACGCCACGGGGTCGGTCCACGGTCCCGCCCGTCCGCCGGAGTTCGCCCCGACCGACCACCTCGCCCCCGAGGCCGTCGCGGCCTACGTGGACGGTGAACTGCGCTTCACCGCCCACATGCGCGCCGCCCGCCATCTCGCGATGTGCGCCGAGTGCGCCGCCGAGGTGGAGGCCCAGGGGGCTGCGCGGTCCGCCCTGCGCACCTCCGGCGAGGTGACGATGCCGCTCGACCTGCTCGGCCAGTTGACGCAGATCCCGACGCGCGAGATCGACCTGCGCGACGTCGGAGCCCGTGGTGCGCGCCGCGGGCCGTTGTCGGCACCCGGTTTCCCGGTCCATCGTCCCCACCGGTGGCGCGGTCGGTGACCGACACCGACCGTCGCGGCACCGGCGATCACGCCGACACGGGACCGACTTCCGGACCCGCACGCCCCGCACCCGATCCGGCCACGGCTGCCGTCTTCGGCCGCCCCGACGGTGTCGACGGCTCGTTCGCCGCCCCCGAGCAGCAGCGCGCACGCCCGCGACAGCCCGTCACCGCACCGCCGGATCCGGTTCTGCGGGAGGCGTTCTCGCGCCCGGCCGACGCGACGGACACCATCGGCCGCGATCCCGACGCCCGGTACGGCGTCCCGACCGACGAGTCCGACCCGGCCGACCCGTGGCGGGACCCGGGCAGCATCGCCGCCCTCTCGACCCCGGCCGTGGCGGTCCCCGAGTCGCCCGCACCGACCGTCCCCGGTCACCGCCTGGGCGTCCGTGAGCTGTTGTTCGACCGCCTCGTCTCGCGGCAGGCGCTGGTCGTGCTCGCCGTCCTCGCCCTGGCGGTGGGTGCCCTCGGCGGGCTCGTCGGCCGGTACACCGCCGAGGTCGTCCCGCCCCTGCACTCCGACACCGTCTCCCTCCGCCAGACCGACTCGCCGCCCGAGACCCGCCAGGGACGCGTCGCCGACGTCGCCGCGGCCGTCGAGAACGCCGTCGTGGCCATCACGGTCCGCACGTCGGGCGCGGTGGGCACCGGGTCCGGCGTCGTCCTGGACAAGCAGGGCTACATCGTCACCAACAACCACGTCATCTCCCTGGCCGCCACCCAGCGCGGCTCGGTCGAGGTGACGTTCTCCGACCGCCAGCGCGTCCCGGCACGCATCGTCGGACGGGACACCAAGACCGACCTCGCCGTGGTGAAGGTCGACGGGGTGGACAACCTCACCGTCGCGTCGCTCGGCGACTCCGCCGACCTGCGGATCGGACAGGAGGTCGTCGCCTTCGGCTCACCCCTCGGCCTCGACCGCACCGTCACCAGCGGCATCGTCAGCGCCACCGGCCGCGCGGTGCCGCTGCGGCCGGACGAGACCTCCGACACCGACGCGGTCATCGACGCGATCCAGACCGACGCCGCGATCAACCCCGGCAACTCCGGTGGACCGCTCGTCGACGACGCCGCGAAGGTCATCGGCATCAACACCGCGCGCGCCGACTCGGGCGGCGGCTCCTTCGGGCTCGGCTTCGCCATCCCGATCGACGAGGCCCGCGAGGTCGCGCAGGAACTGATCCGCGACGGGCGCGCGACGCACGCCCAGATCGGCGTCTCGGCGAGCTCGGTCCGCAACGACCGGGTGCTCGGCGCGCAGGTCCGCAACATCGTCGCGGGGTCGCCGGCCGCCTCGGCGGGTCTGCGGGAGGGCGACGTCGTCACCGAGTTCGACGGCCGCCCCATCGACGGCGCCGACGAACTCACCGTCGCCGCACGCACCGCACCGGTGGGCCGCGCCGTGCCGTTCTCGTACTCGCGGGACGGCCGCACCTTCACCGGGACCATCACGCCCGCCGCGGACTGAGTACGCTCACACCGTGTTCTCGAGCATCGGATGGGGCGAGCTGCTCGTCCTCCTGGTGGCCGGCCTGGTCATCCTCGGACCCGAGCGTCTGCCGGGCGCCGTGCAGTGGACCATGCGGTCGTTGAAGCAGGTCCGCGACTACGCGTCGGGCGCGACCACCCAGCTCAAAGAGGATCTCGGACCGGACTTCGAGGACTTCCGCAAACCGCTCGCCGATCTCAACGAGCTCCGCGGCATGACCCCGCGCTCGCTCATCACCAAGCATCTCCTCGACGGTGACGACTCGTTCTTCACCGGCGACTTCGACGGTCGCGCGTCGGACGGCGTCACCCGCATCAAGCCGGTGTCCGCGCCGATGCCCGAGGCCAACCCGACCCCCCGCGCCGAGCCGGGCGATCGCCCCGCCGGACGAGCCCCCGTCGCTGTCGAAGTCGCACTCGAAGGACACAGGTCGCGGGCAGCGACCGGGGCGCCCGTCGGTGACGGACTGGGACGCCACCTGACCGACGGGGTCGACCCCTCAGGCGTTGCGCGCGGTGTCGATCCCGAGGCTCATCCCGGCGAGCCCGCGACGGCGGACGGCGAGTCGATCGGCGACGGCACGCAGGGCCGATCCTGCGGCCGACTCGGGGTGTGACAGCACCAGTGGCATGCCGGTGTCGCCGCCGACCCGCAGGTCGGTCTCCAGTGGGATCTGCCCCAGCAGTTCGACGGTGGCGCCCACCGACCGGCTGAGGCGCTCGGCGACGAGCTCGCCGCCACCGGACCCGAACGGCTCCATGCGCGTGCCGTCGGGCAACTCCATCCACGACATGTTCTCCACGACGCCGACGATCTTCTGTCGTGTCTGCAGGGCGATCGCGCCGGCGCGCTCGGCGACCTCGGCCGCGGCCTGCTGCGGCGTGGTCACCACGAGGATCTCGGCCCCCGGGATGAGTTGCGCGATGGAGATCGCGACGTCGCCGGTACCCGGCGGCAGGTCGAGCAGGAGGACGTCGAGGTCACCCCAGTAGACGTCGGCGAGGAACTGCTGGAGGGCGCGGTGCAGCATCGGCCCACGCCAGACGACCGGTGTGTTGCCCTTCGTGAACTGGGCGATGGAGATGAACCGCACACCGTGCGCGATCGGCGGCATGATCATCTTCTCGACCTGGGTGGGGGCGGCGTCGTTGCCCATCATCCGGGGCACCGAGTGTCCGTAGATGTCGGCGTCGAGCACACCGACGCTCAGGCCGCGGTCGGCCAGGGCGGCGGCCAGGTTGACCGTGACGCTCGACTTGCCCACGCCACCCTTGCCCGACGCGACGGCGTAGACGCGGGTCAACGAACCGGGCTGGGCGAACGGGATGACCGGCTCGGCGCGGTCGCCGCGCAGGCTCTTGCGGAGCTCCGTGCGCTGTGCGTCGTCCATGACGTCGAGCTCGACCCGGACGGCACCGACGCCGGGGACGTCGGCGGCGGCCTTCGTGACGCGTTCGGTGATCTCGGTGCGCAGCGGGCACCCCGAGGTGGTCAGGTAGATCCCGATGTCGACGCTGCCGTCGTCGGCGACCGCGACGGACTTGACCATGCCGAGGTCGGTGATCGGCTTGCCGATCTCGGGGTCGTTCACCGTGCGCAGGGCGCCGCGGACGGCCGATTCGGTGTCCGGTGCGGACCGTCCGGCGTCGGGTCGTGTGTCGTCGCTCATCGCAGACCAGCGTATCGGCCTGTGTCCGAGCTCCTGTGGGTGCCGTCGGTCAGCCCGGTGGGACCCGACCGCCTGCTACGCGAGTGCCAGGGCGGGGGTGGGGCGCAGGGTGAGCGTCGTGACGACGCAGGGTGCGGTGGCCTTCGCCGCGGTCAACGGTCCGGCGGGGTCGCCGGACACCGATGCGGGTCCGCATCGTGTGCCGAGGGCGTCGACGGCGATGCCGGTGATCTCCACCGCCTTCGGCCCGGTCGGGGTGACCGTCCAGGGCAGCGCGACCGTCCGGGCGAGGCCGCACAGCGGGTTGGCCCCGCGCACCGTCGCGGTGGCGATGGTCGCAGCGGACCCGTCGGCCGCGACCGTGCCCGTCAGGTCGACGGAACACTCGACAGGACCTGCCGGCGAGGTCACCGCCAGCGTGCCGCTCGTGGTGAACTTGGTGTTCACCGCGGAGAACCGAGTCGCGGCGTCGGTCGCTCCCGGCGCCGCGGGGACGCCAGGTGCCCCGGGAACGGCGGGTGCGGGGGTGCCCGGACGCACCGGTGCCGCCGGTCGCACAGGCGTCGCCGGCGGGGCCGGCAGTCCGGACACCGCGGTCGTGGGGACGGCTCCGGTGGCGTACCCGATCGCCCACGCCAGCACCTCGGTCGCGTAGGGCAGCGACTGGTTGTAGCGGAGGACCGAGGAGACACGGTGGACCGGGCTCATGATGTCGGCGACCCCCGCGCACAGGTACCGCGCGGCCGAGTAGGTGGCGTCGAAGAGGTTGTTCGGGTCGGCCTTGCCGTCGCCGTTCGCGTCGGCACCCCAGGCGGCCCAGGTGCTCGGGATGAACTGCATCGGACCCACCGCGCGGTCGTGGACGGGGTCGCCGTCGATCGCGCCCTTGTCGGTGTCGGTGATGACGGCGTCGCCCGAGTTCGACCCGTCGAGCACGGGTCCGAGGATCGGGGTGAGCGTGGTGCCCGACGAGTCGACGTTGCCGTTGCCGGCGTGGTCGCTCTCGATCCGTCCGATGCCCGCCAGCAGGTACCAGGGCATCTTGCAACCGGGGTTCTCGCTGCCGATGCGGTCGGCGGCCAGCTTGTAGGCCTTCATCGCGATGCCGGGGATCCCGAGCGGACCGGAGGGGAGGGCGGGGGCGAGTTCACGCAGCCCGGCGACGGGTGCCGCCGCGGCCGCCGCGGTCGCTCCCGCCGGGGCCGGGGGCGGCGCGATCCGCGACGCACGGTCGGACACCGGGGCCACGAGCGCGGCGGGGGTCGCCTGTGCGGGATCGGGCACCGGCAGGCGCTGCGCACTCGAGGTGGAGGCGCCGAGCACGACGATGCCGATGAGCAGGCTGGCGACGCCCGCCGTGATCACCCGGCCCGACATGTGGGTCGACGCCTCGCGCCACCCGCCCGACACCGCCACCGATGCGGTGCGTGCGCCTCGACCCACGGCGCCGACCGCCGCTCGCCCTCGTCCGTCCATCACGTCTGCGTGCTCCTGTGACCCGCTCGCCGCATGCGTCGTCCCCGCGCACGGCCACGAACGACTCACACAGTGCTGCTTCACGATTCGACGCCCGCGCATCGCGCGGACGTCGACCGACCGTCCTCCGCCGACCCCGAGGCGGACTGTGAGCCACGGTACATGTGCGGCCAGGGTGGCCGGTGCGTTTCCCTCAGACGCTCAGGAACGGCGGGGGCGGTCGCCGTCGCCGTCGCCGTCGGCGAGGGCGGTGCGCAGCTCGGTGAGCAGGTCGTCGAGTTCGCGACGCAGGTAGTCGCGGGTGACGGTGTCACCCACCGCCAGCCGTACGGCCGCCAGCTCGCGGGCGAGGAACTCGGTGTCGGCCTTGGTCTGCTCTGCGCGGAGCCGGTCCTCCTCGATGGCGATGCGGTCGCGGGTCTCCTGCCGGTTCTGCGCGAGCAGGATCAGCGGTGCCGCGTAGGCCGCCTGCGTCGAGAACGCCAGGTTGAGCAGGATGAAGGGGTACGGGTCCCAGCGGATGCTCACCGCGACGAGGTTGAGTGCGATCCACACCACCACGATGACGGTCTGGATGGCCAGATAGCGACCGGTGCCGAGGAAGCGGGCGAGCTTCTCGGAGTAGACGCCGACGAGGTCGGAGTCGACGTGGAACCCGAACCCCCGCCGGCGGGTGCGCGGCGTGTCCAGACGACTGCGGGTGCGCTCCGGGCTCATCGGTCACCCCGTGCGTCGCCGCGGGCCGAGCCGGAGGTGATGCGCGCGCTCTCGCCGGGCTCGGAATCCCGCCAGTCCTCGGGCAACAGATGGTCGAGGAGGTCGTCGACGGTGACCGCCCCGAGCAGGTGGCCCTCGGCGTCGACGACCGGTCCGCACACGAGGTTGTAGGTGGCGAAGTAGCGCGTCACCTCCTCGAGGGAGTCCTCCGGCCCGAGATGGGAGAGGTCGGTGTCCACGATGCCGCCGACGAGGTCGGCGGGCGGTTCCCGCAGCAGCTTCTGCAGATGGACACACCCGAGGTACTTGCCGGTCGGCGTCGCGGTCGGGGGGCGGACGACGAACGTGAGGCTCGCCGATGCGGGGGTCAGGTCCGGGTTGCGGGCGCGGGCGAGCGCCTCGGCGACGGTGGTGCTCGGCGTGACGATCGTCGGCTCGGGCGTCATCAGGCCGCCGGCGGTGTCGGGGGAGAAGGTGAGCAGCCGCCGCACGGGGGCCGAGTCCTCGGGGTCCATCAGCTGCAGCAGCGCCTCGGCCTCGAGGTCGGGCAGCTCGCCGAGCAGGTCCGCGGCGTCGTCGGGGTCCATCGCCTCGAGGACGTCGGCGGCGCGGTCGACCTCCATGTGGGCGAGCAGGTCCGTCTGGTCGTCGACGGGGAGCTCCTGCACGACGTCGGCGAGGCGTTCGTCGTCGAGCGCGGCGGCGATCTCCTGACGCCGCTTGCTCGGCAGCTCGCGCAGGGCGTTGGCGACGTCGGCGGCGCGCATGCCGTCGAACTGCGAGAGCGCCTGCGACACGGCCTGTCCCGGCAGCTGCAGCGCACTGTGGTTGAGTCCCCGCACCGCGGGCCACTCGACGACGTGGGTGCCGCCGCGCCGCCGCAGTCGCGAACGATTCGCCCGCACCGCCACGCGGCACACCACCCAGTCGCGGGTCCGCGTGCGCTCGATGGCCAGGTCGACGACGGTCACGTCGACGCCGGCGAGATCCGGCAGGTCGGGATCGTCCACGCGCACACGGGTGTCCACGATCTGTCCGATCGCCAACGCCTCGCCCGGCCGCAGGTCGAGCCGTCGCAGGCTCACGGTGCCGGTGGTCAGGCGGACCGACGTCGACTCGATCGACGTCACGCGCAACATCGGGACGAAGATGCGTCGTCGCGTGGTCAGCTCGACGGCGAGCCCCAGCGCACGCGGGGGAGCGGAGTCGTGCCGGATCGACAGGACCAGGTCGCGGACGCGGCCGATCGACTCCCCGTCGGGGCCGAGCACCGCGAGGCCCACGAGACGGGCCACGAACACCTTGCCCACATTTGCCATGGCTGTAAGGGTAGTGGGGCCGTCCGGAGGGGCCGGAGCAGTCCTCGCCGGACGGGTGACCTCGTCGCCGAGACGGTGTGGACACGGGAGGCCAGGCGTGCAGACGACATCGGTGCAGGGGCGGTCCGCGTCGCGACGTACGGTCCTCGCGGTCCCGGGCAACTCGTCCCGGATGCTCGCCAAGGCCCGTGACAGTGCGGCCGACGAGGTCTTCTGCGACCTCGAGGACGCCGTCCCCCCGTCGGAGAAGGAGGCGGCGCGCGCCGGCATCGTGGCCGCGCTGAACGCCGGTGGGTGGCGACCGGGTCGACGATCGGTGCGTGTCAACGGGTGGACGGCCGGACCGTGGACGCACGAGGACATCATCACCGTCGTGACGGGCGCGGGCGCCCATCTCGACTCGATCATCCTGCCGAAGGTCCGCTCGGGCGCCGAGGTTGTCGCGGCCGCGCTGCTGCTCGACCAGCTCGAGATGCGCTGTGACCTCGCTCCCGGGTCGATCGCGCTGCAGGCCCAGGTCGAGGACGCCCGCGCACTCACCGCGATCGACGGGATCGCCTCCGCCTCACCACGTCTCGACGCCCTCGTGATCGGTCCGGCCGACATGGCGGCCGATCTGGGCATGCGCACCCTCACGACCGGCGAGCAGCCCGTCGGCTACACGCTGGGCGACGCCCACCACCACGTGATGATGACCGTCCTGGTCGCGGCCCGTGCGCACGGCCTGGCCGCGGTCGACGGTCCGTACCTCGCGCTGGAGAACCCGGATGGCCTGCGGCGCATCGCCTCCGCCGCTGCCGCACTCGGCTTCGACGGCAAATGGGTGATCCACCCGGGCCAGATCGACGCCGTCAACGAGGTGTTCACGCCCCCTGCGGACGCCGTCGCCGCGGCCCGGACTCTTCTGGACGCCTACGCCGCGGCCACCTCCGACGCCCGCGGCGCCGCCCGGCACGCGGGCGAGATGATCGACGAGGCGAGCGCGGCCATGGCGCGCTCCGTGCTCGCGCGCGCCGCGGCGGCGGGAACGGACATCGACCGCCGGACGTTGACCTGACGAGACCACGAGAAGAGGAAGAGACATGACGAACCCGCTCGGACCCCGCCAGGGACAAGGCCCCGGTCTGCCGACGCCGCCCTCGGGGTGGCCGATCGGCTCGTACGGCACCTACGCCGAGGCGCAGAAGGCGGTCGACTACCTGTCGGACCAGCATTTCCCGGTCCAGGGCGTCACCATCGTCGGCGTCGACCTCATGCAGGTGGAACGCGTCACCGGCCGGCTCACCTGGGGACGCGTCATCGGCGGCGGCATCGCGTCGGGCGCCTGGCTCGGCCTGTTCGTGGGTCTGCTGCTCAGCATCGTCACCGGCAACCTGTTGACGTCCTTGGTGTTCGGCCTGATCTTCGGTGCACTGTTCGGTGTCATCTCCGCGTCGCTGGCCTACGGCGCCACACGCGGCCAGCGCGACTTCGCCTCCACCATGCAGTTGGTCGCGGGTCGTTACGACGTGATCTGCGATCCCAAGACCGCGGAGCAGGCGCGTGATCTGCTGGCGCGCACCGCGATCTGATCGGGCCCGTCCGGCCGCCCGGGATGTCCGTTCCAACACGCCCGGGCCCTTGCGGACAGCGGCCTGACCAGCACCGACATCGGAGTTGGCACGGTCATCCCGAATGTGTTGCGCGTCACGAAACCGCCCCTATAACGTATCGCCTCAGGCATTCGATGGCGCACGCCTGACCTCTGGTCGTGCACTGGCCGCAAGGAGGCGCACGTGGCGGGCAACGATGGCTCCGACGGGGGGTCCCGGTCGTCCGGGCTGACCCGACCGACCCGGCGGCGGTCCCGTCGTCGACTCGCGCTGGCGGCCATGGCGGTCGCGGTGACGATCCCGACCCTCGCCGCGTGCGGGTCGGGCCACACCCAGGGGACCATCAACGTCTACTCCCCGCCGGACAACGCGTCGCTCATCGACTCGGTAGGCAAGGACTGCTCCCAACGGTCCAACGGTGCGTACACGGTTGTGACGCACAAGCTCCCGCGGAGCGCAGACGACCAGCGGCTGCAGCTGGCCCGTCGTCTCGCCGGCAACGACGCGGGTATCGACATCCTGGGCATGGACGTCGTGTGGACCGCCGAGTTCGCCGACGCCGGCTGGTTGGTCCCGGTGCCCGGTGACCTCTCCGGGTCGATCCGGTCGCAGTCGCTGCCCGGTCCGCTGGAGACGGCGGAATGGAAGACCGCGAACGACAGCGGGAAGCAGCTCTATGCGGTGCCCGCCTGGACCAACACGCAGCTTCTCTGGTACCGCCCGGACATCCTGAAGCAGTACCTCGGCCGCACCACGCCGCCCGCGACGTGGGACCAGTTGCTCGCCGACAACGAGACGATCCGCAAGGCATGGAAGGGCCCCGGCCCCGCACCGAGCTACATCGAGGTGCAGGGCGCGCAGTACGAGGGCCTCATGGTGTGGTTCAACACGCTGCTGCAGAGCGCCGGCGGTGAGGTCGTCGACCCGAACGACCCGACCAAGGTCACGTTGACCGACACCCCGGCGCACCGCGAGGCGACGCAGAAGGCTCTCGAGGTCATGCGGTCGATCGCCCGCGCGCCCGGCGCGGACCCCTCGCTGAGCAACGCCAAGGAGGACGACGGCCGACGCACGATGGAGAACGGTCTGGCCACGTTCCAGATCAACTACCCGTTCGTGTTCCCGTCGATGCGCAAGAACGCCGCCACCGGCGCGGTCCCGTTCTTCCCGGAGATGACGCAGTTCAAGTCCCTCTTCGCCGACGAGGACAACCCGCCGAAGGATTCGAGTCTCGGTCGTGTGAATCAGGTGGTTCGCACGAGGTTCGACTTCGCCCGGTACCCGGGGATCCTGTCCGGACAGCCGGCGAAGGTGACCGTCGGTGGTGTCAACTTCGCCGTCGCGGACACATCGAAGCAGAAGGATCTCGCCTTCCAGGCGGTCTCCTGCCTCACCGACACAAAGGCGCAGACGGTGTACTCCGTGCAGGGCGGCACCCCGCCCACCATCGCCTCGGTCTACGACGACCCCGCGTTCAAGGCTGTCTACCCGATGGGTGACCAGATCCGGGCGCAGCTGCAGACGAACTCGTCGTCCAACCGCCCGGCATCCCCGGTCTACCAGGCGATCTCGACGCTGCTCACCGCACGGCTCAGCCCGCCGGGATCGCTGGACCCGCAGACCGGTCCGGACGTCCTCGCCGAGCAGGTCCGAAACGCAATCGACGGCAAGGGGCTGATCCCATGACGACCGCTGACCCGAACGCGCTCGGCGAGACGCGGCCCCGCGGACGCCACGCGGCGCCGGAATCCGTTCCCGCGCGGTCGACGACGACCGCCCCGGCGCCGAAGGCGGCGTCGGAGGGGAAGAAGGCCGACCGCCGGCTGGGGCTCATGCTCATCGCGCCGGCGGTGGTGGTGATGCTCGTCGTCACCGGCTACCCGATCGTCTACTCGGTGTACCTCAGCCTGTTCAAGGCGAGCCTCTCGGCGCCGGGGAAGAACGAGTTCGTGTGGCTGTCCAACTATGGGACGGCCCTGAGTGACCGGTACTGGTGGACCGCGCTCGCGGTCACGCTCGGGATCACGATCGTCTCGGTCGCCATCGAGTTCGTCCTCGGACTCGCCGTCGCGCTCGTCATGCACCGGACGCTGTTCGGCCGCGGGGTGATCCGCACCGTCGTCCTCATCCCGTACGGCATCGTCACCGCGGTCGCCGCGCTGTCCTGGTACTACGCCTGGACGCCGGAGACCGGGTACCTGGCGAACCTGCTGCCCACCGGGTCCGCGCCCCTGACCCAGCAGTGGCCGTCGCTGGCGATCATCGTGCTCGCCGAGGTGTGGAAGACCACGCCGTTCATGGCGCTGCTGCTGCTGGCCGGTCTCGCCCTCGTCCCCGACGACCTGCTCAAGGCCGCCCAGGTCGACGGCGCCGGTGCGTGGACGCGGCTCATCAAGATCACGCTCCCGCTGATGAAGCCGGCGATCCTGGTGGCGTTGCTCTTCCGCACGCTCGACGCCTTCCGCGTCTTCGACAACATCTACGTCCTCACCAAGGGCGCGAACACGACGTACTCGGTCTCGATGTTGGGCTACGACAACCTGTTCAAGGCGTTCAACCTCGGCGTCGGGTCGGCGATCAGCGTGCTGATCTTCATCGTCGTCGCGATCATCGCGTTCCTGTTCATCAAGGGCTTCGGCGCCTCGGCGCCCGGCGCCGACCACGAGGGGCGGTAGTCACACCCATGAACGTCACCGCAGGGCGCCGTGTCGGCTGGTCCGTCATCAACCTGCTCGTCATCCTCTACGCGCTGATCCCGGTGCTGTGGATCGTGAGCCTGTCGTTCAAGCCACAGTCGTCGGTCACCGACGGCAACTTCATCCCGACGACGTTCTCGTTCGAGAACTACCGCAACATCTTCAAGACCACCGAGTTCACCTCGGCGTTGATCAACTCGATCGGCGTGGGGCTCATCACGACCGTGATCGCCGTGGTGATCGGCACGTTCGCCGCCTACGCCGTCGCCCGCCTGGACTTCCCGGGCAAGCGGCTGTTCATCGGCATCACGTTGCTGATCGCGATGTTCCCCCAGATCTCGCTGGTCACACCGCTGTTCAACATCGAGCGCGCCGTCGGCCTGTTCGACACCTGGCCGGGCCTGATCCTGCCGTACATCACGTTCGCGCTGCCGTTGGCCGTGTACACGCTCTCGGCGTTCTTCCGTGAGATCCCCTGGGAGCTGGAGAAGGCCGCGAAGATGGACGGGGCGACCCCCCGCGCAGGCGTTCCGTCGGGTCATCGCCCCGCTGGCTGCGCCGGGCATCGTGACCGCGGCGATCCTCGTGTTCATCTTCGCCTGGAACGACCTGCTGCTCGCCCTGTCGCTGACGTCGACGCAGCGGTCGATCACCGCGCCCGTGGCGATCACGAACTTCACGGGCAGTTCGCAGTTCGAGGACCCGACCGGGTCGGTGGCCGCCGCCGCGGTCGTCATCACGATCCCCATCATCATCTTCGTCCTGATTTTCCAACGTCGTATCGTCGCCGGTCTGACCTCCGGCGCTGTGAAGGGATAGACCCATGGCCGAGATCGTTCTGGACAAGGTGAGCAAGCGGTACGCGGACGGATCCCTCGCGGTCAGTGAGGTCGACATCCAGATCGCCGACGGCGAGTTCATCATCCTGGTCGGCCCGTCGGGCTGCGGGAAGTCGACGACGCTCAACATGATCGCCGGCCTGGAGGACATCTCCGAGGGCGAGCTGCGCATCGGCGGCACCCGGGTCAACGAGAAGGCGCCGAAGGACCGCGACATCGCGATGGTCTTCCAGTCCTACGCGCTCTCTACCCCGCACATGTCGGTGCGCGACAACATCGCGTTCCCGCTGAAGCTGGCCAAGATCTCCAAGGGCGAGATCGACGCGAAGGTGGCCGAGGCGTCGAAGATCCTCGACCTCGACCAGTACCTGGATCGCAAGCCCGCCAACCTCTCCGGCGGTCAGCGGCAACGTGTGGCGATGGGTCGCGCGATCGTGCGGTCGCCGCAGGCGTTCCTGATGGACGAGCCGCTGTCCAACCTCGACGCGAAGCTGCGTGTGCAGATGCGCTCGGAGATCTCGCGACTGCAGCAGCGTCTGGGCACCACCACCGTCTACGTCACCCACGACCAGACCGAGGCCATGACCCTCGGCGACCGCGTCGTGGTGCTGCGCGGGGGGCACGTCCAGCAGATCGGCACGCCGCAGGAGCTCTACGCGCGCCCCGGCCAACCTGTTCGTCGCCGGCTTCATCGGGTCGCCGGCCATGAACTTCCTGCCCGGCCGCCTCACGGGGTCCGGTGTGGAGACGGCCATCGGGACCATCGCGGTGCCCGAGCACGACCGTGCCGTGCAGACCGCGCAGTCGCTGCGGTCGACGGGCGACGTGCTCGTCGGCATCCGTCCCGAGCACTTCGAGGACGTCCGGCTCCTCGACGACTCCGCCCGCGCCCCGCGGCGGGACGTTCACCGCGCGCGTCGAGGTCCTCGAGTCGATGGGATCCGACACCTACGCCTACTTCTCGGTCGGTGGTGACCGGGCGTCGAGCGACGCGCTGGCCGAACTGTCCGCGGACTCCGGCGCCGACCTGGGCGGCAACCAGTTCATCGCACGGCTGTCGCCGGAGTCGTCGATCGCCAAGGGGCAGGACGCGGAGCTCTGGTACGACGCGTCGAAGGTCGCACTGTTCGACCAGTCCTCGGGGCACAACCTGCTCGGCTGACCACCCGGCGTCCCGGGGCGGATCGCCCCGGGGTCAGGGGTGCGGGGACGGGTCCTGCGTCGCGGCGCGGTGTCGCGCAGCTCGTCGATGATCGACTCGTCCCAGACGTGCCGACGCACGAGTCGGTACCGCTCGCAGGCGAGCCACATGTACAGCTCGGCGTCGGTGGCGTCCGGGCGGATCTCCGCGCGGCGCGCCATCCGGACGACCGGCAGGAACTCCTCTC
>JAQIJH010000008.1:0-98593 GCA_036946345.1 Gordonia paraffinivorans | reverse complement strand
CGTCATGCTCGTCAGCGCGTACCTCGTGCTCCTCGTCGTCTCCGCGCTGTGGCGCGCCGTGCGTCGGGCCCTGGCCGACGGTGCCCGACCGGTGCGCGTCGTCCTCGTCGTGCTCGCCGCGGCGGGCGTCGCGGTCGGTGTCCTCGGGGGCGTCGACGTCGCCCGGTCCGTGTCGGCGAGCTACCTCCGGGTCGGCGACACGACGGTGCTCGTCTCGACCGACCGGTCGGCCCTCGCGCGGGTCGGCAACGGCCGCGAGGTGACGTTGCTGACCAACGGGTTGCTCCTCCACCGACCAGTCGGCCACGCCACGACCCGAGGTGAGGTGGCGCCCGCACGCTTCCCCTTGTCCGCGGTCCTGCCGACCTCCGGTCCCGACATCCCCGCGCCCGGTTACGGACTCGCGCTCGACACGACCGTCGATCCGACGGCCCCCGACAGCGGTCTCGCCCGGATCACCGTCGGCAGGACCAGCCTCGGCGCGCATCTCCTCGACCGTTTCGTGTGGCCGGCCTCGTTGCGCGGTGGCGTCGTCGACCTGTGGCGGGCGGTGACGCGGTGATCCCCGTCGAGTACTGCCACCACGACTCGGTGTTCTTCGAGTCACCCGGGACGCGAACCCTCACCGACGTCTACGGGTCGGGGCTGTCCGTCCCGGACGTCTGGTCCGTGAGCGTGGGACCGGACTGGACGATGGTCACCCACCCCGCGGTGCGACTGCCGTCCCAGGGATGGAAGATCCACGTGTCGACGACGCCGTCGGAGGCCGTCCAGACGCTGACCGTGACGGCGAAATACTGCCTGGCCGAATCGATCCCCTTCAAGTACCTGCGCGCACCCGACGTCCTCCTGCGCCGCAACGGCAAGTACGGCCCCCGGTCCGGCAGCGGGAAGTTCATCACGATCTACCCTCCGCAGCACCTCGTGGAAACCGCCCTCGAGGACCTCGGGGCGCTCCTGGAGGGTGCCGACGGCCCGTACGTCCTCACCGACGTCCGCTGGCGGTCCGGACCGCTCTACGTGCGCTACGGGGGGATCGCCCCCCGCGCGCGGCGCGGGGTCGACGGTCGGGTTCAGCACCTGATCCAGGACGGGACCGGGCGCTGGGTCCCCGACACGCGCCGCCCGTTCTTCCGTGTGCCCGACGGTGTCGACGTCCCCGACGCCGTGGCACACGCGATCGCCGAGCGAGACCGGTCGACGCTCGACGACTTCCCCTACGCCATCGATCGCGCGCTGCACCATTCGAACGGCGGTGGCGTCTATGTAGGGACGGACGACCGCACGGGCCGGCGCGTGCTCATCCGCGAGGCCCGGCCGTTCGCCGGCGTCGACCTCGGGGGCAGCGACGCGGTCGACCGGCTGCACGCGGAACGACGCGCCCTGGACCTCCTCGCCGACGATCCGTCGGTCCCGGCTGTCGTCGACCAGCGGATCGGCGTCGAACACCACTACCTGGTCCGGGAATTCGTCGAGGGCAGCACGCTCGAGGTCGTGAGCGCCCGCCGACGGTCGCAGTGGGACGCGAACACCTACACCGACTGGGTGTGCGGCGTCGTCACGGAGGTCGGCGCCCTCGTGGACCGGGTGAACGCCCGCGGCGTCACCATCGGCGACGTCCATGGCGGCAACATCCTGCTCGACTCCGAAGACGGCGTGCACCTGATCGACCTGGAGACCGCGTCGACCGATCCGGACGCCCCGCAGATCCAGGCAGCGATCGGGTACGTCGCACCGTCGTCCTGCCGCGGCCCTCGTCTCGACCGGTACGCGACGGGGTGTCTCGCGCTCGCCCTGTTCGGTCCGGGGCTGCCGGCCACCCTGGCGTGGAACGACGACGCGGACGCGGTCGTCGGCGATGTCATCGCACGTCGGTTCCCCGTGACCGCATCCGACCGGTCCGTCGTGTCCGCAGCGCTCGGTCCGGATCGGCCCGCGGCCGTTCCGACGCATGCGATCACGTCGGCCCCGGCAGAGGAGGAGTGCGTCGACGTCGAGCGCCTCGTCGCGGGGATCCTCGATCGGGGCGACCCCGAGCGGACCGATCGTCTCGTCCCCGCCGACCCCGCCATCGACGCCACACCCGAGGGTCCGTTGTCGCTCGCGCACGGCGCCGCCGGGGTCCTCGCCGCCCTCGCGGCCGCCGGCGCCGATGTCGCCGCGGTCACCCGATGGACGGCGGAGCGCGTGCTGACGCTGTCGTCCGTCCCCGCCGACGACCTCGGCTGGGGACTGTTCACCGGCCTGGGCGGCACCCTGTGCGCGCTGGCCGACCGCGCCGCCGACGATCCCGTGGCCGCGCAGGCCGCGACGGTCCTGGCCGCGGGTCTGGGCGAGTTCGACCTGCGTGCCCACCAACTGACCGGGTCCCTCGCGGGTGGATTGCCCGGGATCGGTCTGGCGGCACTGCACGCCGGGGCGACCCTCTCCGCGCCGGCCCTGCTGCGGACGGCGACGGACGCGATGACCATGCTGCGTGCGAGAGGACCCGGCGGACCCCGGCGTCGCGGACTCATGGCCGGTTCCAGCGGCGCCGCCCTGTTCGCGACCGCCCTGGGACGGCGGCTGGAGGACCGGGATCTGCTCGACCAGGCCCTCCGATGGATCGACGACGACCTCGCGACGCTCGCCGACCGACCTCTGGTGCCGACGCTCGCCGGCGATCTGGGCACGGTCCTCCCGCTGCTGGGGCTGCTGGACTCGGGGTTCGACGCCGAGCCGATACGCGAGCGGGTGCGAGGTCTCCTGTCGTCGGTACGTCCCCACCACATCGCCGACGGCGCCGGGCTGTTCCACGGGTGGGCCGGGACCGCGCTGGTCCTCGACGCCGCCCGCCGCCACGACATGGTCGACGAGGAGCTCGCAGCGGTCGACGACACCGACGTCCTGCGGGCCTACTCGGTGCGCGTCGGCGACCACGTGGCCGTCCTGGGATCGGCGAACCTGCGCCTGTCCGACGATCTCGCCACCGGGACGTGCGGGGTCGTCGCCGCCGTCAGCGCGCGACGGTCCGGGGTCATCGGTGTCCCGGGTCTCGGACTCGACCTGTCGGGTGTGCGATGAGCTCCTGCCGGGTCTCCGTGGTGTGTGCGGCCCACAACCGATCCACCGATCTCGTCGCCACGATCGAGTCGGTACGCGCGCAGACGGTCTCGGCGTGGGAACTCATCGTCGTGTCCGACGGCAGTACCGACGACACCGATGCCGTGGTGAGCGCCGCGGCGCGGAGGGACGGTCGCGTCCGTCTTCTGCGGATCGATCACCGGGGCCACCCGTCCCCGGCGCGTGATACGGGCGTGCGCGCCGCCTCCGCCGATGTCGTGGCCTACATCGACCACGACGACCGGTGGTATCCCGACCATCTCGCCCGCCTGCTCGAACTGCTCGACGACGGCGCGGACGTGGCGGCCACCGGGGGCCGTTACGTCGACCGCGCGGGCTCGACGGTCTTCGCGACCGGGGAACACAACGCGATCTGGCATCCCGAGATGCAGGTGCTGGGGCCGATGTTCGAGCCCTCCCGTCTCGCCCATCGCACCGGCCTCCTCGCCCGGTGCGGCGGATGGCGCACGGGGCCGGGCGTGGAGGACTGGGACCTGCTCCTCCGCATGGCCGACCTCGGCGCACGCTTCGCGACGGTGGCGGCGCACACCGTCGACATGGAGACCTCACCCGGCGCGCGGCGTGGGCGGGTCAGACTCGTCCACCACGTGCCCCTCGTCACCGTCGCGACGGCCCGCGACGCGCGTGCCGTGCTGGACACGATCCGGACCACGGCACTGTCCGCGATGCAGGACGCGGCGACGGCGGACATCGCGGCCTGGCTGGACCGTCTGCGGGACGACCCGTGTCTGGTCCTCCCGCGCGACGCCGATCCGTCGCGGGCGTGGGCTTCTCTGCGCCGGACCGCAGACGATCCCGTCGACCTGTCCGGTCTCACCGTCGTGCCGTCGGGCGACGGCGTCAGCGTCACCCAGCCGGTCGCCTGCGCGAGCGCGGGACACGCACGTCGGCTCGCCGCGGCCGGCGAGCGGATCCGGTCCGCGCAACGCGCAGTCGTCGACGCCGTTCTCGCCGAACTCGGCGTGGAGCGCGTGACGTCCGACGACAGCGACCCACCACACGTCCCACCGGGAGGTCGCGACGACCTCCCGGTGGACGCCGACTGCGCACCCGCAGGCGGACGCCGACTGCAGCCCCGCAGTCGGATCTGACACCAAGGAGAGAGGCACGAGATGAACGCATCGAACGGCACCCCGAGGTCGGTCGAGCTCGCCCTGCAGGAATTCGACGTCGAACAACTCGACGACCTCGACGCCCCGGGATGGAGCGACGCACTCAGCGCCCTCGGCGGCCTCAGCGTCGGCGGGGCGATCAGCTACTCGGCGGCGGTGTCCATCCTCACCTGACCCGGTCCGCAGTCCCACCGGGCTGCGCACTCCCCACACAGCGGAGGAATCGTCATGTCCAACACCGCATCATCACGGCCGCAGTCGGCGACGGTCGCCATCATCCTGGCACTGGTCGCCGGCGTCGCCGTGTCGGTCACCTACGGCTCGTCGGCCGGGTCGGCCATCTCGCTCACCACGATGATCGTCACCGACATCGTGGTGGTCGCCATCGTCCTCGCGGCGCTGGTGTACCTGCGGACGCGTGCCACACGTCCGTGAGAACCGTTCACGCACAACGATCGTCACAGAAGGGACCACGACCATGAACAAGTCCACCACGGAGCTCGCGCTCCAGGAGTTCGACGTCGAGCAGCTCGAGGACCTCGATGCGATGGACTGGGGCACGAGCTTCGCCACCAGCCTGGGTGCCGGGGCCGCGGTGAGCGCCGCGATCTCCATCGCCGCACTCACCTGACCTGCACGGCCAGGAGGCCGACGAGGCGGGGGTGGTCGTCGATCGCCCCCGCCTTCGTCGTGCCCGGTGCTCGCTCCCAATCAATCGTTGCTCCATGTTGACATCTTGTTGTGTTTTCCTGACACTTGGTTGCGTGAGTCCAGTTCGACGGGGTGCGCAGCTCCCCATCTACAACCGCATCGGCGTCCTGCGCGCCGAGCGACGGATGTCGCGTGCCGAGCTCGCCGAGGCCGTCGGGATCAACGTCCAGTCGGTCGGCGCGCTCGAGCGCGGTGACAACTATCCGAGTCTCGATCTCGCGTTCCGCATCTGCGCCGTGTTCGACCTGCCGGTCGAGGCCGTCTTCAGCCGGACCGAGTTCGGTGCGATGTCGACCGCGCTGTACACCAACCGCACCGGGAGCACGCCGTGACCGACCCGAATTCCGCCATCCCGCAGCACATCACCCCGTCGTTCTGGGTGCGGTGGGAGGCCTGGCGCGTCCGCCGCTACGAACGCTCGACCCGGCGGCACGCCCACCGGCTCACCGGGATGCGCAATCGACGGGGCGCACGGATCCTCGCGAGCGGCGTCCTCGCGTCCCTGGCGCTGCTGCTCGTCGCGACGACCCTGTCGTTCCTCACCCCGACGTGGTTCTTCGTGCCGTTCCTCCTGGGCCTCCTCGGGACGGTCACGTTCCTCAAACTGCTCGGCATCGTCACGGGCAACATCGCCGAGGCGCCGGTGGCCTCCCTCGACGAACTGCAACTCGCCAAGCGCAACTCGGCGCGGTCCATCGGCTACCTCGTGGTGTTCAGCCTGATGTTCATCCCCTACCTGGTCCTCATCGCCGTGGGATCGGCGCGGGAGTCCGTCAGCGGGAACACCGTCTACGGCTTCGGCATCCTGCTCATCACCTTCCTCCTGATCGGCACGTGCAGTCCCACACTGCTGCTCGCGTGGTGGACCGAGGATCCCGACCCCGAGGACTTCGCCGAGCCCGGCCGCGACACCGCACAGACGGACCCTGCACAGACGGACCCTGCACAACCGGAACCCACACACGCCGAGCAGCCCCGCGTCGCCGCCGACGCGAGCACGTCGCCACGACGCGACGACCCCCTCGATCCCCCGGCACCGGCCCCCTGGTGACCGGACAGCAGACCCCACCACAGAGAGGACGATCGTGAGCGACCCCCTGATCATCGACCGTCTCACCAAGAGATACGGTGACCTGACCGCCCTGCGGGACATGACCTTCACCGTCCACCCCGGCGAGATCTTCGGATTCGTCGGCAGCAACGGCGCCGGGAAGTCGACGACCATGCGCATCGTCCTCGGTGTGCTCTCCGCCGACTCCGGGACCGTCTCCCTCGGTGACCGTCCCATCGACCTGGCCCTGCGCCGTCGGATCGGCTACATGCCCGAGGAGCGTGGCCTCTACCCGAAGATGAAGGTCGGCGAGCAGCTGCGATTCCTCGCCGAGCTGCACGGTCTGTCCCGGACCGACGCCGCGTCCACCGTCCAGGACTGGCTCACCCGGCTCGGCATCGCCGACCGCATCGACGACACCGTCGACGACCTCAGCCTGGGCAACCAGCAGCGCGCCCAGCTCGCCGCGGCACTCGTCCACGACCCCGCGGTGCTCGTGCTCGACGAGCCCTTCTCCGGGCTCGACCCCGTCGCCGTCGACGTGATGAGCGACGTGCTGAAGGAGAAGGCGGCACAGGGTGTCCCGGTCATCTTCTCCAGCCATCAGCTCGACCTGGTGCAGCGCCTGTGCGACCGCGTCGGGATCATCGCGAAGGGTGAGATGCGGGCACTCGGCACCGTCGACGAACTGCGAGCGCACGGGGGCGTCGAGATCGAGATCGCCGGCCCGACCACCGTCGACGACTGGGCCGGCGGACTGCCCGGCGTCACCTCGGTGCGGGTGACCGGACCCGACACCACCGTCGTCGGGGTCGCCCCCGACGTCGACGACCAGCAGATCCTGCGCGCCGCGCTCGCGCAGGGGCCCGTGCGCCGCTTCACCCCGCGCACCCCAGACCTGACCGAGCTGTTCCGAGAGGTGGTGTCGGCATGACCAGCACCCTGAGCCCCGATCCGACTCCCGCCGTCCAGACCACCGGCACCCCGACACACGGCGCGGACACCGGCGCCGCTCGGGCGATCGCGCTCGTCGCCCGACGCGAGATCACCACGCGGGTCTCGACCAAGTCCTTCCGCATCATCAACGCGCTGCTGCTCGTGCTCATCATCGGCGGCCTCGTCGTCGCCGCGCAGTTCGTCGGCAAGGGCGGCGACGACGCGACCAAGATCGGCGTGGTCGCCGCGGCGGGCAGCCCCGTGTCCGACGCGCTCACCCAGGCCGGACGGCTCACCGGGAGCGACGTGGACATCCGATCCCTCGCGACACCCGGCGAGGCGCGGTCGCAGGTCGAGTCCGGCGACGTCACAGCGGCTCTCGTCGCGAACGCCCCGGGGTCGTCGACGGCCTTCACCGCCATCACGAAGGACGGGCTGTCCGGCTCGGCCGAGACGCTGATCCGCACCGCGGTCTCCCAGTCCGGCCTGCGGTCGGCGATCACCTCGGCCGGTGCGAACCCGGTCGCGGTCACCTCGGCGGCCGCCGCGTCGTCGACGTTGTCGGTGACCGAGACGACGGTGACCAAACCCGATGAGGGACAACGGCTCGCGATCGCCTACATCGGGGTGATCCTGCTGCTCATCGTCATCATGCAGGGTGGCGGCATGATCTCCGTCGGCGTGGTCGAGGAGAAGTCGTCGCGGATCGTGGAGATCCTCCTCGCGACGATCAAGCCGTTGCACCTGCTCTGGGGCAAGATCCTCGGCATCGGCGCGATCCTGCTGGGACAGCTCGTGATCCTCGCCGGGGCCGGGTTGATCACCGGTTCGGCCACCGGACTGTTGACGGTCCCGACGACCGCGGTGTCGATGTTCGTCGCCGTCATCGTGTGGTTCCTGCTCGGCTTCCTGTTCTTCGCCACCCTGTACGCCGCGGCCGGCTCGATGGTGTCGCGGCAGGAGGAGGCCGGGTCGACCACGCTGCCGCTGACGTTCCTGGCGCTGGGCGTCCTCTACGCCGGCATCTTCGGGATCAACGCCATCACCTCGACCCCGATGACGATCCTGTCCTGGATACCGCCGTTCTCCGCGTCGCTGATGCCGATGCGCATCGCGACCGGCGACGCGAGCGTCGTCCAGGTCATCGGGACCGTCCTCATCATGCTGGCGGCCTGCGCGGCCACCACCTGGACGGCGTCGCGGATCTACCAGCGCTCGATCCTGCGGACCGGCAGCCGGGTGAAGTGGTCCGAGGCGCTGCTGGGCCGCTCCCGGGACACACCGCGAGCGCCGGTCGAGACGGCGTAATGGCGGGGTAACACCCCAGCAACAGGCGGCTCCTACCGTCACCCCTCATGACGCAGGAGCCGACCACCCCGGCACCGGTGCCGGCACGGACACCTCCGGCCGGCACCGGTGTCGACATCTCCGGGCTGACCAAGACTTTCGGCTCGCGAAAGACCTCGGTGACGGCGCTCGAGGACGTGACACTGAGGACCCCGGAGGGATCGTTCCTCTCCCTGCTCGGCCCGTCGGGATGCGGGAAGTCCACCGTCCTGCGCATCCTCGCGGGCCTCGAGTCACCGAGTGCCGGTACGGCGCTGATGAACGGCAAGTCGCCGCGTGATCTGCAACGCGACCACGGCCTCGGCATCGCGTTCCAGGACTCGGCCCTCCTGCCGTGGCGCAGCGTCGAGGCGAACATCAAGCTCCCGCTGCAGGTGGCGCGCATGCCCGCCGACGACGACCTCGTCGCCGAACTCATCGAGCTCGTCGGCCTCTCCGGGTTCGAGAAGGCCAAGCCGGCCACACTGTCGGGCGGCATGCGACAGCGGGTCTCGATCGCCCGCGCGCTCGTCGTGCGGCCCACCGCCCTCCTGCTCGACGAGCCGTTCGGCGCCCTCGACGACATGACCCGGCAGCGCCTCAACGACGAGCTGCTGCGCATCTGGACCGAGAAGCCGGCCACCACGCTCATGGTCACCCACGGCATCGCCGAGGCGGTGTTCCTGTCCGACGAGGTCGCGGTGATGAGCCCCCGCCCGGGACGTGTCGTCGAGGTGCTCCCCATCGACCTCCCCCGGCCCCGCGTGCCCGAGATGCTGCGGACGCCGGAGTTCCACGCCCTGCACGACCACCTCAGCGGCGTCCTGTTCGGCCGCCGCACCGACGCGGCCGCGGCATCGACCGGGACCGCGGGATGACCGCGGTCGTCGAGCCCACCACGGCCGACATCGCCGCCGAACCCGGACCCCTGCCCGGCACCCGGTGGTCGGGTGCGCGGACCGCGGGATCCCGCTGGGGCGCAGGCGCGCTCGGCATCGTCGCGGTGATCGCACTGTGGACCGTCGCCGGGGTGTTCGAGTGGTTCCGCGGCACCATCCCGACACCGCTGGCGGTGCTGCGGGCCATCGGCGACCAGGGTGGCGACTTCTACGCCACGAACGTCACCCCCACCGTCGAACTCGCCCTGCGAGGGTTCCTGTGGGGCAACGGGCTCGCCATCGTCATCGCCCTGATCGTCGTGGTGGTGCCCGCGATCGAGGGTCTGGCGACACAGCTCGCGATCATCAGCTACTGCACACCGCTGATCGCGGTGGCCCCGATCATCCAGGTCGCGTTCGCCGAGGTGCAGACCATGATCGTGTTCCTGGCCGCGATCTCCGTGTTCTTCACGACGATGATCGGCACCCTGTCGGGTCTCCGGTCACCGAACCCCGCCGAGCTCGACCTGATCAGGGTCTACGGGGGTGGGCCGTTCGCCCAGCTGTTCCGCGTCCGCGTCGTCGCCGCCCTGCCGAACACGCTGGCGGCACTCAAGATCTCGGCCCCGGCCGCCGTGCTCGGCGCGGTGCTCGGCGAGTTCCTGTCGGCACCCGAACAGGGCATCGGCCCGGCGATGATCCTCGCGCAGCAGGCGGCCGAGATTCCCCAGGTGTGGGCGATCGCGCTCATCGCCGGCGCGATCGCCGGTATCGGGTACGCGGCGGTCGCCGTCGTGGCACGGGTCGTCGGCCGGTGGGCTCGCGGGGGGCAGGCATGGTGAGCGCGACGTCCCGGCCGACGGTGGCCGTTCGGCTGGGTCCGACCGCCCGCCTGCTGCTGTCGCTGCTGGGGTCGCTGGTCCTCATCGTCGTGATCTGGGTCCTGTTCCTCCTGGCGTTCCCCGACGTCGGGCCGATCATCGGACGCACCCCGCTCGACGTGTTCGCGTACCTGGTGACGGATCCCGACTCCGCCGCGAATCGCAGCGAGCTCTTCGACCGTCTCTGGGTCACGCTCGGCGACACCGGGATCGGGTTCGTCACGGGGATGATCGCCGCGGTCGTCGTCGCGGCGGTGTTCACCCTGTCGCGCCCGGCCGCCCAGACCTTCATGCCCATCGCGATGCTGATGCGGTCGGTGCCGCTGGTGGCCATCACGCCGCTGATCACGATGATCGTCGGCCGAGGGCCCGCCTGTGTGGCGGTGATGGGCGGCATCATCGTGTTCTTCCCGGCACTGGTGATGATCATGACCGGTCTCGCCGGCGCACCCCGACAGATCTCCGACGTCATCAGCGCGTACGGCGGCACACGCACGACCACGCTGCGGATGGCCGCGCTGCCCGCCGCGGTCCCGTCTCTGTTCGCCGCGGCGAAGATCTCGGTGCCCGGCGCCATGATCGGCGCGACCGTCAGCGAATGGCTCGGCACCAACAAGGGTCTCGGCGCGAGCCTGCAGCAGGCACTGCCCGCGGCGGCCTACGACGAGCTGTGGGCGTCGGTCGTCGTCATCACCGTCAGCTCGATCGTGCTCTACGCGGTCGTCGGGGTGCTGGAGGCCGTCGTCCTGTCCCGCATGGGCACCGCACCCTCCTGATCACCCTCCCGCCACGTCCATCGTCTCGTCCCATCCGAACGGAGATCCCATGTCCCTCAGCGTCGACCGTCGTTCCTTCCTCCGGTACTCGCTGCTCGCGGGCGGCGCCGCCGGCGCGCTCGGCGCATCCGGTGCTCTCGCGGCCTGCAGCAGCGGGTCGTCGTCCTCGTCGTCGGGCGGCGCCAAGAAGGTCCAGCTGTCGTGGATCAAGAACATCGAGTTCGCCGGGGAGTACCACGCCCTGAACAAGGGGTACTACAAGGCAGCCGGGTTCACGCCGGATCCCGAACTGGTCACCGGCGGTGGTGCGGGTACGGGTGTCGAGACGGGCCTGACGTCGAACAAGGTGTGGATCGGCATGACCGCACCCCAGCTCACCGCACCGGTGATCCTGCAGGGCGCCAAGCTCAAGACCGTCGCCGCCACGTACCAGAAGAACCCGTTCTGCATCATGTCCTCGGAGAAGGCGCCGATCACCACCCCGGCGGAGATGAAGGGCAAGAAGATCGGCGTGCAGGCGTCGAACGAGAACGTCTTCAAGGCCCTCCTCACGGCCAACGGCCTGCGCGAGAGCGACGTCGACAAGATCACCGTGCAGTACGACCCCACGCCGCTGACCAAGGGCGAGGTCGACGGGTGGGTCGCCTACAGCACGAACGAGCCGATCACGCTGGCGTCGAACGGCTTTCCCACCGCGACGCTGCTCTTCGCCGACCACAACCTGCCGCTGGTCGCGGAGACCCTCGTGGTGCGCCAGGAGACCATCGATTCCGAGCGTGACCTCCTGAAGAAGTTCCTCAAGGCCGAGATCCAGGGCTGGAACGACGCGGTCGCCGATCCCCGCGCGTCCGCGGAACTCGCCGTGAACGTCTACGGCAAGAACCTGGGCCTCAAGGTGGACGACCAGACGAAGGAGGCGACCGCGCAGAACGACCTGGTCGTGTCCGCCGACACCAAGGCGAACGGTCTGCTGACCATGACCGACGCGCTGATCGCCGAGAACATCGAGGCGCTGGCGAAGGCCGGCTACGACATCAAGGCCGCGGACATCTTCGACATGTCCCTCCTCTCCGAGGTGTACCAGGAGAACCCGGACCTCAAGAAGGGGTGACTCCCGCCGGGCAGTACCCCCGCCGATCTCCTCGGGAGGGAGCTCACCCGGTCGTCGACCGCCGTGCGACCAGCTCGGGGGTGAACAACACGTGGGTCGGTTCCTCGGCGTCGACGTCTGCCCGGGTCTCCACGAGCAGGTCGACCGCGGCCGATCCGATCGCACCCGTCGGTTGCCGGACCGACGACAGGGGGACCACGGTGGACGACGCGAACTCGATGTCGTCGTAGCCGATCAACGCGATGTCGTCGGGGACGCGGAGATCGCCGGTCATGGTGAGCGCCTGCAGCAGACCGATCGCGAGCAGGTCGTTGGCGCAGAACACCGCATCCGGGCGCGTGGCGGGTGGACGACGCAGCAGCGCGTCTCCGACCGCGCGGCCGGCGAGCACCGACAGGGCCGGGGTCTCTATGACCTCGAGCCGCGCCCCGGGGTGTCGACCGACGACCTCCTCGGCACCCTGCCGACGATCACGGACCTGTCGGAGTCCCGACGGTCCGCCCACGAAGGCGATCGCGCGGCGGCCGACGTCGCAGAGGTGGGCGACGGCCAGCGTCGCCCCGGCGACATCGTCCACCGCGACCGAGTGGAACGGTGTGCCGCGACCGTCGCGGTCGACCAGCACCACCGGCGTACCGCGCCTGCGCAGCCGGTGAAGCCGCTCGGGCAACTCCCCCACGGGCGACAGGAGCAGTCCGTGTACGCGCTGCTCGTCGAAGGCATCGATGAACGCCCTCTCGATCCTCGGGTCGTCGCCGGAGGTGCCGAGCAGGACGGTCAGGTCGTGTTCACGGGCGCGGCCGGTCGCGGCGTGCGCGATGTCGGTGAAGAACGGGTTGCCGATGTCGAGCACGACGAGTCCCACGCTGCGGGATCGACCCGCGCGCAACTGTCTGGCGGCGTCGTTGCGGACGAACCCGAGCTCGTCGATGGCAGCGTGGACCCGCTCGACGGTCGTCGACGCCACCTTCTCGGGCGCGTTGAGCACGTTGGACACCGTCCCCAGCGACACCCCGGCCGCCGTCGCGACGTCCCGCATGCTCACAGCCACACATCCATCACACCAGAGGTCGCACCCCCGCGACGCGAGGCGCGAGACGAACGAGCTGCGTGACATGCCGCGACCCGAGCTGATCCAGCGATGTGACGCCGAGCAGCCGCATGGTTCGGGTGATCTGCTCGGTGAGGATCGCGATGGCACGGTCCACACCGGCCTCACCCCCCGCCATCAGCCCGTACAGGTAGGCGCGCCCGACGAGGGTGAAGTCCGCTCCCATCGCGATGCACGCGACGACGTCCGCGCCCGACATGATCCCGGTGTCGACGACGATCTCCGTCCGGTCGCCCAGCTCGTCGGCGACCTCGGGCAGGAGGTGGAACGGGATCGGCGCCCGATCGAGTTGTCGACCGCCGTGATTCGACAGCACGATGCCGTCGACCCCGAGATCGACGACGTCGCGCGCGTCGGCGAGGGTCTGGATGCCCTTCACCACGACCTTGCCGGGCCACTGGTCCCGGATCCAGGCCAGATCCTCGAACGTGACCGTCGGGTCGAACATGGTGTCCAGCAGCTCGGCCACCGTCCCCGACCAGCGGTCCAGTGAGGCGAACGCGAGCGGTTGGGTGGTGAGGAAGTCGATCCACCATCTCGGCCGCGGGAGTGCGTTCACCACCGTCGCCGGGGTCAGCGCGGGCGGGATCGACATGCCGTTGCGCTTGTCGCGCAGACGCGCCCCCGCGACGGGCACGTCCACCGTGACGAGCAGGGTGTCGAAACCAGCGGCGGCCGCCCGGTCGACCAGGGCCATCGACCGGGCGCGGTCCTTCCACATGTACAGCTGGAACCAGTTGCGCCCGTGCGGGTTCTCGTCACGGACGTCCTCGATCGACGCGGTGCCCATCGTCGACAGCGAGAACGGGATGCCCGCGCGCGCCGCAGCCCGGGCACCGGCGAACTCACCCTCGGTCTGCATCATGCGGGTGAAGCCGGTCGGGGCGATGCCGAAGGGCAACGCCGACGGCCCACCGAGGATGCGCCTCGACGTGTCGACCTCGGCGACGTCGCGCAGGATCGACGGGTGGAACTCGATGTCGCGGAACGCCTGGCGGGCCCGGGCGATCGATAGTTCGGCCTCGGCGGAACCGTCGGTGTAGTCGAACGCCGCCTTGGGTGTCCGCCGCTGGGCGATGCGTCGGAGATCCTCGATGGTGAGAGCGGCCTCGAGGCGCCGGCGTCGCGCGTCGAACTGAGGCTTCTTGAACTGCATGAGCGGGGCCAGGTCGCGCGGGCGCGGCACGCGGCGGCGCAGCACATCGGTACGGGTCACGAGAGAACCTTTCCGGGGTCGACGGCCGGTGCCGTCGAGGGTAGGAGGTGGGCGTCGCGTCGACGGGACGTTCGGGTCGACGTCGACCGGGGAACGAAGCGACGGACCGCGCACTGTCGTCGGACGATCTCCCGCAGCGCGTCGAGTCCGCCCGCGACCAGTCCCTGGCTGCGTGCGGCCACGAGGACGTTGCCGATGGCGGTGGCCTCGACCGGCCCCGCTAGGACGGGCATCCCGAGCCGGTCGGCGACGCACTGACACAGGAGCGCGTTCTGCGCGCCACCGCCCACCATGTGGACGGCTGCGACGGGGACGCCGGACAGGTCGCCGGCGCTCCGGACCGCGTCGGCGAAGGCGACAGCGAGACTGTCGACGATCAGACGCACGGTCGCAGCGGGGCTGCCCGGGACGGGCAGACCGCGTTCGGTGAGCCAGTCGTCGATCCGGACCGGGACGTCACCGGGCGCAGCGAAACGCGGGTCGTCGACGTCGATCACCGCGTCGGACGTGGGCAGGTCCGCAGCCTGGTCGAGCACGGTCGCGAGGTCGGCGACGTGCCCCCGTCGACGGAAGTGCTCGACGCTCTCGTTGAGCAGCCACAAGCCCATCACGTTGTGCAGGAATCGGGCCCGGCCGTCGGCGCCCACCTCGTTGGTGAAGCCCGCCGTCCGCGCGGCGTCGGAGGCCACCGGTCCGTCCAGCTCGACGCCCACCAGACCCCATGTACCGCAGGAGATGTACGCCGCCCGTGTGGGATCCATGGGCACCGCGACAACGGCCGACGCGGTGTCGTGGGTCGCGACCGACACGACTCGGGTGCCGCCGTCGAGACCGGTCGCCTCGGCGACGCCGGCGAGGATCGGACCGACGTCGGACCCGGTCTCGACCAGGTCGGGGAACAGCCCGGTCGGCAGACCCACCCGGCGGCACAGGTCGTCGTCCCAGCGTCCGTCGATCCCGAGTAGACCGGTGGTGGAGGCGTTGGTCCGTTCGGTCACCATCTCGCCCGTGAGCCAGTACGCGACGAGGTCCGGGATCAGCAACGCACGCTCGGCCCCGTCGAGCACTCCCGTGAATTCGTCGGCGGCCAGTTGGTACACGGTGGTGAACGGCAGGAACTGCAAGCCGTTGCGCGCGTGCAGATCCTCCGGCGTGACCACCGCGTGCACTGCCGACACACCGCTCTCCGACCGCGTGTCGCGGTAGTGGTACGGCAGCCCCAGCAGCCGCCCGTCGCGGAGCAGTCCGTAGTCCACGGCCCACGAGTCGACACCGATCGCGTGCACGTGGTCCGCGGCGCGCGCCGCGACGGCCAGTCCCTCGACAGCATGGGCGACGATCCCCGGCAGGTCCGACACCAGGGCGGTCCGGTCACCCTGCCAGAGACGCATCGGGCCGGTGGGGAATCTCGCCGTCTGGCGCAGGGACAGCCGGTCGGGGCCGACCGACGCCAGCATCACCCGGCCGCTCGTCGCCCCGAGGTCGACGGCGACGATCTCCCCGGCGGTCATCGCAGGAACGCGGCGGCGACACCGGCGTCGACGGGCACATGCAGTCCGGTCGTGTGCGAGAAGTCCGAACTGCACAGGGCGAAGGCGACGTTGGCGATGTTCTCCGGGAGCACCTCACGCTTGAGCAGGGTGCGCTGGGCGTAGAACTCGCCGAGGTCCTCCTCGGCCACGCCGTACACGGCCGCACGCTGGGCGCCCCACCCGCCGGCGAAGATCCCCGAGCCGCGGACCACCCCGTCGGGGTTAATGCCGTTCACCTTGATGCCGTGCTGCCCCAGCTCCGCGGCGAGCAGACGCACCTGATGTGCCTGGTCGGCCTTGGTCGCCGAGTAGGCGATGTTGTTCGGTCCGGCGAACACCGAGTTCTTCGACGAGATGTAGAGGATGTCGCCACCGAGGCCCTGGTCGATCAACGGTCGGGCGGCCGCCCGGGACACCAGGAAGGATCCGCGCGCCATCACGCGGTGTTGACGATCCCAGTCCTCGGCGGTGGTGTCCAGCAACGCCTTCGACAACGACAGGCCGGCGTTGTTGACGACGATGTCGATGCCGCCGAAGGCCAGCACGGTCGCGTCGACCGCAGCCTGCACCGCGTCCTCGTCGCCGACGTCGGCGGTGATCCCGACGGCCACGTCGGGGGAACCGATCTCCGCGGCCGCGGCGACGGCCTTCTCCGCGTCGAGGTCGGCGACCACGACGCAGGCGCCCTCGGCCGCGAGTCGCGAGGCGATGGCCTTGCCGATCCCCGACGCCGCACCGGTCACCAGTGCGATCCGCGTGGCGAGTGGCTTCGGCGCCGGCATGCGTGCCAGCTTCGCCTCCTCGAGGCTCCAGTACTCGATGCGGAACTTCTCGGACTCGTCGATCGGCGCGTAGCGCGAGATGGCCTCCGCCCCCCGCATCACCGCGATGGCGTTGAGGTAGAACTCGCCGGCGACCCGCGCCGTCTGCTTGTCGCGACCGAAGCTGAACATCCCCACGCCGGGGATCAGGACGATGGCCGGGTCCGCACCACGCATCGCGGGTGAGTCCGCGTCGGCGTGGCGGTCGTAGTAGGCGCGGTAGTCCTGCCGGTACCGGGCGTGCAGCTCGGTGAGCCGCTCCCGCATCTCCTCGACGGGCGCCGTGCCGGGCAGATCGAGGACGAGCGGCGCCACCTTCGTGCGCAGGAAGTGGTCGGGGCAGCTGGTGCCGAGCGCGGCCAACCTCGGATGCTCGCTGCAGGAGAGGAACTCGAGGACCGGATCCGAGTCGACGAAGTGCCCGACCTGGCGGTTGTCGGACGACACCAGGCCACGGAGGAACGGCGCCAGGGCCGCCGCCTTCGTCCGACGCTCGTCGACGGGCAACGGCTCGTGACCGTCGAGAGGTGTCCCGAACGGGTGCTCGCTGCCGTGACTCGCGATGAACTCCTCGATGGTCGCGATGATGGACAGCGAGTTGGCCTCCGCCTCGTCGGAGGTCTCGCCCCAGGCGGTGATCCCGTGCCCACCCAGGATGGTCCCGATCGCCTGCGGGTTGGCGTCGCGGATCGCTGCGATGTCGAGACCCAGCTGGAAGCCGGGACGTCGCCACGGGACCCAGACGACGCGGTCGCCGAAGATCTTCTGGGTCAGTTCCTCGCCGTCGACCGCCGTCGCCAGAGCGATGCCGGCGTCCGGGTGGAGGTGGTCGACGTGCGCCGCGTCGACGAGTCCGTGCATCGCGGTGTCGATCGACGGGGCGGCGCCGCCACGGCCGTGCAGGCAGTGGTCGAACGCCGCGACCATCTCGTCCTCGCGCTCGACACCCGGATAGACGCCGGCGAGCGCCCGGAGACGATCGAGACGCAGGACCGCGAGTCCCTTCTCGGTGAGGGTCCCGAGATCGCCGCCGGAACCCTTGACCCACAGCAGCTCGACGGGCTGCCCGGTGACGGGGTCGATGTCGGTGCCCTTCGCCGAGGTGTTCCCGCCGGCGTAGTTGGTGTTCTTCGGATCCGCGCCGAGGCGGTTGGACCGCGCGATGAGCCCGGCGACGGTGGTCTCGGCGGTGGTGTGGGTGGTCACTGCTCAGGCTCCCCAGGAGGATTGGGTGCCGCCGACACGATCGGCGACGATGGACTCGGGATATCCCGAGGCGGCGTAGGCGGCCATCGGGTCGGACGGCAGACCCCGTCGTTCGCGACGCTCGGCGAGCATCGGCCGGACGTCGGTGTAGAAGGCGTCCATGAGGACTGCGTTCGCCCCGAGGACGTCTCCGTCCTCCTGCGCCGCGGTGAGGGCGTCGACGTCGACGGAGAGCGCGCGGGCCGCCATCTCCTCGACGTTGAGGACAGACCGGATCTGTGCGGGGATCTTCTCCTCGATGTTGTGGCACTGGTCGAGCATCAGCGCGACCGGTGACCCGGTGTCGAGTCCGCCACCGCGGATGACCTCGAACATGATCCGGAAGAGTTGGAACGGGTCCGCGGCCCCGACGATGAGGTCGTCGTCGGCATAGAAGCGTGAGTTGAAGTCGAACGACCCGAGCCGGCCCAGTCGCAGCAGTTGCGCGACGACGAACTCGATGTTCGTCCCCGGCGCGTGGTGCCCGGTGTCGAGACACACCATCGCGCGCTCGCCCAGCGCGGTCACGTGCACGTAGGAGGTGCCCCAGTCGGGAACATCCGTCATGTACGTGGCGGGCTCGAAGAACTTGTACTCGAGCACCATTCGCTGGTCGTCACCGATGTGCTGGTAGATGGTGGCCAGCGACTCCGCCAGGCGGTCCTGCCGGCCACGGATGTCCCCCTGGCCGGGGTAGTTCGTCCCGTCGGCGAGCCAGATCTTGAGGTCGCGGGAGCCGATCCGGTCCATCACCTCGATGCACTCGAGGTGGTGGTCGATGGCCTTCTGTCGCACGGTCTTGTCGACGTGGGTGAGGCTGCCGAGCTTGTAGTCGGCGTCCTGGAAAGTATTCGAGTTCACCGTGCCGAGACCCACGCCGAGATCTCCGGCGTACCGGGACAGCTCGGCGTAGTCGTCGACCGCATCCCACGGGATGTGCAGCGCGACCGTCGGTGCGAGTCCGGTGACGCGCTGGACCTGCGCCGCGTCGGCGATCTTCTCGTGGACGGTGCGCGGGGTACCGGGCGTCTCGAACACGCGGAACCGGGTGCCCGAGTTCCCGAATGCCCATGACGGCAGTTCAATCGCGAGGTTGTCGAGGAGGTCGAGGTCATGCCGGCTCATGCCGGGCGTCCCATCGTGAGTGTCGGATCGGCCTGGGGCGTGGCGACATCTGCCACGAGGGAGGTCGTGACGACCGACGTGTCGGCCGCTCCGACGACCGGCGTCCCGTAGCGGTCGCTCTCGATCTGCGAGAGGGTCTTGCCCTGGGTGTCGGGCGCCCCGACGACACCGACCACAAGCGCGGCCACGAGCAGTCCGATGAGCACCAGACCGACGACCGACAGTCCCGTCGCCGACAACATCACCGGAAACGCGAAGCTCAGGCCACCGACCGCGGCTCGGGCGGCGAAGAACAGGACACCCTGGGCACTGGCGCGGTACCGCGTCGCGAACAGCTCACTGGCCCAGAGTCCGTAGAACGCCTGCGCCCCGATGCCCGAGGAGACGCCCCACAGGATCGCGAAACTCAGCAGCACCGGCATGCCGTGATCGCCGAGGAACACCAACAGGATCCATCCGACGATCCCCAGTGCCGCGCCGAATCCGTACAGCACTCGCTGGGAGACACGGTCGGCGAGGTTCATGAAGCCGAAATAGGTTGCCGCGACGGTGCATCCCCACACGAGGACCTGGAGGAGATCCTGTGTGACGGCGCTGCCCACGCCGGCGGCGTCGTAGATGCGGGGCATGAAGATCCCCGCCTGGCCTGCGACGGTGTTCCACATCCCGTAGACGCCGAACAGGAACAGCAGTGCACCGAGGTTGCGGCGGTCGGTGAGCAGCCCCCGGATCCCGCCTGCGAGTCGACTTCCGGCCGGTGTCGAGCGATCCCGCGTCTCGACCGACCGCGTCGTCTCGTCGGCTTTCCAGAGTTGCGACTCGGGCAGGCCCTGCCGCAACCACCACACGACGGCGGCCACGACGAAGAGGTGGAGGAAGATGATCCGGGAGCCCGTGAGCCCGAGCGGGGCCAGTGCGGCGGCGAGCGCGAACCCGATGAGCGGCCCCATCGACCACGCGAGCTGGGCGGTGCCGACGTGTCGGGCGCGTTCGCGCTCGGGCGCCTGCTCGGCGATGTAGGTCCACGAGGCGGGCACCCCGGCCCCGACCGCGATGCCGGTGATCACGAACGCGATCAGCAGCATGGAGAAGTTCACCGCACAGGCGGCGACGAGGACACCGACCATGTAGACGAGCAGGTCGTAGGTGTATATGGCCTTGCGACCGAACCGATCGCACAGCGGGCCGCCGAGGGCGGCACCGATCGCGGCACCGAACGCGTTGGCGCTCAACGCCGCCAACAGTCCGACGAGGAAGTCGCTGATCCCGAACCGGTCCTGCCAGAAGCCGAGGCTGGTGGCGATGGCGATGATGGACCCGGCTTCGATGTAGTTCGACATGGCGACCGAGATGGTCGCCCTCCACCCGGTGGTGGATTCGGAACCCAGTTTCATGGCACGCTCTCTCACGTGGGATGTGTCGGCTGACGCGGTTGTGCGCGGTTCAGCCGAGGTGGAAATAGCCTGTCAGCCGCGTCATGCGGTCGACGGTGGGAACGAAGTACTCGAGCATGTGGGCCTGCCACCGCGCGTTCACGTCGGTCGACTCGATCCGCGCGCAGGCGGCATCGAAGTCGTCGGTCTCCACGTAGCCGAACACCAGTCCGTCCTCCTTTCTGAGGAAGAGCGAGTAGTTGACCCACCCCGCTGCGCGCAGGGCGGCGAGCATCTCCGCCCAGACCACCTCGTGGGCGACGAGGTAGTCCGCGACCCGCTCCGGACGGATCTGCATCACGAACCCGACGCGCTCGACCGTGTCGTGCGTGTGTGGCGATGCGGTCATCGGTGGCCCATCTGAGCGTTGTGAAACGTTTCAATTCGTGATGCTGAGCACACCGTAGGGCGTGATGTGAGACACGTCAACCCTCGACCGGGCGGTGTGGTCAGCCCTTGCCGGTGACGGTCAGGACGATGAGCGCCACGTTGAGGGCGACGACCACCGTGGCGATCAGGATCGCCACGACGCGCAGGACACCGGAGTCGGTGAACGACCCCATCAGCGCGCGGTCGCGCGTGTACCGGCCGAGCGGGATGATCGCGAACGGGATGCCGAAGCTGAGCACCACCTGGCTGATGACCAGCGCCCACGTCGGGTCGACACCGCTGCCGAGGACGATCAGCGCGGGGACGAGCGTGACCAGGCGGCGGATCCACACCGGGACGCGAACCCGCAACAGTCCCTGCATGATCGAGGCCCCGGCGTAGCAGCCGACCGACGTCGAGGCGAGCCCGGACGCCAGCAGTCCGACCGCGAACACGACGGCCATGACGGGTCCCATCGCGTCACCGACGGCGCGCTGGGCACCCTCGATGGTGTCGGTGCCCGCGCGGCCCTGCAGGTTCTGCGCGGCCAGCAGCAGCAGCGCGATGTTCACCGCACCCGCGATCATGAGCGCGACGGTCACGTCCCACCGTGTCGCGCGGACCAGTCGTCGACGCCGGGTGTCGTCGGTGCTCGGCCCGTGCCGGTCGATGACGAGGCTGGAGTGCAGGTAGATCGCGTGCGGCATCACCGTCGCGCCGAGCATGCTCGCCGCGAGCAGCACCGTGTCGGTGCCCTGCAGCCGCGGCACCAGGCCGCCGAGCACATCGCCGGGCGACGGCGGGCCGACGACCAGCCCGGCCAGGAACCCCACGACGATGATCGACAGCAGGGCACCGATCGCCGACTCGAACGCGCGTTGCCGACTGCGCGACTGAAACCCCAACAGCGCCATGGATATCGCACCGACGATCACCCCGCCGACGACGAGCGGGAGATCGAACAGCAACTGCAGGGCGATCGCACCGCCGACGACCTCGGCGATGTCGGTGGCGGCGGCGACCACCTCCGCCTGGAGCCAGAACGCGAGCCGGCGACGTCGCGGGAGCCGTTCCCCCAGCAGCCCGGGAAGCGTCTTACCGGTGACGATGCCGAGCTTGGCCGACTGGTACTGGATGACCACGGCCATCGCGCACGCCATCACCAGCACCCACACCAGCAGGAACCCGTAGCGGGCGCCGGCGGTCACGTTGGCGGCGACGTTGCCGGGGTCCACGTAGGCGATGGCGGCGACGAAGGCGGGGCCCAGCAGTGCCACGCCGGCGAACCGCCCCCGACGGGCGCGCGACGGCACGGGGTCGGTCACCTGCGGATCGGTCCCCAACGCCATCCGCCCAGCGTGGCACACCCAACCTGTGGTTTCAAACCGGGGCGAAGATAAAAGTTCGGTGAACCGAACTCACTGCGTCAGCTCTTGACCTTCTGGTACCGGGCGAGCGCCTCCTCGCGTTCGGCCTTGTGGTCGACCATCGGCTCGGGGTAGTCGTCGGGACGGTCGTCGCCGGGCTGGTGGACGGCCTTGCCCGCGATGTCGGCGAGCTCGGGCACCCACTGCCGCACGAAATCGCCGTCCGGATCGAACTTCTCGCCCTGCGTCGTCGGGTTGAACACCCGGAAGTAGGGCGACGCGTCGGTGCCACAGCCCGCCGTCCACTGCCACCCGTGCTGGTTGTTCGACATGTCGCCGTCGGTGAGCTGCTGCAGGAAGTACTGCGCGCCCCACTGCCACGGCAGGTGGAGATCCTTCACCAGGAACGACGCGACGATCATCCGCAGCCGGTTGTGCATCCACCCGGACTCGTTCAACTGGCGCATCGCCGCGTCGACGATCGGGAACCCCGTCGCGCCCTTCTTCCACTGCTCGAACGCCTTCTCCGCCTCGCCGTCCGTGTCGACCTCGATGTCGTCGAACTGCGAGTTCCAGTTCCACCAGGAGCTGCGTGGCCAGTGGTGCATGATCGTCGCGTAGAAGTCGCGGAAGCAGATCTCCCGGATGTAGCCCGTGGCACCGTCTTTCGTCGCCTTCTTCTTCTCCAGGTCGACGAGGTCGGCGAGCATCGTGCGCGGGTGGATGTTGCCGAACTTGAGGTGCGCCGACATCCGACTCGTCGCGTCGAGGTCGGGGCGGTTGCGCACGTCGTCGTAGTCGGCGACGGAGTGCTCCGCGAAGTCCTTCGTCCCGTCGACGAACTGCTTCCACCGCGCGAGCGCCGCGGTCTCCCCTGCCGGCTGCGGCAGGTCCACGCCGGGATCGGGGATGTCGGCGGCCTTCAGTCTCGACGAGGTGACGTCCTCCGGGTCGACCCAGGTCGCGGACTTCGCACCCGTGTCGGCCGGTGAGTGCCAGCCGTGGTCGCGCCAGGCGCGGAGGAACGGTGTGTAGACCTTGTACGGCTCGCCGTCGTTCTTGGCCAGGCGGCCCGGGGTGACCGCGTACGGCGACCCCTGCGCGGCGAGCTCGACGTCACCGAGCGCCTCGGCGACGCGCTTGTCCCGCGCGACGCCGTAGGGCGTGTGGTCGCTGGAGATGTGGACACTGGTCGCGTCGACGGCCTTGACCAGCTCGGGGATGCGGTTCTCCGGCTTGCCCCGCACCACCAGCAGCCGCCCGTCGAGCTGGTCCGACAGATCGCGCAGGGAGTCGCCGAGGAACTGCACGCGGCGCTCGCCCGACGACGACAGCAGCGTCGGGTCGAGGACGAAACACGCCAGCACCCGATCGGCCGCCCCGGTCGCGTCGAGCAGCGACGGCAGGTCCGACAGACGCAGGTCACGGCGGAACCAGAGCAGCGCGGTGGTCGTCATCACCCCATCCTGCCGCAGCGGTGGCGTCACAGGCCCCGACCAGCGACGTTGGGCACAATGGCCGCCATGACGCCCCCCGACGGTCCTGACGACACCGCGGCCGACGTCCTGGTGGTCGACGACGACCCCGACGTCCTGCACTCGCTCGAGCGCGGCCTGCGCCTGGCCGGGTTCCGCGTGCACACCGCGACCGGCGGCGCCCAGGCCCTGCGGGCCATCGCCGAACGGCGACCGTCGCTGCTGGTCCTCGACATCAACATGCCCGGCCTCGACGGGGTGGCGGTCGTGACGGCGCTGCGCGCGCTCGGCGACGACATTCCCGTCTGCGTCCTGTCGGCACGGACCACCGTCGACGACCGGATCACCGGTCTGGAGGCCGGGGCGGACGACTACCTGACCAAACCGTTCGACCTCGGTGAGCTCGTCGCCCGGTTGCGCGCGCTGCTGCGACGACGACCGGCGACAGCCGACGCGGGCGCACCGGCGGCGACGCCGCGACGCACGCTCGTCGTCGAACACGTCACCGTCGACGTCGACGCGCGGCAGGTCACCAGCGACGGCCACCCCGTCGACCTGACACGCCGCGAGTTCGAGCTGCTGGTGGCGCTGGCCGAACACCCCGGCATGGTGCTGAGCCGCACGCAGTTGCTGAGCCAGGTGTGGGGCTACGACTTCGCCGCCGACACCAACGTCGTCGACGTCTTCATCGGCTACCTGCGGCGCAAGCTCGAGGCGCAGGGCCAACCGCGGGTCGTCCAGACCGTGCGCGGCGTCGGATTCGTCCTGCGGGCGCACCCGTGATCGGCGGTCGCAGGGGGTCACCGTCCCCGCGCCGCAGGCACTCGCCCTCTCTCCGGACTCGCGTGACCGCGGCCGCGGCACTGGTCACCGTCCTCATCGTGCTGGCGATCGGCACCGTCGCCTGGGTGCAGGTGCGCACCGGCGCGTACCGCGAGCTCGACGCCCGCGTCGACACCCTGTCGGCGGCGTTCCAGCCGAGCCTGTCGACGTCGAACACCGAGACCATCACCTCGGGCGTCTCCGACGGCGCGCTCGCGACCGCACGCCTCGGCGGGATCGTCTTGCAGACCACGGGCACCCGGATCCCGGCACGCGGTGTCGGGGAGGGCGACACCACGATCGGCGGCACCCCCTACCGGGTGAAGACCACCAACGCCGTGAACTCGGGACTGCTCAACGGACTGGTCGTCTCGTCGGTGGCGATCCCGTTGCAGCCCACGCTCGATCGCGTCGACTCGCAACGTCGGGCACTGCTCTGGATCGGCCTGTCCGCGGTGGCGGCGTCGGCGCTGCTGGCGTGGCTGCTCGGGGGTCTGGCGATCCGCCCGTTGCGACGACTGGCCCGCCAGACCGAGACCATCCCCGTCGACGCCGGTCCCGACTCGCCGGAACGCGCTGCGCTGGACGAGGTCCGGGGTGCGCGGGAGGCCGAGGAACTCGCGACCGCGATGCAATCGCTGCTGCGTCGCATCGACACCGAACGCGCCCGCACCCAGGAGGCACTGGTGACCGCCCGCGACTTCGCGTCGGTCTCGGCCCACGAACTGCGGACACCCCTCACCGCGATGCGGACCGACCTCGAGGTGCTCGAGTCGTACGCGCCGGACGCCGCGGCCCGCGCCGAGATCGTCGCCGACCTGCGGCGCTCGCACGCCCGCGTGCAGGAGACGCTCGCCGCGCTGGAGAGCCTCGCGCACGGTGATCTCGGCGGTCGTGACCGGGCACCGATCGACCTCGCCGACGTCCTCGACCGCGTCGTCACCGAGGCACGGGCTCACCACCGCGGTGTCGAGATCGACCTCGCCTCGCCGCAGTCGGTGCCCGTTCACGCCGTCGAGACCGGCATCCGGATGGCCGTCGGCAACGCGATCACCAACGCCGTACGACACGGCGAGGCCACGCGGGTGCGGGTGGGTGTGGAACCGCGGGGCGACGCGGTGGCGATCGTCATCGACGACGACGGCCACGGGATCCCGCCCGCCGACCGCGAGCGTCTGTTCCGTCGTTTCGAGCGGGGCACCAGCCGGCAGTCGGGATCCGGGCTTGGTCTGGCGCTGATCGAGCAGCAGGCGCGACTCCACGGCGGCGGCGCCGGCCTGTCCGACAGCCCGTGGGGAGGTACCCGCCTCACGGTCGTGATCGGGGGCCCGCCGCCCCGACACGACTGACGGATCCGGGCACTTCGGACACAGCGGTACAGTTGTTGAAACGCGCCGCTGAAGAACCCCGGCTCCGACGAGCGCGTCACCGTCCGCGAAGGGTTTCCCTCCATGACCACTCGACGTCCGTTCCGCGCCCGCGCCACCCGGGCACTCGCACTGGCCGCCGCCGGATTCGGCACCGCCGCCGCGCTGGCCCTCCCCGCCGCGACCGCGTCCGCAGCGCCCCAGGACCGTGTCCCCGGCACGAACTGCACCACCGCGCAGGTCGAACGCGCCGTGACCGCGACCTCGCCCGAGGTCGCCGGCTACCTGAACGACCCGCGCGTGCGCGGCGAGTTCGAGCGCATCGTCGTCCTGCCCGAGCCGCAACGGACCGAGGAGGTCACCGGACTGCTGGACCGCAACCCGCGGATCGCGGCTCTGGTGCAGCAGTACCGCCCGATCGTCGATCAGCGTGTGGCACTGATCTACTCGACCTGCGACCGCTACTGAACTGGTGACGCCGGGATCAGCCGAGGCCGTCGCGCGCGAGTGACGCGGCCCCGACGATCCCGGCGTCGTCGCCGAGTCCCGACACGACGAACCGCCGGTCGGGATCGGACTGCAACACCCACGGGGCGCTCGCCGTCGCGATGCGGTCGGCGAGGTCCTGACCCAACTTCTCCGCCAGCCCTCCCCCGATGACGACGAGACCGACGTCGAGCACGTTCAGCGTCGACCCCAGGGCCACGCCCAGCGCGTCCATCGCCGTCGCGAACAGTTCGGTCGCAACAGGGTCGCCCTCGTCGAGCGCCCTCTTCCACACCTTCGACGTGACCGACGGCTTGCCCACCTCGTCACGGATCGCGAACAGTCGGGTACGGCGGCCGGCCTCCTGCAGGGCGGTCGCGGTGATCTCCATCTGCCGACGCCCCGCGTAGGCCTCCACGCACCCGCGCCGCCCGCAGCCGCACAGCGCGCCGCGTTCCTGCACCACGACGTGCCCGATCTCGCCTGCGGCACCGCGTGTCCCGCCGTAGAGACGTCCCCCCAGCACCAGCGCCCCGCCGATGCCCGTGCCCATCCACACCCCCAGGACGTCGTCGACGCCGCGGGCCGCCCCGGCCAGGTGCTCGCCGAGCAGGCCGACGTTCGCGTCGTTGCCGAGCGCGATGGGTACGTCGAGCCGGTCGCCGAGTTCGGCGCCGATCTCGACGGTGCTGGTCCAGTTGGCCAGGTTCGGCACGGTGAGCACGTCACCGCGGTGCACGACACCGGGGATCCCCACGCCGACCGCAGCCGGCCGGTCGTCGAGGGAGCCGACGAGATCGGCGATCGTGTCCAGTACCGCGGCGGGGCCGTCGGTCGGGGTGTGCGCCTTCGCGCGGTCGACGACCGTGTGGTCGGCGTCGACCAGTCCGACCTCGATGTTCGTCCCGCCGACGTCGACCCCCGCCACCAGGCGGGACGCGTGCTTGCTCATCACCGCAGTGTGTCACGGGTGCCGCGCCGCACGATGTTTGAGACCGCGCCGCCGCGGCCATCCGCCGGGGCATGACCGTCGAACCCGAACAGCACCTGCCCGTCGACGAGGAGACCACCGAGCTGTGCGAGCGGCTCGCCGACGTGGCGCAGCGCGGCGGCCGGTCGATAGCCACGTGTGAATCGCTGACGGCCGGCAATCTCGCCGCCCAGCTCGGCCGGGCCCCGTCGTCGGGTGAGTGGTACGCGGGCGGGATCGTCGCCTACCGGTCCTCGGTGAAGCACTCGTTGCTGCACGTCCCCGACGGTTCCGTCGTCTGCGAGGAGTCCGCACGCGCGATGGCCCACTCGACGGCGACGATGTTCGGTGCCGACCTCACCATCGCCCTGACCGGCGAGGCCGGTCCGGAGACCGACGAGGACGTGCCGCCGGGGACGGTGTGGATCGGCGTCGTCGACCGCGGGCGGGCGAGCACCCAGCGCGTCGAGTTCGACGGCGATCCCGCCGACATCCTCGCGGCGACGGTGCACTGCGCGGTCCGCCTCCTCCTGGAGCGCGTCGAGGAGGGCTGAACCCACCCCACCCCGGCACTCGGCAGACGTGGCTCATCTCCCGAGATCCCAGACCCAGTCACGGATCTCGGGCATGTCCTCGAAGTGCTCACGCACATAGGCGTGGTGGCGCGTCAGCTGGGACCGGCAGTGATCGGCGAGCTCGTCGGCCCCCGGCACCACGCGCCCCGCGCGAGCGAGGGCTTCCAGCACCAGGTGATAGCGGCTCATCTCGTTCACGACGACCATGTCGAACGGTGTCGTCGTGGTGCCCTGCTCGCTGAACCCCCGTACGTGAAAACGGTCGGCCCGGGTGCGCCCGTGCAGCAACTCGTGCACCGCCCGCGGGTATCCGTGGAAGGCCATCACGACATCGGTCGCGGTCGTGAACAACTCGACGAAGCGTGATTCCGCGACGCCGTGGGGATGCGCGGAACGCGGGATGAGCGCCATGAGGTCGACGATGTTGACCACCCGGGTCGACAAGAGTGGGCAGTGCTGTCGGAGGAGCTGCGCCGCGGCGAGCGTCTCCTCGGTGGGGACGTCACCGGCGCATGCGAGTACGACGTCGACGGCATGCGCGCCGTGCTCGGTCCCCGCCCAATCCCACACCGACATCCCGTCGGCGGCATGTCGGCGCGCCGCCTCGAGACCGAGGTACTGCAGATGCGGCTGCTTGTCGACGACCAGCACGTTTACGTGGTCCCGACTGCGCAGGCAGTGGTCGGAGACGGCGAGCAACGTGTTGGCGTCGGGCGGGAGCCACACCCGTACCACCTCCGGCGACAACGGGATCACGGCGTCGATGAGGCCCGGGCCCTGGTGCGAGAAGCCGTTGTGGTCGTTGCGCCAGCAGGTGCTCGTCAACAACACGTTGAGCGAGGCGACCGGCGCACGCCAATCGACGTCGCGGGCGTGTTGCAACCACTTGCAGTGCTGCACCAGCATCGACACGCTCACCATCTCGAACGCCTCATAGGTGGCGAACATCCCGTGGCGGCCGCTGAGGAGATATCCCTCGAGCCACCCCTGACAGAGGTGCTCGCTCAGCACCTCCATCACCCGGCCGTCGGGAGCCAGGTTGTCGTCGGCCTCCGGGTCGACGGGCAGCTGCCAACACCGGTCGGTGACCTCGAAGACCGCCTGCAGCCTGTTGCTCGCGGTCTCGTCGGGACAGAACAGTCGGAACGTGCCACCACCGTCGCCGGAGGTGTTGCGCCGGTACACCTCTCGCAGCATCTCCCCCAGCACGGCGGTGGTGGGGTGCGTGACACCGGCGGGCCGGGGCACGTCCAGGGCGTGGTCGCCGATGTCGGGGAGGTCGAGATCGCGCAGTATTCGCCCCCCGTTCGCGTACGGCGTGGCGCCCATCCGCTTGTCCCCGTCGGGGGCGAGGGCGACGAGATCGTCGACGAGCGTGCCGTCGTCGTCGAACAGGTCCTCGGGACGGTACGAGCGCAGCCACTCCTCCAGCTGCCGCAGGTGATCCGGGTTCTCGCGCACTCCGGGCAGCGGGACCTGGTGTGCCCTGTGGGTCCCCTCGACACGCGTGCCGTCGACCTCACGCGGACCGGTCCACCCCTTGGGCGTCCGGAGCACGATCACCGGCCACCGCGGTCGAGCACGGTCGCCCGATCGCGCCGAGCGCCGAGCCTCGCCGATGCGTCGTGACGCGGAGGCGACCGCCGCGGCGAGATCGTCCATGACGGTCGCGGGGTCGTCCCCCGCCACGATCGTCACGTCCCAGCCCTGGCCGTGCAGGTACTCGGTGACCTCGGCGTCGGTCGACCGCGCCAGCACCGTCGGTCCGGCGATCTTCGCGCCGTTGAGGTGCAGGACCGGCAGCACCGCGCCGTCGCGGCGGGCGTCGAGAAACGCGGGCAGCTTCCACGAGCCCGCGAGCGGCCCGGTCTCCGCCTCGCCGTCGCCGACGACGCAGGCGACGGTGAGGTCCGGGTGGTCGAACGCCGCACCCGCGGCGTGCACGAGCGCGTAGCCGAGCTCGCCACCCTCGTGGATGCTCCCCGGCGTCGGGACGCTCACGTGACTGGGGATGCCGCCGGGCGTCGAGAACCGACGGCACAGGCGACGCAGACCGTCCGCGTCGCGGGACACCTCCGGGTACATCTGCGAGTACGTGCCCTCGAGGTAGGTCGCGGCCACCAGGGCCGGACCGCCGTGGCCGGGACCGGTCACGTACATCCAGTCCTCGCCGGTCTCCCGGATGTGGCGGTTCAGCACGGCGTACAGCATCGACAGTCCGGGGCAGGTGCCCCAGTGCCCGAGCAACCGCGGCTTGATGTGTTCGGGGCGCAACGGTTCCCGCAGGAGCACGTTCTCGCTCAGGTAGATCTGTGCGACGGCGAGGTAGTTGGCGGCCCGCCACCACCGCAGGTCGGCCGTGCGGTCGACGGCGTGCTGGTCTGTTCCGGCGTTTCCCATGTCGGGCGGGTACCCGCCTGTGTTGAGATCGAGACGTGAACGACGACGACTGGAACGAGCGCGCTCGGGGCGAGACGCCCACCGAGCGCCTCGACCGCAACTGGTCGTCGTTGCTGCAGGAAATGCGCGTCATGCAGACCGGAATCCAACTGCTGACCGGGTTCCTGTTGACGCTGCCGTTCCAGGCGCGCTTCGCGCAGATCTCCGACCGTGACGTCACGATCTATCTCGTCACCACCACCGCGTCCGTCGCGGCGACGATCCTGGTGGTCGCGCCGGTCGCGATGCACCGGATCCTGTTCCGTCGGCACGCGGTCGACGCGCTGGTCCGCTGGGCCAACCGTCTCGCGATCGCCGGTCTCGGGCTGCTCGCGGTGGCCGTCATCGGCGTGATCACGCTCATCTTCGACGTCGTCGTCGATCGTGGGACCGGACTGATCGTCGGCATCGTGGTCGCGGTCGTCGCCGCGGCCCTGTGGATCGCGCTGCCGCTCGTCCTGCGCCGTGGGACCTGATGAGCACCCCCGCACATGACCCCGACGGACGGTTTGACGCCCGCAGTCGGTGGGAATCGATGATGGGTGACCACGGAATCGACGGGGCGCGCACGGGCCGGTCGAGTCCGATGAGCGTGCCGGACCGCGACGACGGAGCGCACCATGTCCTCTTCCGCGGTATCGACGAGTTGTGCCGTACCGCGGTGCGGCTCACCGGTGTCGACGGTGCGGCGATAGCGGTGTTCGGGTCGGCGGGTGACGCCCGTGACCTCGTCTTCGCCACCGACGTGACCGCCGCCCATCTCGACGACCTGCAGTTCACCCTCGGTGAGGGTCCGTGTATCGACGCCTTCACGACGCAGGAACCCGTCCTCGTCGGTGCGCTCGCCGACGACTCGGTCACCGACCACTGGCCCGTCTTCCGCTCCGAGGTGCGTGCGATGGACATCGGAGCGGTCTTCGCGGTGCCGGTCAGTGCCGACGACTTCACGGTGGGTGTCCTCGAGCTCTACCGGCGCCGCCCGGGTGACCTCCAGCGCGACGAACGACAGGCCGCGCAGGTGTGCGCCCGTCTGGCCGCGGTCACCATCCGCCACAACGTCGACGATGTCGCCGAGGCCGGCGACTCCGTCGAGGAGTACATCGAGGGCGCCGACGAGCACCTCGGTCGCGACGACGTCCATGTCGCCGCGGGGATGATCGCGGTGCAGTTGGGGATCGCCACCGACGCGGCGCTGGACCTGTTGAAGGGGGCCTCGTTCCGACTCGGCCGACCCATCAGCGTCCTGTCCGGGGAGATCGTGACGCGCACCCGCACCTTCCGCGAGATCGAGAGTGAGTACCGCCCATGAGCGAGCAGACCCGCGGTGTCGCGGACGGGGCGGTCCCCGGCCATTCGGTGGTCGCCGTCGCCGACATCGTCCACAGCCTGACCAGACCGTTCGACGTGGCCGAATTGATGGACGCCGTCGCCGATGCCGCGCAGCGGGGCTTCGCGGCGCACTCGTCGGCGGTCGTCGTCATCGACCGCACCCGCCGACCTGTCCGTGCCGAGACCGTCGCGGCCGCCGGGGACATCTCGGCGCTCGACGACCCGACCCTGTCGACCTCGGGCCCGGGCCTCACCGCAGCCGGGGACGGGGCGGTGGCCATGATCGCCGATCTCGACGAGGAGAACGACCGCTGGCCGCGCTACCGGCTCCGCGCCCGCGACGCAGGGCTCCGCGCGGTCCACGCGTTCCCCATCCGCTCCATGGACCGGCCCGTGGGGTCGGTGGTCGTCCACACGACGGACCCGTGGGGTGACAACCGGCCGGTGATGCTCGGTCAGCTCCTCGCCGACCTCGCCGCGATAGCGCTCTCCGCGGGGGTCACCGACCTGCGATCCACCACCGTCGAGAACCTCGTCGACCGCCTGCTCCGGGACAACGGAGTGATCGCGACGGCGGTCGGGATCACCGCCGCGACACTGGATCTGGATCCGGCCGCCGCGCGGCGAGAACTGCGTCGCCTCGCGGCCGCACATCAGACGCCCTTCGCCGCGCACGCGCGGGCCGTCGTCGACGCACACGACCGACGGCCCGGCGGGCAGGACGGCTTGTTGGTCGACCCCTACTCCCGCAGCTGATCCGCGCGGGCGCAATACGCGCTCGGTCGGGTCAGCCGACGCCGAGCAGGTCGATCACGAACACGAGGGTCTTGCCCGACAGCCGGTGGCCGGCACCGGCGGGGCCGTAGGCCAGCTCGGGGGGAACGGTCAGCCGACGACGACCGCCGACGCGCATGCCCGGGATGCCCTCCTGCCAGCCCGCGATGAGGCGGTCCAGCGGGAAGTTGGCGGACTGGCCGCGGTCCCAGGAGGAGTCGAACTCCTCACCGGTCTCGTACTCGACCCCCACGTAGTGCACGTCGACGAGGCCGTGCGGCACGGCCTCGTCGCCGTCACCGACGATGATGTCCTCGGCGACGAGCTGCGTCGGCGCGGGGCCCTCGGGGAAGTCCACCTCTGGCTTGGTCACCTGACGTCTCCTGCGTTCGTCTCGACACCGCACACGTGGCACACGGTGCGCGTTCGTCGACGACTCTACGGCCTGGGACTCACCCGATCGGTGCGGGCATCGCCACGGTCCGGTATGCGCACGTGAGGACCTCGCCGGTCGCCGGATCCGACATCTCGACCCGCCAGGACCGCGCGAACTGGTCGACCCCGCCGTGCATCGGGATCGTGCCCGACACGAGCACGGTTCCCCGGCGCAGCAGGTAGCGCTCGCGGAGCACGTCGAGCCAGTACTGCGGGGCGAGCAGATCGGCGAGTGACCCCGACTGGATGAGCACGTCGTCGGCCCACGCCTGCAGACGTATCTCGTCGAGGCGTCCGGCGATCTCCGACAGCCGCCATGCGCCGCGGCCGACCACGTCCGGGGCGGCGTTCTTGCTCCAGGCGACGCTGTGGACCTCGAGGTCGCGGTCGGTGTGGTCACACGCGACGGTGAGCAGGACGTCCTCGTCGGAGTCACCGAGGACGACGAGCGCCCACTCGGCCTCCCCGGAGGTGCGTCCGTGCTGCACGTGCACCTCGTCTGTCTGCTGCGCGAGGTAGGGGGCGATGGGGTACAGCGCCGGCGTCACGGTCGGGGCCGGGACACCCAGCTCGGCGAGTTCGGCGATGTGCGCGGCCACCCCCTCCTGATCACGTCCCGCGTAACCCGCGTTGAACAGTGCGACGGGTGCCACGGACTCGGTCGAGCCGTCGGGGAGTGTGAACGTCAGCATGAGGGGGGACCCTTCTGGTTACTTTCTCGTTGCCGATGCGCCGAAACCCTTGCGCATACGACTTGTATACATCAAGTATGGGTGCCGGACAACGGGTGAGATCCACCCGGGCATCGAAGGAGCAGTGATGACCACACACGTCGCGGGGGACAGGAAAGGGCTGGCCAAGGCGTTCGCGGCCAGCCTCACGGGTACCGCATTGGAGTGGTACGACTTCGCGGTCTACTCCGCCGCCGCGGCGCTGGTGTTCCCGGACATCTTCTTCCCCGACAACGATCCGCTCACCGGCACGCTGCTGGCGTTCTCCACCTACGCGGTGGGGTACGTCGCGCGTCCGATCGGCGGGTTCGTGTTCGGCCGACTCGGCGACGTGATCGGCCGCAAGCAGCTGCTCGTCATCACGCTGCTCCTCATCGGTGTCACCACCTTCGCGATCGGACTCATCCCCTCCTACGCGAGCATCGGTGTCGTCGCGCCGATCATCCTGGTGACGATGCGCTTCGCGCAGGGCGTCGCGGTCGGCGGCGAGTGGGGCGGAGCGGTCCTCCTCTCGAGCGAGTACGGCGATCCCCGTCGGCGTGGGTTCTGGTCGTCGGCGGCCCAGATCGGTCCGCCCGCCGGCAACCTGCTCGCCAACGGGGCGCTGGCCCTGCTGACGGTCGCGACCACGGAGGCCCAGTTCGAGTCGTGGGGATGGCGTGTCGCCTTCCTCTTCTCCGCGGTGCTGGTCGGTTTCGGTCTCTGGATCCGCCTGAAGCTCGAGGACACCCCGGTGTTCCAGGCGCTGCAGGACAGCGGCGATCGTTCCGAGGCGCCGATCAGCGAGGTGTTCCGCACCCAGCGACGCCCGCTGGTCGCCGGCATCCTGTCGCGCATCGCGCCCGACGTCATCTACGCGCTGTTCACCGTCTTCTCCATCACCTACGGCACCAAGCACCTCGACTTCGACCGCAGCGAGGTCCTCACCGCGATCCTCGTCGGCTCGGCATGCCAGCTCGGGCTCATCCCGCTGGCCGGCGCCGTCTCCGACCGCGTCAACCGTCGACTGGTCTACGCCGTCGCGGCGGTGGGCGGCGTGGCGTGGAGCGCCGTGTTCTTCCTCGTGATCGGCGGGAACTCGCTGCCGCTGCTCATCCTCGGCGTGGTGGTCGGGCTGGCGTTCCACTCCTTCATGTACGGGCCGCAGGCCGCGTTCGTCACCGAGCAGTTCACCGTGCGCCTGCGGTCGACGGGGAGCTCACTCGCGTACACGATCGCCGGCGTGTTCGGCGGCGCGATGGCGCCGCTGATCTTCGTGTGGCTGCTCGACCAGACCGACAGCTGGGTCCCGATCGCCGGGTACATCGCGGTCGTCGGTGTCCTCACGCTGATCGGACTGGCGCTGGGTCGCGATCCCGACCCGTCGGAGGACGAGCACTACGCGACACTGCATGCGCAGGACGAGACCCTCACGCCCGCAGCAGGACTCCGAGCGTGATCTCGAGATGATCGTCGATCGCCGCGTGCGCCGACGCCTCGTCGCCCGCGGCGAGGGCGTCGACGATCGTCCGGTGTTCCACGCACACACGGTGCTGCCGGTCGGACGCACTGAACAGGGCGCTCACGCCGACCCGGAGCTGCCGGGCGCGCAGGCCGGCATAGGTGCGGGACAGCAGGTCGCTCGCGGCCGCGTCGACGAGCGTCTGATGGAAACGCCCGTCGATCTCGATGAAGCGGGTCGCCGCGTCCGTGTCGCGCGAGTCGACGAGCGCCTCCTGCTCGGCGAGAGCGGCGGACATCGCCTCGACGGGCGCGCTCCCGTGCGCGAGGGCCTTGGTCGCGGCATGCCGTTCGAGCACACCGCGCAGGTCCATCAGTTCACCGATCTGGCGTCCCGACATGGCCGGGACGTGCGCACCCCGCTTGGGGACCATCTCGACGAGCCCCTCGGACTGCAGCATCAGCAGCGCCTCACGTACGGGGGTCCGGGAGACGCCGATCCGGGTGGCGAGGTCCTGCTCGTTGAGGAACGTCCCGGTGGCCGCAGGGGATGTGAGGACCTCGTCACGGACGAACAGGTACGCCTTCTCCCGGCCCGACATCGCTTGCATACGACATGTATATCCGTCCCACACCGACCACACCAGGAGTGACCACCGTGACGACCACCATCCGCGTCGCCCTCGCCCAGGTCTCCAGCACCGACGATCCCGACAAGAACCTCGCGATCGTCGACGACCACGCGACCCGCGCCGCCGCGGCGGGGGCCGCGATGGTGGTGTTCCCCGAGGCGATGATGCGGTGCTTCGGCGGTCCGCTCCACGACGTCGCCGAACCACTCGACGGCCCGTGGGCGGCAGCCGTCCGCGCCATCGCCGAGCGGGTCGGGATCACGGTCGTGGCGGGCATGTTCACCCCCGCCGACGGTGGACGGGTGCGCAACACCCTGCTCGTCACCGGCGGCGGCGTGGACGCGCACTACGACAAGATCCACCTGTTCGACGCGTTCGGCTTCCTCGAATCCGGCACCGTCGCACCGGGTTCCGACCCGCTGGTCGTCGACGTCGGCGGTGTCCGCGTCGGGTTCGCGACCTGCTACGACATCCGTTTCCCGGGGCTGTTCCAGGGACTGGCCGACCTCGGCGCGACGGTGATCGTCGTCGCGGCGTCGTGGGGCGCCGGCGCGGGCAAGGTCGACCAGTGGACGTTGCTCGCCCGGGCACGCGCACTCGACTCGACCAGCCACGTCGTCGCGTGCGACCAGGCCGTGCCGAGCGATGTCCTCGACTCCCCCGCGCCGCGTGGCGTCGGGCACTCGCTCGTGGTCTCACCGACCGGAACCGTCACCGACGGACTCGACGAGGACCCGGGCATGCTGGTCGTCGACCTGGACACGACCGAGGTCGCGTCGGTGCGGTCGACGCTCCCCGTGCTGCGAAACCGCCGGACCCTGTGACCGGCGGGTCAGCGCGAGCGCGTCAGCGCTGCCCCATCTCCGTGAAGTCACGCTCGGTGTACCCGGTGTAGATCTGGCGCGGACGGCCGATCTTCGTGGTCGGGTCGGTGTTCATCTCCTGCCAGTGCGCGATCCACCCGGGAAGGCGACCGAGCGCGAACAGCACGGTGAACATGCGCGTCGGGAAGCCCATCGCGCGGTAGATCAGGCCGGTGTAGAAGTCGACGTTCGGGTACAGCTTGCGCTCGATGAAGTAGTCGTCGGAGAGCGCGACCTCCTCGAGCCCCTTTGCGATGTCGAGCAGGTCGTCGGTGACGCCGAGCGTCTCGAGGATCTGGTCGGCCGTCTTCTTCACGATCGCCGCGCGCGGGTCGTAGTTCTTGTACACGCGGTGCCCGAAGCCCATCAGCTTGACGCCGGGCTCCTTGTTCTTCACGCGCTTCATGAAGTCGGTGGTGTCGCCGCCGCCGGCCTTGATGTCGTCGAGCATCTCCAGCACGGCCTGGTTGGCACCGCCGTGCAGCGGGCCCCACAGCGCGTTGATACCGCCCGAGATCGACGTGAACAGGTTGGCCTGTGACGACCCGACCAGGCGGACGGTCGACGTCGAACAGTTCTGCTCGTGGTCGGCGTGGAGGATGAACAGCATGTCGAGCGCCTTGGCGACGCGCGGGTCCACCTCGTAGGGCTCCGCGGGGAAGCCGAAGGTCATCCGGAGGAAGTTCTCCACCAGCGACAACGAGTTGTCGGGGTAGAGGAACGGCTGCCCGACCGACTTCTTGTAGGCGTAGGCCGCGATGGTCGGCAGCTTGGCGAGCAGACGGATCGTCGACAGCTCGACCTGCTCGGGGTCCTTCGGGTCCAGCGAGTCCTGGTAGTACGCGCTCAGCGCGTTGACCGCGCTGGACAGCACCGGCATCGGGTGCGCGTTGCGCGGGAAGCCGTCGAAGAACCGCTTGAGGTCCTCGTGCAACAGGGTGTGCCGCTGGATGCGGGTGGTGAACTCCTCGAGCTGCGACGCGCTCGGCAGCTCCCCGTAGATGAGGAGGTAGCTGACCTCGATGAACGTCGACTTCTCGGCGAGCTGGTCGATCGGGTACCCGCGGTACCGCAGGATGCCCGCCTCACCGTCGATGTAGGTGATGGCCGACTTCGTCGACGAGGTGTTCACGAACCCACCGTCGAAGGTGGTCATCCCCGTCTCGGACAGGAACTTGCCCAGCGCGACGCCGTCGGCACCCTCGGTGGCCTCGACGATGGGGAGGTCGACCGCTCCCCCCGGGTACTCGAACTTCGCGGACCGGGTCTGCGACCCGTCAGACACTGCTTCGGCGGACACTCGGGCCCCTTTTCGACTGGCTGGAACCGTCTCGTGAACGGTGGTCCAGGTGTGCGTATCCCTGCCACCAAACTAGTCGCTGGTCAGCTCACCCGCCCACGGAGGGTCGGCGCCGGCCCGCGACACCGTGATCGCGGCCGCGCGGGCGGCGAAGCCGGCCGCCGCGCGCCAGTCGTCGTCGGTGAGGCGACGGACCGCGTCGACGCCGAGCGCGTCGTGGCGATCGAGCCAGTGCAGCAGTGCGCCGACGGTGGTGTCGCCCGCCCCGATGGTGTCGACGGCGTCGACCGGGGGCGCCGCGACGGCCACCGTCCCCGACCGCGTCGACACCGCGATCCCGTCCGGCCCGCGTGTCGAGATCACCGCTGCCACACCGGCGTCCAGCCAGTCCTGGGGGTGCGAGCCGTCCGGCCCCTGCGCGAGCCAGTCCGCGTCGTCGTCGGAGACCTTCACGACGTCGACCGCTCGCACCCACTCGGCGAACCGGCGTCGGTAGCCGTCGGGGTCGTCGATGACGGCGCTGCGGATGTTCGGGTCGAGCAGGACGAGGCGCCCCCGGGCGTGGTGGTCGGCCATCATCTGCGCATACACCGACGCGCCGGGTTCGAGCACCAGGGACAAGGTGCCGAAGGCCAGCGCCCCCACCGAGTCCGGGAGCGCCCCGGGGTCGGTGACACGCCGATCGGCCGTGCCCTCGACGTAGAAGCTGTAGGCGGCGGAGCCGTCCGCGCCGACGGTGGCCAGCGCGAGGGACGTCGGCGCCGGGTCCCGCTGCACCAGAGCGGTGTCGACGCCGGCGTCGCGCAGCGAGGCCATCACCGCGTCGCCGAAATGGTCGGTGGAGACGCGCGAGAAGAAGGCCACCGAGGACCCGAGTCGACCGAGCGCGATCGCGGCGTTGAACGGGCCGCCGCCGAGCGCCGGCTGCAGCGGCGCGAGCCCACGCGCGTCGGCGTCACGCCCCCGGGCGTCGAGGACGAGGTCGACCAGCGACTCGCCGCAGACGACGATGCGGCTCACGCGGTCGCACCGCGATGTCGCAGACCCCACTCCCCCGACCACCGCTGCCCGGGCTCGAGGACGACGAGGTCCTCGCCCGAGGCCAACGCGTTCGGCGGCGCCGTCATCGGTTCCACCGCGACGGCCCGTCCCCGGCCCGGGAAACCCTGGTCGTGGTCGGGGTCGGCGGTGAACACCTGCGCCCAGCGGAACCCCGTGTCGGTCCAGAGTTCGGTGGCCAGGCCGTCGGGATCGGCGAGGGTGGTCACGTGTCGCCCGTCGGTGGCGGCGAAGTCGGTGAACGGGGTGTCGAGCCAGACGCCGGCCAGGCGTCGTCCCGCCCGGAAGTCGCGATCGGTGCCGTCGACAGGCGTCGGATCCCCCTGCGGCAGCTGCCGTTCCGGGTCCAGCGGCAGCGTCTTCTGGGCCGAGAGCGTGAGCGTGCAGTCGTCGACAGGGGCGTCACCGGCACGGATGAACGTGTGGAAGCCGAGGGCGAACGGGGCCCGGACGTCACCGCTGTTCGTCACCGTGCTGGTGATCGTCAGCCCGGTGGTCGCGTCGAGTGTGTAGTCGACGACGAGGGTCAGGTCGAACGGCCAGCCCGGGTGACGGCCGATCGGCACACCGAGCGTCACCGACCGCTCGGTGGCGTCGTACAGCGCCCACTCGACGGTGCGCACGAACCCGTGGTTCGCGTTGTTGCGGTCCTTCTCGGTGATGTCGAGCTGATGCGACACCCCGTCGAACGTGAACCGGCCGTCGGCGGTGCGATTCGGCCACGGCGCGAGGACCAGACCCGCCGACAGCGGCGGCTTCTCGTCGGGGCGCACAGGCGGTGACTCGGTGAGCAGTCGGCCCGCGTGACGGACCTCGCGCAGACCGGCGCCCTGGGAGACCACGACGGCCGAGTAGTCACCGGCGGAGACAGCGAACTCACCCACGGCTCGAGTCTGTCACAGCGAATCGGTCCTCCGGCCCGGACTCGGGGGTCGTACGGTGAGGCGGTGCGCGAGACACCGGCCGGCCACGACGCACTCCTGCTCGACTTCGCCGACGACGAGATCCCCTGGCGTCGTGCCCTGCACGTCGGCCGGGCACTGCGGGCGGCGGTCGACGACGGCCGACTGCCCGATGTCGTCGACGTGATCCCGACCGCGCAGGCCGTCCTGGTGCAGTCGCGCCCCGGTGGTGGCATCGACCGGCTGGGTGTCCGACGGGTCCTGCGTGCCGCGGAGGACGCGGCGAGCGACGACGACACGCGGGACCCGGACCCCGTCGACATCGCCGTCGTCTACGACGGTGCCGACCTCGACGCCGTCGCCGACCGTCTGGGCACCGACCACGCCGGGATCGTCACCGCGCACACCGGAATCGTCTGGCGCGTGCAGTTCATGGGATTCGCACCGGGTTTCGGCTACCTCGTCCCCGGTGAAGAGCCCGACGACGCGCTGTCGCGGGCGCTGTGTTCGGTGCCGAGACGGTCGGAGTCGCGCACCGCCGTCCCGCCCGGCGCGGTGGCCGTCGCCGCCGGATACTCGGCGGTCTACCCGCGCTCGTCGCCCGGCGGGTGGAACCTGGTGGGGCGCACCGACGCCACGCTCTGGGACCTCGATCGCGACCCGCCGGCACTGCTGGAGCCCGGTCGCCGGGTGCGGTTCACCGCGTCATGACCGCCCTGGTCGTCACCGACTCGGGTCCGCTCACCACCGTGCAGGACCTCGGGCGTCGCGGGTACGCCCACCTCGGGGTCCCGCAGTCGGGGGCGGCGGACCGCGGGTCGGCGGCGACCGCGAACCGATTGGTGGGCAACCCCTCTCACGCCGCGGTGCTCGAGGTGACCCTCGGCGGGTTCCGCGCGGTCGCCGAGGGGACCCTGACCGTCGCGGTGACCGGCGCGCGGTGTCCGGTGACCGTGGACGGCACGCCGGCCGGCTGGGCGTCGACGGTCGTCGTCCCCGACGGAGCCGTTCTCGAGGTGGGAGCGGCCGTCTCGGGACTGCGCAGCTATCTCGCCGTGCGGGGTGGCGTCGACGTCCCGCCGGTCCTCGGATCGCGGTCGACCGACACCCTGTCGGGGATCGGGCCGGAGCTGGTGACCGTCGGCACCCGAGTGCGCGTCGGCATCGACACCGACGCGTGGCCGCGAGAGACGATCGCATTCGGCGTCATCGGATCCGACGACGAGCAGGTCGTCGTGCTGCACGCGGTGGCGGGCCCGCGCGACGACGCCCTCCGCGACGCCACGTCGTTGGTGACCGGCGACTGGCTCGTCGACCCGCGCAGCGATCGCGTGGGGGTGCGCCTGAACCGCGATCCGGACCGCAGCGATCCCCCGGTCGAACTGCTGCCCGGCCGTGACGAGGTGCCGTCCGAGGGCGTCGCTCTCGGGTCGGTGCAGATCCCACCGAGCGGACAGCCGGTGCTGTTCCTCGCCGACCACCCCGTCACCGGCGGCTACCCCGTGGTCGCCGTGCTCACCGCCGACGCCACCGACCGCGCCGCGCAACTGGTCCCCGGCCGGCGCGTTCGCCTCCGCGCCTGGCCCTGACGCCGAACCGGACCCACCCGACCCGACCCACCCCCCACCCCGTCGACCGGGCGCCACGACACCGTTGACCCACATTTGAGACGAGAATACGATTTCGTCTCATGACGTCACCCGGGCCGGCCTCCCCCCCACACCGCGGGCATCCCGGCCACCTTCGGGCCGCACTCCGCGAGCTGGCGCTTCTTCGGCGGCTGGCACGGGATGCTCATGGGCCTGTGGTCGGGGTCGATGCAGAACATGCACCCCAAGCTCGGCGAGGCGGTGTGGGAGCACTCCGACTTCTTCGGCGAGCGGTGGCAACGCCTCATGCGGTCCCTGTATCCGATCATCGGCGTCGTGTTCGATCCCGCCGGCGACTCGGGAGAGGTCGAGACGGGCCGGGAGATCCGCGACTACCACCGCGACATCAAGGGCACGATGCCCGACGGGGCGCGGTACCACGCCCTCGACCCCGACGTCTTCTACTGGGCACACGCGACGTTCTGGTACGGCGCCGTGCGCTGCGCGGAGTACTTCGGCCCGCCGATCACCGAGGCCGACAAGCGCGCGATGTTCGTCGAGTCGCGCGACTGGTACGCGCGCTACGGCGTCAGCATGCGCCCCTGTCCCGACACCTACGAGGACTTCCTCGCCTACTGGGACCACATGTGCCGGAACGTGCTCCGAGACCATCCCGCGGTGCGAACTGTCCTCGACATCTCCGAGCTGCCGCCACCACCGTTCCTGGCGGGCGTGCCCGACGTCGTCTGGCGACAACTGGCCAAGCCCCTCGGACGCGGCTTCCTGTGGATCACCACGGGGCTGTACGACGAACCCGTCCGCGAGATGCTCAGCCTCTCCTGGTCCGACCGCGACGAGAGACTGCTGCGCCTCCTGGGCCGCTGGTTCGACCGCGCCTTCCGGCTGCTGCCCCACCGGCTGCGCATGCATCCCCGCGCCCGGGACGGATGGGACAGGGCCACAGGGCGTCTCGCTGCGGACGCTCCGACGATCGAGACGCCGGCACGCAACCTCCCGCCACGCGAGAGCTGGGGATCACCGATGCACTACTGCCCGGTCAGCGCCGCTCGACGGGCCGATCTACCGTGGGAACGGGCAGTCGAAAAATAAGGTGAGGGTTACCTTTTCGCCATGGATGTCCGATTCGAAGGGTTGCCTGACCTTGCTGGTGGAAGTCCGACATCTCTCCTATCGTCACCGGCAGACACGCGGTTCGACGACCCGCACCGCGTGATCGTCAGCCCGATCGACCGCGAGACCCGGAGGTTCAGATGGCCACTCTCGAGATGCCCCACGTCAGCGAGTGCAGCGTCAGCAGCTGCTCGTACAACCACGACGGCTGTCACGCCTTCGCCATCAACGTCGGCGGCGCCAACGGCACCGCGGACTGCGGCACCTTCATCCCGCTGTCGGTGAAGGGCGGCCTCGACGTCGTCTCCCCGCAGGTGGGCGCCTGCCAGCGTTCCGACTGCGAGCACAACGCCAACCTCGAGTGCACCGCCGCCGCGGTCCGCATCGGCGCCGGCGAGAGCTCCGACACCGCGAACTGTCTCACCTACAGCAAGCGCTGACGCACCCTCGCCTCGATCGACCCAGAACGCCCCGCCCTCACCGGCGGGGCGTTCTGTCGTCGGCAGCATGTCGGGTCGACGGTGACGACCGAGACCGATCGACCGTCCCGCCCTCGTCGTGCGGACTATGCTCGCGCACATAGTCGACGGACCGCGCACGGTCGACGGACAAGGACGCACGCGATGGCACGACGAGGTGAGACGCGCAGACGGATGGTGCACAGCGCCATCGGGTTGATGCAGCGTCGCGGTGCGGCCGCGGTCACCGTCGACGCCGTCCTGGCCGACAGCGGCGCCCCGCGCGGATCGGTCTACCACCACTTCCCCGGTGGCCGTGACGAGATCGTCGCCGCGGCCCTGCAGGCCTCCGGCGACGTCATCGGCGCGATGCTCACCTCGCCCGGCCACCGCGGCCCTGCCGAACTGCTCGACCTGTTCGTCGACTTCTGGACCCGCCAACTGCTCGACAGCGACTTCACCGCGGGGTGCCCGGTCGTCGGGGCCGCGGTCAGCGGGCCCGAGGTCGACCCGCACCTCGCCGAACTGGTCGCGGACATCTTCGCGACCTGGCACCGTACCCTCGCGGCGGCGCTGACGGAGAGCGGGGTCGACGAGACCCGCGCGCGGACCCTGGCGTCGACCGCCATCGCAGCGGTCGAGGGAGCGTTGCTGCTGTCGCGGTCGCAGCGATCGATGGATCCCCTGCACGACGTGGCGGGCGAACTCCGCACCATGGTCGAGGCGGCCATCCCCGCCTGAGACGACGGGTTCGGTCGCCGACGCGCGAGGGAGATCACGCCCGGGCCGGCCACCAGATGCGATTGCCGATCGCGGCCATCGCCGCCGGCACCAGGACGGTCCGCACGACGGCGACGTCGAGGATGAGGCCGACGCCGACCGTGAAGCCGATCTGCAGCAGGTTGGTCACGGTCGCGCTCATCAGCGCGACCATGGTGACCGCGAAAACGACTCCGGCGGTGGTGATCACGCCACCCGTCGTGCCGAACCCGCGGATCACGCCACCGATCATCCCGTGCCGCGAGTGTTCCCGGATGCGGGACGCGAACAACATGCTGTAGTCGGCGCCGACCGCCACGAGCGCCATGAAGGACACCGGGATCACCGACCAGTCGAGGTCGATGCCGAGCAGGTGCTGCCAGAACAGGATGCTCAGCCCCACCGTCGCGGCGAACGACAGCAGGACGGCCGCGACCAGGAGCACCGGCGCGAGCAGACTGCGCAGCAACAGGATCAGGATCGCGAGGACAGCCAGCACCGCGACAGCGGCGTACAGGGCGAAGTCGCGCTGCACCTGCCTGTTCATGTCCGCCGACAGTGATGTCAGGCCTGTCGACGACACCGCCGCGTGCTCGAGCACGGTGCCGCGTGCACCGGCGCGGGCGGCATCGACGATCGTGCCGACCTCCGACAGCGCGCGATGGCCGTAGGGGTTCGTCGATCGGATCACCAGCATCCGCGCCGACCGCCCGTCGGGGGACATGAGCAGTCGCGTCCCCGCGACGAAGCGAGGGTCCGACAACGCCTGCGGCGGCAGGTAGAACCCGGCACCCGCACCCGACCGAGTCGCGTCGGACATGGTGGTGAGATAGTCGCCGGCCCTCTGCAGTCCGGCGGTGAGCTCGGCCGTGAGCGTGACGGTCTGGTCGGTGCCTGCTTTCGCCTGGCGCAGTCCGTCGGCGAGGCTGTCGAGCCCCGTCGACAGCCGCGAGACACCATCCGTCAGGTCGCCCAGCTGCGCCCTCAGCTCCGCAGGCGACCGTCCGTCGAGACGGTCGAGCAGAGTCTGCAGCTGCGACAGTCCGGTCCGCAGTTCGGGGAGCAGGGCATGAGCCCGCGCGACCGCGGCCGACGGCACCGACGCCGCCGAGGTCGCCTCCCGCAGAGCCTGTCCCGCTCGCCCGCCGGTCGCCCGGTCGACGGCCAGGAAGGCGGCGCGGGCCGCGGCGCAGGCAGGGTCGCGAGCGCAATCCGGGCCGTCCGCACCCGCGAGCATCGGACCGAACACCGATCGCAGTCCGTCAGCCGCAGCGGCGGAGCGTCGTGCATCGTCGTCGATCTCGGTGAGCAGTGCCGAGACCGTGTCCGCGAGCGCGGCCAGGGTCCGCACGCTCGACGGGAGGGTCATGGTCCCGTCGGAGGCGATCGCGACGATCCGTTCCGCGGTGCCCACCGCGGAGAGGACGCCGTCGGCGAGCGAGACGACCTCGTCGGTCCCCGCGACCAGCCGCGGCATCTCCCGGGCCGCCTCGTCGGCCCCGTCGCGCAGCGCGGTCACGCCGTTCGCGAGCCGCTGCAGTTCGGGTGTGGCCGCCTCGACACGGCGGTGTGCATCGGTGAGCTGTCCGCCGACGGTCCCGGTCGAGAAGCCCGTCGCCGACTCCGCCAGGGGGCGCCCGTCCGGCCGCGTGATGGAGCGGACATACGCGATCCCCGGCGCCTTCGACACCGACATCGCCATCAACTCGAGGGCGGCGAGATCGGTTGTGTCCCGCATGTCGTGGTCCGACCGCACCAGCAGGTACTCGGGGACCACCTCGTTGACGCCCCAGTGCTCGCGGACCAGGTCGTAGCCGCGCGTCGAATCACTGCCGTAGATCTGCACCGACGATTCGTCGTAGCTGACCCGGAAGGTGGGGATCACCGCGGCCAGGGCCACCAGCACCACCATGGCCACCACCGTCAACGCACCGGAGCGGCGCACCACGGCCGTGCCGACGCGCCGCCAGCGGCGTTCCGTGGACGCCCGCGGTTCGAGGTGACCACGCCTCGCCGCGACGGACATCAGTGCCGGGGTGAGGGTGAGGCAGACGGCCATCGTGACCAGGACACCGACCGCTGTCGGCGGTCCGGAGGTGCGGAACATGCCGACCTGCGTGAAAGCCATCGCCCCGGCCGCGGCAGCGATGGTCGCCGCGGAGGCGACGACGATGGCCGATGTCCGCGCGGTCGCCTCGGACACCGCGTCGTCGGGTGACCGCCCGCGACGGCGGGCGTCGTGGTGTCCGGCGATGAGGAAGATCGCGTAGTCCGTCCCGGCCCCGAGGACCAGGGCCGTCATGATCGCGATCGAGAAGTTCGACACCCCGACGACGTCGTGGAGACCCAGCAGGGACACGATCGGGCGGGCGACCCCCAGCGCGACGCCGATGGTGATGAGCGGGACGAGCGCGGTGATCAATGATCGGTAGGCGATCACCAGCAGCACCGTGATGAGCAGGACCGACACCCCGGTGATGATGAGCAACGACAGGTCGATCGAGCTGAACAGGTCGGCCAGGGTGGGCGACGGCCCTGTGTAGTGCACCCGGAGACCGTCCGGGCGCGGGATGTCGTCGACGAGCGCACGGATGGCGACGGTGCTGTGGTGCGCCCGGGTGCTCCCGACGTCGCCCTCCGCGGCGACGGTGAGGTGGACGGCCTTCCCGTCGGGACTGCGCGCGGCGGAGCGGGTCGCGGGGTTCCCGTCCATGTCGAGGACGTAGGCGACGTTCTCGTGGTCTGCGGTCAGCCTGTCGACGAGGGTGCGGTACCACCGCTCGTCTGCCGCGTCGAGGCCGCGGTCGTCGGCCGCGACGATGCTGCCGAGTGCGGTCGACGCGGGCGAGCCGAAGTCCCGCGACATCGCTCGCAGGGCGTCCTGCGACGGCATGTCCGTGGGGAGGAACGGGGCAGATCTCTGGGCGACGGTCGACTCCAGTTGTGGCACCGCGAGGTTGAGTCCGACGACCAGGAGGACCCAGAAGACCACGACCCACCATCGGCGGCGGGCCATCCCCGCACCGAAGCGTGCGAACCGTGCACTGCGTCCGTGCGCCATGCGTCTCCTCCCGGTGGACCACCGTCGGCCACGATGATTATGGTGTGACGCATAGTAACGGCTACAGAACGGGAGTCCAGTGATGGCGAACACACCCACGACGCTCCGCCGGGTGATGCGGTGGTGGCCGCCCTACCTCGGTGCGGGGGTCCGAGTGGTCGAGGCGGACCCCGGCGGTCGACACCTCACCGTCGAGCACCGCGTGACGCGTCTGACGCGCAACGCGTTCGGGACGGCGTTCGGCGGGACGATGTCGTCGATGACCGACCCGTTCTTCTGCCTCCTGGTCGCCCACCGTCTCGGCCCCGGTTACCGCGTATGGGACACCCAGGGACACATCGCGTTCCGCACACCAGGACACGGCCGACTGCGCGCCACGTTCGTCGTCACCGACGAGGCCGTCGAGCAGATCCGCGAGGCCACCGAGGCCGGCCGGAAACACCTGCGCTGGTTCCGCACCGACATCCGCGACGAGTCGGGCACCGTGGTCGCGGAGGTCTCCCGCGAGGTCTACGTCCGGAGGACGCGGATCACCAGGTCCGGGCCGGGACCCCGCGGCGACTCCCCGGCGCCAGCGGACCGACGACCCGATGCGACGGACCGAGGGTGAGGAGCGCGAACACGACCGCGGCCACGACGCCGACGGCAGCGAGGACCGGGTGCCCGGTGTACGCGGCCCACAGCACCGGCCCGACCAGCCCGACCACTGCGGTCCCGATGGCCGCGACGGGTCCCCACCCGCCGTCGCGCGAGGACGTCGGGACCAAGACGAGCAACGCGCCGACCATGAACAGCGAGCCGATGACGTCGCTGGGACGGTGCGCGCCGACCTCCATCAGCCCCTGACCGACCACGGTCACCCACATCGCGCCGACGACGGCCATGACCGGGGCGAGGGGTCGCGGTGCGGCGCGGATCGCCGCGGCGACACAGCCCGCCGCCGCGGCGGTGTGTCCGCTGGGGAACGTGTTGTAGGCGGCCCGGACGATGTCGATGAGTTCCGGGCGGGGCAGGATCACCGTCCGCAACGCCCGCGCGACGACGACACCCACCACGGGCAGGACGAGCAGAGGGATGATGCTCGCCCGCCGCCGGGACAGCAGTCCCAACCCGATGACGACGACACCCGCGATCACCCACAGTCGCGGATCGGTCACCCGCTCGAAACCGATGCGATGCAGCAGCTCTCGCCACGAGCTGGCCCCGAACATCTCCTCGTAGAGCCGCTGGTCGACGGACTGTCCACGGCGGGTCCACACGGCGACGAGGTAGACCGCGGCCATGCCTGCGAGCAGCACGATGCTCGCGGTCACGCGTGCGGCCATCTCCTTCATCGGAGCCACGGTACCGGCGGGGTCAGTGGGTCACGCGGTAGCGGACGAACGCGGGGACGGCTAGTGCCGCGACGACCGTCAGCACCACGACGAGGATGCCGCCGCCGGCCGTGGTCACGGCCACACCGGCGACCGCGGCGACGCCCCCGTGGGCGACGTCGGCGATACGGGGGCCTCCGGCGACGACCACGGTGAACACACCCTGCAGGCGGCCGCGGACGTCGTCGCTGGCGGCCGACTGCAGCATCGACTGCCGGAACGCCGCCGACGCCATGTCGGCCGCGCCACCGACCATGAGCAGCGCGATCACGATCGGCAGGACGGGCAGTGCCGAACCACCCGCGAACGCCACCGCGACACCCGCCCCGGCGATCGCGAGACCCCACACGACGATGCAGACGATCACCGCGAGACCCTGCCGCTGCACGCGGGACACCCAGCCGGAGAACACGCCACCGACCACGGCACCGGCGCCGATGGCCGCGAACAACAGCGCGAAGGCGAGGCCACCGTCCTCGGGACCCCCGAAGTTCTCGTGCGCCATCTGAGGGAACAGCGCCCGCGGCATGCCGAAGATCATCGCGATGAGGTCGACGACGAACGACATGAGCAGCACCTTGTGCCCGCGGAGATAGACGAAACCGTCGATCACCGACCGCAGCCCGGCCACCCGCGGAGCCGACGCGTCCCGGTCGGGCCGCAGCGACGGCAGCGCGATCACCGCCCACAGCGTCGCGAAGAGGAAGATCGTGTCGACCAGGTACAGGGTCGAGTACCCCAGTTGCGGGATGAGCGCGCCACCGACGACGGGCCCGACGATCGCGCCGGCCTGCATCACCGTCATGTTCAGGGAGTTGGCCGCGGGCAGGTCGGCGATGGGCACGATCTTCGGCAGGATCGCCGACTTGGTCGGCTGGTTGACCGCGAAGAAAGCCTGCTGGACGGCGAACAACGACAGGATCACCCAGACGTCGTCCATCCCGACCGCCGCCTGCAGCCAGAACAGCGCACTGCAGCCGATCAGGCCGAGGGTCGTGATGATGAGCAGGATCCTGCGGTCGACGACGTCGGCGACGGCGCCGCCCCACAGGCCGAACACGACGAGTGGGACGAGTCCGAACAGTCCGGCGAGCCCGACGTAGGCGGAACTGCCGGTGACGGAGTAGATCTGGGCCGGGACGGCGACGACGGTGAGCTGCGCACCGATGACGGTGACGATGTTCGCGGTCCACAGTCGGCGGAACTGCGGACTGCGGAGCGGCGCGGTGTCGGCGAGAAGGCGTGCCATCAGGGCTGCAGGCGGGCGACGGTCCAACCGTCGCCGGTCCGCGTGGCGCGCACCCGGTTGTGCAGGCGGTTCGCGCGGCCCTGCCAGAACTCCACGGTCGTCGGTTCGATGCGGAACCCACCCCACCCGTCGGGCAGCGGCACCGGGCCGCTCTCGTCGGAGGTGCCGAAGCGCTGCTCGACCTCCTCGGCACGCTCGCGCAGCGCATCCCGCGAGGCGATGGGACGGGACTGGTCGGAGGCGACGGCACCGAGACGCGACCCACGGGGGCGGCTCTCCCAGTAGGCGAGCGTCTCACCGCGGTCGACGCGCACCACCGGTCCGCGGACGTGGACCTGGCGCTCCATCGCGATCCACGGGAACGTGGCCGACGCGACCGGGCGCTCGGCGAGGTGACGGCCCTTGTCGGAGGCGAAGTTGGTGTAGAAGACGATGCCGCGCTCGTCGACTCTCTTGCAGAGGACGGTGCGGGTCGCCGGGGCGCCGTCGGCGTCGACGGTGGCCACGACCATCGCGTTGGGCTCGGGCACGCGGGCGTCGACGGCCTCGGCCAGCCACCTCTCGAACAGGTCGAGCCAGATCGGGTCGCCGGTCAGCCAGTCGGGTTCGAGGTCGTCGTCACCGCCGGGTCTGTACCCGACGCGCATCGCCGAGACGTCCACCGCATCGCCACTCACGTGCCCCGACGCTACTCCGGCGGCCGGACATCGCCCTGCCGGAGGCGGTGGGTCAGCCCTGCCGGAGGCGGTCGGTCAGCCCTGCCGGATGCGGTCGGTTAGGCGTGCGGCATCTGTGGGTATGAGTGGTCCATGACCACCATCACCGACACACCGTCCGCCGACGCCGCCCGCAGCGCCCTGCCCCGCGTGCTGGGTGCCGCCACCGCGCTCTACAGCGCGGCGCTGCTGGTGCGGCCCCGGCTGCTCGCCAAGCCATGCGGTTTCGCGGCCACCGACGAGATCCCCCGCTCGGTCGCGGTCCTGATCCGCGGCATCGCCGTCCGCGACCTCGCCAGCGGGGCAGCGATGGTCGCCGCACCACACGGCGAGCCGCTGCGGGCCGCCATCGCGGTCCGTGCGGCGGCGGACTTCGGTGACGCCGTCGTGTTCGGGACCGGCCTCACCCGACAGCGCGCCCCGAAGATCGCCGGGTTCGCGGCGGTCTGGGGCGCGCTGTGCGCTGCGAGCGGGGTCGTCGCCCGCACCTGAGGCGCGGCCACCCCCAGCACCCGAGGCGCGGTTACCCCGCGACGACCACGTGCTCGTCGGGGACGCAGTGCGTCATCGTGAGACCGGTGACGTCGCGGGGCCCGTTGGCGCCGAGGTTGCTGCGGCGCTTCTCCTCGTCGTCGGAGAGGGTCTGCGACGGCAGCGGCTCGAGGTCGCGGACGTCGTCGGCGGAGATGCCGAGACCCTCGCCGACGCGCGCGCCGAGCTCGTCGTCGGCGAGGAAGAAGTGCCACACCATCCGCTGCTGGACGTCGGGCACCGCCTCGCCGATGTTGGCGACCAGGTTCGCGACGAGATCGTCCTTCTCCCACTGCTCCAGCAGTTGGTAGCGCTGACCGGCCTGCAGGTAGTCGTTGGTGAGCGGGATGCGACTGCGGGTCACCCGGCCGGTGATCTCCGGTCCGATCGCGTCGGTCGACGCCGCCTGCGCCTCGCGAAGACCTCCGGTGATCGACGGCTCGTAGTTGACATGCGGGTTGGCCCCGTTGTCGTCGACGGCGTACATCATCGGACCGCCTTGCTGATTGGTGCGGACCCGGGCGTTCTTCGGCTGGTTCACCGGCAACTGCAGATAGTTGGGGCCGACGCGGTAGCGCTGGGTGTCGGAGTAGGAGAACGTGCGGCCGACGAGCATCTTGTCGTCGGAGAAGTCGAGACCGTCGACGAGGACGCCGGTCCCGAACGCGATCTGCTCGTTCTCCGCGAAGTGGTGGGCGACGTTGGACGTCAACGTCATCCGCCCCACCAGCTGCGGCGGGAAGTCGTTCTCCGGCCACACCTTGGTGTCGTCGAGGGGATCGAAGTCGAGCTCGGGGTGCTCCTCGTCGGACATGATCTGCACCAGCAGGTCCCACTCCGGGAACTCCCCTGCCTCGATGCGGTCGTAGAGGTCCTTGCTCGCGTGGCCGAGGTCGTTCGCCTGGATGGCGGCGGCGTCGGCCTCGGTCAGGCTGGCCACACCCACCGTCGGCATCCAGTGGTACTTCACCAGATGCGTGTCCCCCTCTGCGTTCACCCAGCGGTAGGTGTTGACGCCGAAACCCTGCATGGTGCGGTAGTTCGCCGGGATACCCCTGGGCGAGAACAGGTTCACGAGCATGTGCGTCGCCTCGGGCGTCTGCGACATGAAGTCGAAGATGCGGGCGGGCTCCTGCCGGAACGTCACCGGATCGGGCTTGAGGGCATGGATGACGTCGGGGAACTTGACGGCGTCGCGGATGAAGAAGACGCCGAGGTTGTTGCCGACCAGATCCCAGTTGCCGTCCTCGGTGTAGAACTTCACCGCGAACCCGCGCGGATCCCGCGCCGTCTCCGACGAGTCACGACCACCGATCACCGTCGAGAAGCGGATCGCGAGGTCGGTGCGCTTGCCGGCCTCGGCGAACAGCTTCGCCCGGGTGTAGCGCTCGATCGGCTCGTCGCCCCACTTCCCGGTCGCCTCGAAGTGGCCGTAGGCGACGGCACCGCGGGCGTGCACGACGCGTTCGGGGATGCGTTCGCGGTCGAAATGGCTGATCTTCTCGAGGAAGTGGTAGTTCTCCAGCGTCGCCGGACCTCGCGGGCCGACGGTGCGCTGGTTCTGGTTGTCGGCGACCGGATGTCCCTGACGGGTGGTGAGGACCTCGCGGTCGTCGTCGGGGGCGGGTCCCTGGGCAGCGGTGTCGGTCATGGGCCTTCCTCAGGTGGGGTGCGGTGTCACCGGCCGGATGCCCATCGACCCGGGGACTCAACCGTCGAGCATCGCCGGAGCACTACAGTCCAGGTGACAGCGTGAGATCTCCGACGAGGGAGTCGCCACCATGGCAGGTACCGCCGAGACGCCGACCAGGTCAGCGGGTGTCCCCGACGACTTCGTCCCCGGGTTGGAGGGCGTCACCGCCTTCACCACCGAGATCGCCGAGCCGGACAAGGCGGGCGGGAACCTGCGCTACCGCGGCGTCGACATCGAGGACCTCGTCGAGAACCACGTCACCTTCTCCGACGTGTGGGCGCTGCTCGTCGACGGCCGCTTCGGCGACGGTCTGCCGCCCGCCGAGCCGTTCCCCCTGCCGGTGCACACCGGCGACGTCCGCGTCGACGTGCAGGCTGCCCTCGCGATGCTCGCGCCGATCTGGGGCTACCGGCCGCTGCTCGACATCGACGACGCGACCGCCCGCGACAACCTCGCCCGCGCCTCGGTGATGGCGCTGTCGTACGTCGCGCAGTCGGCGCGCGGCATCCACCAGCCCGCGGTCCCGCAGGCGGAGATCGACGGCTGCGACACCGTCACCGCCCGCTTCATGACGCGCTGGAAGGGCGACCCGGACCCGAAGCACGTCCGCGCGATCGACGCCTACTGGGTGAGCGCTGCCGAACACGGCCTCAACGCGTCGACGTTCACCGCCCGCGTCATCGCGTCGACCGGGGCCGACGTCGCCGCGTCGATCTCCGGCGCGATCGGTGCGATGTCGGGACCGCTGCACGGCGGCGCCCCGGCGCGTGTGCTGCCGATGATCGAGGAGGTCGAGCGCAGCGACGACGCCCGCGGCCTGGTCAAGGGGATCCTCGACCGCAAGGAGAAGCTCATGGGCTTCGGGCACCGGGTGTACCGGGCCGAGGACCCCCGCGCCCGCGTCCTGCGGCGCACCGCCCAGGAGCTCGGCGTCCCGCGCTTCGAGGTCGCGTCGGCTCTGGAGCAGGCCGCGCTCACCGAACTGCGGGAGCGTCGCCCCGACCGCGCCATCGAGACCAACGTCGAGTTCTGGGCGGCGGTCATCCTCGACTTCGCCGAGGTGCCGCCGCACATGATGCCCGCGATGTTCACCTGCGGTCGCACGGCCGGCTGGTGCGCCCACATCCTCGAGCAGAAGCGCCTGGGCAAGCTGGTGCGCCCGGCCGCGCTGTACGTCGGGCCGGGCCCGCGTCGGCCTGAGGACGTCGTCGGCTGGGACGCGGTCACCACGCACTGAACCGGAGCGGCCGGTCGCGGCCGCATCCGCGCCCACTACGATCGGCCTCATGAGCGACACGACGACGGCGCAGATCACCATCCCCGCCGATCTCCTGCCCGCCGACGGCCGATTCGGTTGCGGGCCATCGAAGGTCCGTCCCGAGCAGCTGCAGTCGCTGGTCGACACCGGCGCGTCGGTGTTCGGCACCAGTCACCGCCAGAAGCCGGTCAAGAACGTCGTCGGGCGCATCCGCGCCGGCCTCGCCGAGCTGTTCTCCCTGCCCGAGGGCTACGAGGTGGTCCTCTCCAACGGCGGTACCACCGCCTTCTGGGACGCCGCCGCGCTGGGCCTGATCGAGAAGAAGTCGCTGCATCTCACCTACGGGGAGTTCTCCTCGAAGTTCGCCTCGGTCGCGAAGAAGGCCCCCTTCCTCGACGACCCCACGGTCGTCTCCACCGACCCGGGCACGGCGCCGAGCCCCGCGGACATCACCGCCGAGCAGGCCGCCGACGTCGACCTCATCGGCTGGGCCCACAACGAGACCTCGACCGGCGTCGCCGTCCCCGTGTCGCGTCCCGCGACCGCGGGTGACGCGCTGATCGCCATCGACGCCACCTCCGGCGCCGGCGGTCTCCCGGTGGACATCGCCGACACCGACGCCTACTACTTCGCCCCGCAGAAGTGCTTCGCCTCCGACGGCGGCATCTGGGTCGCGCTGCTCAGCCCGGCCGCCCTCGAGCGCGTCGCGCGCATCGGTGCCACCGACCGCTGGGTGCCCGAGTTCCTGTCGCTGCCGACCGCGGTCGACAACAGCAGCAAGGACCAGACCTACAACACCCCGGCCGTCGGGTCGCTCCTGCTCTTCGCGAACCAGGTCGAGTGGATGCTCGCGCAGGGCGGACTCGACTGGTGCGTCCAGCGCACCGCCGACAGCAGCTCGCGTCTCTACGAATGGGCCGAGAAGAGCGAGTTCGCACGGCCGTTCGTCACCGAGCCGGCTCTGCGCAGCCAGGTCGTCGGGACCATCGACTTCGACGACTCCGTCGACGCCGCGGCCGTCGCGAAGACGCTGCGCGCCAACGGCGTCGTCGACACCGAGCCCTACCGCAAGCTCGGCCGCAACCAGCTCCGCGTCGGCATGTTCCCGGCCATCGACCCCGACGACGTCACCGCGCTCACGCAGTGCATCGACCACGTCGTGGCCGCTCTCTGACGTCGACGACCGACCGCATCGGACCTGCGTGTCGGGGCCCTGCGGGGTGCCCGCTGCACTAGAGTCGGATGAACCCCGAACTCTGGTGTGGTGAGGAGGGCAGATGCGCGAACTGCGTGTCATCGGCGTCGATGCCGAGAGTGGTTCGGTGATCTGCCGCGATCCCGTCTCCGGCGAGGAGTTCACGGTCCCCGCCGACGATCGCCTCCGAGCGGCCCTGCGCGGCGACATCTCCCGGATCGGCCAGATCGAGATCGAGATGGAGAGCGCACTGCGGCCGCGCGAGATCCAGGCGCGCATCCGTGCGGGCGCCTCGGTCGCCCAGGTGGCGGCCGCGGCCGGCGTCTCCGTCGACAAGATCAACCGTTTCGCACATCCGGTGCTGCTGGAGCGGTCGCGGGCGGCCGAACTCGCCGCGTCGTCGCACCCCGTCCGCCTCGACGGACCTGCCCTGTCGACGCTCGGCGAGGTGGTCGCAGCAGCTCTCGGTGCCCGAGGCCACGACCCCGACAACACCGACTGGGATGCCTGGAAGGGCGACGACGGCCGCTGGGTCGTCGCGGTGTCGTGGCGCGTCGGACGGTCGGAGAACCGCGCACACTGGCGCTACCTGCCCGGGTCGAGCGGTGGCACCACCGAGCCGCTCGACGAGACCGCCGACGAACTGACCGACGCAGACCTCACGCGACCGTTGAGCGGAGCCGGGTCTGTCGTGTCCCTCGCGACGCCGCCCACCGCACGTCCGTCCGGCCGTCCCGCCCGCGCCTCCGGTGAGGTGACCCTGGGCGCGGACGACCTCATCCACGCGCAGCGGTCGCGGTCGCGACATACCGGGGACGAGACGGTGTTCGACGCCCCGGAGCCTGAGATCGCACCCGCCGCAACCGATCTCGCGCCGCCGACGCGAACCGACTCGATCGAGGACCTCGAGGCCGCCGATTTCGACCCCGACGACGTCCCCACCCGCCGCACCGTTGCGACCGAGGAGTCCACCGGCACAGGCGACGACGAGTCGGAGACCGCGACACCCGCCGAACCTGCCGCTGCCCGCAGGCCCCGCAAGGCCTCCCGGAAGCCGTCCGTCCCCGCGTGGGAAGATGTGCTCCTCGGGGTGCGCAGCAACGGCAGCCAGTAGGACACGACCGGAAGGGTTGGTGTGGGAGCGAACGCGGGGATGCTCTGGTTCGTCGACAGCGATGACCCGATCGCCGACCTGCGGTTCGGTGTCCGCAACGATCCCGACGCCGCGGGGCGTGTCGCCCAGGGCGTCGTCGGCGAATCCGTCCTGGTCGCGCGCGGCGAGACCACCCTGGATCGGGCCGCCGCCGGCCCGGACGACGAGATCGCCGTCGGCGTCTTCGGTCGGATCACGGTGATCGCCGGTGCCACCGTGGCCACCGACTTCCCGTCGCAGCTTCCCGACTCCCTGATCGCCGCGCGACCGGCGCAGGTCGTGCACCTCATCGTCACCGACCTCGAACGATCCTTCGGGGCGTTCGCGTCGTGGGAGAACGGTTCGCTCCGACGGTCGTTCGCGTCGAACCCGGTGGACATCGCCGAGAACATCGGCCTGCCCTACGTGTTCGAGCGGGAGTTCTGGGCCGGCGAACGGCCACTGCGGTACAGCGAGGGCGCCATGCCCGACCCGCAGGCTCTCCCCTTCCATCCCACCGAGTTCGCCGACCAGGCGTCGACACACTGGGTGGGCCTGCGCCTCACCCCGCCGTTCGGTCCCGACGTCGTGTCCCCCGAGACGATCCCGGTGTCGCGCTTCGCGATCCGGCCGCCCGGTCACCAGCCGACAGCCGATGACCAGCGCGAGCCGCGTCGCACGGAGCCGGTACATCCCGAGACATCGGACGAGCCCGAGCAGAGCGGTGACGAAGACGTGTCCGCGCCGACGAAGGTCGCGCGCTGGTTCGGTTTCGGACGCCGCTGAGACCTGGGCCGCTGAGACCTGGGCACAGACCCGGGGCGGCACCGGCGGCTGTCGCCGACCGGCACCGACCCCGATCGCCGAGGTCGTCACACCCCACGAGTTCCGCGACGACGTCGGCAGCGTCATTCATTATACGTTCGATGCGCTAACTATCGTCAAGCGTGTGTCTGCTCACCGGGCCGCGGCGAGAGCGGTCGCGATCACCAATCCCACGACGAGGCCGATCAACGCCCCCGAGCCGATCCAGCGCAGCACGGGACGTCGTCGCCACACCCAGGCCGACGGGCCCAGACCTCCGCACACGACGACGACCGCGAAGACGCCGAGCAGTCGTCCGGCCTCGGCCACCACGCTGTAGACGCCACCGACCACACCGGCGACGACGATCGCGCAGACGGCCGCCAGCGCGATCCCCGGTCCCCAGGGTGTGGGCTCGGCGGCGGTCATCTGTCCATTCTGGCGCCGGTCGGCGACCATCCGGGGCCGACGTGCCGGTCGACTACCGTCGGAGTCATGACCACCGCCGTCGTCGTCGGCTCCGGCCCGAACGGACTGGCCGCTGCCGTCCACCTCGCCCGGTCGGGGGTGTCGGTGACGGTGCTCGAGGCAGCGGAGACGATCGGCGGCGGCACACGGTCCGGGGAACTGACCCTTCCGGGCCTCGTCCACGACCACTGTTCGGGCTTCCACCCGCTCGGCGTCGGCTCCCCGTTCCTCGCCGAGCTGGGCCTCGACCGGTACGGCCTGCAGTGGGACCACGCCCCGGTGGACTGCGCGCACCCCCTCGACGACGGGACCGCGGCGCTCCTGTACCGGTCGCTCGACGCGACCGTCGACGGGCTCGGTCGCGACGGCGGGCGATGGCGCGCCCTCGTCGGTCCTCTCGCCGCGCGCTTCGACGACCTCGCCGTCGAGGTGATGCGCCCTGTCGTCCACGTGCCGCGACACCTGCTCGCCCCTCGCGACGCTGGGCCCACGCGCTCTGCCTCCCGCGACGGTGACGGCCAAGCTGTTCCGCACCCCGCAGGGTCGGGCAGCCTTCGCCGGGGCGGCCGCGCACGCGTACACGCGCCTGGACCGACCGCTCACCTCGGCGGTCGGCCTGATGCTGGCGGCGTCCGGTCACCGCTTCGGGTGGCCGGTGGCGCGCGGCGGATCGGCGTCGATCACCACGGCGCTCGCCGCGATGCTCGTCGACCTCGGCGGCACCGTCGAGACCGGGCGTCACATCCGGACGGCCGGGGAGATCCCCCGCGCCGACGTCGTCCTGCTCGACACCTCACCGCAGGTCGCCCTCGACATCTACGGTGATGCACTGCCCCCACCGGATCCGACGGGCCTACAGCCGGTTTCGACGGGCCCCGGGTGCATTCAAGGTCGACTACGCCGTCGAGGGCCCCGTCCCCTGGACGGCCGAGGGCGTGGCGTCGGCCGGCACCGTCCACGTCTGCGGCGACGCCGACGAGGTCGTCGAGACCGAACGCCACGTGGCGCAGGGGATCATGCCCCGGCGACCGTTCCTCATCGTCGGCCAGCAGTACGTCGCCGATCCGACGCGATCGGCGGACGGCCTCAATCCGCTGTACGCCTACGCCCATGTGCCGCATGGGTTCACCGGCGACGCCACCGAGGCGATCACCGCGCAGATCGAACGGTTCGCGCCCGGCTTCCGCGACCGCATCCGAGCCACCGCGGTGACCACGACGACCGACTTCGCGCAGTCGAACCCCAACCTCGCCGGCGGTGACGTGATCGGTGGATCGAACGGCGGACTGCAGGTCCTGCTCCGGCCCAGACCCGCGATCGATCCCTATGCGACGGGGATGGACGGCGTGTACCTCTGCTCCGCGTCGACACCGCCCGGCGCCGGCGCGCACGGGATGTGCGGCTACAACGCGGCGGAATCCGCGCTGCGACACCTGCGTCGCTGACCGGCCCCGTCACCGATGATGTGTACTTCTCGCGATCATCGGCCCAGGTGGGTGCCGCGAGAACCACACATCATCGAGCTGCGCGGGCATAGAAGGCGATCGCCGCCGCGGTCGCGACGTTGAGCGAGTCGGTCCCGCGGGCCATCGGGATGCGGGCGCGGACATCGCCCGCGCGCATCGCGGTCTCCGACAGCCCCGGCCCCTCGGCCCCCACCATGAACGCGACGCGTTCGGCGTCGACGGCGTCGGCGAGCGCGACCGCGTCGGGATCCGGTGTGAGTGACACGACGGTGAAACCACTGTCGCGCAACGCATGCAGATCACCCGGCCAGTCGTCGGCCATCGCGAACGGCACCAGGAGCGCGTGTCCCATCGAGACGCGGACGGCGCGCCGGTACAGCGGGTCGGCGCATCCGCGGCCGAAGATCACCGCGTCGACGCCGAGACCCGCGGCATTGCGGAAGATGCTCCCGATGTTCTCGTGGTCGTTGACCCCCTCGAGGACCGCCACGGTGCGCGCGTCGGCGACGACGGCGTCGAGAGTGAGGCGTTCGGGGCGCCTAGCGACGCCGAGCACCCCGCGATTGAGGTGGAACCCGACGACCTCGGCCATCACCTCGGCGGTCGCGCGGTAGAACGGGACACCGTCGACGGACGGGTCGGTGAGGTCGTCGGCGAGTTCGACCCGCCGCTTCTCGACACCGAGGAACGCGTGCGGCGCGAATCGCGACGCGATCATCCGCTGCACCACCAGCACACCCTCGGCGACGACCAGTCCTCGGCCCGGTCGGCCGCCGGGGAGAACCGGCAGATCAGGACGGCGGTCGACGGAGTTCAGATCGCGGAAGTCGTCGACCCGGGGGTCGTCGGGGTCGGCGATGTCGATGACGTCGACGGGCATCGCGTCAGTCTGCCCGACGCGTTCCTGCCGCCCACTCGACGGTTCCTGCCGCCCAACAGATGGTTCCTGCCGCCCACCAGACGGCACCACCCCGTCTGGTGGGCGGTTGGAACCGTCTTTTGGGCGGTTGGGACCGTCTGGTGGGCGGTCGGAGCGAATCAGTGGGCGGTGGCGTCGGCCTTCTGCGCGTCGTCGTCGATCCGGGTCTGCTCCCGCCACGCCAGGACACCGGCCGTCAGGGCCAGCGCCGACACGACGCAGGCGAACACGATCCCGGCGGTGCGGACCCCGACCGCCCGCGACAGCAACCCCTCGGCGACCACGGGGATGCTGATGGCGATGTAGGTGATGACGAAGTACGCCGACGTGGTCGCGGCCTTCCGATCGGCCGGGGCACCCGTCGCGATCCCCGACAACCCACGCGCGAACGCGACGCCCTGCCCGAAGCCGCCGACGATGCCGGCGGCGGCCAGCAGTTCCCAGTGCCCGGCGAGCAGCGTCGCGACGAGCAACGCCATACCGGCGACCATCATGGCGATGGCGACGATCTCCGAGACGCGGTCATCCAGGGCGCGTCCCGCGATCTGACCCGCCAACGACCCGCCCATCACCGCGGCGACGAGCAAGGCCTGGCCGATGACCGAGTCGACGCCGGCGAAGCGCGACGCGATCGTCGGCGCGAGCGCGGTGAACAGCCCCATCACCGCGAAGCCCGCGAAACCGAGGATGGCGGCGCGGACGAAGAACGCACGGATCTCGGCGGGCACGGTGAGCGGCATGAACCCGAGCTTCTCGTCGCGGTGACGACCGCGGGTCTCCGGGACCGCGACGACGATCAGGGCGGCGATCACCATGAGGCCGAGATGGACCCAGTACGTCGTCCGCAGGGGGCTCGGCGCCCAGGTGAGCAGGAGCGACGCGAGGATCGGGCCCAGACCCAGTCCGCCGATCGTGGCCAGGCTCGCGAGCAGCGGCGCCCGTGCCGACAGGCGTCCCCGGGCCATCTCGATGATCGCAACCGACGCCGTCCCGACGAACACGCCCGCCGACAACCCCGACACGACGCGCGCGACGAGCAGGACCGCGGTGTCGTCGGCGAGCAGGAAGACGACGTCGCTGGCGGCGGCGAAGAACACCCCGAGCGCGAGCACGGGTCGCCGTCCCAGGACGTCGGACCATGTGCCGAAGGCCAGGAGCGCGGCGAGGACTCCGACCGCGTACATGGCGTAGACGACGGTCACGGTCAGCAGCGAGAAGCCGAACTCCCGTTCGTAGTCCGCGTACAGCGGGGTCGGCATCGTCGTACCGACCATCACGGTCGCCAGCACGACCATGAGGCCGACGGTCTGCGGCGCCCGGCTGCCGCCGTCCGTCGTCGGGGCTGCCGAGGTGGTGGCTGAGGACATGTGGATATACAAGCCCATCGGGGCGTCCGACCATTCCGCGTGGTCAGCAGCGGTCCCGGGACGTCTTCGTCACACCCGATAGGTTGTGACGGTGACCGACTCCGAACTCATCCTGCGGCGGGCCACCGACGACGACTGGCCGGCCATCATCGCCGCCGATGCGCGAGCGTTCGCGTTCATCCACCCCCTCGACGCCGAGGCCGAGGCGGACATCCGGAGCAAGCTGCGCGACGGCGACGTCGTGGTGGTCTACGACGAGTCCGGTCCGGTGGGTCCCGTTCTCGCCGGGGTGGCGATGTTCTATCGGATGACGCTGACGCTGCCGGGTGGCGCACGCGTCGACCTGCCCGGACTGTCGTGGGTGTCGGTGGCGGCCACACACCGTCGGCGCGGCATCCTCCGGCGGATGATCACCGAGTTGTTCGACCAGTGGGAGCAGGAGAAGTCGGTCTTCTCCATCCTCACCGCCAGCGAGGCGACGATCTACGAGCGGTTCGGGTACGGGCCCGCGTGTTTCGAGCAGCACGCCGAGATCGACCTGTCCAAGGCGCAGCTGCGCGAGAACCCGCCGTCGTGGACCCCGGTGCGGTTCGCGACGGCCGAGCAGGTCCACGAGCTCGTCCCCGACCTCCACGACCGCTGGGCGTCGATGAACCCGGGCGCCATCGTGCGCTCGCGGGTCTGGTGGAACATGATCTTCGCCGACCGGGAGTTGCTGCGGGACGGGCAGAGCGCGCTGCACTACCTGGTGCACCCCGACGGGTACGCCAGTTATCGCATCAGCCACGAGGGTGGCTCGCCGTCGGCACGGGTGTCGGAGTTCTTCGCCGTCACCGACGCCGCCCACACCGATCTGTGGCGGGTGCTCCTCGGTCTCGATCTCATCCCGACGATCCATGTGTCGATGCCTGTCGACGACCCGCTCCCCATGAAGCTGACGAACTTGCGGGCGCCGAAGATGACAGCCCTGTCGGACTCGATGTGGTTGCGGATCATCGACATCCCCGCCGCGCTCGAGGCCCGCACCTACTCCGAGGACGTCGGCGCGGTGCTCGAGATCACCGACCAGTTCCGCGGCAACGGCGGACGTTTCGCGTTCACAGTCCGCGACGGCGTCGCGACGGTGTCGGCCACCGACGATCCGGCGACGGTGCGGATGGACGTGTCGGTGCTGTCGAGCATCTACCTCGGCGGCTACCGCGCGACGGAGTTCGCGGCCGCGAACCGTTTGTGGGCGTCGGACCACGCGACGCTGAGCGAGCTGGACCAGGCCTTCCTCACGGATCGGAAACCGTTCTCCGGCACGTTCTTCTAGGAGCCAGATGGACGACGCACAGATCTTCGACGCGATCGCCGACGAGCGGCGCACACTCGCCGACGTCCTCGACGGACTCGACGACTCGCAGTGGGCGACGCAGTCGTTGTGCGGTGCGTGGGACGTCCGAGGCGTCGCCGCACACCTGCTCGGCCCGACCGTCACCGGCATACCGGAGATCCTCTGGCTGGTGCTCCGCGCCCGCGGGGGACTTCGAGAAGTCGAACACGGCGCTGACCGACCGGGTGGTCGCGAAACACGGTGGTCGGCTGCCAGAGATGCTGCGCGACAACGCTGATCACCGGTTCACGCCGCCAGGAACCGGTCCGGTCGCGCCGCTCACCGATCTCCTGATCCACGGTCAGGACATCCGCCGACCACTCGGACTCGACCGCTCGTTCGACGCCGACCGGCTGCGCGCCGCGCTCGATTTCCTGACCTCGCGCGCGTCGCGCCGCGGATTCGCGCCGCTGCGTCTGCCGGTCCGCTGGGTCGCCGACGACGTCGACTGGTCGTCGGGGGCAGCGCGAGCTGATCTGCCGACCGTCACCGGGCCCGCCGAGGCGGTGATGCTGGCACTCACCCGCCGCCCGGTGGCCGTCGACGACCTGTCGGGTGACGGCGTCGACGTCGTGCGCGACGCCCTGCGCTGACCGAATCGGCACGCTCAGCGGCGGGTTTCGGCACGCTCAGCGGCGGGTTTCGGCACGCTCGGCGGCGGGGTGCGGGGGTTCGGGGGTCAGCGGGTGACGCCGACCTCAGCGGTCGCGTCGGGTGTCATCACGGCGTCGCCGGCCGCCTGCACGCGGCGCCGTGCGGCCGCGCCGAACACCACGGCCGCCGCCAGCGCCGAGACAGCACTGATCGCACCGCCGACGACGAGCGGCGCGCGGGGGTCGGTGACCTGGGCGAGCCAGCCGAGCAGCGGGCTGCCCAGGGGCGTCCCGCCGAGGAACGCCAGCATGTAGACACCCATCACCCGTCCGCGCATCGACGAATCCACCGACAGTTGCACGATGTTCATCGCCGCCGTGCTGAACGTGAGTTGTGCGGCACCCACCGGGATCAGCACGATCGCGACGAGCGCGAACGTGGGCATCAGTCCGGCGACGACCTCGAGGACACCGAACGCGACCGCCGCGATCATCAACTGGCGCACCCGCGCCGGGCGGTTCCGACGGGCGGCCATGGTGGCTCCGGCCAACGTCCCGACCGCGAGCACCGTCGACAGCAGTCCGTATCCGCCGGCGGACCCGGCGAAGGTGTTCTTCGTCAGCAACGCCAGGGACAGCGGGAAGTTGAGCCCGAACGTCGACACGAAGAAGACGGTCGTGAAGAGGGCGACGAGGTGCGGTCGGGCGCGGATGTACCGCAGCCCCTCCACCACCGAGCTCCGACCGCGCGCCTTCGCGCTCCGGTGCAACTCCTGCGTCCGCATCATCAGCAGACCGGTGAGCACCGCGACGAACGTCGCGGTGTTGACCAGGAACACCGGCCCGGTACCGATGACCGTGATGAGCACGCCGGCGATCGCAGGACCGATGATGCGGGCGGTGTTGAACGTCATCGAGTTCAGCGCCACCGCATTCGGCAGGTGCTCGGGCCCGACCATCTCGACGGTGAAGGACTGACGGATCGGGGCGTCGACCGCCGAGAAGCATCCGAGAGCCAGGGACAGCGCGTAGACCTGCGCGAGCGTCGCGACGCCGAGTGTGTCGGTGACACCGAGGATCAGCGCGCACGCGGCCATCCCGATCTGGGTGAGCATGAGGAGCTTGCGCTTGTCGAAGCGGTCGGCCAGTGCCCCCGCCGGCATCGACAGCACCGCCGTCGGTCCGAACTGGAGGGCCATGACGATGCCGATCGCCACGCCGCTGTTGCCGGATAGGTGCAGCACCAACCAGTCCTGCGCGATCCGCTGCATCCACGTACCGACCAGCGAGACGACCTGCCCGCCGGCCCACAGACGGTAGTTCCGTACCCCGAGGGACGAGAACATGGTGGGCAGCGGCACTTGATCGATGGTAACCGCCACTAATGAGGGATGCCGTCGGCCTCCCCCGATGGGCCCTGCGGCCCGATGGACTCAGTCGTCGCCGGCGACGATCCCGGACATGATCTCGACCGCGCTGCGCAGCGTGGTGAGGTCCTCGTCGCCGAGCTTGGCGAGCTGGCCGCGGAGCCACGCCTCGCGGGCGTTGGTCTCGTCGGCGATCACCTTCTGCCCCAGATCGGACAGGGTGACGATGATCTGGCGGCCGTCGGTGGGGTGCGGGTCGCGCTTCACCATGCCGAGGTCGGCGAGGGAGGCGATGACGCGGGTCATCGAGGGCGGCTGCACGCGCTCCTGCGCGGCCATGGCCCCGGGCGTCATGGGTCCCTGCTGCGACAGCGTGTTCAGAGCGGAGAGCTGGGTCAGCGACACGGTCGACGTCGCGCGGCGCCCGCGCAGGTGCCTGGCCAGGCGAACGACTGCCAACGACAGGTCACTGGCCAGATTGTCGTCTTTCCCACTCACGGGCTCAACAATAGGACACGGCAAGTGGAATGCACGACGAACTACCGATGCGAACACGCCCGTGACGACGGCGTGTCACGGCGTGTCCCTCCTGCAGAGGACACGTCAGGAGTCGATCAGCGATTCGATCGGCCCTTTCGCGAAATACAGGACGAACAGGACGGCCACGACCCACAAGAGCGGGTGCACTGTCTTGAACTTTCCGCGGGCTGTCGCGAGCACCACCCAGCTGATGAACCCGACGCCGATGCCGTTGGCGATCGAGTAGGTGAACGGCATCACGACGATGGTGAGGAAGCACGGCAGTGCGACCTCGAAACGGGTGAGGTCGATGTGTCGGATCTGGGCGATCATCAACGCGCCCACCACCACGAGCGCCGGCGCCGCCGCCTCCAGGGGGACGATCGAGTACAGCGGCGTGAAGAACATGGCGACGAGGAACAGCACGCCGGTGACGATGTTCGCCAGACCGGTCCGCGCGCCCTCCGCGATCCCCGATGCGGACTCGACGAAGACGGTGTTCGACGACGACGACGCGGCGCCACCGACGATCGCACCGGCACCCTCGACGGCGAGCGCCCGACCGATGTTCGGCAGATTGCCGTCCTCGTCGGCCAGACCCGCCTCCCGTCCGAGGCCGGTCATCGTGCCCATCGCGTCGAAGAAGTTCGACAGCACGAGGGTGAACACGAACACCGACGCCGACAGCACGCCGATGCGCACGAACGCGCCGAACAGGTCGACGTCCCCGACGAGCGACAGGTCCGGCAGGTCACCGACGGCCTTCGGCCACTCCGGGATGTTGAGGCTCCACCCCGACTTGCCGTTGCCGGACGCGGGCAGGTCGGCGAACGCCTGCACGATCACCGCGATGACCGTGGTGACGACGATGCCGATGAGCAGGCCGCCGCGGACCTTGCGGACCACGAGGACACCCATGATGAGGACGCCGAGCACGAAGATCAGCGTCGGCAGGGTGGTGATCGAGTTGCCGTTGCCCAGCCCCACCGGCACGGTCGTGCCCGCCGCGTCGGGCACGCGGGTCACGAAGCCGGCGTCGACGAGCCCGATGAAGGCGATGAAGCAGCCGATGCCCGCGGCGATCGACGCCTTCAGCTCGGTCGGGATCGCGGTGAACACACGCGTCCGCAGACCGGTCACGGCGAGCAGCACGATGATGATGCCGTCGATGACCACGAGACCCATCGCCTCCGGCCAGGTGACCTGCGGGGCGATGCTCACCGCGAGGAGGCTGTTGATGCCCAGCCCGGTGGCGATCGCGAACGGGTAGTTGGCGATCGCGCCGAACAGGATCGACATGATGCCCGCGACGAGCGCGGTCACCGCCGCGACCGCGGCGATCGGCAGGACGTTGCCGAGGACGTCGGCGTTGCGCCCGCTGCCGGCGACGCCGCCGATGATGATCGGGTTGAGCACCACGATGTAGGCCATCGTGAAGAAGGTGACGAGGCCGCCGCGGAACTCCTGTCCGAACGACGAACTGCGTTCGGTGACCTGGAAATAGCGGTCCAGTCGGCCGCGGACACCGCGCGGTGTCGCTGTGGGGGTCCCGTCGGTGCTCGTCGCCAGCTTGTCGAGGTCCTCCGACACGCCTACCTCCTCGCCTCCGTGGCGGAGGCAGCCGGGGGCGGACGTTGTCCACCCGTCGCGGGGGACCTTACGCTGGCCGATGTGAGCACGAACGACGGTCCGCAGCCCTCCGGCGCACACGGCCCGGACGACCTGCCCCGACTGCCGCACTGGCTCGCCGAGCCGGCCAACGTCGTCTACGTCGGCATGGCGTGCTGGCTGGTCGCGACGGTCGTCGTCGCCGCGACCGGGCTGGGCACCACGTCGACGCTCGTCAGCTGCCTCGTCGGTCTCGCCGTCGGGCTGTTCGGGACGACCGTCTTCACGGTGCAGCGTCGCGCGAGTCGACGGGGCGACCGCGCCGCGCAGCGCGGCCTCGACTGACCGCTCCCCCCACGGCGAGCGCCACCAGCACCCAGAGCCCGCCGATCACCCAGCCACCGACCACGTCGCTGGTCCAGTGGACACCGAGATAGACACGGCTGGCACCGATCAGGGCCGACGCGACCGGCGCGATCGCGAGCACCGCGCGGTGATCGCGCACCCATGCCGAGCTGCGCCACGCGGCGACGGCCACGAGACCCAGCACGATCGCGGACATCATCGCGTGGCCCGACGGGAACGAGTACGTATCGATGGCGAGCACGCGGAAGCGTTCCGGCGGTCGCGGTCGGGCGACCCCGTACTTGAGGGCCTGCATGAGCAGCCACCCGCTCGCCGACCCGAGCAGGACGGTGAGGGCGAGCCCCCGGTGGCGACGCCACAGGACGACGGTCGCGACGACAGCGATCAGCGTCATCGCGGCCGTGTTCCCCACGGTGGTGATCACGCGGAAGACGTGCGTCAGCCAGTCGACACGGTGGTCGGCGACCCACTCGGTGACGTCACGGTCGAAGCCAGGGGTCATCGTCGGGTCCCGTCGTCGCGCGTGAGGTGGTGGATCCCGCCGCCGTCGACCCACCAGTCGACGGTGACGGTGCGGCGCTCGCCGTCGCGGTCGACGTCGAGGCGCAAGACGTCGTGCAGGCGGATCGGGCCCGACGGGACCTCGATCCCCCGGGCGACCGCGTGCGCCAGCGCCTCAGGGCTGTCGGACCACGTGGACGGCATGCCGGGGTCGACCGGGGTGACGCGCAGGGCCTCCGACGCGGTCGGCAGGTCGAGGACGGTCGCGAGGTCGCGGGCGGCGTCGACGGTGACGGGTGGGGTGAGCACGACCGAGTCGGCGACACCCACCACCGTCAGCATCCAGGGCAGGTCGACGACGACCCCGTCGGCGGTGGTCTGCCCGGACACCGCGCGCACGTGGGTGGGCGGGTCGAGGCGGTCGAGATCGAGGTCGGACCGGCGCAGAGCCCGGACCAGGGCGGAGTGCGCGGCGGCGGCGACGCCCGGCGCGACGGACCGCTCGGGGTCGCCCAGGCGGTCGAGGACGAGCCCGGCGAGATCGGTCGTCGTGATCTCGGTGCCCGCGAACACCGTGGCGACGGCGTCGGCATCGGGGTGGTCGGCGACGTCGAGCAGACCGGCGAAGGTGGTGTCGTCGGGGGCGCGCAGGTGACCGAGCGGGACGCCGTCGAGCCGGCCGAACCGGCGGAGCCACCAGGCGGTGTATCCGTCCCGGTCGGCGAGAGCGTCGCGACAGGCGTCCTGCGCGGCGAGCAGCCCCAGCGCATCTCGCCAATGGTCGGGCTCGACGAGATCGAGGTCGCGGACGGCGACCACCCGCTGCGGCTCGTCGACGCGGGTGTCCCACCACAGCTCCTCGTCGGGGAGGTCGTGATCGGGGCCGACGGGCATCTCGTCGATGACGACGGTGAACCCCCAGCCCACACCGACCCGCCGCAGCACATCGGGTCCCCACCGCTCGACGACGTCGTCGGCGACGACCCCGAACGGTGAGTCGTCGACGAGTACCCGACGCAGCGGGCTGTCGGGCAGCAGCAGTTCGTCGGCCGGACGGTCGTCGCCCTCGTCGTCGAGCAGCGGGAGACCACCGAGCCACGGCGGGGGTCGCACCATCGGGGTCGGCGGAGACCAGAGCCAGAACCGCCCGCACCACAGCAGGTTCGGGATCACCCTCCTCGAGGATCGCCTGGAGGGTCGGGTCGTCGAGCACCTCGGCGACGGTGACCCGCCGTGCCCCGAGACGGTCGAGGAGGGGGTGGTCGGCGTCGGGGTGCACGGTGGCGACCCAGGAGACGTCGACCTCAGCGAGCGCGGCGGCGACCTCCGACGTCGGTGCGTCGACGACGACGAGTCCCCCGCGCCCCGACGGCCATCCGCCCGTCGGCGCGCGGCACCGGGACGGTCGCGATCGCCTCGCGGACGCGGTCGTCGACGACCGCGGGTGTCAGCGCCTCGTACAGGTCACGCCACCAGGTCGGCGGGCGATCGACGCCGGTGAGCGTGTCGCACAGGGCATCCCACGACAGCTCGGTCACCCCGACGGACCGCAGCAGCGACAGCGCGGACTCGTCCCCCAGGGTTGGGTGTCCCACGCGGGCGTCGAGGACGCCGTCGACGATGTCCGCGAGGAGATCGGTCAGTGCGGGCGGGGCACCGGGGACGGCGACGGCGCGCTCGGGCGCGACGACGTCCCCCGACGCGGTCGGCAACCACGGTCGGCCGGTGAGGTCTGCGACGACGGCGGCCCGCAGGTCCGCGTCGACGGGCCCGGCCGGGAGGTTCGGGGCCGGGACGGCGGCGAGCCGCACCGCGGGCTCCAGCGCGAGCGCGAGACGGGAGTACCCCTCTGCGACGGAACCGATCTCGGCCAACGGGTCGAGGGTGCGTCGGTCGGGAGTGAGTGCGACGTCGGCGACGCACAGAGCGGGCAGGGTCAACTCGACGTCGGTGACCGTCGGCGCGTGGAGGCGTTCGCGTCCCAGCGGCCTCGGGGCATGGGCGGTCCCCGGCATCAGCCACCGGGTGCGGCCGGACGTCACCTGTACCCAGGACGCGTCGCCGACCGTGACCACGTCGTGTGCGGGGTCCGCGACGGTCTCGACCGCACGCCGAAGCGTGTTGTCCTGCACAGTGATCGACTCGAGTGCGACGAGCTCCACGAGCAGCATCGGCGCCTGCTCCGCGGCGGCCGCCACCAGCGCACCGGCGTCGGACCGCGGCGTCAGCACCACCTCGGTGTCGAACCCGTCCGCGGGCGGCGTCGGGTCCGGCCAGGCCAGCCGCAAGAGTGGCGCACCGACACCCGGGACATCGATACCCGCGTCGGCCAGGGCGCCACACGTGCGCTCGCGCGAGAACAGCACTCCGCCGGTGTGTGAGCGGACGGCGACCTCGTCGGCGACCGCGACCACGGCACTGAACCCGACGCCGAAGCGGCCGACGGTGTCGTCGCCGACCTTCGCCGAGACCCGCAGTGCGGCAAGCGATCGCACGCCGGCGGTGGTCAGCGGTGCACCGGTGTTGGCGACGCTCACCGTGCCGTCGTCACGGCGCCGGATGCGCAGCCGCCCGGGCGAACCGGCGATCGCTGCGGCGTCGGCGGCATTGGCTGCGAGCTCGGTGACGGCACGGTCGCGGTAACCGATACGCGCGAGCTCGTCCTCGGCCGCGGCGTCCTCGGCCAGACGGGTGGGTGACGCGGCCCAGCCGGCGAGCACCGTCGCGCGCAGTGACGCGGTGTCGAACGGATCGTCGGGCGGCACCGCCGGCGGTGTCAGTCGCGTGTCGTGCCGGCGGCCGCGACGACCTCGATGGCGCCGTCGTCGTAGGCGTCGTACGCGGGAGAGCCCTCGCCCGACGGGGCGACGGCGTCCGAGTGTGCGCCGCACCCGTAGTCGGCGGAGACGACGTGTCCGTCCGCGGCGTACTGGTTCGCGCACACGCCGAACGCGACCCGCAGCGACCCGGCGAGCGGCAGGTAGAAGCCGCATGTGCCGCACGAGAACCGCGTCGCGGCGGCCATCTCGCTGTCCGGCCCGTGGTCGCCGGTGTACCAGCGGTCGGCGGCCTCGTCGCGGCCCTCGCGACTGAGGACGCGGCGACGGCCGAGTCCGAGCGCGAGATGGATGTCGGTGGCCTCGTCGAGCAGCCCGGTCGACTCGAGCTCCGCGGAATCGACGTGGTTGGGGACCAGACGGGGGTCCTCCGGCGGGGCGGCCAAGGTGTCGCCGGGACCGAGGTCGCCGGGAGCGATGCGTTCCGACCACGGCACCCAGTCCGGCGCGGTGAGAGCGTCGTCGCCGGGCAGCAGGGCGACCTCGCTGACCGTCACGACGGGCTCCCCGTCGGCGTCGTCCGCGGGACACGTCGCGAGCACGACACACCAGACCCACCCGCGGTAACCCGGCAGGTCGGCGGCGAAGTAGTGGGTGACCGTGCACTCGCCCTCGACGACCGCGTCGAGATGCTCGCCCACCGAGGTCTCGCCGACGGCGACGGCTGCGGCGCGGGCGACGTCCACGGCGGCGGAGACGACCGCCTCCAGATGCGCACGGACCTCGGGATCGATCGCCGGGCGCTCGTCGGCCGCGGGAGCGGCGTCGACGGTGTCCGCGGGGGTGTCGTCATCGGTCGTGTCCGGCGCAGCGGCGTCCGCGGTGACGGACGGCGCGCCCGACGGGTCGTCGGCGGGCGGGGGTCGTCTGCGAATCGGCGTCGGTCACGTCGGTGTCCACGCTCTCCAGTCTGCCGTATCCGCACCTCGTGACGCCCCTGCGGGTGCGTGCGCGGGCGGGTCGTCGTGCCGCGTGGCACAGTGCGACGCCGCCGCGAGATAGGGAACAATGGACCCGATGAACCGGCCAGGCGACCGACGCGCGGACGCACCCCGGCGCCCGCGACTCGATCCGCGTGAGCGCCGCGGTGACGCCACCCGCCGGATGCCCGGCGCGGCACGGCGTCCCGAGGAACACCCCGGTGCCGTCAACTATCCCGCCGACGACGGGCACGAGGTCCCGCCGCGTCGTGGGGGCAGGCCGCAGCCGCCACCCGCCCCACCGCGTCGCGGTCCGTCGAACCCGCCGCGGAGCGGCCCGTCGAAAGCCGACGCCTACCGGCCGCCGCCGACGCGCAACCCCCACCTCGACCCTATCGACGCACCCCCGGCCGACGACGGACGCAACCCCGAGGGCGCGCCGCCCGGTCCGCTGGGCCCCGACGGCCGCGCGATGCCCCGCAAGCTGACGGTGACGCGGGTCGCCGCGTTCCGCGGGCGCCAGCTGACGTCGAAGGGCGTCGGGCGGGTACGCGCCGCGGCGACCGCCGACGGGGCGGACCGGTCCGGCCTCACCGCGCTGACCCTGCCGGTGGTCCTCAACTATGCGGTCGACGCGGCGATGACCGTCGCGCTGGCCAACACCCTGTTCTTCGCGGCCGCGAGCGCCGAGAGCAAGGGCAAGGTCGCCTTGTACCTCGCGTTGACGATCGCGCCGTTCGCGTTGATCGCACCGTTGATCGGCCCCATGCTCGACAAGCTGCAGCGGGGTCGACGCATCGCGATGGCGACGACCTTCGCCCTGCGCGCCGTGCTGGCGCTGCTGATCATGGCCAATTCGGGGTGGGACTCCGCGGCCGACCAGCTCACCTACGACCCCTGGGTCCTCTATCCCAGCGCGCTGGGCCTGCTGGTGCTGTCGAAGTCGTTCGGCGTGCTGAAGTCGGCGGTCACCCCGCGCGTGCTGCCCCCGTCGATCGACCTGGTGCGCGTCAACTCGCGACTGACGACCTGGGGTCTCGTGGCCGGCACCGTCATCGGCGGCGCGTTGGCGGCACTGTTCGAGACGGCACTGGGACGCGTCCTCCCGCTGCACCTCCCGGGCGCGTTCGTCCTGCTGCTGATCCTCGCCGCGGTCGCGTCCTACGCGTGCATGCGCATCCCGTCGTGGGTCGAGTCGACCGCGGGCGAGATCCCCACGACGCTGACCTATCACGGTGAGCCACCGGAACCCGAGCCCGCCCGCAGGTCGTTCACCCCGGCCGCGCTGGCCGCCACGATGCGACAACCGCTCGGGCGTCGTGTGCTGACCGGACTGTGGGGCAACGGCACGATCCGGGTGCTCACCGGCTTCCTCACGCTGTACATCGCGTTCTACGCGAAATCGAACCAGGGCAACCATTCCGGCTGGGTGCAACTCGCGCTCATCGGGTCGGTCGGCGCCGCCGCCGGCATCGGCAACTTCGTCGGCAACGCGGCGGGCACCCGGCTCGAGCTGCGCAACCCGCAGCGCATCGTCGTCGCGTCGACGGTCGCGAGCCTGGTGGTGTGCGTGCTCGCCGCGGTGTTCGGCTCGATCGTCGTCGCCGCGCTCGCCGCACTCGTCGCGGCGGGCACCAGCGCGATCGGGAAGGTCTGTCTCGACTCCTCGATCCAGGACGACCTGCCCGACGAGTCGCGCGCGTCGGCGTTCGGGCGGTCGGAGTCGGTCATGCAGCTGTGCTGGGTCCTCGGTGCCGCTCTGGGCGTGCTGCTGCCGCCGACCCTGTGGATCGGGTTCACTGTCGTCTCGGTCATCATGGCCGTCGGAGCCGTGCAGACGGTCGTCACCGACCGTGGTGCGACGCTGGTCCCCGGTCTCGGCGGCCGCCGTCCGGACCAGGCCATGCCGACCGGGGGCATCCCGATGGGCACGCGCGGCGGACGGGAGGAGCGCACGTGGGCTCGCTGACGCGAGGCGAGAAGAAGGTCGGGCTGATCGGCGGGGCGGTGATCCTGATCGCGGCGCTCGTCGTCGTCGGTGGGGTCTACCTGCTCACGCGCGACGGGTTCGACGAGAAGCCCTACGTGCAGGCCACCACCGGGAAGAGCCTGGTCACGGTCGACCCGACGATCTTCTGCGGCATCGACCTGTCCGACTGCCAGCAGGGCGAGCCGGGCACGTTCGCCAAGAAGTTGCCGGTGCCCGCCGGGCAGAGCGTGCTGGTCTCGGTCAGCAAGGAGATCGCGTCGGCACCGTGGGTGCTGACCCTCGAGTACCTGACCCCGCGCGGCTTCGAGCAGCGTCCACCGCAGTTCTTCGCGCCGAACGAGAAGTTCTCCTTCACCGCACGGTCCACGCCCGACGCCGTCCTCAGCACCATCGAGGTGCGGTTGCCGTCGAGTCGCGTGGACACCTCCGGCGCACCGATCACCCGCGCCTTCTGGTCGATCAGCACGCTGCCGCCGGGTACGAAGGTCCCCGCGTCCTAAACGGACGCCGCCGCGGCGCGGCTCTAGTGGTCGAGCTCGCGCGCGACGGCGCGGACGACCTCCGAGATGCGCTGGGCGGTCTTGCGATCGGGGTAACGGCCCTTGCGCAGGTCGGGCTGGACCTTCGCCTCGAGCAGCGTGATGAGGTCGGCGACCATGCCGTGCAGCTCGTCGGGTGTGTGCCGCTTCGCGGCCTCCCGCGCCGCCTCACGGTGGTTCTTCGCGACGCTGGGCGCGGGGTCGAGGACGGTCACCGACAGCGCCTGCGGGCCGCGGCGGCCGGCGGCCATGCCGAACTCGACGCGCTGGCCGGGCTTGAGGGACTCCACACCACCGGGCAGCGCGCCGGCCCGGACGTAGACGTCCTCGCCATCGTCCTGCGAGAGGAAGCCGAAGCCCTTCTCCGCGTCGTACCACTTCACCTTGCCGGTCGGCACCGTGTCACCTTCAACTCGTGTCGCTGATGGTCATGTCGCGAGTCGCTCCATGACGAATGCGCCCACCGGAAGGAGTGGAAGCCCCTCGGAGGACGCATCGATGTCCCATTCTACCGCGCACCGTCGGAAAGTCCGCACTCGTCAGGGCGTCGCCCGACCCCGCGGATGGCCGGTCCGCCGCCCGCCGGTCTACCGTTTGACCATGCGAGAACAGCCGAGCGACCGGCTCCTGCACGTCGCCCTCGCCGTCTTCGCGATCGGTCTGGTCGCCACGGTCACGATGTTCGCGGTTCCCGCCCTCGACGACGGCGTCCGCGCTCCCGTGTGGGTGTACGCGCTGACGCTCGGACTGCCGATCGGGTTCGTGCTCGCGATCGTGTTCGCGCTGCGATCGGGCCGTCGTCGGCCGGGCCTGCACGACGACCCCGGGCCGGGCGATCTCACCGACGACACCCGGGGGACCCGATGACCTTCCACACCCTCGACGCGCTGCAGCCCGCCACCGACGGGAAGGCCCTGCGCCGCGCGTACAGCTGTTTCCCGTCCGGGGTCGTCGGCGTCTGCGCCGAGATCGACGGCGTCCCCGTCGGCATGGCGGCGAGCTCGTTCGCGACGGTGTCGTTGGATCCGGCCCTCGTGTCGCTCTGCGTCCAGCACACGTCGTCGACATGGCCGCGGCTGCGGTCGGCGCCGAGCCTGGGCCTGAGCGTCTTCGCCGCCGACCAGGAGGCGCTGTGCACACGCCTCGCCGGCCCGGCCGAGCACCGCTTCGACGGGTTCGACCCGCTCGTCGCCGACACCGGTTCCGTCTTCGTCCCCGGCGCGGCCGCGGTCCTCGACTGCACCGTGTACAACGAGGTGCCCGCGGGCGACCACGTGCTGGTGCTGTTGCGGATCGACACGCTCGACGCCGACCCGTCCGTGGAGCCCCTGGTGTTCCACGCCAGCACCTTCCGAGCCCTCGAGGCACGTGCGGAGACGTCTACGCTGGGGGGATGACCACCATCGGCCTGGGGATGCCCGTCGCGGCGTCGCCACGCCCACCCGATGTCACCGGCATGCCGGTGAGCGGGCCGATGGTCGACACCCACGGCCGGGTCAGCCGAGACCTGCGCGTGTCGGTGACCGATCGGTGCAATCTGCGCTGCACCTACTGCATGCCCGCGGAAGGGCTCGACTGGCTGCCGGCCGACGACCTGCTGTCCGCGTCGGAGATGGTGCGGCTCATCCGCATCGCCGTCGGCGAGTTCGCGGTGACGTCGGTGCGGTTCACCGGCGGCGAGCCGCTGTTGCGCCGTGATCTCGTGGACATCGTCGGCGCCGTCCGTGCGCTGCCCGACGCCCCCGAGGTGTCCATCACCACGAACGGGCTGTCGCTGCGGCGCCACGCCCGCGCCCTCGCCGACGCCGGACTGTCCCGCGTCAACGTCTCCCTCGACACGGTCGACCGGGGCCGCTTCGCCGCGATCACCCGCCGCGACCGACTGCACGACGTGCTCGACGGTCTGGCCGCCGCCCACGAGGCCGGTCTGCGCCCGGTGAAGGTCAACGCCGTGCTCGACCCCGACGGCGGTCTCGAGGACGCGCCCGCCCTGCTGCGCATGTGCCTCGAGAACGGCTACTCGCTGCGGATCATCGAGCAGATGCCGCTCGACGCGGACCACGTCTGGTCGCGGTCGCGGATGGTCACCGCCGCGCAGGTGCACGACCGCCTCGCGCGCGACTTCGAACTCCTCCCCGACCCACGGCCGCGGGGTGCCGCGCCGGCGCAGACGTGGCTCGTGGGCGGCCACACCGCCGTCGACCGCGACGGCCGGGAGGTCCCGGCCCGCGTCGGGATCATCGCGTCGGTCACCCGACCCTTCTGCGGCGACTGCGACCGCACCCGGCTCACCGCGGACGGACAGGTCCGTACGTGCCTGTTCTCCACGACCGAGACCGACCTGCGCGGGTTGCTGCGGGATGGTGTCGACGACGAGGCCCTGGCCCGGGCGTGGCGTGTCGCGTCGTGGGGCAAGCTCCCCGGCCATGCCATCGACGACCCGTCGTTCCTGCAGCCCGACCGTCCGATGTCGGCGATCGGCGGATGACCGGCTCGACGCGGCGTCCGGTCGAGGTGCGGTACTTCGCGGCGGCGGAGGCCGCCGCTGGGCTGCAGTCGGAGGTCGTCGAGGTCGACCCGTCGACGACGCTGACCCAGCTTCGTGCCCGGCTCGGGGAAGCGCGCCCGGGGTTGGCGCGCGTACTCGACCGCAGCTCGTTCCTGCGTGACTCGGTGGTCGTGCGGGATCACGACGCACCGCTCGCGGACGTGTCGGTCATCGAGGTGCTGCCGCCGTTCGCCGGCGGCTGACGCCGTCCCCGGGTCCGACTGGTCCGATCTGCGAATTCGTGTGTGGCACAGCGGGGAAGCCACGTCGCCGTGGAGCATCCGCAGTTTCTTCCCGCAGCGTGTCGCGAGAAGTGTGAGGTTCTTCACATAACGGCGCGGTCACGGATCGGACACGGGACGGGTATCGGCACGCTCACCAGCATGGACGCCGTCACCTCGCCGAAACACGCACCCGGCACCGCCGATCGTTCGTCGTCCGAAGGTATGACGCGACGCCGTCGACCACGTAGCGTCCGTGGCGGTCACACCCGTGGCCACCACCAAGCCAGGCCCTGTTCACCGCGCCGAACCTCGTTCCACGGACAGGGCCACGTCAGACCAGACTTCAGGAACGAGGACGGGGGACCCACCTCGTCGACGGACACCAGACGGTGAACGGGGTCGACGAGGACCGGGCCGGACGACCATCCGGATCCCTTGGGGTGAAGCTCCGCCACGCGGAGCCGGGCAACCTCTCAGCCCGAACCCGACAGCTCACCTCGCAGGCGCGTGGGGAGAGGAAACACGAACACCTATGTCCGGACGTCATCGCAAGCAGTCCTCCGCCACCCGCACCGCAGCCAAGGTCGTTCTCACCTCCGCCGTCATCGGCGGCGGCGCGAGCGCGTTCTTCGGCGTCGGCTCGGCATCCGCCGCCACCGACGACCAGTGGAACCAGGTCGCGCAGTGTGAGTCGGGCGGCAACTGGGCCATCAACACCGGCAACGGCTACCAGGGCGGCCTGCAGTTCAGCCCGAGCACCTGGGCCGGCCACGGCGGCACCGAGTTCGCCCCGACCGCCAACCAGGCCACCAGGGAGCAGCAAATCGCCGTCGCCGAGCGCGTGCTCGCCGGCCAGGGCAAGGGCGCATGGCCCGTCTGTGGCACCGGCCTCGGCGCGCCGACCCCGCGGAGCGCCCCGACCGACCTGCCCAAGGCGCCGCAGCTGCCGACCGTCCAGGACGTGAAGGACCAGGCCGCGAAGACCACCGCGGACGTCAAGAAGCAGGTCGACGAGATCGTCGCGAACGCCCAGAAGAAGGGCAAGATCGACCCCGCGATCGCCGGGCTCTGGGAGCAGGCCAAGAGAAGCGGTATCACCCTCACCGCCGATCAGATCGCCCTGTTCAACCAGAACAAGGGACTGATCCCCTTCCAGTGATCACCACGGTGATCCGGTAGGGCCTCACAGACGAAGGGCCCCGCACGAGACCTCAGGTCCGTGCGGGGTCCTTTTCCATTCCCGGGCCTCCCCGCCATCTGTTGGGCAGCAGGAGCCATCTGTTGGGCACCAGGAACCGTTCGTTGGGCGGTTGGCAGCGTTCGTTGGGCGGTCGGAGCACCCGGCTACGCCGACCCGACCCATTCGTCGGTGCCGTCGGCGAAATGCTGATGCTTCCAGACCGGGATGGCAGCCTTCACGTCGTCGACGACGCGGGAGCAGGTCTCGAACGCCGCCCGACGGTGATCGGCCGCGACGGCCACGAGAAAGGCCACGTCACCGATCGCCAGATCGCCGACACGGTGCGACACCGCGATCGCCCGGACCCCGTCGGTCTGCGCCGCGATGCCGCCGACGACGTCGGCGAGGACCTGCTCCGCGCTCGGATGTGCCGTGTAATGCAGCGCCCGCACCGACCGGGCGCTGTCGTGGTCGCGCACGGCCCCGGTGAAGCAGACCACGGCCCCCGCGGCGTCGTCGGCGACGAGACGCTGGTGTTCGTCGGGATCGAGGACGGCGTCGGTGACGGCTGTCCGCACGACGCGGGCACCGGTCACCGGTGGTCGCCGCCGCGGATCTGGTCGAGCGCGTGGTCGAGGACCGGCTCGAGCACCGACAACCCGTCGCGCACACCGCCGGTCGACCCCGGAAGGTTCACGACCAGTGTGGTCCCGGCGATCCCGGCGACACCACGGGAGAGCACCGCGGTCGGCACCTGGTCCGAACCGGCCGCGCGGACAGCGTCGGCCAGGCCCGGGATCTCCCGGTCGAGCAGCGGCCGGGTCTGCTCGGGGGTGACGTCGGTCGGGGTCAACCCGGTGCCACCGGTCGTCAGGACCAGCGTCGCACCGGCGTCGAGGGCACGGCGCAGCGACCGCCCGACGTCGTCACCGTCGGCGACGACGTCGACGTGGACGGTGAACCCACGGTCGGTCAGCCACGCCTCGATGATCGGACCGGTGCGATCCGGGTACGTGCCGGACGCGGCGCGGGTCGACGCGACGACGACATGGGCGGAACGGTCAGTCACGCGTCCACCGACCGTGCTTGCCGCCGGTCTTCTCGACCAGGCGGATGTCGGTCATGCTGGCGCGCGGGTCGAGGGCTTTCACCATGTCGTGCAATGTGAGTCCGGCGACGGCCACGGCGGTCAACGCCTCCATCTCCACGCCGGTGCGGTCGGCGGTGGCAGCGGTGGCGACCACCTCGACGGACGCGTCGCCGACGCGCAGGTCGACGGTCACCGACGACAGCGCCACCTGGTGGCAGAGCGGGATGAGATCGGGCGTGTGCTTGGCGCCCATGATCGCGGCGATCCGGGCGGTCGCGAGGACATCGCCCTTGGCGACGGCACCGTCGGCGATCGCGGCGACGACCTCGGGGGTGGTCTGGAACGTGCCGGCCGCGACGGCGACACGATCGGTGACAGGCTTGCCGCCGACGTCCACCATGCGGGCGGCGCCGTCGGCGTCGACGTGCGACAGCCGACGGGCCGGATCGGTCACGGGGTCAGCGGTTGACCGTGGTCTTGGCGTGCACGTACGGCAGCTGGTCGACCGGGAGCGGGAACTCGGTCTCCCCGAACGGCGACAGCGCACCGGAGATCGACGCAGCGAACTCCGACACCGCGTGCTCGTGATCACCCTCGTCGCTCTGGGGCCACCCGTTGTCGACGTACCGCTTCTTGCTGCTCTTCTCGGCCACGGGCTCATTCTGCCATGCGGCCCCCTCCCTATCATCGATGAGATGACCTCGTCCGAGCGTGCGCGGCGCACCGCCACGGCGTCCGCACCCGGCACCCTGGCCGAGGATCTCGCCGCCCGCCCCGACGACGCGCTCGTCGCCCTCCTCGCCGCCCGCCCCGACCTCGCCAGCCCGCCGCCCGCGGGGACCGCTGTCCTGGCGCAGCGCGCGCTGGCCGCGCCGTCGATCAACTTGGTCGCCGACGACCTCGACCTCCTCGGCGTCGCCGTCCTCGAACAGGTCATCCGCCTGTGTTCGGCCGCGGCCGGTCGTCGCGACGACGAGGCCCCGGGCGTCGGCACCACCTCCGCCGACGACCTCCGCGCCGCGCTCTCCGGTCGGGCCGACGACGCCGACATCACCGCGCGCATCGAGACACTCCGCGACCGCGCTCTCCTCTGGGGCCCCGACGAGGCCATCCGTACCGCCGCCCACGCGCCCGCTGCGCTGCCGGGGCGGGGCCTGCACCTCACCGGACCACTCGCCGACCTCGACACCGACGCCCTCCGGGCACGCATCGACGGCGTCGGCGAGCGGGAACGAGAACTGCTCGAGACCCTGGCTCAGGGATCCCCGCTGGGTCGGACCCGTGACGCCGCGCCCGACGCCGACCCCTCGCGTCCCGTCCCCCGACTGCTCGCCCTCGACCTCCTCGCCCGCGTCGACGACCAGACCGTGGAACTCGCGCCGGTCGTCGGGGCCGTCGTCCGCGGCGAACGGACTCGCGGCCCGCACGACCTGCGCGAACCCGCGCTCGAGGCCGGGGGCGGCCCGACCGCGACGAGCGGCCGACGGTCCGGGATCAAGGACGTCGACGCCGCGGCCGGGGGTGAGGCGCTCGAGCTGCTGCGCCACCTCGCCGAGACGCTCGACGTCCTCGGGGCCACGCCGGCGGCGGTGCTGCGCTCGGGCGGGCTCGGTGTCCGGGAGTTGCGCCGCGTCGCCAAGGCGACCGGGCTCGACGCGACGCTGCTCGCGTTCGTCGTCGAGGTCGCCGTCGCAGCGCGCCTGCTGGACAACGGGTTCCCCGATCCACCCGTCGGTGTCGGCGAGGCGGTGTGGGCCCCGACCGCCGCGGTGGACACGTGGACGCACCAGCCTGCCGAGAAGCGCTGGCAGACAGTCCTCGAGGCGTGGTGGACGATGCCGCGGCGGGCATGGTTGATCGGCGAGCCGACCTCGGAGGGCTCCCCCACCCCCGCGCTGGCGGGCGACCTGCACGACGTCGCCGCGCCTCTCGAGCGGTGGATGATCGTGGCCGCGATGGCCTCCGCCGATCCCGGCACCCCCGTCGACGTCGACTCGTTGATGGAGCTGCTCGCGTGGCGGCATCCCCGGTGGCAGCGCCGCCTGCACCGTCGCTCGGTGGAGGCGACCCTCGACGAGGCGCGGATGGTCGGCGTCGTCGCGCGCGGCGCGTTGTCGTCGGTGGGCCGCGCGCTGCTCGACATCACCGTCGACCGGGACCCGCGTCCGACCGCGCCGGAGTCCGACGTCGACAAGACCCTGCGCCTGGCGATGGCGGCCGCACTCCCCGAACCCATCGACTTCTTCCTCACCCAGGCCGATCTCACGATCACCGTCCCCGGCCCGCTCACACCCGAGCTCGCCACCGAGTTGTCGGCGTTGGCCGACCTCGAATCCGGCGGCGCCGCATCGGTGTACCGCGTCACCGAGGACTCGGTGCGTCGTGCGCTCGACACCGGGCGGACGGGCACGGAGATCACCGGGTTCGTCGCCGCGCACTCCCGTACCCCGGTGCCGCAGTCGTTGGAGTACCTCGTCGCCGACGTCGCCCGGCGGCACGGTCAGCTCCGGGTCGGGGTGGCGTCGTCGTTCGTGCGGTGCGAGGACGCGACGACGCTCGCCGCGGTGCTCGCCGCACCGGTGGCGGAGTCGCTGGCGTTGCGTGCGCTCGCGCCGACCGTCGCCGTGTCCCAGGCACCACTGCGACAGGTGCTCGACGAACTGCGTGCGGCCGGGTTCGCCCCGGCAGGCGAGGACTCACGCGGCGCGCTGGTCGACATGCGCGACCACGGTGTCCGACTCCCCGGTGGCCGCGGTCCCCGCCGCGCACCCACCCGCCGGCCCGGGCAGATCGGCCCTGACCGGCTCGCCGCGGTCGTCGACCGCATGCGGTCGCACGACGCGGCGGAGTCGGCCACCCCCGCACGGGGAAAGGCGGCCGTCAGCGCGGGCGGCGGTGAGTCGGCGACGGCCCTGCTCGCGCTCGCGGTCCGCACCGGTCGCCGCGTGCGCATCGGGTACGTCGACGCGCACGGCTCGGCGAGCAAGCACGTCGTGGTGCCCTCGTCCGTCGGCGCGGGTCAGCTCGTCACCGGCCCCACCGACGGCGACGACCCCGGCGAGCGCTACTCACTGCACCGCATCACCTCGGTGGAGTTGCTCGAGAACTAGGCCTGACCTGCGACGATGCGCGTCGGACGAGGTGGCGTCGTTCCCATGTGGACAATGGATGGGTGACCGATGGCCCGTTGATCGTCCAGTCCGACAAGACCCTCCTGCTCGAGGTGGACCACCCCAAGGCCGGGGAGGCCCGCGCCGCGATCGCCCCGTTCGCCGAACTCGAGCGCGCACCCGAGCACGTCCACACCTACCGCGTGACGCCGCTGGCGCTGTGGAACGCCCGCGCCGCCGGGCACGACGCCGAGCAGGTGGTGGACGCGCTGGTGTCGCACTCGCGCTACGCCGTGCCGCAGCCGCTGCTCATGGACATCGTCGACACGATGGGCCGCTTCGGGCGCCTGCAGCTGGTGAAGAGCCCCGCACACGGTCTCACGCTGGTCTCCCTCGACCGCGCCGTACTCGAGGAGGTGATGCGCAACAAGAAGATCGCGCCCATGCTCGGCGCCCGGATCGACGACGACACCATCATCGTCCACCCGTCCGAGCGCGGGCACATCAAGCAGCTGCTGCTCAAGATCGGCTGGCCCGCGGAGGATCTCGCCGGCTACGTCGACGGTGAGGCGCACCCGATCGAGCTGGTCCAGGACGACTGGGAGCTCCGTGACTACCAGCAGCTCGCCGCGGATTCCTTCTGGGACGGCGGGTCCGGTGTCGTCGTGCTCCCCTGCGGCGCAGGCAAGACGATGGTCGGTGCGGCCGCGATGGCCAAGGCCGGCGCGACGACCCTGATCATGGTCACCAACACCGTCGCCGGTCGGCAGTGGAAGCGCGAGCTGATCGCCCGCACGTCGCTGACCGAGGAGGAGATCGGCGAGTACTCCGGCGAGCGCAAGGAGATCCGCCCCGTCACCATCGCCACCTATCAGGTGATGACGCGGAAATCGAAGGGCGAGTACCGCAATCTCGAGCTCTTCGACTCCCGTGACTGGGGTCTGATCATCTACGACGAGGTGCACCTGCTGCCCGCACCGGTGTTCCGGATGACCGCCGACCTCCAGTCGCGGCGTCGCCTGGGCCTCACCGCGACGCTGGTCCGGGAGGACGGACGCGAGGGTGACGTGTTCAGCCTCATCGGGCCCAAGCGCTACGACGCGCCGTGGAAGGACATCGAGAACCAGGGCTGGATCGCGCCGGCGGACTGCATCGAGGTCCGCGTCACCCTCACCGACAACGAGCGGCTGCAATACGCGGTGGCGGAGGCGGAGGAGAAGTACAAGCTCTGTTCCACCGCGCACACGAAGGTCAACGTCGTGAAGTCGATCCTGGCGCGCCACGAGGGCTCGCCGACGCTGATCATCGGCGCCTACATCGACCAGCTCGAGGAACTCGGCCAGGCGCTCGACGCCCCCGTCATCCAGGGGTCGACGAAGAACAGGGACCGCGAGGTCCTGTTCGACCGCTTCCGGGCCGGCGAGATCTCGACGCTGGTCGTCAGCAAGGTCGCCAACTTCTCCATCGACCTGCCCGAGGCGTCGGTCGCGGTGCAGGTGTCGGGCACCTTCGGGTCGCGCCAGGAGGAGGCGCAGCGCCTCGGCCGCCTGCTCCGACCGAAGAAGGACGGTGGGCAGGCCCACTTCTACTCGGTGGTCTCCCGCGACACCCTCGACGCCGACTACGCCGCCCACCGGCAGCGGTTCCTCGCCGAACAGGGCTACGCCTACCGCATCACCGACGCCGACGACCTCCTCGGACCGGCGATCGGCGAGGGGTCCGAGTCAGCCTGACGTGAGGACGTCGGCGCAGTAGCTCACCGGGTTCGGGCGGCGATAGGACAGCTGCTCCCCCGTCGAGCAGACATCCGGCGCGGACGACTCCACGCGCTGCTGCACCTTGATGACGGTCTTCGACACGGCCAGACCCGTTGCGGAGCAGTCGACCTCGGCGAAGTCGGTCACCGAGCCGGTCTCACCGGGCAGCGAATAGCACTTGCCCTCACGCAGATTCGGCGTCAGGCACAGGCGTCCCTTGCCGCGCTGGGTCAGGTGCAGGGCGTAGTCGTCGGCGCACTGCGCGTTCTCGCCGACTTTCTGGCCCACATAGAAGCTGAAGTCGGTCGACGAACAGGACGCCCGGTGCGGCGTGGCCGCGTCGCTCGTGCCGGACACGGTGATGCACTGGCCGGTCGCGGTGTCGTCGATGTCGGAGATCTCCCGGGACTGCACGACCAGGCCTGCGACGACGACCGCGGCGACGAGCACCAGCGTGATGACCGAGGCGACGACGACCCACTTCACCCATGGTCGCCTCCGCGGGGCCTGCTCGCCCCACGGCGGGGGTGGTCCTCCCGGGAACGACGACGACGCACCGGGATACGAGCCCGGGGGCGGGCCGCCTGGCCCCGGGTACGCGCCCGGAAAGGACCCCTGTGGGTACGGCTGCTGCGGAGACCCGCCGTACTGGGGCGGCTGTCCGTACTGGGGCGGCTGTCCGTACTGGGGTGGTTGTCCGTACTGGGGTGGCTGTCCGTACTGGGGTGGCTGTCCGTACTGGGGAAGCTGTCCGTACTGGGGTGACGTCCCGTGGTCGGCCTGCCCGTACTGCGGGGAGGACGGCTGATCGCCGGAGGCCCCGGGTGTCTCGCCTTGTGCCGGGGACTCGCCGTTCTCCGGGCCCTGTGCGTCGGGGCCGTCCTGCGGACCGCTCATCGCTTCACACTATCCGGCGCGCGTGGGCGTCAGGCAGTACGCGATCGGGCGCGGGCGACCGCTGCCCCACGACGACTGCCCGGCCGGGCAGTCGAGGCGCGTGGCGCCGTCGGCGCGCCGGGTGACCGCGTAGATCGGCGAGTCCGCGGTGCCGGCCACCGTCGAACACCCCTTGCGCTGGTATCGCGCAGCGCGCCTGGCCGCGGAGGTGCCGTCGCCCGCCGTGGGCAGCAGGTAGCAGCGGCCCTGACGGAGGTCGGGCAAGAGACAGATCGCGTCGGCGCCGAGCTGCACCCGGAGGTCCGGGGCCAGCCGGGCCGGATCGCTCACGGCGGGGCAGGCAGCGCCGTCGGTGGGCCTGGCCGCGACATAGAAGGTCATGCCGTCACCGGTGCACCCGACGGCGTCGACGGCGACCGCGTCGTTGCCACGGTCGTTCACGACGACGCAGCCGCCGACGGCGACGTCGGCCGACGAGCGCACCGCACCCCGACCCCCGATCACCGCCACCACCGCGACGGCCACGAGCAGCACCACGATGACCGCGACCGCGACGAGCACCGGTCGGGTCCATCGCCTCCGCACGTCGGTCACCCGGGTGACCCTACGACCGGGAGGTCGGTCGCCGCTGTGACAGCCTGGACCGATGAGCACCGTCGCCCGCCTGGCCCCGTTCGCCACCACCGTGTTCGCGGAGATGTCGCAGCTCGCCGTGGCCCACGAGGCGGTCAACCTGGGGCAGGGCTTCCCCGACACCGACGGCCCGCGGTCCCTGCTCGACGCCGCCTGCGCGGCGATCACCTCGGGCGTCAACCAGTACCCGCCCGGACCGGGGATCCCGGCGCTGCGTCGCGCCGTCGCCGACCAGCAGTCGCGCACCTACGGCCTGGACTACGACCCCGACACCGAGGTGCTCGTCACCGTCGGCGCCACCGAGGCGATCGCCGCAGCCGTCGTCGGGCTCGTGGAGCCGGGCAGCGAGGTGGTGCTGATCGAGCCCTTCTACGACGCGTACGCCGCCGCCGTCGCCATGGCCGGTGGGTTCCGACGGTCGGTGCCACTCGTCGCCGACGGCGACGGCTTCGTCCTCGACCGCGCGGCGCTCGCGGCCACGGTGAGCGACAAGACCGCGGCGATCGTCGTGAACAGCCCGCACAACCCGACAGGATCGGTGCTCTCCGACGACGACCTCGCGGCGATCGCCGCCGAGTGCGTCGACCACGACGTCGTCGTCATCAGCGACGAGGTCTACGAGTACCTGGTGTTCGACGACCGTGAGCACCGATCGATCGCGTCGCTGCCGGGCATGCGCGACCGCACCATCCGCATCTCGAGCGCCGCGAAGACCTTCAACGTGACCGGGTGGAAGGTCGGGTGGCTGAGCGGTCCCGCGCGGCTGGTCGCAGCCGCGCGGACCGCCAAGCAGTTCATGACGTTCGTCGGCAGCGGGCCGTTCCAGCCGGCCGTCGCGGGTGCGCTCGACACCGAGATCGACTGGGTGCAGGCCAACCGCAAGGACCTGCAGCGCAAACGCGACCTCATCTCGGAGGCGCTGTCCGACATCGGGTTCGGCGTCCACCGGACCGAGGGCACGTTCTTCGTCTGCGCGGACCCACGTCCCCTGGGCATCACCGACGGCGAGGCCCTGTGCCGGGAACTGCCCGGCACCTACGGCGTCGCCGCGGTCCCCGTCAGCGCCTTCGTCGACCGCCGCGAGCCCTGGCAGCACCTCATCCGGTTCGCCTTCGCCAAGCGCGACGAGGTGCTCCGCGAGGGCATCGAGCGCCTGCGCCGTCTCGCCGGCTGATCTGCTCGCACACACGTTCGATCGGGGCGTAGGCTGGACCCATGACCTCCGCAGGGACACAGGGGTCGTTGTTCGCCGCCGACGACTCCGAGCCCACCGTCATGCCACTCGGTGCGGCCGTGCGTCGTCGGGTGCTCACCGAGGGCGCATGGGTCGACGTGCGTCCGGGGTTCATCGAGGGCGCCGACGCCCTCTTCGACCACCTGCGCACCGAGGTGCCGTGGCGGGCCGAACGCCGCCAGATGTACGACCGCGTCGTCGACGTCCCCCGGCTGCTCAGCACCTATCACGAGGACGACCCGCTCCCCCACCCCGTGCTCGACCAGGCCCGGGACGTCCTGACCGCGCACTACCGCGAAGAAATGCCCGAGGGGTTCGCCACGGCCGGGATGTGTTGCTACCGCGACGGTTCCGACAGCGTCACCTGGCACGGCGACACGATCGGTCGCGGCAGCACCGAGGACACCATGGTCGCGATCGTCTCGCTCGGGTCACCGCGGCCCCTGATGTTGCGGCCCCGCGGTGGCGGCGCGTCACTGCGGTTCGTCGTCTCCCACGGCGACCTGCTGGTGATGGGTGGCAGCTGTCAGCGCACATGGGAGCACGCCGTGCCCAAGGTGACCGGCGTCGGGCCGCGCATCAGCGTGCAGTTCCGCCCGCTCGGGGTCTTCTGACGCTCGGGGTCAGATGTCGTAGGTGACGCCGGTCAGCTTCTCCGAGGCGATCCACAGCGACTGCGCGACGGACTCGTCCCGCGCCTTGGCAAGCGGCTTGGTCAGGACCGGCTCACCGCGCATGCCACCGAGGTCCTTGGGTCCGTAGAACGCACCCGACGCCGCGTCGGGCGACGTCGCGGCGTACAGCTCGGGCAGCGCGCCGTTCGCCGCCGACTGCCCGACGAGGGCGTTGGTCACCGACATCACACGGTCGTAGAGCGACTCGGTGTGCGACTGGAGGTTCGTGGTGGCGTAGCCGGGGTGGGCGGCCATCGACCCGATCGTCGACCCCGACCGGCCCAGGCGCCGCGCGAGTTCGAACGCGAAGTGCAGGTTGGCCAGCTTGGACTGCCCGTAGGCGGTCCAGCGCTCGTAGCGGCGACGGTCGTAGTTGAGGTCGTCGAGCGCGATCTTGCCTGCGGCGTGAGCCATCGAGGAGACGGTGACGACGCGGTCGGTCAGCTTCGGCAGCAACAGCCCGGTCAGCGCGAAGTGGCCGAGATGGTTCGTACCGAACTGCATCTCGAAGCCGTCGGCGGTCCGGCCCTTCGGCACGGCCATGACACCGGCGTTGTTGATCAGGACGTCGACCTCGTCGACCGAGTCGGCGAACTCCCGCACCGACGACAGGTCCGCGAGGTCGAGACGGGACACGGTGGCGTTCGCGCCGATCTTCCGCGCGACGGGTTCGGCCTTCTCGGTCGAGCGGCAGGCGAGGATCACCGACCCGCCCGCGGCACCGATCGCCTTCGCGGCCTCGGCGCCGAGCCCGCTGTTCGCGCCGGTGATCACGAACGTCCGACCGGTCTGATCCGGGATGTCGCGCGTAGTCCAGCTCACCGTCGCGATCCTACGTGCGGCGACTGTCGCGGTCGCCGACTCGTGCGGCGATCGCGGTCCGGCGGGTGACTCCTATGCTGCGGGCATGACCGCGCCGACCTACGACTCCGTCGCCGCGGCCGCGGCGACCCTCGACGGCGTCGCCCACCGGACTCCCGTGGTGACGTCGCGGCTGCTCGACGAGATCGTCGGCGCCCGACTGTTCCTCAAGTGCGAGAACCTGCAACGCGCCGGGGCGTTCAAGTTCCGCGGCGCCTACACCGCAGTGTCACGACTCCCCGCCGACCGTCGCCGCGCGGGGGTGCTCGCCTATTCGTCGGGCAACCACGCGCAGGGCCTGAGCCTGGCCGCCCGCCTGCACGACGTCGCCGCGACGATCGTGATGCCGTACGACGCACCGCCGCCGAAGGTGGCGGCGACACAGGCCTACGGCGCGACGATCGTGCACTACGACCGCTACACCCAGGACCGGGTCGCCGTCGCCGGCGAGATCGCCGAGCGGACCGGGGCGTCGATCATCCCGCCCTTCGACCACCCGGACATCATCGCCGGCCAGGGCACCGCCGTCGCCGAACTGCTGACCGACGTCGACGACCTCGACGTCCTGCTGGTCCCCCTGGGCGGCGGGGGCCTGCTCAGCGGATCACTGCTGTCGGCGGCGGCGCTCTCCCCGTCGACCCAGGTGTTCGGTGTCGAGCCCGCCGCGGGCGACGACGTGCTGCAGTCGCTGCGGGCGGGGCACATCGTCGAGATCCCGACGCCACGGACCATCGCCGACGGCGCGCAGACCACCCGCGTCGGTGATCGCACGTTCCCGATCATCCGCGAGCACGTCACCGACGTCCTCACCGCCGACGACGATGCGCTGCGGCACGCGATGGGACTGCTCGCGACCCGCGCGAAGCTCGTCGTCGAGCCGACCGGCGCCCTCGGTCTCGCCGCGGCGATCGGTCATCGGGACCGGTTCGCCGGCGCCCGCGTCGGCATCGTCCTGTCCGGCGGGAACGTCGACACGGCACTGTTCGCGACAGCCGGCTGACCTGCGGGTGGAATATAAACGGACCGCGGTCCATTATAGGGACATGAAGAACATCGGTTTCCTGTCGTTCGGGCACTGGACGCCCTCTCCGCAGTCTCAGACGCGGTCCGCGGCCGATGTGCTCCTCCAGTCCATCGACCTGGCCGTCGCCGCCGAGGAGCTCGGCGCGGACGGCGCCTATTTCCGCGTCCACCACTTCGCGCGTCAGCTCGCGTCGCCGTTCCCGCTGCTCGCCGCGGTCGGCGCTCGGACCTCACGCATCGAGATCGGTACCGGCGTCATCGACATGCGGTACGAGAACCCGCTGTACATGGTCGAGGACGCGAGCGCCGCGGACCTCATCTCCGGCGGCAGGCTGCAGCTCGGCATCAGCCGGGGATCGCCGGAGCAGGTGATCGAGGGCTACAAGTACTTCGGGTACGCGCCCGCCGAGGGTGAGACCGACGCCGACATGGCGCGTCGTCACACCGCGGTGTTCCTGCAGGGTCTCGAGGGTCAGGGCTTCGCCCGCCCGAACCCGCGACCCATGTTCCCCAACCCGCCAGGACTGCTGCGGCTCGAGCCGCACTCCGAGGGTCTGCGCGAGCGGATCTGGTGGGGTGCCGGCACGCGCGCGACCGCAGAGTGGACCGCGCAGCAGGGCATGAACCTGATGAGTTCGACGCTGCTCACCGAGGACACGGGCGTCCCGTTCCACGAGTTGCAGGCCGAGCAGATCCGCGTGTTCCGCAAGGAGTGGCAGAACGCCGGGCATGCCTTCACGCCGCGGGTGTCGGTGAGCCGCAGCATTTTCGCGATCACCGACGACCGAGACCGCGCGTACTTCGGGCACGGCGGCGAGGAGTCGGATCAGGTCGGTCACATCGACGGAGGTGTCGCCCGGTTCGGTCGGTCCTACGCCGACGAGCCCGACAAGCTCGTCGAGCAGCTGGCCGAGGACTCCGCGATCGCCGAGGCCGACACGCTGCTGCTCACGGTCCCCAACCAGCTCGGCGTCGAGTACAACGCCCACGTCATCGAGTCGATCCTCACCCACGTGGCACCGGAACTCGGCTGGCGCTGAGCAGTTCCCGACCGACCCCCGTCTGCGCGCAGGCGGGGGTCGTTCGCGTTCGCGTCATCCCGCCTGTTGGGCGGTTGGAACCGTTCGTTGGGCGGTTGGAACGTATGCCCGACGCGGGGACCGTCCCAACCGCCCAACAGACGGTTCCGGGTGCCCAACAGAAGGCGGTGACCCGACAGCCGCGGTTCGCGGGGCGGGTCGGTACGCGGTCGGGTCAGCTGCGCTTGCCGCGCAGGATCGACAGCGGTCGGCGGATGAGGCCGTCGACGAGGTCGGTGAAGCTGAGGTCGGTGTCGGCGACCAGGTCGACGGGTGCGTGCACGTCGGTCGGCGTCGCCCGGCCGCGCAGCGACACCTGACCGATGCCGGTCCACTCGAACCACTCGTCGTGCTCGGCGATCAGCGTGTGTTCGCCGTCGTCGTCGACGCCCGACACCACGAGGCTGTCGATCGCGGCGCCGCTGGCGAGCACGTTCGACCGGCTCTGCTTCGCGACGTCCGCGAGCCGCGCGCACTCGTTCACCGGGTCGCCGATGACGGTGTACTCGTACCGGGTCTCGGCGCCGATGTTGCCGGCGAAGACCCGCCCGCCGGACACGCCGATGCCCACGCGCAGCGGGTGGATCTCCTCGAGTTCGGCGCCGAGCTCACGGGCTGCGGCGAGAGCGGCCGCAGCGGGGTCGGCGACGGCATTCGGGGCGCCGAACACGGCCAGCGCCGCGTCGCCCTCGAACTTGTTGATGAACCCGTCGTGCCGTGCGACGACCTCGGCGACGATCGTGAAGAAGCGGTTGAGGCTGGCCGCCACGGTCTCGGGGTCGGTCGACTCCGCGAACCGTGTCGAGCCCTCGATGTCGACGAACAGAACGCCGACCTCGGCCTGCGAGCCGTGCATCCCGATGTCGGTGCGCAGAGCCCGAGCGGCCACCTCGGTGCCGACGTGGCGCGCGAAGAGGTCCCGCAGCCGGTCCCGCTCGGCGAGGCCGTCGACCATGGTGTTGAAGCCGTCCTGCAGCACGCCGATCTCCGATGAGTCGTAGACGTCGACGCGGGTGTCGTAGTCGCCGTCGGCCACGCGCTCGACGGCACCGCGGATGTCGCGGAGCGGGTCGGTGATGGACCGCGTCACCAGCGCGATCGCGCGGACGCCGCTCGCGAGGCAGATGATCGCGAGGACGACGGTGGGGATGTCGAGCACGGTGTCACTCGGAGGCACCCAGCCGATGGCGCGTCCGACGTTGAGCAGCACGATGCCGCCCAGCGGGACGCCGCTGACGGCCAGCCAGAGCACGATCATGCGCTCCCGGACACCGAGGATCGGCTCCGGCGGCGGAGAGTCCCGCATCGCCGCGGCGACGAGAGGACGCCCGACACGCTCGAGGATCATGTAGGTCGCTGCGCCACACGAGGCGCCACCGAGGGCGAACGCGGTGGCGATGACCAGGAGGTCGACGGCCCCGAGCGCGCGGCCGGCGACGGCTGCATAGGCCACGACCCCGCCGATCCAGCCGATCCCCGTGGCGACGACGCCGGTCATGGGCATGCGTTGCAGGGCCAGCCGACGACGTTTGTCGGCCGGGGTCCCCGAGAGGTACCACTGGATGTGCGGGCGCAGCACCGCGATCGCCGCCACGAAGTCGATGGTCGCGCCCACCAGCAATCCCCAGAACACGCCGGAGACGCTTTGTCCGCCGGAGCCGAGTGTGAGGTGTCCGCCTGAGGTGGTCAGGGCCACGAGGAGCACGGTCTCGAGACCGACGGCGACGTTCGCGGCGATGATCCCGACCGTCGCGAAGCCCATCAGGCGCGAGGCGACGGCGCGCCTCTCCTGGTGGTGATCGTGTCGGGTCATGATGTCGGCTCGTTTCGTGTCGGCTGGCGTCGTCCGGCGGCCATCGCAAGTCGAGTTGCAATAAGCCTACAGAGCGCAACCGCACTTGCGTTAGGCTGATTCCGTGTCGTCAGCCACAGCGGGCCACCGTCGTGGCAAGGCAGTACGCGACAACGTCCTCACAGCAGCCCTGAACGAGCTGCTCAACGTGGGTGTCGACGGTGTCACCGTGGCATCCGTGGCCGAGGCCGCCGGCGTGCATGTGACATCCATCTACCGGCGGTGGCGGACGCGCGAGCAGCTGATCACCGACGCCGTGCTGAGCCACCTGGACCCGCTGGCGATCGAGGTGCCCGACACCGGGTCGGCGCGCGACGACCTCATCGCACTGCTCAGGTCCCTCGACGAGTCGATGTCGTCACCGCAGAACTGGGCGCTGCTGCGCCTCGCGACGATGCCGATCGAGATCGACCGCCTCGAGGAGGCGCGCCGCCGGATCACCGACGAGCGGATGACCGAGGTCGCGACGATCCTCGAACGCGGCGTCGCCCGGGGCGAGATCTCCCCCGACGTCGACCACCGCCTCGCCCTGGAGGCGATGTACGGGCCCGTCTACGCCCGACGGCTCCTGACACACGAAGAGGTCGACGAGGCCTATCTCGCCGGCCTCGTCGACCTCTTCCTCGACGGCATCCGCGCCCGCTGACCTACCGGCGTACACCGAGGTACAGCATGGCGAGTTCCGCTCGCGCGGAGCGCCGTTCCTGTTCGATCCGTTCCCGCCGCAGGCGGTGGTGACGCTCGCGGTCCCTGCGACTCACCGCGACCGTGCGCGGGTTGAGACGCGAGACCAGGTGCGCCAGAACGGTTGTCGGCGACAAGCGGCCGGAGACCGCCGGCGCCGGGATGCGGGTCGTGATGACCATGGCTGCCTCCTCGATGTCGGTGTGGGAAGTGACACCGAGGACGGTAGAGCGACGGTCAACCGACTGTCATCCGAATTTCCGCGCGGTCAGGCGGCTTTGGTCGCCTCGATCTCGAGGGTGATGGTGACCTTGTCGCCGACGACGGTCCCGCCGGTCTCGAGCGGCATGTCGATGGAGATGCCGAAGTCCTTGCGGTTCAGCTCGATCGACGCCTCGAAGCCCGCGACCTCGCCGTGGCCCATGCCCGGGTTGACGCCGTTGAACTCGAGGTCGAGATCGACCGACTTGGTGACGCCCTTGAGGGTGAAGTCACCGGTCAGCACGTAGTCGTCGCCGGACTTCACCACGGACTTCGAGACGAAGGTGGCGGTGGGGTGGTTGTCGGCGTCGAAGAAGTCCGCGGACTTGATGTGGCCGTCGCGCTGCTCGTTCTTGGTGTTGATCGACGTGACGTCGATCTCGGCGGTGACCGACGGGGGTGCCGTCCTCGGCGATGGTGATCTCGCCGCTGAAGGTGTCGAACGTGCCACGGACCTTGCTCACCATGAGGTGGCGGACCGAGAAGGCGATGGCGGAGTGGACGGGATCGATGGTCCAGGTCCCGGCGCTGAGGCCGGCGGCGGTTGCGGTGGTCATGAGAACTCCCTCGGAGCGCGGTGGGTCGGCCTGTCCGGCCCGTCGAGAACTATAAGCGGACCGCGGTCCGAATCATTCCTGCGGCTGCGAACGTGATCGACGTCACGCAGCCAGGATCTCCCGGACGCCCGTGGCCGGCCGGCCCAGCAGCTCGGTGAGCAGCGGGTCGACGCCGGCGAAGAACCCGGCGGCCGCGGCCTGGTACATCCCGACGGTGAAGCGTGCGCGCGGTTCCGGCACACCCGCTGCCACCTGCTCGTCGACCCACCGGTCCGCGTCGACGATCTCGAGGCCGATCTCCCGCCCGACGACCTGCGACGCCATGGCGGCGACGTCCCGGAACGTCGGCGCCTCGGTCGCGGTGATGGTCACCGGTCCGTCGTACCCACCGTCGGAGAGGACGATCGCCGACGCGGCCTCGGCGGCGTCCTCACGCGCCGTCCACGAGACGGGGCCGTCGGCCGGGACCCGGATGATCCCCGACTCGCGCCACGGGCCGGCCAGCCAGCCGAGGCTGTGGGCGTAGAACCCGTTGCGCAACGACGTCCACGGCAGGCCGCTGCGCGCCAGCAGCTCCTCGGTCGCGGCGTGGTCGCGCGCCGGGGCGAACGGGCTGTCGGGCGCCGCCCCCTGATGGCTGGTGTAGAGGATGCGACCCACCCCGACCGCGACCGCGACGTCGATGGCCGAACGGTGCAACGCCACCGCATCGGCGAACGGGTCGTTCGACGAGACCAGCAGGAGCTGATCGGCGCCGTCGAACGCCGCGCGCAGCGTCGCCGGGTCGGCGTAGTCCCCCTGACGGACTTCGACGCCCCGGTCGGCGAGATGGCGCGTCCGCGCGGGGTCGCGGGTGACGACGGCGATCTCCGACGGGGAGAGGCGCGCGAGCAGGTGCTGCGTCGTCGCGCCGTTCAACGCGCCGGCGGCTCCGGTGATGACGATCATGCTGGTCCTATCAACGATTCGGCCCCGCTGGTATCAGCGATAACATCGACGGTAACAGACTTTTGTTATCGTCGGAACGTGAGCAGCCCGGACCAGGACGGCGACCGCGACAGCGTTCGCGCCCGCATCATCGAGGCGGCGTCGGCTCTGCTCACCGACCACGGCCCGTCGGCGGTCACCACCCGCGGCGTGGCCCAGGCGGCGGGCGTGCAACCGCCGACGATCTACCGGCTCCTCGGCGACAAGGACGGTCTGCTCGACGCCGTGGCGGAGCACGTGATGGCCGATTTCGTGGCCCGCAAGGCCGCCGAGGTCGCCGCCTCGTCCGAGCAGGTCGACCCCGTCGAGGACCTCCGCGACGGGTGGTACCGCCAGGTGGAGTTCGGCCTCACCCATCCCGCGCTGTTCCATCTCTTCGGCGACCCCGAACGGGTCGTCCGGTCGGAGGCCGCACGGGAGGGTCGGCAGGTGCTCGCCGAGCGGGTACGCCGCGTCGCCGCCGCAGGACGACTTCGCATCGACGAATCGCGCGCGGCGGACATGCTGTCCGCTGCAGGCAACGGCGCCGTCCGCATCCTGTTGTCGATGCCCGACGACTCCGCGCACGCCCCTCTCGCCGACGACCTCTGGCATGCCGTGGCGGCGGCCGTGCTCACCGAGGCACCCGACGACCCGGCGGACGCCGTGACCGCGACGGTGGTCGCGTTCCGTGCCGTCGCTCCCCACGTCGGCGGACTGAGCGCGTCCGAGCGTCAGCTGCTGCTGGACTGGCTGGATCGCATCGTCGCGGCCGACGGCACGCCCGACTGACCGTCAGCGCCAGGCGAAGACGGGCTGCTCGAGATCGGCGACGCGGGTGGCGCGGCCGGCGAGCACCTCGGCGAACTGATGGATCACCGCGGCGGTCGGCGCGTGGATCAGGGCGCCCAGCATCGGCAACTGGATCACCGGTCGCGTCGACTCCGGGATGGTGATGAACCGCGGCGCGACGGAGATCTCGTCGAGCCCTGCGAAGTACAGGTGCGCCACCTCGTCGGGGTTCGGGGCGACGTCCCGGTCGGCGCCGGCCCAGCACACGACGGGCGACATGACGAAACCCGAGCGGGTGGCGTAGTCGTCGAGACGGCCGAGCACCGCGTCCCGTCCGACGTGCACGCCGACCTCCTCCTCGAGTTCACGCAGCGCGGCATCGATCTCGTCCTCGCCCGGGTCGATCGACCCACCCGGGAGGGCGTACTGCCCGGGGTGGGACCGCATGTCGTCGGGGCGCTTGAGAACCCAGATCCCACAGCGGTCGCCGACGCTCGTCACCGTGACGGCGACGGCGGCGCGGCGCGCACCGGGCAGATCGATCCGGCGCACCTCGAACGCGTCGAGGCGTGCGGCGATCTGTTCGGGGGTCACCCGATCACTGTGCACCCTCGCCGTCGGAAGCGGTCACGGCACCCGCCCGAGGGGCGATCGGCGACACCGCGCCCACCAGCTTCTGCGAGACCCGGGCGACCGGGGTGTTCGACTCCTGCGACAGCGTCGCGAGCATGGAGAACGCGCGGTCGGCGTCGACGCCGAAGCGCTCCATGATCATCCCCTTCGCCTGACCGATCACGTCGCGCGATGCGAGGGCCTGGTCGAACTGCTCCTCGCGGCGCGCTGCCGAGACGGCGATGGCCGCGTGCACGCCGAGCATCTGCGCGACGTCGATGCTGTCGGTGTCGAAGGCGTGGGGATGTTCGGAGTGCATGACGATGATGCCGATGTCACGGTCGGCCGCGGTCATCGCGACACACAGCGACGAGCGGATGGGCGTGCTGCGCCGGACGACATCCATCAGGTGCGGCCACCGGGGCTCGGCCTCGACGTCGTCGACGGTCACGACCGCCCCCGAGACGATCGCGTCGATCCCCGGCCCCGTGCCGTCCTCCCACTGGCTGTTCGCGAACAGACGGGACGGGTCGCCGGTCGCGACCGTCTTCTCGCGCAGGACCCTCCCGGACCGGTGATGTCGGACGAGGGAGATCGACACGTGGTCGACCTCGGGGAGCAGGCGACACGCGGTCGCCGCGACCACCTCGAGGACGTCGTCGACGGGCATGGCCCGGCCGTGCGCCCCGTGTGCGAGTCGGGACATGCGCGCGATCTCGTCGTGGACGTCGAGATCGTCGGCAATCCTGTGCGAACTGATCGTCATCTCATCACCACCACTGTCAGTCGGACCCCATTGTCGCAGTCACGAACCCCGTGGGTCCACCGAATGACGCATCACCAAAGACGCACGCGTGAAACACATCTGCGGCCTGCGAGGACTCCAGGCTGCCGTTCCGGAGCATGCGTGCGTGGCTAAGGACAGCAGGACGTGAGCGCGATGGACCCGTCGTCGGAGCGTCGTATCAGACCCTCGGACTCGAACGCCGTGAGCCACCCCTCCATCGGCCATCGTCCCCAACGTCTGTGGAAGACCGCGGAATTGGACACTATGTCGCCGACGTGTTCACGAGGCGGTCGCGACACGGGGTGGTGCTGGTGATAGGCGTCGGCACCGCCCACCCAGGACATCCCCACACCCAGGCGGGCGGCGGTGGCCGCGAAATCGGTGTCCTCGCAACCATATCCGGCATATTCTGTACAGAACCCGCCGATGCGGTCGAAGACCTCGGGGCGCACCGCGAAGGACAGCGACCAGAACAGGTCGGAATCGTCGACCCTCCACAGCTGTCCGGTCGGCGGCGCGGGCCGCGCGGGGGTGTGGGTCGGTGTGGACGGACCAGTCGTCGGGCCAGCCGTCCCCCGGGACACCGGGCGGGAGGTACGTCACCGGTCCGCAGAGGACCTCGTCCGGACGTTCGGCGCTCGCGCCCAGGTAACCGCCGAGGGTGCCCGGCGCGGGGATGCAGTCGACGTCGAGGAACACCATCAGCTCGCCCCCCGCCGTGAGCGCGGCGTCGGCGCCGAGGTTGCGCGCTCGCGCGAGGGGGAGGCGGCCGTCACGGTCTCGGGGACAGTCGACGACCAGGGTGGGGATGTCGGCCTCGGCGACCACATCCGTGACGGCGCGGTCGTCCATGGCCACCACCACGTGGACGGGCGCGACCGCCGAGTCGACGAGCCCCCGGCGTTGGGCACGCAGGTGGTCGTGGCGGCCCGAGACCACGGTGATCACCACGACCGGCGGTGTCATGCGGCGATCTCGGCGACGACGTCGGCTGCGCGGCGCGCTGCGCCCGCCGTCCGCAGGTCGACCCATCCGGCAGAACCGTGCGCGAGTGCGTCGTCGACGGCGTCGGCGATGGACGCCGGCGTCGGCCACTCGTCGCGGACCGCGGCGACGCCGTGCCCGGCCAGGGCCGCGGCCGTGCGCGACTGCTCGGCGAACGGCCTGGTCTGCGGGACGATCACGGCGGGCCGCGCCGCGACGGCGACGTCGGCCACGGCGTTCTGGCCCGCGTGGGTCACCACCACCGCCGCCGACGTCAGCACCGGCCACACGTCCGCGGTCCAGGGACCGCCGACCGCCCCGACGGGTCGGAACCGGAAGCGCGGGTCCGCGTCCTGCCAGCGGGCCACGTCGTCGACCGTGACCGCACCGCCGCCGGCACCGCCCAGCACCGCGACGGTCGGGCGGGCCTCCCGGTCCGGGTTCGGCCGCGTGCGGCCGTCGAACCGACTGATGCTGCCGACCCAGGCGGTCGTCGCCGCCCTCGCTGCCAGCCACGACGGGTCGTACACCGTCCGTGACCACGGGGCGATGATCGCGTCGGCGGCGTCGTAGGCGAGCGTGTGCGGACGGTCGTCCCGATCGCCGGGCATCGCCATCACCACGACGGGTACGCCCATGAGCCGCACGAACAACGCGACCTCCACGGACACGTCGACGACCACCACCGAGGGCCGTGTCCGCTCCACCCACGCGGCGATCGCAGCCATCCGTGCGGTGAGACCGGGGGTGTCTCGGGGCGCCCAGTGCACGACCCCGCCGGCACTGGGGTCGGCGGACTCGGACCCCGGGGCCACGTCCATGGGCAGTCGGAACCACACGGCCGCGGCGTGACCGGCCGGTCGGGGCCGGGACGAGAGGACGGTCACGGGCTCGTCGAGCGCACGGGCGATCGAATCGGCCCGATGCGCATGACCCATCCCGTGATGGTGGACGTACCACCCGATCACGCGATCGACCTCGCGTCGTCGTCCATCCGCCCGCGCGCGACGACGTCGCGGTACAGGTCGATGTACGCGTCGACCATCTGCTCCGACGAGCAGTGCCGCTCGGCCCGGCGTCGGGCTGCCGCCCGCGACAGCCGCGCTGCGCGCGGGATGGCGGCGGCGAGCGCGGCGACGTCGTCGGCGGGGGCGAGCACGCCGCAGTCCGCGTCGACGATCTCGGGCACCCCTCCACGGCTGAACGCGGCCACCGGGGTCCCGCACGCCAAGGCCTCGGCGACGACGAGACCGTACGGTTCCGCCCACACCGGCGTCACCA
>JAQIJH010000007.1:0-100646 GCA_036946345.1 Gordonia paraffinivorans | reverse complement strand
GGCGCGCCGCCCCTGCTCGACGACACCCGCTGGGTCGGCGAACTGCGCGACCTCGCCGCGTCGCTGCCGCGGCCGACCGCGATCCTCGTCCTGTCCGCGCACTGGGAGTCGGCTCCCCTGACCATCGGGTCGACGGACGCGACCACGCCCCTCACCTACGACTTCTGGGGTTTCGAGGACCGCTTCTACCGGCTGCGCTACGACTCCCCCGGAGCGCCCGACCTCGCCCGTCGGGTCGCCGCGATGATGCCCGACCCGGTCGCGGTCCGACACGACCCCGAGCGTCGGCTCGACCACGGGGCCTTCGTGCCGCTGTCGGTGATGTACCCCGACGCCGACATCCCGGTGCTGCAGGTGTCGTTGCCGACGCTCGAGCCCGTGTCGCTGATGGATCTCGGCCGGCGTCTGCGCGACCTCCGCGACGAGGGCGTGCTGGTGCTGGGCTCCGGCTTCACCACGCACGGCCTGCCGTACCTCACCGACCCGACGCCGACCGCCACACCGCCGGGATGGTCGGAGGAGTTCGACGCATGGGCCGCCGAGCGGTTGGCCGCGGCCGACGTCGACGGGCTGCTCGACTTCCGCACGCAGGCACCGGGCATGCCGTACGCACACCCGACGATCGAGCACTTCGCGCCGTTGTTCGTCGCCCTCGGTGCATCCGACGACCCCGGTCAGGTCCCCGACCAGGTGATCGACGGGTTCTGGATGGGCCTGTCGAAGCGGAGCATCACCCTGCGCTGATCCGGTGGATCAGATCGTGACTCAGCGGTTCTCGCGCATCTGTGGGTCCCGCTCGAGGTGGGTCAGCCCGTTCCAGCAGAGGTTCACCAGGTGCGCTGCGACGACCTCCTTCGACGGCTCCCGCACGTCGAGCCACCACTGCGCCGTCACCGACACCATGCCGACCAGTGCCTGCGCGTACAGCGGGGCGAGCGAGGCATCGAACCCGCGGCGCTCGAAGTCGCCGGCGAGGATGTGCTCGACCTGGCTGATCGCGTCGTTGAGCAGGCTCGAGTACTTGGGGTCGCCGCCGGTGGCCGGTGATCCGTGCACGAGGATCCGGAACCCGTCGGTGCGCTCCTCCATGTATGTGAGCAACGCGAGCGCGACCTGCTCGACGCGGAACCGCGACCGGTTGTTGGTGAGCGACGACGTGACGCGCTCGAGGAGCGTCTCCATCTCCCGGTCGATGATGACGGCGTAGAGCGCTTCCTTGCCGCCGAAGTGCTCGTAGACGACCGGTTTCGACACCGCCGCTCGCTGGGCGATCTCCTCAACGGACGTGCCCTCGTAGCCCCGCTCGGCGAACAGTCCCCGGGCGACCTCGATCAACTGCAGTCGGCGCTGGGCGCCCGTCATCCGAGCGCGCGGTGCGGCGCGCACCTCACGCTCGGCGTCGGCGGGTCGGTCGACGGCCATCGTCTCCTCCAGGTCGGAGCGGAACGAGAACATGTTCTCATCGCGCCCACTACGGTGACTCCATGCTCAGTGTGCAGGAGATCTCCGACCGACTCGAACTGCAGCAGCTGCTCACCGACTACGCGACCGCCGTCGACCGTCGGCGTTTCGACGACCTGCACGACCTGTTCACCGCCGACGCACACATCGACTACTCGGCCGTGGGCGGGGCAGTCGGGACGCCCGCCGAGATCGTCCCCTGGCTGCGGGAGAACCTCGCGCTCTTCGCCGCGTATTACCACCTGAACGCCAACGTCGACCTGCACGTCGACGGCGACGACGCCGGCGGCACCGTCATGTGCTTCAACCCGATGGTGTTCGCCGGCGACGAGGGCGCGATGCTCACCGTCGGCGTCTGGTACCACGACACCTACCGACGAGTCGACGGCCGGTGGCGCATCGCGAGCCGCGTCGAGGAGAAGTGCTTCATGACGTCGCACTGACCGATGTCGGCACGGTCGGCGGCCTGTTTCGGCACGGTCGGCGGCCTGTTTCGGCACGGTCGGCGACTGCGGCATGGCCCACACCGCCGAGTGGGCCGAAACCCACCGCCGAGTGGGCCGGGGCAACCCGCTCGCGCACCGTCGGGTCATTCGCCTGCGAGAGTTTTTCGTACTTACGTACGATCGATGTCAGGTCGGGATCCGTCATCGTCTTCGGGAGCAGACATGCGTCGACACATCGCCCTCGCCACCGCCATCGCCGCCGTCACGGCCACCGCCGCACTGGGCGCCGGACCCGCTGCGGCGGCACCGGGATCAGTCGCACTGACCGCCGATCTCGCCGGCGTGAAGTACAGCGCCCCGTTCGAGTGCGGCCTCACCGTCTCCAACAAGGGGCCGGGCGTGGCCCGCGGGGCGCGAATCATCCAGGTGTCCGTCCCGCTGGGGATACCGACGTCGTTCCGCTACCTCGGCGACCTGGCGCCCGGCGAGTCGAGGACGGAGAGTCAGGTCGACTGCGGCATCTACGGGCGGCTGTCGATGTACGCGGTGTCACTCACGCCCGACCTCAACCCGGGCAACAACGGCGGCCAGGTCTTCCCCTGACACACACCGGCGACCCCGCGCCGGACCTGTGCTCCCCCACCAGGACTCGAACCTGGAATGTCTGAACCAAAATCAGAAGTGTTGCCGATTACACCATGGGGGGACCGGCGCCGGGACGCCGGTGAGATTGTCGCACGTCAGGCGCCCTGCACTCAGTCCCTGGGTCCGCCCGCGACGTAGACGACCTGACCGGAGACGAACCCGGCGCCCTCACTGATGAAGAACGACGCGGTGTGGGCGATGTCCTCGGGCTGACCGACGCGCTGCACCGGGATCTCCTTGGCGTTGAACGCCTTGAAGTCCTCGAACGGGACTCCGAGACGCTCGGCGGTCTTCGCCGTCATCTCGGTCTCGATGAACCCGGGCGCGATCGCGTTGGCGGTGACCCCGAACTTGCCCAGCTCGAACGCCAGCGTCTTCGTGAATCCCTGCATGCCGGCCTTCGCCGCGGAGTAGTTGACCTGGCCGCGGTTGCCCAGCGCCGAGGTGCTCGACAGGTTCACGACGCGACCCCACTTGGCCTCGACCATGTGCTTCTGGACCGCGCGGGTCATGAGGAACGCGCCGCGCAGGTGCACCCCGAGGACGGAGTCCCAGTCCTCGACGGTCATCTTGAACAGCAGGTTGTCGCGCGTGATGCCGGCGTTGTTGACGAGCACCGTCGGGCCGCCGAGCTCCGAGGCGACCTTCTCGACGGCGGCCTCGGCCGACGCCTCGTCGGACACGTCGGCGCCGACCGCGACGGCCGAACCGCCCGCGGAGGTGATCGCCTCGACGGTCTCGGCGCACGAGTCGGCGTTCAGGTCGAGCACGCCGACGGCCAGCCCGTCCGACGCCAGACGCTTCGCCACGGCAGCGCCGATACCTCGTGCCGCACCCGTCACAATTGCCGTTCTGCGCTCGCTCACCGGTACCTTCTCTCCTCGACTGATCTCGGGGCCGCCCTGGCCTCACCTAGTTCTATCAGTGCGTAACATCGCCCCCGCGCGCCCGGCGCGAGGGGGCGCACGACAGGAGTTCCATGTCAGTGACGACACCCGGGGAACACAGCGACGACGCCGGCGCGGTCGCCGTCCTCGTCCTCGCCGCAGGCGCAGGGACCCGAATGCGGTCGTCCGTCCCGAAGGTCCTCCACCGGATCGGTGGACGCACCCTTCTCTCCCATGCGCTGCACGCCGCGGCCGGCGTCACGCCCGACCATCTGGTCGCAGTCGTCGCACACGACCGCGAGCGCGTCGCCGCCGCCTGCGCGGAGTTGACCGACGACCTCGGCCGCACGGTGACCACCGCGGTACAGGAGGTGCCCAACGGCACCGGCGGGGCAGTCGCGGCCGGGATGACCGCTCTGCCCGACGATTTCGACGGCACCGTCCTGGTGACCGCCGGCGACGTGCCACTGCTCACCGCCCAGGCGCTGGCGGACCTGAATGCCGAACACCGCGCCGCGGGCGCGCACGTGACCCTCATGACGTCGACGGCCGCCGACCCCACCGGCTACGGCCGCGTGCTGCGGACCCAGGACGGCGAGGTCACGCAGATCGTCGAGGAGTCCGACGCCACACCACAGCAGAAGCGCATCACCGAGGTGAACTCGGGCGTCTACGCGTTCGACGCGCGCACCCTCGCACAGGCGCTCACCGAGCTCGGCACCCACAACGCGCAGGGCGAGCTGTACCTGACCGACGTGGTCGCCCTGGCCCGGTCGAAGGGCCGCACCGTGCGCGCCGCCCACATCGACGACGCCGCACTGGTCGCCGGCTGCAACGACCGCCTCCAGCTCTCCGAACTCGGCGCCGAGCTCAACCGCCGCATCCTGCACGACCTGATGCGTTCGGGCGTCACCGTCGTCGACCCGGCCACCACCTGGGTCGACATCGACGTCCGCGTCGACGTCGACGCCACCCTGCTGCCCGGTACCCAGCTGCACGGCCGCACCGTCGTCGGCGAGCACGCCGTCGTCGGTCCGGACACCACGCTCACCGACGTCACCGTCGGCGAGGGCGCCCAGGTGATCCGGACCCACGGCAGCGAATCCGTGATCGGCGACAACGCTCAGGTCGGCCCGTTCGCCTATCTGCGCCCGGGCAGTGTCCTGGGTGCCGACGGCAAGATCGGCACGTTCGTCGAGACGAAGAACTCGACGATCGGGGCGGGCACGAAGGTCCCCCACCTCACGTACGTCGGTGACGCGACGATCGGCGAGCAGTCGAACATCGGCGCCTCGAGCGTCTTCGTCAACTACGACGGCGTCGAGAAGAACCGCACCGTCATCGGTTCGCACTGCCGGACGGGGTCGGACACGATGTTCATCGCGCCGCTGACCGTGGGTGATGGCGCGTACACCGGTGCCGGTACGGTGCTCAGGCGAGATGTGCCCCCGGGCGCGCTCGCCGTCTCGTCGGGGGATCAACGGATCATCGAGGGCTGGGTCGAACAGCGTCGACCCGGCACCGCGGCCGCCGACGCGGCGCGACGCGCCCGCGAGGTCGGCGCACAGGACGAGCAGAAGGCGGACGAGCAGTGAGCTGGACAACCGACAACCAGAAGAACCTGATGCTGTTCTCCGGTCGCGCACACCCGGAGCTGGCCGAGGCCGTCGCGAAGGAGCTCGGCATCCAGGTGACGCCGCAGACCGCCCGTGACTTCGCCAACGGCGAGATCTTCGTCCGTTTCGAGGACTCGGTGCGCGGCTCGGACGCCTTCGTCCTGCAGAGCTGCCCCGCGCCGCTGAACAAGTGGCTCATGGAGCAGCTCATCATGATCGACGCGCTCAAGCGCGGCTCGGCCAAGCGCATCACGGCCATCCTGCCGTTCTACCCCTACGCCCGCCAGGACAAGAAGCACCGTGGGCGCGAACCGATCTCGGCCCGCCTCGTCGCCGACCTGCTCAAGACCGCGGGCGCCGACCGCATCATCACCGTCGACCTGCACACCGACCAGATCCAGGGCTTCTTCGACGGTCCCGTCGACCACATGCACGCCCAGGGGCAGCTCGCCGAGTACGTCAAGGAGCACTACGGCACCGACCACGTCACCGTCGTCTCCCCGGACTCGGGCCGCGTCCGTGTCGCGGAGAAGTGGGCCGACGCGCTGAACGGCGCACCGCTCGCGTTCATCCACAAGACGCGAGACCCGTTGGTGCCCAACCAGGTCAAGTCCAACCGCGTCGTCGGCGAGGTCGACGGGCGCATCTGTGTCCTCATCGACGACATGATCGACACCGGTGGCACCATCGCCGGTGCGGTGCGCGTTCTCAAGGAGGCCGGCGCCGGCGACGTGATCATCGCGACCACGCACGGCGTCTTCTCCGACCCCCGCCGCCGAGCGCCTCGCGTCCTGCGGCGCCAAGGAGGTCATCGCGACCGACACGCTGCCGATCGGTCCGGACAAGCAGTTCGAGAACCTCACCGTGCTCTCCATCGCCCCGCTGCTCGCCCAGACCATCCACCAGGTGTTCGAGAACGGCTCGGTGACGAGCTTGTTCGACGGCGTCGCCTGAGGTCGTCGTGACCGCGCGGATCCTCCACAACCCGCAGTGCTCGACGTCCCGCAAGACCCTGCAGCGACTGCGGGACGCGGGCGTCGAGCCCGAGATCGTGCAGTACCTGAAGACCCCGCCGACGCGAGATGAGCTGACGCGCCTGATCTCCGACGCGGGCCTCACCCCGTCGCAGGCGGTGCGCCGTCGCGAGGCACTGTTCACGGAGCTGTCGCTGGCCGACGCCGACGACGAGGCGCTGCTGGACGCGATGGCCGAGCATCCCCGACTGATCGAGCGGCCGTTCGTCGTCACCGAGAAGGGCACCCGCCTCGCCCGCCCCGTCGAGACGGTCGACGAGATCCTCTGATCGCCTGCGGGCGATGCCTCGCGCGTGCCCTACTGGTGGGGTGACGTACGTCACGATCGCCGACGCGGGAGGTCTCATGACCCAGACAGCTCCAGAACCCGATCTGCACGAGGCGGCACAGGCCGCACCCGACGACGCGACCCTGTTCGAGCGGCTCGGCGGCGTCTACGGGATCGCCGGTGCCGTCGACATCCTCGTCGACCGTCTCTTCGACAACCTCGCGGTGAACGCGAACCCCGCCGTGCACGAGCACCACGGCGACCGTGCCAACGCAGCGGGCTACAAGTTCCTCGTCACCGCCTGGTCGATCGAGGCCGCCGGCGGGCCGCGGTGCTACCCCGGCCGCGACATGGTCGCCGCGCACGATCACCTCGCCATCGACCGCGCCGGGTTCGACGCCGTCTACACCGAGATCGACGCGACGCTGAACTTCCTCGGCGTCCCCGACCGGGAGCGGTCGGAGTTCATGCGCATCATCGAGTCGTACCGGCCCGAGGTCGTCACCGCCTGAGGGGTCAGGCCCGCGGCAGGTGCGGTCGCACGCCCGGGACCACGGTCCCGAGCAGGCCGCGGCCCAGCGCCGACGCCAGCACACCGGCGTCGACGCTGTCCTCCCACATCGCGATCTTGCCGTCGCGGATCCGAGCCATGCCCCGGACCGCGAACTGCAGGTGCACGAGACCGACGCGGAGGTGATCGGTCCGCAGCGTGCGCACCAACTCGACCGCACCGGCCCGCGGTCGCGCCGGGACGTCGGGGTCGTCGGCCGTGACGTCGTGGATGGCGACGTCGAACCGTCCCTGTCCTCCGGCGACCCGCTGCAGCACCTGCGACACCTGGTCGCGGCCGCGGCCGACCCACACCCCGCCGAAGCGGTACCGGACGTCGGGCGCGAGGAGGTGCCGCGCGATCTCGGCGTCGCCGACCGCGAGGGACTCGAGGAAGCGGATGGCGACGTCCTCGGCCGACCACAGCAGGCAGTGCTGCATCGACGTCATCGCGACCACCTCCTCGACCGGCACGGGTGCCCCGTGGGACGTCCATGGTCCGCGCGGATCGCGACACCGGACCCAACTCGACATGACCGCCCGGCGAACACTGCCTGAGGAGAGGCTGGGAAACGTCGCCGCTCGCGATGTGACACCGCGCCCTGACCTGCACTACCCTGTGCGACGTTGTCACGGCGAGGGTGGGCGGAGTCCCACCGTCATCGGCGCGGCTGCACCCGATCGGTCTCGACCTCTCCGGTGTGCCCTGTGTCTGCCGTGCGGACCCGCCACCACCGGATCGAGGAGAACCATGGCGAACGACACCCCCCAGCTCACCGTCGGCCTGCGTGACGAGCGCGGCAAGGGCGCCGCGCGTCGCGCGCGTCGTGCCGGCAACGTCCCCGCCGTCCTCTACGGCCACGGCTCGGACCCCCGCCACCTCGCGCTCCCGCAGCTCGAGTTCGCCGCCATCCTGCGCGCCAACGGCACCAACGCGGTCATCGAGCTCGACATCGACGGCACCAAGCAGCTCGCGCTGACCAAGCAGGTCGACGTCCACCCGGTGCGCAAGTTCATCCAGCACGCCGACCTCCTCGTGATCAAGCGCGGCGAGAAGGTCGTCGTCGAGGTCACCGTCGCCGTCGAGGGCGAGGCCGCCCCGGGCACCCTGGTCATCCAGGAGCTCAACACCGTCGAGGTCGAGGCCGACGTCATGTCGATCCCGGACCAGATCGTCGTGTCGGTCGAGGAGGCCCAGGTCGGCCTGCAGGTCACCGCCGCCGATCTCGAGTTGCCGTCGGGCGTCACCCTCCAGACCGATCCCGAGACCCTCATCGTCGCGGTCAACGAGGCCCCGTCGGCGGAGGCCCTCGAGGCCGAGCTCGACCAGGACCTGCTGCCCGACGAGCCCGCCGAGGACGGCGAGGGCGAGACCGCCGAGGGCGACGCCGAGGCCGGCGACGCCGAGGCCGCGTCCGACGACGAGTAGGTGCGACTGATCGTCGGCGCGGGCAACCCGGGCCCTCGCTACGCCGCCACGCGCCACAACATCGGCGCGATGGTGGCGGACGCGATGGTCGCCCGCGCCGGCGAGCGGTACACGGTGCACAAGAAGTCGGGTGCGGAGGTCGCGTCGCTCCGGATCGGCGGCGAGGCCGTCCTGGTCGCCCGACCGCGCGTGTACATGAACGAACTGGGTCGGCAGGTCGGCCCCCTCGCCTCCTTCCACAAGGTCACCCCCGCCGACGTCGTGGTCCTGCACGACGAGCTCGACATCGACTTCGGTCTGGTGCGGCTCAAGCGCGGAGGCGGCGAGGGCGGACACAACGGTCTGCGGTCGATCAGCTCCTCGCTGGGGACCCGCGACTACCTGCGTGTCCGGCTGGGGATCGGCCGGCCCCCGGGGCGGATGGACCCGGCCGACTTCGTCCTCAAGCCCTTTCCCGCGGCGGATCGTGCCGAGGTCGAGCTGCTCGTCACCAACGGCGTCGACGCCGTCGACCTGCTGCTCACCTCGCCGCTGGAGGACGCCCAGAACACGGTGCATGCGTGGTGAGTCACAACCCGGCGGCGCGTGCGTGCACCTCGCGCCCCGCGGCTCCGTAACCGTCGTCCCGGCGACGACGACACAGACGACAATGGCCCCGCCCGCGCGGGGAGGACACCAGCCACCGCATCGGCGGGGAGAGTGAGTGGGGAGACATGGCCACCATCAAGGCGAACACCGGCCGCCAGAACGTCGCGATGCTGGGGATCGGTGCCTACCGGCCCAGCCGCGTCGTCACGAACGACGAGATCTGTCAGACGCTCGACTCCACCGACGAGTGGATCTACGAGCGCACCGGCATCCGCAGCCGTCGCTGGATATCCGGCGACGAGTCGGCGCGGTCGATGGCCGTCGCCGCCGCCGAGCGCGCGATCAGCAACTCCGGTGTGCCGCGCGAGAAGATCGGCGCGGTGCTGCTGTCGACGCTGAGCTGGAAGACCAAGATCCCGCACGGTGCGCCGCAGATCGCCTACGACCTGGGCATCAACGGCGTCGCCGCCGTCGATCTCGCCTCGGGTTGCAGTGGTTTCGGCTACGGCCTGGGCCTCGCCGCCGACATGGTGCGGTCGGGGTCGACGGAGTACGTGCTGCTGATCTGCGTCGAGACGTTGTCGATCGTGCTCGACCCGACCGACCGCAACACCGCCTTCATCTTCGGCGACGGCGCCGGCGCGGTCGTCGTCGGACCGAGCGAGGAGAACGGCATCTCCCCGACCGTCTGGGGCAGTGACGGCGAGAACGGCGAGGCCATCGGCCAGAGCTACGACATCATCGAGTACATGGACCGGGCGCAGGAGATGCAGTCGCTCGACCCGGCCGACGCCCCTCTCGACCGCATGGTCGTGACGATGCAGGGGTCGAAGGTGTTCCGCTGGGCGGCCATCGCGCTGCCGAAGGCGCTGTCGAGCACGCTCGAGGAGTCGGGCATCACCGCCGACGACATCGACGTCTTCATCCCGCACCAGGCCAACGCGCGCATCAACGAACTGATGAAGAAGAACCTCGGGCTGCGCGACGAGATCCCGATGGCCAACGACATCGAGAAGACCGGCAACACGTCGGCGGCGTCGATCCCGCTCGCCATGGAGGAGATGCTCGCGACCGGCAAGGCGCAGGGTGGTCAGACCGCGCTGCTGCTCGGATTCGGTTCCGGCCTGAGCTACGCCGGTCAGGTCGTGACGTTGCCGCCCGCACCCGCGGAGACGAGCCTCTGATCTATGGTGTAGACCATAGTTTCGTTCGACGCGCGTGACCTGCCGGTTGGGGGATGTGGTTAACACCACGTGGATCACCTGCGACAGTGATACGGGGCAACGAAAGGACACGGCATGACCGCGATCGCGGAGACCACGGGGATCAACACCATCGGCATGCTCGGGATCGGCGCCTACCGGCCCGAACGGGTGGTCACCAACGACGAGATCTGCGAGAACATCGACTCGTCCGACGAGTGGATCTACACCCGCACCGGCATCAAGACCCGTCGTTTCGCCCGTCGTGACGAGGACGTCACCCAGATGGCCGTGAAAGCCGGGCGCACCGCGATCGCCAACGCGCTGCTGCAGGGCACCGACATCGACGCGATCATCCTCGCCACCAACACCCACCTGCTTCTGACCCCCGCCGGTGCGACGAAGGTCGCCACCGAGCTCGGCGCCAACGGCGTCCCCGCGTTCGACGTGACCGTCGGGTGCGCGGGCTTCGGCTACGGGATGGCGCTCGCGTCGGACATGGTGCGCGGTGGCAGCGCCAAGCACGTGCTGGTCATCGGCGCCGAGCAGCTGTCGGTGACGATGGACATGACCGACCGCGGCAACTGCTTCATCTTCGGTGACGGCGCCGGCGCGGTGGTCGTCGGACCGACCGAGGACCAGCAGCTCGGACCCGTCGTCTGGGGTTCCGACGGCTCGCAGTACAACGCGATCCGCCAGGACTTCGACTGGGTGACCTTCCTCGACGGCGACCGCAAGCAGCGCCCGTTCCTCCGCATGGAGGGCACCGCGGTGTTCCGGTGGGCCGCGTTCGAGATGGGCAAGGCCGCGCAGCGCGCGCTCGAGGCCGCCAAGGTCGGTGCCGAGGACCTCGACGTCTTCGTCCCCCACCAGGCCAACGCCCGTATCAACGAGTTGCTCGCGAAGAACCTGCACCTCAAGGAGGGCACGGTCGTCGCCGACGACATCGAGTTCACCGGCAACACCTCCGCCGCCTCCATCCCCCTCGCCATGGAGAACCTGCTGTCGACGGGCCGCGCCAAGCCGGGCCAGACGGCACTCCTCCTCGGCTACGGCGCCGGCCTCAGCTACGCCGCCCAGGTCGTCAAGCTCCCCCCGATTCCCTTCGAGGGCAATCCGTAGCAGTTCGTGTCGCCTGGCGACACACAGTGCTACCGGTCGCGGTTGAGGAACCGGATCGCCGACCTCCGCGTCCAATGGGGCGTGGACCTGAGAACCATCCTTTCCGCGAACGACGGCGTCATCACACTCGCCCAGGCGGCATCGGTCGGGCTCGACAGGTCGGCTGTGCGTCGGCGCGTCAGCTCCGGTGAGTGGAGGCACGTCGGTCGGGGTGTGTACTTCGCCGCGGACCGCCGCTTGACCGACCGGGCGCGCACCCGCATTAAGCGGGCCGACATCGGGGACCGCGCGGTGGTCTCGGGCGCGTCTGCCGCCTGGTGGTTTCGCATGCTCGACCGCGCTCCGAAGCCGGTGACCGTCTGCGTGCCGCGTGGCCGTCACGGGGCTGCGAGGGAGGGGGTGCTGGTGATCCACCGCGACCTGGATCCGGTCGACGTCGTGTCGGTCGACGGTCTGGTCGTGGTGTCGCGTCCGCTCGCAGCGATCGAGGCCGCGGTCACCCACGGTGCGGGAGTGTTGGACAACGCCCTCCTGCGGCATCTGGTGACCCTGGACGATGTCGCCGCCGCCCACGATCGCTATCCATCACGGCGGGGTTCCCCGCGCGCGGCCGCGATCATCGAGGCATGTGCGGGCGGCGCCCGGTCGCATGCCGAACGGATCGCACATCGTCTACTCGACGGCGCCAGCATCACCGGGTGGACGGCCAACGACGAGGCCTCTGGCTACGCGGGGGACCTGCTCTTCGCAGACGCGCGCCTGATCGTCGAGATCGACGGGTTCGCATTTCACTCCGCCGCCGACGATTTCCAACGCGACAGAACGCGGCAGAACGCACTCGTCGCCGCCGGGTGGACCGTGTTGCGTTTCACCTGGGCGGACCTGACCGAGCGGCCGGACCATGTCCTCGCGGTCATCCGGCACGCTCTTCGCCGAGCCGCGTAGCAGTTCGTGTCGTCTGGCGACACGAACTGCTACGGATTCGCGAAACGGGCGTCGAGTATCGTGTTGCGGTGAGTTCTGAAGCCATCGCACGTGAGGTGGCACGTCGTCGCACCTTCGCGATCATCTCCCACCCCGACGCCGGCAAGTCGACGATGACCGAGGCGTTGGCGTTGCACGCCAGGGTGATCGGTGAGGCCGGCGCCATCCACGGCAAGGCCGGGCGCAAGTCGACGGTCTCCGACTGGATGGAGATGGAGAAGGCCCGCGGCATCTCCGTCAGCTCCACCGCCCTGCAGTTCACCTACGGCGACGCCGTCATCAACCTCGTCGACACCCCCGGTCACGCCGACTTCTCCGAGGACACCTATCGGGTGCTGACCGCGGTCGACGCCGCGGTGATGCTCATCGACGCCGCCAAGGGTCTCGAGCCCCAGACGCTCAAGCTCTTCCAGGTCTGTCGCCATCGCGGGATCCCCGTCATCACGGTGATCAACAAGTGGGACCGTCCCGGCCGCACCCCGCTGGAACTGATCGACGAGATCGCCGAGCGCATCGGACTGACGCCAACCCCGCTGTTCTTCCCGGTCGGCATCGCCGGTGATTTCCGCGGCCTGCTCGACCGCCGGTCGGGCTCGTACGTCCGGTTCACCCGTACCGCCGGTGGCGCGACCATCGCCCCCGAGGAACTGATGTCCGCCGACGCCGCACAGGACCGCGAGGGCGACGAGTGGACGGCCGCGGTCGAGGAATCCGAGCTGCTCACCGAGATGGGCCAGGACCACGACCAGGAACTGTTCCTCGCCGGGGAGACGTCGCCGATGATCTTCGCCTCGGCGATGTTGAACTTCGGTGTGCGACAGCTGCTCGACACCCTCGTCGAACTCGCTCCCCCACCCGCGGGTCGCGAGTCCGTCGACCACGTCGTCCGCGATGTCACCGATCCGTTCTCCGCGGTCGTGTTCAAGGTGCAGGCGGGGATGGACGCCTCGCACCGCGACCGCCTCGCGTTCATGCGCATCGTCTCGGGCGAGTTCGAGCGCGGCATGGTGGTCACCCACGCGCAGACGGGCAAGCCGTTCGCGACGAAGTACGCGCAGGCCGTCTTCGGCCGCGACCGCGCCACCGTCGACCTCGCCTTCCCCGGTGACGTCGTCGGCCTCGTCAACGCGATGACCCTCGCCCCGGGCGACACCCTGTACACCGACCCGTCGGTGCAGTACCCGCCGATCCCGTCGTTCGCGCCGGAGCACTTCGCGGTGCTGCGCGCCGACAGTGCCGGCAAGTACAAGCAGTTCCGCAAGGGCATGGACCAGCTCGACTCCGAGGGCGTCGTGCAGGTGCTCCGCAACGACCTGCGCGGCGACGCCTCACCGGTTCTCGCGGCCGTCGGGCCCATGCAGTTCGAGGTCGTCACCGCGCGCCTCAAGGCCGAGTTCAACGTCGACACCTCGGTGGAGTTCCTCGGGTTCTCGTTGGCGCGCCGCACCGACGAGGACAGTGCGCAGGAACTCGACCGCCAGCGTGGCGTCGAGGTGTTCACCCGCAGCGACGGCGTCCGACTGGCCCTGGTCAGCGACAAGTGGCGCCTGCAGTACATCGAGAAGGAACACCCTGATCTGACGCTGGAACCGCTCGTTGCGACCGCGGACTGAGGCCCGCACCACGATCGTCCTCGTGGCGTGCGCACTGCTCGCGACCGCCTGCGGGTCGACCGCGCAGCGGACCGACGCGCCCCGCCCGGCGTCGTCGTCGGCCACACCGAGTGCCGCCGCGGGCAGGGTCGACGAACAGCGCTGCGCCACAGCACCTCCGAGGGGGACCCTGAGCAAGCCGCAGGGCCCCTTCCGTTTCACCACCGGTGAGGTCACGGTGTCGGTGCGACGGCTCCCGCCGCCCCTTGCCCCGAACCGCACGCCGGGTGAGTCGGGGCCGTCCTCGGACGTCGGCTGCTTCCGGTATCCGCACTGGGGCCCAGCCGATCCCGTCCTGCCCGTCGAGAGCGTGGTGATGGCCTTCCGCGACAGCGGGGTCGACGGCGTCATCCTCGAGATGCCCCTGCCGGACCTCGTCGCGCGCCCGCGCCTCACCGGCCAGGTGGGCGTCGTCATCGACGGACGGCACTACCAGGCCGCGACATGTGCCGTCGAGACGACAGAGTTGACCGAGACCCGCGCGGCGGGGGTGTTCACCTGCCCCAGTGCGGTTCTCGACGAGACCAACCCCTTCGCACCCGACGACGACATCGCACCCAGCGACCGGTCACCCGAGCCGTCGACGACACCACCACCCCCGCCGCCCGCGCCGGGACTGCCACCGACCGCCCCGCCGCCGGTCACCGAGACACCCACGCCGAGCGCGACGATCAGCGGCTGGTACCGCGTCGGGAGCTGAGCCGCGGTCGGATCAGTTGCCGGTGACGATCCGCACGACGTCGGCGGGATCGACCTCGTCGAGCGTCGGCGGCGTGAAGGACGGGTTGCGGTCCTTGTCGACGAGGACCGCGCGAACGCCCTCGGCGAAGTCCGGGGTGGCGCAGATCCGTTCGGCGGCACGCAGTTCGCGCTCGAAGCACTCGGCGAGCGTCGACTGGCCGCCGGCCTCGATCATCGCGGCGGTCACCAGCAGACTCGTGGGTGACGCGGAGCCCAGCGCGGTCACCATCGACTGCGCCCACTCGTCGCCGACGGCACCCTGCAGCCCGCCGACGATCCCCGCGACGGAGGTGTCGTCGAAGTACTCGGCGATCGCCCCCAGCGGGACGTCGCTGCGCGGCGGCTCGGGGACGTCGGCGAAGACCTCGCGCAGCGGCGCGCCGGTCCGGATGCGGTCGGCGACACCGGCGAACGCGTCGGCGGGGACGAAGTGCGTGGCCATGCCGACGGCGACCGCGTCGGCACCGTGGATGCGGGATCCGGTGAGGCCCATCCACATCCCGACGCCGGCCGGGAGACGCGGCAGGAAGTAGGTCGCGCCGATGTCGGGGAAGAACCCGATCGCGGTCTCGGGCATGGCCATCATCGTCGACTCGGTGACGACCCGGACCTCACCGTGCACGCTGATGCCCAGTCCGCCGCCCATCGCCGCCCCGGCGATCATCGTCACGTAGGGCTTCGGGTACTCCGCGATCAGCTGGTCGAGCTCGTACTCCGACCCGAAATACCTTGTGATGGCGGCGGTGTCGCCGGCGAGCGCGTTGTCACGGATCGCTCGGATGTCGCCACCCGCGCAGAACGCGCGCTCCGAGGAGGAGGTGACGAGCACCGTCTCGACGGTGTCGTCGTCGGCCCAGCGGCGCAGGACGTCGGTCATGTCGTCGATCATCGACTGGTCGAGGGCGTTGAGGGCCTTGGGTCGGTCGAGGACGATCTCGCCGACGCCGTTGTCGACACGGGTGCTGATGAACGACATGGCGGTCACCCTACTGCGCACCCCCTCCGGGCCCCGGTCACCCCGTCAGCCCCACTCCTCCGCCACCTCGAGCCACTGCGCCTCGGCGGCGTCCTTCTCGGCGACGACGCCCGACAGTTCCGCGTTCAGTTCGACGACGCGGGATGCGTCGGTCGCCGCCTCGGCCAGCTGTGCGTGCAGCGTCTTCTCGCGCTCGTCGAGCTTGGCGATCTGGCGCTCGAGGCGCTTCATCGTCTTCTGCGCGTCGCGTTCGGCGGCGGCGTCTCCCGCGCGGGCCGTGGCGGGACGCCCACTGCCGGCACGGCTGGCGGTGGATTCCCCACCCGACTCGGCCTCGTGCATCGCCGCGCGGCGCTGCAGGTACTGCTCGATTCCGCCGGGAAGGTTGGTCAGCTTCCCGTCGCCGAACAAGGCCCACGTGCTGTCGCAGATGCGCTCGATGAGGTAGCGGTCGTGGCTGATCACGACGAGCGTGCCCGCCCACCCGTCGAGGATGTCCTCGAGCTGCTGGAGCGTGTCGATGTCGAGATCGTTGGTGGGCTCGTCGAGCAGCAGCACATTCGGCTGGCCCATGAGGACACGCGTCAACTGCAGCCGACGACGCTCGCCGCCGGACAGGTCACCGACCGGGGTGCGTTGGCGCGCAGGCGCGAACCCGAGGCGTTCGGCGAGCTGACCCGCCGACATCTCCTTCTCCGCCGACGTACCGGCACCGATCACGATGCGCGTCGCGACCTCCTCGATCGCGTCGAGGACGCGGATGTCGGTGGGCAGGTCGTCGAGTTCCTGCCGCAGCCAGCCGATCGAGACCGTCGTGCCCTCGATGCGCTTCCCGGGGTCGACGGGCGCCTCACCGCCCAGCGCACGCAGCAGCGTCGTCTTGCCGGAGCCGTTGATCCCGACCAGACCGATGCGCTCACCCGGCGAGAGTCGCCAGGTCAGACCGTCGACGAGGACCTGACCGTCCGGCGTGGCCAGACGAGCGTCCTCGAGTTCGATGACGACACGGCCGAGCCGCCGCTTGGCGAAGCTCGACAGCGCCACCGAGTCGCGTGGCGGTGGCACGTCGGCGATCAGCTTCTCCGCGGCCTCGATGCGGTACTTCGGCTTCGACGTCCGCGCGGGCGGCCCACGCCGCAACCACGCGAGTTCCTTGCGGGCGAGGTTCCGACGACGCTCCTCGGCGGCGTCGGCGAGCCGCGCCCGTTCGGCGCGGGCGAAGATCCAGTCGTTGTAGCCGCCCTCGTACTCCGCGACCGACCCGTGTGCGACCTCCCAGGTGCGGGTCGCGACGGTGTCGAGGAACCAGCGGTCGTGGGTGACGACCACCAGCGAGCACCGACGGTTGACGACGTGGTCAGCGAGCCACTGCACACCCTCGACGTCGAGGTGGTTGGTCGGCTCGTCGAGGATCAGCAGGTCGAGGTCCTGCACGAGCGCTGCGGCCAGGGCGACCCGACGGCGCTGCCCACCCGACAGCGACGTGACCGGACGATCCAGCGGCGACGAGCCGTCCTCGGGCAGGTCGAGGCGGTCGATGCCGATGCCGGCCAGCACCGACCGGATGCGCGAGTCCGACGCCCACTCGTGGGTCGCCACACCGAGCGGTCCCAGGACGATGTCGCCGACGGTCGCGCCCGGCGGCAGCTCGCCGCGCTGGGTCACGACGGCCATCCGCAGCCCGCCCTGATGTGAGACGCGCCCGGCGTCGGGTTCGGTGATGCCGGCGAGGATCTCGAGCAGCGTGGTCTTGCCGCCACCGTTGAGGCCGACGACGCCGATCCGCTGGTTCTCCTGCACGCCGAGGCTCACCGACTCCAGGAGCGGTGTGATGCCGAAGCTCTTGCTGATCTTCTCGGCGTTGACGAGGTTGCTCATCGCTGCTCTCCCGTCTGCTCGTCGTCGACGACGCGGGCGCCGGCGACCGGACCCGATGCCGTGCGGACGGCGCGGGCGACACCCGCGCCGGACAGTTCTGCGGCCACCCGCACCGCGTGTTCGTCGTCGGCGCAGAGGAACACGCACGTCGGACCGGACCCGGACACGATCCCGGCGAGCGCTCCGACCTCCACACCGGCGCGCAGGGTGCGCCGCAACGTCGGGCGCATGCTCAGCGCGGCGGGCTGGAGGTCGTTGACGAGCGACTCGGCGAGGCGGCGCGCGTCGCCGGCGGCGAGCGCGGTCAGCACGTCGTCGGGGGCGCCGGCCCGACGCAGCGGCTCGGAGCGTTCCGCCGCACGCAGGGTGTCGAGCTCGCGGTAGACCTCCGGGGTGCTCAGTTCACCGGCGGCGACGGCGATCACCCAGTGGAACGCCCCCCGCGACAGCACCCGCGTCAGGCTCTCGCCCCGGCCGGTCCCGAGCGCGGTGCCACCCTGCACGGAGAACGGCACGTCGCTGCCGAGCCCGGCGGCGATGGCGGCCAGTTCCTCGCGGTCGAGATCGAGGCGCCACAACCGGTTCAGGCCGACGAGCACCGCGGCGGCGTCGGCGCTCCCGCCGGCCATCCCGCCCGCCACGGGGATGCCCTTGGCGATGTCGACGCTGACCTCGCCGTGGCTGTCGCCGACGTGGTCGCGCACCGCGTCGACGGCCTTCCACGCGAGATTGTCGCCGTCGAGGGGCACCGTCGCCAGCGCGCGGTCGGCGGCACCGCCCGGCCCGGTCAGGGTGATGCTGCGGGTGTCGGCGGGGCGCAGGCGCACGCGGTCGGTCAGCGACACGGCCTGGAAGACGGTCTCCAGTTCGTGGTAGCCGTCGGGGCGCAGGTCACCGACACCGAGGTGCAGGTTGATCTTGGCGGGCGCCCGGACGAGAACGGGCGAGGGGACGACGGACAGCACGTCATCCCACACTAGTGAGCGCCAGCCGGACGAAGTCGGCCACGTCGAGGCGCTCGCCGCGCAGCGTCGGGTCGATGCCCGCGGCGCGCAGCCGTTCCTCGGCCGCGGTCGGCGATCCGGCCCACCCCGCGAGCGCGGCCCGCAGGGTCTTGCGTCGCTGGGCGAACGCGGCGTCGACGACGGCCCACACCCGACGGCGCGTCGCCTCGTCGGTGGGCCACGGCATCGCGCGGCGGTCGATGCGGACCAGACCGGACTCGACCTTCGGCACGGGCCAGAACACACCGGCGCCGACGGTGCCGGCACGACGGACGTCGCCGAAGAACCGCGCCTTCACGCTCGGTACGCCATAGGTCTTGCTGCCCGGTCCGGCGGCGAGACGCTCGGCCACCTCGAGCTGGACCATGACCAGCGCCGTACGCAGACCAGGGCACTGCGCCATCAGGTGCAGGAGCACGGGTACGGCGACGTTGTAGGGGAGGTTCGCGACGAGCGCGGTGACGTCACCGACGTCGGACGCCGAGACGTCGAGGGCGTCGGCCTGCAGCACGGTCAACGACGACGCCTGCGCAGGCGCCAGTTCCGCGACGGTGCGCGGTAGCGCCTCGGCCAGGACGGGGTCGAGCTCGACGGCGGTGACGCGTCCCGCGGCGCCGAGAAGCGCGAGGGTGAGCGATCCCAGACCGGGGCCCACCTCGAGGGTGTGGTCGTCGGCGGTGACGCCGGCCTCGGCGACGATCCGCCGCACGGTGTTGGCATCGTGGACGAAGTTCTGCCCCAGCGTCTTCGTCGGCCGGACACCGAGTGCGTCGGCGAGCTCCCGGATCCGGACAGGACCGAGCAGATTGGGCGCCGCGGCCGATCCGGGTTCGGGGTCGGTCAGCGCAGACCCCCGCCGGCGGCGGAAGTCATCGCAGACCCAGCTTCGACGAGCAGGCGGGCCAGGCGCCCCACCCCTGTGCGGCGAGGGTCTTCTCCGCGACCGCGATCTGCTCCTCGCGGGTCGCCAGGTCGGCGCGCGGGGCGTACTCCTGGCCACCCCAGCGGTCCCAGGTGTTCTGGTCGAACTGGACGCCGCCGTAGAAACCGTTACCGGTGTTGATGGCCCAGTTGCCGGTCGACTCGCACTGCACCAGCTGGTCCCACACGGAACCGAACGGAACGAACGGGGCGCCGGGCTTGGTGCCGACCTTGACCTCGGCCGCGACGGGCTGCGTCAACTCCTTCGCGGTCAGCTTGACGCGCTTGGTCTCCTTGCCGTCCACGGTGGTGACGGAGTAGGTGACCTCCTGGCTGCCGGGCTTGCCGGGGGCCGTGACCTCGCGCTTGTCCTTGACCAGCGTCGGGTCCGGGGTCTCGTTGTCCGGGGCGGTCAGCGGCTCGGTGGCCGTGACCTGCTCGGTCCGGATGCGGGTGACGGCGATCTTCATGTTCGCGCTGACCGGGGTCTCGGCGGCGGGCGTGACGACGTCGTCGCCGGTGAGGGGGGCGCCCACGTCGGCGAGCAGGTCGCCGACGGTCTTCGCGGCCACGGTCGGCGTCGAGACCTTCTTCGCGTCGACCAGCGTGACGGGCTTGGGCAGGATGACCGACACGGCGGCGCCGTCGACCGGCAGCGGCGCGGTGCGCGACGCCTCGACGTCCACGGTGGGGCCACCGAGGTTCTGCTGCGCGAGTGCCTGCTCGACGGTGACGGCGTTGGTCTTGATCTCGCGCGGCGTGCCGTCGACGGTCAGCGTCACGGTCTTGAGGCGGTGGAAGGTGATGGTCTCGCCGTCGCCCAGACCGGCCGAGGCGGCGGGCTTCACCAGGTCACCGGAGGCCGGGTGCAGTCCCTGGTCGGCGAGGACGTCCTCGACCGAGGACCGCATGGTGGCGACGGTCATGATCCTGCCGTCGACGTCGATGGTGACCGTCTTGTGGCGGACGACTCCGAGGATGCCACCGGCGATGATGGTCGCGAGGAGCGCGGCGATGGCGATCCGCACTCGCATGGAGTTCGACTCGTTGATTCTGGCTAGGAAAGACACACGTCAACTTCTGGTCGGCGGCAAGGTCCTGGGTTTCCCCCACGCAGCGGCGATCACCGGTTGGGATCGCTGCGATCACAGGAATATAACGAGGCGCGTCGCCGGGCGCAAAGTCGTCGGTCAGGCCGCGGGCAGACGCACCCCGTAGGCGCGCTCGGCGTTGGCGGTCACCTGACGCGCCAGGTCGCCTGCGTCGTCGCCGCGGACCTCGGCCAACGCCCGCACCGTGTAGGGCAGGCAGTACGACTGGTTGGGGTGCCCGCGGAACGGATGCGGTGTGAGGAACGGCGCATCGGTCTCGACGAGGAGCAGCTCCGGTGGGACGACCCGGGCCGCGTCCTGCAGAACCGCCGCATTGGTGAAGCTGACCGTGCCGGAGAACGACAACAGGTACCCGCGCTCGACGCACTCCCGCGCGATGGCCTCGTCCTCGGAGAAGCAGTGCATGATCACCGTCTCCGGTGACCCGGCGTCGTCGAGGACGTCGAGCACGTCGCGACCGGCGTCCCGGTTGTGGATCATCAGCGGCTTGCCGACGTCCTTCGCCAGCGCGATGTGCCACCGGAACGACTCGATCTGCACCTCGCGCGGGGCGCAGTCGTCGGAGCGCTGCAGCCAGTACCAGTCGAGCCCCGTCTCCCCGACCGCGACGACGCGAGGATGCGCGACCATGGCGCGGAGTTCGTCGGCGGTCTCGTCGGTGAGGTCGCCGGCGTGGGTCGGGTGCAGGGCGGTCGCGGCCCACGCGCGGTGGTCCCAGTCGGCGGCGGCCACGGCCCAGCGGGCGTCGACCATGTCGTCGGCCACCGTGACCACTCCCCCGACACCGACCGATGCGGCATGGTCGAGGATCGCCCGGACGGACTCCTCGTCACGCCCCCCGCACGCCGCCAGGTGTGTGTGGGCGTCGATGAGCGGGGCCAGCGGCTCGGGGTCCGGCGGCGGGGGCTTGCGGGGGCTCACAGGGTCACCGTGCCCGCGATGGTCGTCGTCGAGGACCCGCCCACCCAGATGTCGGTCCCGTCGTCGTCCACGGCCACCCGCCCGGCACGACCCATCGCCGTGCCCTGCGCGGCGACATAGGACGCCGGCACCTCGCCGGTCGACCGGAGCCAGACGGCGAACCCGGCGTTGAGGCTGCCGGTGACCGGGTCCTCCGGGACGCCGTCACCGGGGGCGAAGGCGCGCACCTCGTAGTCGACGCCGTCGGGCCCGTCACGGTGGGCCCCGATCAGTCCGACCTCGTGGCCGCCGAGGGCGGCGAAGTCGGGACGGACGTCGAGCACGCGGTCCGCCGAGGTGAGCATCAGGCCGATCCACCCGGGTCCGTTGTCGACCCAGTTGCTCGCGACGACGTCGGACGGGGCGAGACCGAGCGCGTCCCGGATCTCGGCCAGCACCGCCTCGTCGACCGGCCCCGACCGCCGCAGCGGAGGTGCCGCGAACGCGAGCCGGTCGCGGTCGCGGCGGATGGTGACGAGACCGATGCCGCATTCCTGCACGATCGTGTCGCCGGCGGGCATCCCGCCGGACGCCAGCCAGGCGTGTGCGGACCCGAGCGTCGGATGACCCGCGAACGACAACTCACCGCCTGGGGTGAAGATGCGCAGCCGGTAGTCGGCCGACGAGTCCGTCGGCGGCAGCACGAATGTCGTCTCCGACAGGTTGGTCCAGCGGGCGAACGCGGCCATGGTGGCGTCGTCGACACCGGAACCGTCGAGGACGACGGCGACGGGATTACCCGACAACGGGCCGGAGACGAAGACGTCGACCTGGGCGAAAGGACGGGGGGTCGGGGTGGTCACGAGGCCATCGTGTCAGGTGCCGACGAGCGGTCGCGACGGCGTTTCGTCCCCGGCGTAGCGTCCGGGCGATGCGCAGCGACAACCCCGTCGACGCCGTGACGGTGACCCGGGTCGACGACACCGACGACGATCTCGCCGAACTCCTGCGTCGCACGGTCGCCGAGCTCACCCGCCGGTACCCCGACTACCACCCGGAGCCGTTCGTGGAGAACGGCGAGTACCTCGTCGCGCGGCTCGACGGGCGGCCCGTCGGCTGCGTCGCGCTCGTCGTGCACGACGACATGCCCGGGGCCGGCGAGGTGAAGCGGCTCTTCGTCGACGACTCGGCACGGCGGGCCGGGGTCGCCGCCGCACTGATGTCCGCGCTGGAGGCCCGCGCGCGGGAGCGGCGTCTGTCGCGCATCGTCCTCGAGACCGGCAACCGACAGCCCGAGGCGGTGGCCCTCTACGAGCGGCTCGGGTACGCCGTCGTCGACCCCTACCACCCGCAGGGCTGGAACGAGGTCAGCATCTTCATGGCACGAGATCTGGCGCCGACCAATGAGTGAGTGTACGGTCACTCACATGCCCGCGACCCGCACGCTCTCGACCGCCGAGGAACGCTCCGACGCGCTCGTGCGCGCGGCCGTCCGCGTCTTCGCCGGCGCCGGATTCCACGCGACCCCGACCACCGCGGTCGCGGCCGAGGCCGGCATCTCGACCGCCTACGCGTTCAAGCTCTTCCCCACCAAGGTCGACCTGTTCGTCGCCGCCGTCGACGCCTGCTACGACCGGATCGTCGACACCCTGCGCATCGCAGTGGGTCCCGACGTGCGCGGACGCGCCGCACTGGACGCCATGGGCAGCGCCTACGCCGCCCTGATCGCCGACCGCACCCTGCTGATGCTGCAGGTCCACGCCCTCGCGGCGACGTCGGAGACCCGGATCCGCGATGCCGTGCGCCGGGGCGTCGCCCGGACCGTGGAGGTCGCGCAGGACCTGACCGGCGCGCCGGCGCACGAGATCCAGGACTTCCTCGCCGTCGGCCAGCTGTGCCACCTGCTGACCGCGATCGACGCCTTCGCCCTCGACGACGAGTGGGCCACCACGGTCACCGAGGGCATCGAGCACCTGCCGACCCACCCCTGATCCCCGCCACCGCCGGTGGCGGTCCAACGATCACTCGTAGTGAGTGATCAGTCACTGAAAGGTACGCCATGACCACCACACCGCTGCACGTCGTCCTCGGAGCCGGTCCCGCCGGCACTGCCGTCGTCGCCGAACTCCGTCGACGGGGGCTGCGCACGCGCCACGTGTCCCGATCGCCGATCGACGGCGTCGACCCCGCGGTCGAGACCGCCGTAGCCGACGTCTCCGATCCCGAGTCCGCGGTCGCGGCGACCGCCGGGGCGTCGGCGATCTACCACGCGGTCAACGTGCCCTACCACCGCCAGGTGGCGGAGATGCCCGTCATCGCCGACGCGGTCGTCGGAGCGGCCGCCCACCACGACGCCACCCTCGTCGTCCTCGACACCCTGTACCCCTACGGCACCGCCGACGGCGACCGCATCACCGAGGACACCCCGTTCGCCGCGACGTCGCGGAAGGGTCGGATGCGGGCCGACCTCGACCGTCGGTACCTGGCCGAGCACGCGCGCGGCCGGATCCGCGTCAGCCTGGGACGCTCCGCCGACTTCTTCGGCCCCGGCGTCTGGTCGTCGACCCTGGGCGCCGGGTTCTTCCCGCAGGCGCTCGCCGGGCAGCCCGTGGTGGCGTTCGGCGACATCGAACTGCCGCACTCCTACAGCTATGTCCCCGACGTCGCCGCCGGGCTGGTGACCCTCGGGACCGACGACCGCGCGCTGGGCCGGGTGTGGCACCTGCCGACCGTCCCGGCGGTGTCCACCGCGGAGATCCATCGCCGGGTCGGCGCGCTGCTGGGACGTCCGCTCGAGGCGCTGGTACTCGACGAGCCGACGCCGATCGGCGGGTTCGACGAGCAGTTCATGGCCGAGTACGCCGAGATGTTCTACCAGCACCGGATCCCGCAGAACATGGTGTCGACGGCCGTCGAGACGACCTTCGGCGTCGCCCCCACCCCGCTGGACGAGGCCCTGTCGACGACCCTGGCGTGGTTCACCGACGCGCTGACGCAGGTCGGCTGATCGGCGCTGACTATCGTCGTCGGCATGGAGATGCGGAGCGGGACAGCGCCGGTGGGGACCGCCGAGATCGACGGCGAGAAGTACGAGATCGAGCTGTACTACGAGGACCTCGGTGACGAGTCCGCTCCCCCGATCCTGCTGATCATGGGGCTGTCGGCACAGCTGACCGTGTGGCCCGTGGGGTTCTGCGAAGCCCTCGTCGACGCGGGCTTCCGGGTGATCCGGTTCGACAACCGCGACATCGGGCTGTCGACCCACCTCGACGGCGTCCGGGTGCGCGGGTCGCTGATACCGCGGCTCATCCGCACCGAGCTCGGGTTCGGCAGTCCCGTGCCCTACACCGTCGTCGACATGGCGGCCGACGCGATCGGCCTGCTCGACCATCTCGGCCTCGACCGCGTCCACGTCGTCGGTGCGTCGATGGGCGGGATGATCGCGCAGGTCGTCGCGGGCAAGTACCCCGAGCGGACCCTATCGGCGGCGATCATCTTCTCCTCGACGCTGCAGATGTTCCTGCCGCCGCCGGCCCCGGAGAAGCTGATGGCGTTGCTGTCGGGCCCCGGCAAGGGGTCGACACGCGAGGAGTACATCGCGTCGTCGGCGAAGGCGTTGCAGATCATCGGCAGCCCCGCGTACCCGCTCTCCGACGACGAGGCGTGGGAGCTCGCGTCGTCGTTCCACGATCGTGCGTTCGACCCCGCCGGCGTGATGCGTCAGTCCGCGGCGGTCATGGGGAGCGGCAGCCTGCGCCGCTACGCCCGCGCGATCACCGCTCCGACGGTCGTCATCCATGGCCGGGCGGACACCCTGATGCGCCCGGCGGGTGGCAAGGCCATCGCCCACGCGGTCACCGACTCGCGTCTGCTGTTGCTCGACGGCATGGGTCACGATCTGCCGGAGCCGCTGTGGCCGCAGATCGTCGGCGCGATCACCGACAACATCGCCCGCGCGGTGAGTGTCTAAGCTGGCCCATCATGGCTGACGACACCGCGACCCCGTTCTATGTGACGACCGCCATCGCCTACCCCAACGGTGTCCCGCACATCGGCCACGCCTACGAGTACATCTCGACCGACGCCATCGCGCGGTTCAAACGGCTCGACGGCTTCGACGTCCGATTCCTCACCGGCACCGACGAACACGGACAGAAGATGCAGCAGACCGCTGCGGCCGAGGGCATCCCGACGCGCGAGCTCGCCGATCGCAACGCCGCCGCGTTCCGCGCGATGCAGGAGACGCTCGGCAGCAGCTTCGACCGGTTCATCCGCACCACCGACGCCGACCACGAGGTCGCGAGCCAGGAACTGTGGCGCCGCATGGCCGATGCCGGTGACATCTACCTCGACACCTTCAGCGGGTGGTACTCCGTCCGCGACGAGGCCTACTACGGCGAGGACGAGCTGACGACCCTGGAGGACGGGAGCCGGGTCGCCACCGCGACACAGACGCCCGTCGAGTGGACCGAGGAGGCCAGTTACTTCTTCCGGCTCTCGGCCTACCAGGACAAGCTGTTGGCGCTCTACGAGTCCCACCCCGAGTTCATCGGGCCCGGTACCCGGCGCAACGAGGTCGCGAGTTTCGTCGCGGGCGGCCTGCGCGATCTGTCGATCTCACGGACCACGTTCGACTGGGGCGTCCCCGTTCCCGGCGACCCCGACCACGTCATGTACGTGTGGGTCGACGCGCTCACCAACTACCTGACCGGCGTCGGCTTCCCTGACACCGAACCCGCTCTGCTGGAACGGTTCTGGCCCGCCGACCTGCACGTGATCGGCAAGGACATCGTCCGGTTCCACTGCGTGTACTGGCCGGCGTTCCTGATGAGCGCCGGGATCGAGTTGCCGAGACGGGTGTTCGCGCACGGCTTCCTCTTCAACAAGGGCGAGAAGATGAGCAAGTCGGTCGGCAACGTCGTCGACCCCTACTCGCTGGTGGAGCGCTACGGGCTCGACCCGCTGCGGTTCTTCCTGCTGCGCGAGGTGTCCTACGGCCAGGACGGCAGCTACTCCCACGAGGCGATCGTGTCGCGGATCAACGCCGACCTCGCCAACGAGTTCGGCAACCTCGCGCAGCGATCGCTGTCGATGATCGCGAAGAACTTCGACGGGGCCGTGCCCGAGCCGGGCGAGTTCACCGCCGACGACACGGCGCTGCTCGCCCGGGCCGACGGTCTCCTCGAGCAGGTGCGCGCCGAATTCGACGTGCAGGCCATGCATCTCGCGCTCGAGGCCCTGTGGGAGGTGCTCGGCGAGACCAATCGCTACATCTCGGCCCAGGAGCCGTGGAAGCTCGCGAAGACCGACCTTCCCCGCGCCGGGACCGTCCTCTATGTCTGCGCGGAGGTGGTGCGGATCGTCGCGCTCCTCGCGCAGCCGGTGATGCCGGAGTCGACCGGCCGCATCCTGGACCTGCTCGCGGTCGACGCGGGGTCACGCACGTTCGCGCACATCGGCGATCGCCTCACCCCCGGGACCACCCTGCCGAAGCCGACACCGGTCTTCCCCCGCTACGACGACTCCCGCGACTGACCCCGGGCCATGACGACCGAGGTGCTCGGCCCCGGCCGCGGCGCCGTCGACGTACTCGGTGCGCTCGCCGACCGCGCACGGCGACAGGGGCTTCCGCCCCCGGCGGCGCTCGTCGGTGACTGGCTCGGCGCGGAGGCCGTGATCGCGCCGTCCGTCGCGATCACCGCCGGCACCGAACCGTCGTCGAGTCCGGATCGGTTCTGGTTCGGGGCGCTCTCCTTCCCAGATCGCACCGGCGAGGCACGACTGCCCGCCGTGCTCGGCGGTACGTGCGACACCGTGCTCCTCCTCCGCGACGGACTCTGGCATCACGTGTCCGCGACGGGCGATCGATGCCCGGATGCGGTGCGTACCTGCGTGACCGAGGAGCCACCGTCGATCCACGCATGGGCCACGACGTGGTGCCCGCCCGACCGGCGACGGCACGAGGACGCCGTCCGCGCCTGTCTCGAGGCGATCGCCGCCGGCGAGATCTATCAGGCCTGCGTGTGCAGCCGGTTCATCGGCAGCCTCACCGGCGAACCCGTCGACCTCTTCCGCAGCGGCGTCGTGCAGATGGCGCCCCGCAAGGCGGCACTGCTGTCCGGCGACTGGGGTGCCGTCGTCTCGTTCTCACCGGAGACGTACCTGCGCCGGGTCGGTGAGACGGTGTCGTCGAGCCCCATCAAGGGCACCCTCCCGCTCACCGACGACCCCGCCCTCCTGCGCGCGTCGACGAAGGACGTCGCCGAGAACGTGATGATCGTCGACCTGGTCCGCAACGACCTGGGCCGCGTCGCGGTCCCCGGCAGCGTGACCGTCCCCGAGCTGCTGTCGGTGCACGCGGCGCCCGGGGTGTGGCACCTCGTCTCGACCGTGGCCGCGCAGGTGCCGTCGACCGTCGGCACCAACGCCCTGCTGGAGGCGACGTTCCCGCCCGGCTCGGTCACCGGGACGCCGAAGCTGCGCGCGCGAGAGCTGCTGTCAGGCTGGGAGGCCGACGCGCGGGGTGTGTACTGCGGCGCGATCGGTGTGCGCGCACCCGACGGGGATCTCGATCTGTCCGTCGCGATCCGCACCGTCGAGATCACCCCCGACGGACAGATGGGACTCGGCGTCGGCGGCGGCATCACCATCGACTCCGACCCCGCCCGTGAATGGCAGGAGTGCCTGGACAAGGCGTCGTCGATCGTCGGGCTGGGTCACCGCGCGGCGAGCACCGCCTCGTAGAGGTCGCGGCGCCCCACGCCGGCCCGGGCGGCCACCTCGGCGCACGCGTCCTTCAGTCGGGCGCCGTCGGTGACGAGCGCCTCGACCTCGTCGACGAGGTCGGTCGGATCGGCCGGGGCGGCCGTCGCCCCCTCGATCACGACGGTGATCTCGCCGCGCACACCGTCGGCGGCCCACGCGGCCACCTCGGCGAGGGTGCCGCGGCGGACCTCCTCGTAGGTCTTGGTCAGCTCGCGGCAGACCGCCGCGCGACGGCCGGGGCCGAGCACCGCGACCGCGTCGGCGAGGCAGTCGGCCAGTCGATGCGGGGACTCGAAGAACACGACGGTGCGCGGCTGGGCGACGAGTTCGCCGAGCCAGGTACGCCGCGCGGACGGCTTGCGCGGGGCGAACCCGTCGAAGCAGAACCGTTCGACGGGCAGTCCCGACAGCGCGAGCGCCGTGGTCACCGCCGACGGTCCGGGCAGGCAGGTGATCGGCAGGCCCGCCTCCACGCAGGCGACGACGAGGCGGTAGCCGGGATCGCTCACCGACGGCATGCCCGCGTCGGTGACCAGCAGGACCCGCAGACCTGCTGCGACGTCGTCGACCAGCGCCGGGGCTCGACGCTCCTCGACCTGGTCGTAGTAGCTGACGACACGCCCGGAGATCGCCACGTCGAGCGCGGCCGCCAGGGCGCGCGTGCGCCGTGTGTCCTCGGCCGCGACGACGTCGGCGCTGCTCAGCGCCTCCCGCAGTCGGGGGGACGCGTCGTCGGCGCGGCCCATCGGCGTCGCGGCCAGGATCAGACAACCCGGGCGCGCGGCCGGGTCGGAGTCGCCGTCATCCGTGGTCACCATCGTCGGACAGCCTACGATCGTGCGGGTGAGCACCGCCGCGCCCGTCGACCCCCGAGGTCTCGTCGACGCGTCGGAACTGCTCGACGGACGCGGTCAGACCGAGGACCTCGGCGCGCGCCCCGGCCCGTCGGTCCCGCCGCCGGTGTTCGGCGCCACCGACACCCGTCGCGGGTGGGTCGTCGCCGCGGTCCTCACAGTGATCGCCGCGGTGACCCGCTTCTGGGGGCTCGGCCATCCCACCGACAACGGGACACCGGTCTTCGACGAGAAGCACTACGTCCCGCAGGCGTGGCAGGTCCTCACCGGTGGGAACTGGATCGAGGACAACCCGGCCTACGGGCTCGTCGTCCACCCGCCGGTCGGCAAGTGGATCATCGCGCTCGGCGAGGGGATGTTCGGCTACACACCGGTCGGGTGGCGCTTCGCGTCCGCCGTCCTCGGCACGCTGATGGTGCTGATCGTGTTCCGGATGACCCGCCGCCTGTCGCGGTCGACGCTCATCGGGGCGATCGCCGCGGTCTTCCTCATCTGCGACGGTGTGACGTTCGTGTCGTCGCGCGTCGGGATGCTCGACATCGTCCAGATCTTCTTCCTGCTCGCGGCCATGGCGACGCTCGTCGCCGACCGCGACCAGATGCGCGCGCGGATGCATCGTGTGTGGTCGGAGGGACGGATCGCCGACTCCCCCTTTGGCCCCCGACTCGGGTTCCGCTGGTGGCGGTTCGCGACCGCGCTGCTGCTCGGCCTGGGCTGCGCGACGAAGTGGTCGGGCATCTACTTCGTCCTCTTCTATCTGGTGCTGTCGCTCGGCTTCGACGTCGCGAACCGGCGCACCTACCACGTGCAGCGGCCCTGGATGGGCACGCTGCGGCGCGACGTGATCCCTGCCGGGTTCAGCCTCGCGGTGACCCCGGTCCTGGTCTACCTGGCCAGCTTCGCGCCGTGGTTCGCCGGCGAGACGTCCGTGTACCGCTACGCCGTCGGCAACCAAGTCGGCTACGACGGCGCGTTCTCCTGGGTGCCGGGGGCGTGGCGATCGCTCTGGTACTACGAGGCCGGGATCCTCAAGTTCCACGAGGGGCTGACCAACTCGGCGGGCAACCACCACCCGTGGGAGTCGAAGCCGTGGACCTGGCCGATGAGCCTGCGTCCGATGCTCTACGCCGTGCAGAACGGCCCCGACCGGTGCGGCGGTGGCGAGTGCATCCGCGTGCAGATGCTCATCGGGACCCCGGCCATGTGGTGGCTCGCGTTCCCGATGCTGCTGTGGGGGCTGTGGCGATGGATCGCCCGCCGCGACTGGCGCTACGCCGTCGTGCTCGTCGGGTACGGCGCCGCCTGGCTGCCCTGGTTCGCCAACCTCGACCGTCAGATGTACTTCTTCTACGCCACCGCGATGGCGCCGTTCCTGGTGATCGGGCTCGCGTTGTGCGTCGGCGATCTGCTCGGCGCGGACGGCCGATGGCGCTCCTTCGGACGGGAACGACGGATGCTCGGCGTGGCACTCGCGTCGGTCTACATCGGCCTGGTGATCACGAACTTCATCTGGATGTGGCCGATCCTCACCGGCGGACCGCTCTCACTGCGGGACTGGAACCTGCAGATGTGGTTGCCCAGCTGGCGCTGACCGCCCGCTGCTCACCCGCCCGCCCCGTCTGTTGGGCACCAGGAACCGTCTGTTGGGCACTTGGAACCGTCTGTTGGGCACCAGGAACCATCTGTTGGGCACCAGGAGCACGCTCAGGCGCTCCGGCTGCCCAACGAACGGTCCCAGCTGCCCAACGAACGGTTCCAAGTGCCCAACAGACGGCTGTCGGCCGGGCGGGTCGGGTCGGCCTGGCTCAGCGCGGGGGGATGGCCCCGCGGAGGGTGTCGGTGGTCCCGACGTCGGAGGCGACGTAGATCTGGTCGAGGCTCGTCTGCACGTCGAAGAACGCCAGCGGCAGGTTCTTGAGCCTGTCGTCCTGCGTCCGGAAGAAGATCTGTCGGCCCGCGTAGCGAGTCTCGGTGTTCACGATCTGGTTCTTGTCCGTGCCCACCGGGTTGAAGATCATCGGACTGGTGAACGGCGTCCCGCCACGCACGGGGAAGCCGTCGCGGATCGGCGGACCGCTCACCGAGATCGCCGCCACCGACTGTCCCGTCCCACCCGTGACGTTGCGGGGGCCGCACAGCAGCACCGAGTACGTGGGCCCGGTGCCGCGACCGAACCTGGGGAATCCCCGCAGGGTCAGCGTGATGTCGAGACGCCCGGCGGCGCGGTCGTAGTCGACCGTCGCCGACCGGAGGTCGACGCTGCCCGGGGCGGCTTTCACCGGCGACGGCACCGTCACCGACGCCGCGGATGCCGGTGCGACACCCACCGCGACGCCCGCGGCGACGAGGACTCCGGCGAGGGCTGTGGTGGACCACCGTGCGGTACGACGCATCGAGACTCCTGTGAGATCCGCCGCCGGGATGCGGCACTGTGACGAGTATCGCATCCCGGATCAACGATCCTCAGCCGAGTCGTCGCGATGACCGAAGTCGGTCCCGACGGCTCAGATCTTGTCGGCCGGCGGCGGCGGTTCCAGCAGCGACGCATCGACGGGGACGCTGCCCGACGGCAGCACGTCCGTCGTCGGATCGGTCGCGGCGAGGGTGTTCGCGTGGACGCGGACCTTGTCGTCGATGCCCTCGGCGCGCTGCCGTGCGGCGACGATCAGCGGATCACGGCGCAGGTCCATGAACAGCGACACGCACATCGCGATCATCACGACGACGAACGGCAGCGCCGCGATGATCGCCATCGTCTTGATGCCCTCGAGGGCGTCGTCACCACTGACCCACAGCAGAAGCGCCGCGACGGCACCGGTCAGCACACCCCAGAAGACGGTGACGCTCCGCGACGGTTCGGCGCGTCCCCGCTGCGACAGCGTCGCCATCACCAGCGAGGCGGAGTCCGCACCCGAGACGAAGAAGATGGCGACGAGGACCATCACGAGCACCGACGCGATGCCGGCCAGCGGCAGGTTGTTCAGCATGTCGAACAGCTGCGACTCCTCGTTCTCGCTATTCGACAAGCCCTTGCCGGCCATCTCCTGGCTGATGGCGGTGCCGCCGAAGACGGCGAACCACACCAGGGAGACGGTGGTCGGCACGATCATCACGCCGATGACGAACTGGCGGATGGTCCGGCCGCGGCTGATCTTGGCCAGGAACATCCCGACGAACGGGGTCCAGCTGACCCACCAGGCCCAGTAGAAGATCGTCCATCCCGACAGCCACTCCTGGCCGGCGGCGTCGGTGGTCGCTGCGCTGCGCGCGGCATCGGAGGTGATGTCGTTGAGGTAGCTGCCGATCGACGTCGGCATGATGTTCATGATGAAGACCGTCGGTCCGACGACGAACACGAACAGCGCGAGCACGATGGCCAGCACCATGTTGATGTTCGACAGCCACTGGATGCCCTTGGCCACGCCGGACACCGCCGAGGCGACGAATGCTGCTGTCAGCACGGCGATGACGGCCACGAGCAGGTACTTGCCACTCTCCCCCACCCAGTCCAGTTCCTCGAATCCCGAACCGATCTGTGCCGCACCGAGTCCCAGCGACGCGACGGTGCCGAACAGCGTGGCGAAGATGGCCAGGATGTCGATGACCTTGCCGCCCCAGCCGTTGGCGCGGTGGCCGAGCAGCGGTGCGAACACCGCGCTCATCAGCTGACCCCGGCCACAGCGGTAGGTGCTGTACGCGATCGCGAGGCCGACCACGGCGTACATCGCCCAGGGATGCAGACCCCAGTGGAACATGGTGGTGGCCATGGCGACCCCGACGTCGCGCGCGTCGGTCCCGGGCGGCGCGTTCACGTAGTGGGTGAGCGGCTCGTAGGCGCCGTAGAACATCAGTCCGATGCCCATGCCGGCGCTGAACATCATCGCGATCCAGCTGACGGTCCGGTACTCGGGCTTCTCGCCGTCGCGGCCGAGCGGGATCTTCCCGTACTTGCTCACGGCCAGAAAGATCGCGAACAGCACGAACGCCGTGGCGGCGAGGATGAACAGCCACCCGAGGTTGTCGGTGATGCCCGCGAGGACGGAGGCGGTGCCCTCCTTCAGACCGGTCTTGTCGACGATCCCCCAGACGAGGAACGCGACGACCAGCACCGCGGTGACGCCGAAGACGACGACGTCCACGCCGGCACGACGACGTCCTGTGGACGGCCGGGCGGCGCCGGTGGTGTCGCCCTGTTCTCCGGTGGCGGGGGTGGGTGTCGTGACTGCCATGGCCTTCAGTCTCGCAGTGAATCGCCCCTACCGCCAAAAGATCACACAACGGACATTCAGGCGTTACGCGGCATTTCCGCAGCGCACACCGTGGTCAGGTGGGACGCCGCACCGCCGCGGCCAGCATCGACACGATCTCGTCGTCGTCGATCCCCAGCGCGCGCAGCGCGGCGACGTGCTCGGTCGTCGCCTGCTGCGCCTGCTCGCGCGCCGAGTCCGACCGGGCGGCGACGAACGACCCGTGGCGACCGCGCGTCTCGATCACCCCGGCGGCCTCGAGCTCCCGGTAGGCACGGGCTGCGGTGTTCGCCGCGATGCCGAGCTCGTCGGCGAGGGCGCGGACGGTCGGCAGCCGGGTGCCGACGATGAGGTCGCCCCGGGCGACGAGGTCCACGATCCCGCGCCGGACCTGCTCGAACGGCGGCTCCGACGACGACGCGTCGATGGTGATGTCGAGCGCCACCGCTACGTCCCCGGCAGCGGGTCACGCGTGACCGGACAGGACATGCACCGCGGCCCACCCCGACCGGACCCGAGCTCACTGCCGGAGATGGTGAGCACCTCGATCCCCGACTGCGACAGCCGCCGGTTGGTCTCCACGTTGCGGTCGTAGGCGACGACCACCCCCGGCGCGATGGCCAGGGTGTTGTTGCCGTCGTCCCACTGCTCGCGTTCGGCGGTGACGGGGTCGAGTCCGGTGTCGATCACGCGCAGCTTCCCGATCCCCATCGCGTCTGCCGCGGCGTCGACGAACGGCCGCGGTCCGCTGACGGAGCCCGCGTCACGGGTGATCGTGAACGCCGAGAGCGTGTCGTGCACAGCCGGATACATGACGACCGCGTCGGTGTCGACCATGGTGCAGACGGTGTCGAGATGCATCGACGCCCGACGTTGTTCGATGGGCACGGCGAGCACGGTGTGCGCCAGCCCGTCGTCGAACAGGCTGTGCGCCAGCGCCTCCGCGCCGGCGGGTGTGGTGCGCTCCCCCACGCCGACGGCCACGACGCCGGGCGCCATGAGCAGCACGTCGCCGCCCTCGACGGGCGCCGAGTGCGACTCGTAGGCCCGACGGGCACCGCGGAACCGCGGGTGGTGGGCATAGACGATGTCGGTGAGCGAGGTCTCCCGCGACCGGGCAGGCAGGGCGAGGCTCGTGATGGCGAAGCGCGGGCCGATCCAGAACGAACTGTCGCGGGTGAACAGCAGATTCGGCAGGGGGTCGATGGCGAACTCCACGCCGTGGTGCATCCGCCGGACGAGCGACGTGCGCGCCGCCGCAGGGCTCTCCGGCAGCTCGTCGAACGTCATACCCGCCGTCAGCACCGCGACGAGTTCGGTCGCGTCGACCCCTCGCAGGTACGCCGCGAGCTCGGCCGCGAGGTGCGGACCGAGACGTCGCGCACTGACGGCGGCGGCGATGCCCTGCATCCGGGCTGCGCCGCTGGTCTGCATGGTCTCGATGAGCAGGTCGCCCAGCAGCAGCACCTCGACTCCGTGGGCGGTCAGGAGGTCGGCGAACGCGTCGTGTTCCTCCTGCGCCCGGTCGACCCAGGGCAGACCGTCGAAGAGCAGCTGGTCACTGTTGCGTGGGGTGAGGCGGCGGAGTTCGTCACCGGGCCGGTGCAGCAGCACGGTGCGCAGGCGACCCACCTCCGAGTCGGCACCGGGCGGCGCCGGTGTCGACGGCTCGTTCTCCATGCGCCCACGGTAGTGGCCGTGCGTCGTGCCTGTCGGGGTTCACACGCCGTCCGATGCGGACGGGGCCGGTGTCCCCGACCGCGCCGGTGCGGTCTCCCGCGCGACCGACCAGAATCCCACCGCGACGAGCGGGACGACACCGGTCAGGAGGAACGCGGGCCCGAAACCCACGCTCTGCGCGACGTATCCGGCCACGACAGGACCGCTCACCGCCCCGATGTCGGAGGTCATCTGGAACGCCGCGAGTGCGGTGCCGCCCTGACCGCGCACCGACAGCAGGTCGGCCAGGGATGCCTGGTGGGTCGGCGCGAACAACCCGGACCCGACACCGGCCGCGAAGCTCAGCAGCCCGGCGACCACGATGCTCCCGCTGAACCCGAGGACGAGCGTCGAGGCCGCCATGATCGACAGGCCGGGCAGCATCAGGGGTTTGCGCCCGAACCGGTCCGAGAGCCGTCCCGCGGCCAGGATCGCGACGACGTTCCCGGCGGCGTAGACGGCGAGGAGCACACCGGCCAGGGCCGGCGACTCGCCCAGGCCGTCGGCGTCGACGACGAACAGCGGGACCAGCGCGACCCGCACCCCCATCGAGGCGAATCCCTGGGTGAAGTTCGAGGTGAGGATCGCCCGATAGGCGCTGTCGCGCAACGCCTCGACGAAGGACAGCGGCTCTGCCACCGGCACAGAAGCATCGACGACCGGCCGCCCGCCGACGTTGCGGAGGAGCGTCGCGACGACGAGAGAGGCGACGATCAGCGCGATCGCGTACACGACGAACGGCATCCGGAGCCCGAAGCCGACCAGCGCACCGCCGAGCAGCGGTCCGGTGATACTGCCCATGAGGAACCCCGCGCTGAAGAACCCCGATGCACGACCGCGGATGTCGGCCGGTGCCAACCGGATCAGCAGCGCGAGGGCGGAGACGGTGAACATCGTCGACCCGACGCCGCCGGCCGCCCGGAACAGCAGCAGCTGCCAGTAGGACTGGGCGAACGCACACGCCAGTGTCGACGCGGACACGATCACCAATCCGGTCAGGTAGATCCGACGTTCCCCCAGCCGTGAGACCAGGCGACCGCCGACCGGCGCGAACACCAGGCGCATCGCCGCGAATGCCGAGACGATGACCGACGCCGCACCGACACCCACGTCGAAGCTGCGCGCGAACGCCGGGAGCGCCGGGGCGATCAGTCCGTATCCGAGCGCGATGACGACGTTGGCGGACAGCAGGACCCAGATCTCGCGCGGGATGGCGCGCATCAGCAGCTCTCCGTTCGTGTGCGACGCAGCACGTGGTGGCGTGGGTCGTCGGCGGGGTTGTCGGGCGGGATGTCGCCCGACGCGACGATCGTGAACCCGGCCTTCTCGAGTGCCCGCCACGATGCACCGTTCGCGGCGACCTCGACGACGAGGTCCTCCCCCGGCTCGGTGCCGTCGATCTGCGGACCGAAGTCCCTCTCGAGCGCCGCGTCGTCGTGCTCCTGGAACCACCAGCGGTGCACCCGCTCGTCGGCGAGCCACCGCGCCGGCATCGGGAAGTCCGCGCGGGTGAGCGGCCGGAAGCCGATCGCCCCGGGCTGGTTCTCTCGACGGGGGGATCCACTCACCCCCCGATGGTCGGGCATCGGATCACGCCGATCCAAACTCCTTCCCGCGACCTGGGGCGACGGGGTGCCTACGATGTCCCGATGTCGATCTCCCTCACCCGTGCGGCGACCGTCCTGTCGGTGCTGGCGCTGTCCGCCCTCACCGCGTGTGCGCCGGCCTCCGAGTCGTCCTCGCCCGCGTCGTCGTCCTCGGTGTCGCTGGCGGACTGCACGCCGTCGACACTGACGCTGAAGACAGCGGGGAAGCTCACCGTCGCCACCGACGACCCGGCCTACGAGCCCTGGTTCTCCGACAACGACCCCACCAACGGGCGCGGGTTCGAGTCGGCCGTGGCGTACGCGGTGGCGAACAAGCTGGGCTTCGCCCGCGACGCGGTGACATGGACGAAGGCGGGCTTCAACCAGGTGATCCAGCCCGGACCGAAGAACTTCGACGTCGACATCAACCAGTTCTCCATCTCCGCGCAGCGCGAGAAGGCCGTCGACTTCTCGGCGCCGTACTACAAGGCGGCCCAGGCGATCATCACGCTCAAGGACTCCCCGTTCGCCGGCGCGACGTCGTTGTCGGCGCTGAAGAACGCGCGGCTCGGCGCGCAGATCGCGACCACCTCCCTCACCGCCATCGACCAGATCGCGCCGACGACCGCGCCGCTCGTCTACGACGACACCTCGAAGGCGGCGCAGGCACTGCAGAACCGCCAGGTCGACGCGATCGTCGCCGACCTCCCGACCGCGTACTACCTGACGTCGGCGGAACTGACCGGCGCGACGATCGTGGGCCAGTTCCAGCCGACCCGCGGTGAGCAGGAGCAGTTCGGCATGCTGCTGGCCAAGGGCAGCCCGCTGACGCCCTGCGTCAGCGCCGCCGTGAACGCGCTGCGCGCCGACGGCACCCTGGCGGCCCTGCAGAAGCAGTGGCTCAGCCAGGCGACCGACGTCCCCGACCTGAAGTGACCGACGCCCCCACCGAGCGACGCACGCCGAGCGCGCGCCGGCTCGAGCGGGACCGGTTCCGGCGACGCCGGACACGGACCCGCGCGACGATCGCCGCCGTCTCGACGGTGGTGGTCCTCGGCGCACTCGCGGCGCTCGTCGTCACCTCGCCCGGGTGGGACCGTGTGCAGGCGACGTTCTTCAGCGCGTCCGACGCCGCGGCTGCACTGCCCGACGTCGCCGAGGCGTTCTGGCTGAACATCCGGCTGTTCCTCGTCGTCGAGGTGTTCGTCCTCGCGCTCGGTCTGCTGGTCGCGGTGATCCGCGTGATGCCGAGTCCCGCGCTCGCGCCGCTCAAGCTCGTCGCGGTGGTCTACACCGACGTCTTCCGGGGCACGCCCACGCTGCTCGTGGGTGCTGCTCGTCGGGTTCGGCATACCGGCACTGCAACTGACGGGGTGCGCCGACGAGCCTGTTCTGGCTGGGCACCATCGCGCTGACCCTCAGCTACGGCGCCTACGTCGCCGAGGTCTTCCGCGCCGGGATCCAGTCGATCCCACCCCGACGCAGTGGGCCGCCGGGCCGGGCCATCGGACTCTCCTACCGGTCCACGCTGCGGTACGTCGTTCTCCCACAGGCCGTTCGACGTGTGGGGCCGCCGGTTGCTCAACGACTTCGTGTCACTGCAGAAGGACACCGCGCTGCTCTCGACCATCGGTCTGGTGGAGTCGCTGCGTGCGGCCCAGGTGATCTCGGGTCGGGACTTCGTGTTCACGCCCTACGTGGTGGCCGCGTGCTTCTTCATCGTCGCGACGATCCCGCTGGCGCGTGTCACCGACCACCTCACGATGCGGTCGTTGCGCCGGGAGAACGCGCTGTGAGCGATCACGAGCTCCTGCGCCTCGTCGACGTGCGGAAGTCGTTCGCCCGGCGCGGCGGACCGGACCGCGAGGTCCTCGGCGGGATCGACCTCACCGTGCACGCGGGTGAGGTGGTCTGCCTGATCGGTGCGTCGGGGTCGGGGAAGTCGACGCTGCTGCGATGCATCGACCTCCTCGACGAGGTCGACGACGGCGAGATCTGGTTCGACGGGCGCGAGATCACCGATCCCCGGGTCGATCCCGACAGCGTGCGACGACGGATCGGCGTGGTGTTCCAGGCCTACAACCTCTTCCCGCACCTGTCGGTCCGCGACAACATCACGCTCGGACCCGTGCGGGTGCACGGTCGGTCGCGATCCGACGCGCGACAGTCCGCGCAGGCGTTGCTCGAGCGGGTCGGTCTGTCCGACAAGGGAGCGGCGTACCCCGACGAGCTGTCGGGCGGACAACAGCAGCGTGTGGCCCTCGCACGGGCGGTCGCGGGCGCACCCGAACTGTTGCTGCTCGACGAGGTGACCGCCGCGCTCGACCCGTTGCTCGTCGGCGAGGTGCTGCAGGTGATCCGCGGCCTCGCCGCCGACGGGATGACCATCGTGATGGCCACCCACGAGATGGCGTTCGCCCGCGAGGTCGCCGACCGCGTCGTCTTCCTCGCCGACGGCCGGATCGAGGAGTCGGGGACGGCCGAACAGGTCTTCACCGCCCCGGCCAGCCCGCGCACGGCGGAGTTCCTCGCCCGTTTCCGGGGAGTGTGACCTTCGTCCCCGATCCGATCGGGAGTCGTCGACAGACGCCCGCCCGCGAGCCCGGGGTGGGATGGTGGTCGTCCACCCGGACGTGTGTACTCCAGACCCTGATGCCGGGTACGACGACGGGAGTCGGTTCGGATGACCACGACCACCGCGAACAACCTCCTGGACGCGGCCTCTCGTGTCGTCGCGCTTCTCCGGGAGTGGTGGCGCGACCCGGTCGACCACCTGTGGCTGCGGGCGTTCCTCGAGAGTCGCGCGCTCACGGCGGTTGTTCGGGTCGTCGTCGGCGTGTTCGCCGGGTCGTTGACCTTCGCCGTCCTGGTGATGACTGCCTCGCCCGCGGGCCCCGACGGCCTCCTCGGCTCGGGCGTCGCGATCATCTGCGCGGTGATCGGGGTGTTCTGGTTCGTCCGCTGGATCGTCGGCGCCTGGCCGGGTGTCGCGGTGTCGTGCGCGTTCGCCGCGAGTGCCGACCTCGCGATAGGGGTGGCCTCGTCGCTGGACTCCGACCCGATGACCGGTCTCAGCGGCGCGCTCATGCTGTTGATCCCCGGCCTCTACCTGACCGTCTTCCATGGTCCGCGAGCGGTGGTCCTGCATGCGCTCTTCTCCGCCGCGGTCGTCGTCGTCGTACTCCTCCCGCTGGTGCTCGAACCACCGACCGACGTCCCCCGCGCGGTGGCGAAAGGGGTGATGTCCGCGTCGGTGCTCGTCGCGATCCCGATCCTCTCCCACATCGGGTGGTGGCTGCTGCGCGCGGAGGCCGCCGAGTCACTCGTCGACCCACTCACCGGACTGCTGAACAGACGAGGCCTGCGAGGAGAACTGCTGCGCAGGGTCGTCGCGACGCCGGCGGGTCCGTCGGACGCGCTCGTGACGGCCGTCTACGACCTCGACGGGTTCAAGGAGGTGAACGATCGCCACGGGCACGATGTCGGCGATCGCGTCCTGTCCGAGGTCACGCGACGGGTGCAGGCGGTGACCCCGCAACTGATCCACGCGCGCCTCGGTGGCGAGGAGTTCGCGGCGGTCGGGTTCGTCGACCGTCGCGAGGTGGAGTCGGTCGCTCACACGCTCGTGTCGGCGGTGGCGCGGGACGGACGACCGCGGGTGACGGCCAGCGTCGGGGTGGTCGTCGTGGACACCGCTGACGTCGTGGCCTCCCGCCTCGAGGACCTGATGGACGGGTGGATGAGGCGGGCCGACGTCGAGATGTACGCGGCGAAGAGCCGGGGCGGGGACACGGTGTCCTTCGCCGACGTCTGACCGCCGTGCCGAGGATCAGGAGAGTTGACCCTGCTTCCGCGGCCGCTCAAAAGCGGTGACCATCGGCGACGCGTGCGCGTCGAGCGCTCGTTCGGTGAGCGCGCGCCCCAGGTCGATGGCCTCGGTCGCGCGGTGGAAGTCGAGAGACCGGATGGCGGTGCGTGGGATCTGGATCAGGATGTCCGGGGGCAGCGCCGCGAGCTGATGGCGCGCGAGCGCCTCCTGCATGATGTCCAGCGACCGGTTCATCACGGCGAAACGGCTGAGTTTGCGCGCCGCGTCTCCCGCCTTGCCCGAGCCCGATCCCTGCTCCGACGCGATGGCGTCGATGACCTCGTCCGAGCCGGAAAGGGTGTCCCCGGCGATCCGGTCGACGATGGACTTCACGAAGTCGCTGTCGAGCAGGGGCGACGCGGTCCGCCGCAGCCTCGACAGCGCGTCGAGCGGTAACCCGGGGCCCGTCTCCCCCGACTTCTGCACCGCCTCCTCGGCCTCGCTGTCCGACGGCGTGTCGGAGACCTGCCCGTCGCCGTCCGGGACGTCGTCGCCGTCGGGCCCACCGATGTCGGACCCGAGGTCCACCCCGACGATGACGTCGGCCGGGGCCGCGGCGAGCGGGGCGATCGGCAGCGGGTCGAGGATGCCGCCGTCGACGAGGACCCGCCCGTTCATCACGTGCGGGGTGATGACGCCGGGGATGGCGATGGACGCGCGGATCGCGACGTCGACGGGACCGCGCTGGAACCACTGCGGCCGACCGGACGTCAGATCGGTGGCGACAGCCGTGAAGGGGATGTCGAGATCCTCGATGGCTCGGTCACCGAGGATCTCGCGGACCTTGTCGAGGATCTTGTCGGCGTGGATCATGCCGGGCGCGGTGAGCGACACGTCGAGCAGCCGCATGACGTCGAGCTGGCCGAGTCCGGTCACCCAGTCGGTGTACTCGTCGAGTGTCCCGGCGGCGTGCAGGCCCGCGACCAACGCCCCCATCGACGAACCACTGACGGCCACGATCTCGTAGCCGCGTCGTTCCAGCACCTCGAGGACACCGATGTGCGCGTAGCCGCGGGCTCCCCCACTGCCGAGCGCCACGGCCGCCGTCGGTTTCCTCACGGTTGCCAGATTACGGATCGTCGACGACGCGGTCGTATCCTCGTCCCCGTGGACTGGGCCGGATACGCGATGTTCCTGGGGTTCGCGGTCGTGTTGACGCTGATCCCCGGGCCGGACACGGCCGTGTCCATCGCGAACACGCTCGCCGGGGGTCGGGTCCGGGGACTGTCCGCGGTCGTCGGGATCGGCGTCGCGAACCTCGTGCAGAGCGTCGCCGCCGCGGCCGGCCTGAGCGTCCTCGTCGTCCGCATCGAGCCGCTGTTCCTCACGATCAAATGGGTCGGCGCCGCCTACCTGATGTACCTCGCCGTGCAGACGTTCCGCACGATGCGCCGCCACCGGCAGGCCGGCGAGGAGGTTGCGCAGGCCCCCGCGCGGTCAGATCGCCGCGTCCTCACCGGCCTGCGCCAGGGGTTCCTGTCGAACATCTGCAACCCGAAGGTCATCGCCTTCTACCTCGCCGTGCTGCCGCAGTTCCTCGGCACCGACCCGTCCGCGGGCACCGTCGTGATCTACGCCGTCACCGTCCCCGCGATCGGCGTCGCCTATCTTCTGGCGGTCGTCGTCGGTGTGGACCGTGCGCGAGCCGTGTTCTCCCGCAGCCGGGTCCGCGCGGCCATGGACGCCGTCACCGGGACCGCGCTGGTCGCGTTCAGCCTGCGCCTGGCGACCGAGTAGCCGACGTCATTCGTCGGCGATCTCCGGCGGGATCGCGAGCCGCTGGGCCCCCGGACCGCTGCGGGCGGCGATGTCGTCGGGGTTGAGCAGCTTGCACGACGTCATCGACAGGCAGCCGCATCCGACGCAGGACCCCATCAGGTCCCGCATGTGCGTCAGCAGTTCGATGCGTGCGTCGAGGTCGGCCACCCACTTCCTCGACGCCTTCTCCCACATCTTCGGCGTCGGCGACTCGGTGTCCCCCAGCACCGCCAGCACCTCGGCGATCTTCGACAGCGGGATACCCGCCGCGGCCGACGCCCGGATGAACGCCACCCGCCGCAGCATGGCGCGGTGGTAGCGGCGCTGGTTGCCCGATGTACGCCGCGAGAAGATGAGGCCCTTGTCCTCGTAGAACCGCAGCGCAGACGTGCTGACCCCGGACCGGCGCGCGAGATCGCCGATCGTGAGTTCCACCGCCCGCGGCGCCATGTCCTGGGAGGGTACGCGGGGACGTCACCGGCGGCACCGGACGCGGCGATGAGTTCCGGCGTCGCGTCGAGTCCACACCGGTGAGATCACCCCGTCCTCGAAGGAGACCGCCATGGCCGCCCCCATCACCCCGTTCCTCTGGTTCGACGACGACCTCGGCGACGCGCTCGAGTTCTACGGCCGCGTCTTCCCCGACTTCGTCGTGCACGAGAAGGGCATGGCGGGTGACGCCGTGTTCACCGCGACGTTCGAGTGCAACGGGCAGCGTTTCCAGGCGATGAACGCCGGCCCGCAGTTCCCGTTCACCGAGGCCGTCTCCTTCATGATCCTGTGCGACGACCAGGAGGAGACCGACCACTACTGGTACGGGCTGCTCGCCGACGGCGGCGTCGAGTCGCAGTGCGGGTGGCTCAAGGACCGCTTCGGGCTGAGCTGGCAGGTGACGCCGCGGCGGCTGCTGGAGCTCAACAGCGACCCCGATCCCGAACGGGCGCGGGCGTCGATGGCCGCGATGATGACGATGCAGCGCATCGTCGTCGCCGACCTCGAGGCGGCTGTCGCCGCGGTGTGATCGCGGGAGGCGCCGACGGTGTCGTCGGCGGTCGAATCGGACACCGTTAGCCTCCGCAGATGACCACCGTCGACGCGTCCGTGCCCACGGTCGCCGCGCGTCTCGACCGGCTGCCCATCGTGCGGGCGCACCGGGTCGCGACGGCGGTGATCGGCCTGGGCCTGTTCTTCGACCTGTACGAGAACTTCCTCGCCGCCACCATCTCCGGGGTGCTCAGGTCCGAGCTGTCGCTGGATCGCACCGAGCTGAACCTGCTCCTGGGATCGGCGTTCCTCGGACAGTTCCTCGGCGCCGCGGTGATGGGCCGTTACGCCGACCGCGTCGGCCGCCGGCGCGCGTTCATGGTGAATCTCGTGGTGTACTCGCTGTTCTCGTTGCTGGGGGCGTTCTCGCCGAACGCGGCGTTCCTGGTCGTCACGCGATTCATCGCCGGCGTCGGGATCGGCGCCGAGTTCGCCCTCGCCGACTCCTACCTCTCCGACCTGCTGCCGAAGAACGCCCGCGGCCGGATGATCTCGTGGGCGTACACCGTCGCGTTCTTCGGCGTGCCGGTCGTCGGACTGCTCGCGCGGTGGCTCGTCCCGCTGCAACCGCTCGGTGTCGACGGCTGGCGGTGGCTGTTCGTGTTCGGGGCACTGGGGTCGTTCGCGGTGTGGGTCGTGCGACGCGGCCTGCCGGAGTCGCCGAGGTGGTTGGAGGCACAGGGACGACACGACGAGGCCGACGCGATCTGCCGGCAGTTCGAGGACCAGGCGATCGCCGCCGGTCACCGACTCGCCGAACCCGACACGACGGTGGTCGTCACCCCGACACGGGCGGTCGGGGTGCGGACGCTGTTCCGGACTCCCCTGACCCGGCGCACCACGATGCTGTGGATCCTGTCGGTGCTCGAGGTGTTCGGCTACTACGGCTTCGGCACACTTGCCCCGATCGTGTTGCTCGACAAGGGGTTCGACCTCGTCACGTCGCTCGGATTCCTCGCGGCGACCTACTTCGGCTACCCACTCGGCTCGGTACTCGCGGTGCCCATCGTCGAACGCGTCGAACGGAAGTGGCTGGTCGTCGGTTCGGCGGGGGCGATGGCGGCGTTCGGACTGTGGTTCGGGTTCGCCGGCGACGCGTGGGCGATCGTCGTGTCCGGCGTGCTCTACACGATGGCCAGCAACCTGTTCTCGAACGCCTATCACGTCTATCTCGCCGATTCCTACCCCACGGCGATCCGCGGGACCGCCGCCGGTGCGGCGTACTCGCTGTCGAAGCTGACGACCGGCGTGCTGCCGTTCATCCTGCTGCCGTTCCTCGACGCCAACGGATCCGGCCCGGTGTTCGCGCTGGTGGCCGCCGTGATGGTGGCGCTCATGATCAACGTCGGGGTCCTCGGCCACCGCAGCACCGGCCTGTCGGCCGACGCCACCATCGCTCGCTGAACGCCCACTCGACGTCGGTACACGGACGTCGGGTGGGCAGCGCGTGAGTTGTCCTGGCCTCATTGCGTCGGGTGGCCGGTGTCGGGATGCTGGAGGCATCGAACCTTTTCATGACGCCCCCGCCGACGGTCCCCGCCCCGACCGCGGTTCCACCCTGCGCTCGGCCGCGATCTACGTCGTGTCGGTGTTCGCGTTCGCCATCGCGTTCCTGGTCGTGGGGTCCCTCCTGTACGACCCGGTCCCGCTGTGGGTTCTCGTCGTTTTCCCGTTGCTGGTGTTCGCCGGGGCCGTCGGGGCCCTGTGGCGGACGTTCCGCATGTGGCAGGCGGAGCGGTCGGCCGCGATCACCCCGCGCGGTCGCTGGCAGGTGTGGCAGGGCGCGGGGTGGTTCCTCCTCGCGATGTTCCTGCTGTCGCTGGGCGGCACCGGCGGCGCGTTGATGGACCGCTGACCTCAGACCGTCGGCCTCAGACCTCGGACGCGACGACGCGTTCGACGATCCTGGCCGCGTCCGGGAACCGCGCAGGGTCGGCCCAGGCGTAATTCAACCGCAGATGCGGGCCCGGGACCGCGGCGGGGAACCACTCGTCCCCCGGCGAGACCGCGACGCCCTCGGCGAGACATCGCGCCGCGATCGTCCGCGCGTCGAGGTCACGCGGTGTCCGCGTCCACAGGTTCAGACCCCCGTCCGGCAGGGCCGTCAGCTGGAGCGACGGCGCGTACGTCGACACCGCGTCCGCGAGCCCGTCACGACGCAACCGGAGCTCCCGACGCAGTCGCGCGAGATGGGTCTGCCACGACGGTCGTGTCACGACGTCGAGGGCTGCCCGCTGCAGCACCGGCGAGACGTACAGGTCGCTCGACGCCAGCGCCCCGGCGATACGGTCGCGCACGGGTCCGCGGGCGATCACCGCTCCCACCCGGAGCGCGAGCGACGCGCTCTTGGTGAGTGAACGGATGTAGACGACGTGGCCGTCCGGGTCGTCGGAGACCATCGGTGGGCGTGGCTCCTCGATCGCCAGGTCGCGTGCCCAGTCGTCCTCGACGAGGAAGGCACCACGGTCGGCGGCGACGCGCAGGATGGCGGCCCGTTCCGCCGGGAGCCAGTGGGCGCCGGTCGGGTTGGCGAACGTCGGTTGCACGTAGGCGATACGCGCACCCGAGGTCCGCAGGGCGTCGTCGACATCCTCGGCCCGGGGAGCCCCGGCACTCCGCGCGACCGGCACGATGACCAGTCCCGCCTGGCGCGCCGCGGCGATCGCACCCCAGTACGTCGGCGACTCCATCACCACCGGGTCACCGGGCGCCGCCAGTGCGCGGAACACCGCGGACAGTGCCGCCTGACCGCCGGCGGTCACGATGACGTCGGTCGGTCGGGGTGCGGTGCTCGCGGACCCGGCCGCCGCCTCGCGCGCGAACCACCCACGCAGATCCGTCATGCCGACCAGGGGCGGCCGATCCCACGCGTCGCCGTCGCGGACGGCTCGCTGCAACGCCGACCGGACGTCACGCATCGGTAGCAGGTCCGACGACGGGTAGCCGCTGTGGAGCGCGATGGTGCCCGGGCCGACGTCGCGGAGCGTGGACCCGACCGTCGTGGGCCCGGCGCGATCGGGGCCGAGGCTGGTGGTCTGCCAGTCGACGTCACCGGTCACCGTCGCGGCGGTGCTCCCGAGGACGAAAGTGCCGATCCCCGGCCGGGTCTCGACCAGGCCCGCCGCGACGAGCCGTGCGACCGCGCGCTGCACCGTGACGGGTCCGGCGCCGAACCGCCGCGCGATCTCGCGCGTCGACGGAAGGCGCATACCCGGGGTCGCGGTCAGGAGTTCACCGCGCAGTTCCCGGGCGATCGCCACACTGCTATCGTCGGACATGAAGTATGACGATAGCGCTATCGCGCCACGGTCGACACCGCTACCGGATGCATCCGGCCTCGCGTTCGGCGCGATCGGTGTTGCGGCGTTCTCCTTCACCGTTCCGCTGACCCGGGTCGCCGTCGCCGACCTCGACCCGGTGCTCGTCGGCGTGGGCCGTGCGGTGGTCGCCGGACTCCTCGCTGTGACCCTGCTCGCCGTCGTGCGTCCGCGCCTGCCGCGAGGCCGACAGTGGTTGCGGCTGGCCCTGGTCGCGGGCGGTGTGGTCGTCGGGTTCCCGGTGCTCACCTCGCTGGCGCTGACATCGACCACCGCCGCCCATGCTGCGGTGGTCATCGGCCTGCTGCCGGCGGCGACCGCCGTCGCAGCGGTCCTCCGCACCGGCGAGCGGCCCCCGGCGCGGTTCTGGGTCTTCGCCCTGGCGGGTGCGATCGCGGTCGGCGTGTTCTCCACGCTCGGACACGGGGCCCTCGGCCCGCCGCGTATCGGCGACCTGCTGCTGCTCGCGGCCGTCGTGGCGGGCGCGGTCGGGTACGCCGAGGGCGGGCTGCTCGCCCGGGAACTGGGCGCCTGGCAGACCATCAGCTGGGCGCTGGTCGTCGCGCTCCCGGCGACGGCCGTCACGACGGCGATCCTCACGACGCGGTCGACGCCGACGGCAGGCGGCGCGGCGTGGGCGGCGTTCGCCTACCTGTCGGCGGTGAGCATGTTCCTCGGCTTCTTCGCCTGGTACCGCGGTCTGGCGATCGGACCGATGACGACGGTGAGCCAGATCCAACTCGTGCAACCGGTGCTGTCGGTGCTGTGGTCGGTCGCGCTCGTCGGCGAGAGCCTCACCGCCTCGGTGGTGGTCGGTGCCGTCGCGATCATCGCGTGCGCGACGTGCGCGGTGCGCAGTCGGCCGACTACTGGATCGGCGAGTCGGGCGGTGCGACCCCGAACCGTGGGGCCTGTTCGATCGACGCGACCCCGCGTATCGCACTGAGCGGGCCCCGGGCGTCGTCGGTGACCGTCCCCGAGATGATGCCGATGGCCGCGTGGACGGAGGTCACGTGCACCCCGGCGGCACGCACCGACGCGACTACCTCGTCGAGCGCGCCGAGGTGGTCGTCGTCGACGGTGATCGTGACGTCCGGCATGGCCGCCGATCCTACGCCCGCGGATGCGCCGGCGGCCCCGCTCAGCGCGGCGCCTGCACCAGCCCGGCGCCGACGTCGGAGGCGGGAATGTCGAGGCGGCGGGCCTGCTGCGTCAGCGTCGTCCACAGGTCCCGTCCCCGACGCCCGGTGGTCTGCGCCCACAGCGCGGCGATGCCCGCGACGTGCGGCGTCGCCATCGAGGTACCGCTGATGGTGGTGTACCGGCTGGCCCCCTCGCCCTGCGACGACCCGGGCGGGAACACCGGCCACGACGAGTACACGTCGACGCCGGGTGCCGCTATGTCGACGTTGCCACCCTCGACGTCGGTGCTGCGCGCGGAGAACGGGGCGATCGCCGACTGCTGGTCGGTGGCCCCGACCGCGGCGATGGACGGGCTGTTCGCGGGCACGCCGACGAATCCCGGGTCGGCCGGACGGTTGGCGTTGTTGCCGGCCGCCGCGACGATGAGGGTCCCCGCCGACAACGCACGGCGACCGACCGTCTCGTACGCCGCCGACACCGCCCGGACGTCGGCGCCGAGCGACATCGAGACGATGTCGACCCGGTTGGTCAGCGCCCAGTTCAGGCCGGCGAGGATGCCCTCGTCGGCACCGCTCCCGTCGTCACCCAGGACCTTGCCGACGAACACCGTTGCGTCGGAGGCGATCCCGTAGCGCCGCCCGGTGCTCGGGGTTCGCGGACCACACGACGTGCCGACGCAGTGCGTACCGTGCCCGTGGCCGTCCTGCGCGCTGGTGACGCCCTCGAGGAAGGCGGCCGACGTGATGTCGCGACCGACGAAGTCGGGGTGGGTGAGGTCGAGACCGGTGTCGAGGACGGCGACGCGCACGCCGGCGCCCGTGGCCGGACTGGTCGACACGCCGGTGGCCAGCAGTCCCCAGGTGAACTCGTCGGTGTCGACGAACGCCTGTGTGGCGAGAGCGGTGGTGGTCGCACCGCCGAGCCGGGCGGTGAGGTCGGCGACGCCGTCGGCGTACCCACGCAGGTAGGCCGCGCGATCGGCGTCGGGGACACCGGGTCCGACCGCCCGGATGCTGTGCACCCGTTCGGGTTCCACCGCGAGGATGTCCCCGTCGACGGAGCAGTTCGCCGCCAGTGCGGACGCCTGATCGTCGTCGGCCGCCACCACCGCGACACCGAGGTCGGCGAAGACGGTCGCCTGCGCACGCGCGGTCTGTGTCCGGTCGACGACACGGTCGCCGAAATCGGCGGTGGAGGCGACCTCGGTGAGGCCCGCGACCCTGCGGAGCACCTCGGCGTACCCGGAGGCCCCGGCGGCGTCGCCGAAGACGACCAGTCGCCGACCCGTCTGTGTGCCGTCCGCGTTCGATGTCCCGATCATCGAGCCCCTCCCATAGTCGTATTCGCACACCGTAATGCGGGGCTGTGACAGCCGCCGCGGCCCGCGGCACGGGTTAGGCTGTGGCCCACTTCGTCAGTGGAGGAGACAGCGGATGCCCGTACACGGACTGGTCGCGAAGGCGGCGTCCACGGTGGTGACCGGGGCCGTCGGCGCCGTCGCCTACGACCTCGCGCGCAAGGCGGTGCAGCGCGCGCCCCTGCGCGAGGGCGCGGTGGTCGTCACCTCGTGGGGTCTGCGCGGCACCCGGCGTGCCGAGACCGCCGCCGAGTCCGCACGTCTCTCGGTGGCCGACGTCGTCGCCGAGGCCCGCGAGCGCATCGGCGAGGAGGCGACACCACCCGGTACGGCCGGCACCGCCGACCACGGACACGAGCACTGACACCCGCGGTGGTCGACGGCGTCGCTGTCCTGTCCGACGCCGCGGGACGCATCCGCCTCACCGTCACATGGGTGCGCGGTGACGCGGTCCGCGCCGTCGCGGTCGAGGACGCACTCGCCGAGATCCCCGGTGTGCGTGTCGCCCATGCCTATCCGCGCACCGGATCGGTCGTCGCCTGGTACCGCCGGGATTCCACCGGCGCGACGGGGCTGATCGACGCGATCCTGTCGGCCCGCGCGGTGCCCGCCGACCTCGTCGCGCGCCGGGCACCCCACTCGTCGGAGGTCGCCAACGCCGACGTCGCCAGGATGGCCCTGGGCGGTGCCGCGCTGGTCGTCCTCGGCATCCGTCGCTACGGCTTCCGCCGTCCCCCGGTCCTCGGCCCGACCGGTCGGCTCGCCGCGACCGGCGTCACGATCGTCACCGGATACCCGTTCCTGCGCGGCGCGCTGCGATCGCTCGGGGGCGGGAAGTCCGCGGGCACCGATGCCCTGGTCTCGGCCGCGACCATCGCCAGCCTGCTGCTGCGGGAGAACGTCGTCGCGCTGACGGTGCTGTGGCTGCTGAACATCGGCGAGTTCCTGCAGGACCTCACCCTGCGACGTACGCGACGCGCCATCCGGGATCTGTTGCGCGGCAACCAGGACACCGCGTGGACCCGCCTCCCCGACGGCACCGAGGTGCAGGTGGGCATCGAGACCATCGCCGTCGGCACCGAGGTCGTCGTGCACGACCGGGTCGCCGTACCGGTCGACGGGATCGTGGTGGAGGGCACGGCCCTGGTCGACCAGTCCGCCATCACCGGGGAGAACCTGCCGGTGGCCGCCGACGTCGGCTCCCGCGTGTTCGCCGGGTCGGTGGTCATGAACGGACGTCTCGTCCTGCGTGCCGACGCGGTCGGGGACGACACCGCGATCGGCCGCATCGTGTCCCGCGTCGAGGAGGCCCAGCACGACCGAGCCCCCATCCAGACCGTCGGGGAGAACTTCTCGCGTCGTTTCGTGCCGGCGTCGTTCGCACTGTCGCTGGCGACGCTGTTGGTGACACGAGATGTGCGGCGCGCCATGACGATGCTGCTCATCGCCTGCCCCTGCGCGGTGGGTCTCGCGACCCCGACGGCGATCAGCGCGGCCATCGGCAACGGCGCACGGCGCGGCATCCTCATCAAGGGCGGCTCCCATCTCGAGCGGTCGGGGCGGTTCGACGCGGTCGTGTTCGACAAGACCGGCACACTCACCCAGGGACGCCCGGTGGTCACCAACGTGGTGTCGTTCGACGACGGCTGGCAACCCGAGCAGGTCCTCGCCTACGCCGCGTCGTCGGAGATCCACTCCCGACACCCGTTGGCCGAGGCCGTGATCCGCTCCACCGAGGAACGCCACATCGCCATCCCGCCGCACGAGGAGTGCGAGGTGCTCGTCGGGCTCGGCATGCGTACCCGCGCCGACGGCCGGACGCTGCTCCTGGGCAGTCCCGCGCTGCTGACCGGGGAGGGCGTGGCGGTCAGCGAGGACGCCGGCGCTTGGGTCGACAAGCTACGACTACGCGCGGAGACGCCCCTGCTGCTGGCGGTGGACGGCACCCTCATCGGACTGATCAGCCTGCGCGACGAGATCCGGCCGGAGGCATTGTCGGTGCTCGACGACCTCCGTTCGGCCGGCGTGACCCGCATCCTCATGCTCACCGGCGACCACCCGGTCACCGCTGCGGCCGTCGCCGCCGAACTCGGTATCGACGAGTGGCGGGCCGAGGTCCTGCCCGAGGACAAGCTCGCGGCGGTCCGATCGCTGAAGGCCGACGGCCACGTCGTGGCGATGGTCGGCGACGGGATCAACGACGCACCGGCCCTGGCCGCGGCCGACGTCGGCATCGCCATGGGGCTCGGTGGCACCGACGTCGCCGTCGAGACCGCCGACGTCGCACTCGCCTCCGACGACCTGTCGGCGGTCGTCGACGTCCGCGAACTGGGCTCGCGCACCGTGGATCTCATCGGGCAGAACTACGCGATGTCGATCGCGGTCAACGCCATCGGGCTCGCCGTGGGCGCCGGTGGCGCCCTCTCCCCGGTGGTCGCGGCCATCCTGCACAACGCGTCGTCGGTGGCTGTGGTGGCCAACAGTTCCCGGCTCATCGGGCACCGCCTCGATGCGGAGTCCGCGGCGTCGTCCCCGGGTCAGGACTGAGGGCGCAGCGCGTCCTCCACACGCGCGAGCAGGGGCTGCTGGGCGGCCAGGATCTTGCGGCCGGCGGTGTCGAGGTCGAACCACTCGACGCGGTCGACCTCCGGGAAGGTCTGTCGCCGACCCGATCCGCGGGGCCACTCCATCTCGAAGGTGTTGCTCACCGATGTGCCCGGATCGACGTCGACCTCGATCACGAACGCGGTGACCACCTTCCCGCTCTTCTGGGTGATCTCACCGATCGGGGCCAGTTCGGCGGGGTCGACGAGGACGCCGACCTCCTCGGCGAACTCCCGCGCGGCGGCGTCCCGCGGGTCCTCGTCGGTGTACTCGCCCTTGGGGATGGACCACGCGCCGTCGTCGCGTCGGGCCCACAACGGACCGCCGGGGTGGGCGAGCAGGACCTGCAGGGGCGCACCGGGTGCGCGGCGGACCGCGATCACCCCGGCGCTACGGCGCGGCAACGCTCGTCGTCTCCTCGCGGGACGCACGGCGACGTTCGCACTCGCTGCGACGGATGGCCGCGCCGATCGTCAACGCGGTCGCAGCCGCGATCATCAGCCACACCGCCACGGCTATGACGACGATCACAGCGATCATGTCGAGATCGTCGCCGCCCGAGGCGCAGAACACAAGGCCCTCAGGGCACCGCCAGGTCACGACTTGCTCACGATCGCCTCGAGCAGCCCGGCGATCTCGTCCGCGTCGGGGTATGACGCATGCGTTCCCGACGCGCCGACGGCTGCCGAACCGGCCGCGACCGCCCACCGGACCGAGTCGTCCAGCGCGTCACCGACCGCCAGGCGCGCGGCCAACACGCCCACGAAAGCGTCTCCGGCCCCGGTGGAATCGACCACCTCGACCTGGGGCGGTGTCACAGACCCGCAGGCGTCGGTTGTGACCCACACGGCTCCGGCAGAACCGAGTGTGACGACGACCGACACCGCACCGCGGTCCAGCAGCGTTCGGGCTGCCGAGCGTGCCCGCGGGGGACCGTCGATGTCGACCTCGGTCAGGGTCGCGAGCTCGTGTTCGTTGACCACCAACGGATCACACGACGACAGCACGTCGGCGACATCTCGCGCGGGTGCGGCGTTCACGACGAGTCGGCCGCGACATGCCTGTGCCGCAGCGGCGTTCACCGTCGGCGGCACCTCCATCTGACAGACCACGACCGCGGCGTCGGCGATCACGCGCCGTTCGCCGTCGTCGAGACCGTCCCACGCGTCGTTCGCGCCGGCGTCGAGGACGATGGTGTTCTCGCCGGCGGCGACCTGGATGAACGCCGTGCCGGTCGCGGTGTCGGGAACGGCCCGCACCAGCGTGACGTCCACGCCGTGGCCGGCGAGCTCGTCGCGGACGGCGCGCCCCTGCGGTCCGTCGCCCACGCGCCCGACGAACGCGACGTCGTCGTGCACACGCCGCGCGGCGACCGCCTGGTTGGCGCCCTTGCCGCCCAGGTTGCGACGGACCGCGACCGCCCGGAGCGTCTCGCCCGGTCGCGGGAACCTCTCCAGTTCGGCCACGACGTCGGTGTTCACCGACCCCACCACCACGACCGCCGCGCCCACGGCTCCGATGATGCCGGATCGGCGGGCAGGGGTCGCTGAGTATGGTCGGGTGGGTCACACCAGCGGGCAGCGGAGGTAGGTCGTGGACGTCGACGTCATCGTGGTCGGAGCCGGTCTCGCCGGCCTGGTCACCGCACACGAGCTCACGACCGCGGGCCACCGCGTCGCCCTGCTCGACCAGGAGAACGCCGCCAACCTCGGCGGGCAGGCCTGGTGGTCCTTCGGTGGCCTGTTCTTCGTCGACAGCCCCGAGCAGCGACGGCTGCGCGTTCACGACTCCCTGGAGCTCGCCTGGCGCGACTGGCAGAACAGCGCCGGGTTCGATCGCCTCGACGACGAGGACTCCTGGGCGGTGAAGTGGGCGCGCGCCTACGTCGAGTTCGCGGCGGGTGAGAAGCGCTCGTGGCTCGACGGCCACGGCGTCACCTTCCTCCCCACCGTCGGCTGGGCCGAGCGTGGTGGCATGCGGGCGGACGCGCACGGCAACTCCGTCCCCCGCTTCCACGTCGCCTGGGGCACCGGCACCGGGATCGTGAAGCCGTTCGCCGAATCGGCGCGGCGCGCGGCGGGCAGCGGGTCGCTCGACATCCACCACCGCCACCGCGTCGACGAGCTCGTCGTCGAGGGCGGTGCGGTCGTCGGTGTGCGGGGCTCCCTCCTCGAACCCGACGTCGCCGTCCGCGGCGCACCGTCGTCCCGGGTCGTCGTCGGCGACTTCGAGTTGCGCGCGCAGGCGGTCGTCGTCACCTCCGGCGGCATCGGCGGCAATCACGAGATGGTCCGCAAGTTCTGGCCGGAGCGCCTCGGCACCCCGCCGAGGACGATGGTGACGGGCGTCCCCGAACACGTCGACGGGCGCATGCTCGACATCGCCGAGTCCGCGGGCGCCCGACTGGTGAACCGGGATCGCATGTGGCACTACACCGAAGGTGTCGCGAACTGGGACGCGATCTGGCCGTCGCACGGCATCCGCATCCTGCCCGGTCCGTCGTCGATGTGGTTCGACGCCCTCGGACGTCGCCTGCCCGACCCGTGCCTGCCCGGCTTCGACACCTTGTCGACGTTGCGTCACCTGCGCACGACCCCGGACATCGCCGCGTACGACCACTCCTGGTTCGTCCTCAACCAGCGGATCATCGCCAAGGAGTTCGCTCTCTCCGGCTCCGAGCAGAACCCCGACATCACCTCCGGTGGTCGGATGGCGATGGTGCGCGAGCGCGTCCTCGGGTCGGGTGCGCCCGCGCCTGTGCAGGCGTTCATCGACAACGGCGTCGACTTCGTGACCGCGTCGACGGTCGAGGAGCTCGTGCGGAAGATGAACGGCCTGACCGATTCACCGTTGCTCGACGCCGCGACGGTCCGCGGGCAGATCGAGGCGCGCGACGCCCAGCTGGACAACGCGTACTGCAAGGACAGCCAGATCATGGCGATCCGCAACTCACGCGGGTTCATCGGTGAACGTCTCGGTCGCACCGCGGCGCTCGGGAAGATCCTGGACCCGGACGACGGCCCGCTGATCGGCGTGAAGCTGCACATCCTGACCCGGAAGTCGTTGGGCGGCATACAGACCGACCTGTCGTCGCGGGTGCTCGGTCTCGACGGACAGCCCGTCGACGGCCTGTACGCGGCGGGCGAGGCGGCCGGCTTCGGCGGTGGCGGGGTGCACGGCTACAACTCGCTCGAGGGCACGTTCCTCGGCGGGTGTCTGTTCTCGGGCCGCACCGCCGGGCGGGCGATCGCCGCGGCCCTGGGCAGTCGTCGCACCGCGGTGCGAGAGAACGCCTGACCATGGCCGAGACACTGCGCGACCACGGCGACCCGGGTGACGCCCCGTCGGTCCCGGCACCACTCGTCGAACCCACCAACCCTGTCCGCTCGAGCGCGGCGGAGGAGGCGAGGACCATCGCGGCGTCGACGAACACCGCGACGCTGGCCAGCCTCACCGCCGACGGCGATCCGTGGGCGTCGTACGTCACCTTCGGCCTGCTCGGTGGTGACCCGGTGCTGTGCGTCTCGCACATGGCCGAGCACGGTCGCAATCTCGCGGCCGATCCCCGCGCCAGCCTCGCGGTCGTCGCGCCGACGTCGGACACCGATCCGTTGGCGGGCAGCCGGATCACGGTCGCCGGGCGTGTCGACAAGCCGACGGGATCGGACTACGACGCGGCGCGCGCCGCTCACCTCGCTGCAGTCCCCGCGGCGAGGTACTACGTCGACTACAGCGACTTCACCCTGTGGGTGCTACGCGTCGAGCGGGTCCGGTGGGTCGGCGGCTACGGTCGGATGGACTCGGCAACGGGTCCGGATTACGCATCGGCGCAGCCTGATCCGGTCGCACCGAGGTCGGGGCCGGCGGTCGAGCACCTCAACGCCGACCACGGCGACTCCCTCGCGGCGATGGCCCGGGCGTTCGGCGGCTTCCCCGACGCGACCGCAGCGACGTGCACAGCCGCCGACCGGTATGGCCTCGACCTCAAGGTGACGACGCCCCGCGGTGTCGCCTACACCCGAGTCGGCTACTCGTCGCCGATCGACGGCATCGACGACCTCCGCGCCGCGACGGTCGACCTCGCGCGTCGGGCTCGCACCACCGCCTGACCCCCGTCTGTTGGGCGGTTGGAACCGTTCGTTGGGCGGTTGGAACCGTTCGTTGGGCGGTTGGCGCAGGAATCCGGTCGATCACCTGCTCCTGCTGCCCACCAGACGGTTTCTGCTGCCCACCAGACGTCAGAAGCTGACTGTCGGGGGTGCCTGCTGGCCCTCGGGAGCCTTGTAGAACTCGCGGCGGCTCACCTTCGCGATCCCGGAGAAGAACATCCACGGGATCGTCGAGACGAGGGTGTTCAGCGTGCTCACCGCGTCGTTGTAGTACTGGCGGGCGAACGAGATCTGGTTCTCGGTGTCGGTCAGCTGCCGCTGGAGATCGAGGAAGCTGCTGTCCGCCTTGAGGTCCGGGTACGCCTCGGCGACGGCCATCACGTCGACGAGGGACTTCTGCAGCTGCGCGTCCGCGGCGGCCTTCTCCGGAACCGACCCGCCCTGCGCGGCCGCCGCCACCCGCGACCGCGCCTCGGTGACGGCCTCCAGCACACCCTTCTCGTGCGCCGCGTAGCCCTTCACGGTGTTCACCAGGTTCGGGATGAGGTCGGCCCGTCGAGTCAGCTGGACGTCGATGCCGCCGAGTGCCTCCTGGGCCCCGATGTCGGCCTTGCGCAGCTTGTTGAACCCGACGACGCCGCCGATCACCAGGACCACCACGACGACGACGATCACGATCAGCGCGATCAGCATGCGAAAACTCCCTTGTCAGCGAATGTCACCATGAACCGCCTCCTCCACCGCCGCCGCCCCCGCCACCGGAGAAGCCCCCACCGGAGAACCCTCCGCTCGAGCTCGACGACGACTTCTGCGTCGCCTCGTACGACGAGATCGCCGACGACACCGACGACGAGAAGTCCGACGAGAACGCGGCGAACGTCCCCGCCCCGTATCCGGCGTAGAAGCCCGGCCCGCCGGAGAACCAGCCCGGCGCGGGTGGGTCCTCACCCATCTGCACGCGGTACTTCTCGGCCCACACGTCGGCGACGCCGAACGCGACGGCCCACGGGATGTACTGCGTGTACAGCTCTTTCCGACCGCTGAAGTCGAATCGGGCCTCCGACGACCGCGTACCGAGCACACGGCGGAACCCACCGACCTGCGACCACACGTCGCGACCCTTCTTGGTGCGGAACGTCACCGCACCCGGCTGCAGGACCGGCAGGCAGACCACCGCGAACACCGCGAACGGCAGACCCAGCATCGACATGTTCAGCGGGTTCCAGATGTAGATCGCCGCGCCGACGATCGCCGCCAGGACGAGGGCCACGCGTGCGGCCTGGGCCAGTCGCGCCGCCTGCAGCAGGCCCGACGACGTCGCCCACGAGCTGAGCGTGCTGTCGAAGATCGAGCGGACGTCCTTGAGCTGCTTACCCGCGTCGACGTCTGAGGGATCCGCGGTGAACGTCCCGCCCGGACGCACACCGAGGGACGCGGCGACGTCGTGGGTGACGGTGTCGAGGGGCCTCGCTGGACGGTCGCTGCCCCGGATCGACCAGGTGTCTCCCTGTTTCGCGATCGTCGCGGCACCCTGCTCCCCCATCTCCAGGATGGTCGCGGCGAACAGATCGTCCGAGGTGCGCTCGGTCATCACGAACGCGCCCTGCGCGGGCCCGAGTCCTGCGGGCGGCGCGTACATCAACGGGAACGCGGGAGCAGGCTCGTGGGTGGTCCGCACGATGTAGGCCGCGGCGCCGGCGGCGATCACCGCGAGCACGCCCACCACGACCGCCCACGGGACCGATCGTCCGAACACCGCGTCGAACGCGACGGTCCAGGGCAGCGTCGCCCGGTCGGGGGTGGCGGCGTCGACGCGGGTCTGGACCGTGACGGGTGTGTGGGGTTCCAGCTCACCGGTCGCGACGGTGAGCGCGGATCCCGACGCCTGCGCGGTGCATCCGGTCGTCGACGCGGTGCCCACCGCGCACCGGACGTCCTGCGGCGCTGCGGGCAACTCGACCCGGATCTGGCTGCGACCGATCGGCATCTGCCAGCCACCCGGGATGACGTTCCAGTAGAACTGCGACCCCGCGGCACCGTTCTCGGCGCGGCCCAGCACCCCCGGGATCGTGTACTCGATGACGTAGCGGTGGGCGCCGCTGATCGTGACGTCCGCGTCGCCGATCCGCGCCACGCGGTAGCGCCCGTTCGACTGCGACGTCACGTCGAGCCCGTCGGGCTGACCGTCGCGCGTGACCGTGATGTCCTCCGGGATCAACCGCACGTGCGGGTCGGCGGGGTCCACCACGTCGAAGAACCGGAAGATGCCGTGCTTGCTGACGGGGAAGTCGACGTCGAGGGTCTCGGTCGCACGGAGCCGCCCGTCGGCGTCGACGCGGAAGTCGGCGGTGTAGTCGCTGATGCGCGCCGTCTCCGTGGTCGGCGATCCGGAGTCGTCGCCGGCGCCCGCGATCAGGGGGATGAACATCGCCCCGACCGCGACGAGCAGCCCCACCACCACGGTGACCGCTCGCCTCATGGTGCGGGAGCGTAGTCGACCGGGGCCGGTTTGCCCGGCTCATGCGGCTCGCCGGGATCCCGGTGCCCGATTTCGAGCCCGCCCCGCTCCTTTGCTACCGTTGCAGAGCTTCACCAGGGGCTATAGCGCAGTTGGTAGCGCGTCTCGTTCGCATCGAGAAGGTCGGGAGTTCGATTCTCCCTAGCTCCACCCACACCGCCTGTTCTCGCGCACTGTCCATCGCGCGCGGACGTCCCGAGATATCCCCCGTCAGGGGTTGCCGCCATCAGCGGGACGGATCCGATCGACCTCACCGTCACCGAACCTTCGCCCGGTTCAGGGACGGCCGCGTCGGGCCGAGCCGAGTGCGGCGAGCGTCGTGCTCGTCGCGAGTGCGCCGGCGGCGAGAGCGACCACGGCCGCAGCGAGGGCGGCGAGAACGGTGTCGGGGTGGGTCCACAGGATCACCAGACCACAGCCGACAGCCGTGAGTGCGCATCCGGCGGTCGCGATGTCGAGGATCGCGGTGACCTCGACAGCGGGAATCCAGCGACGAGACGCCGGCCGGGGCGGTACCGGGAGTGGTTGGGCGATCACGGAGTAGATGGTGATGACGATCGCGAAGGCCAGGTAACCCAGTGCTGTCGGCGCAGGGATGCCGTCGCTCGCCGGTTCCGCGCGCACCATGACGTAGCCGATGTCGGAGGCGGCCGCCGCGAAGAACGCGGTGACCAGCAGCATGGATCCGATGACGCGGTGCCCGCAGATGAGTGGGACGACAGCCATCACCGCCAGCGTGAGGTCGGCCGCGGGGTAGATCAGGAACACCAGGACCGGGCCGCTGACGGTGAAGCCGACCACCACGAGCAGCAGGGTCACCGCCGCGTAGCCGGCGGCGGCCAGACACACCAGGGCCACGATGCGTTGCCAGGCGCGGTAGCCGAGGGTGAGCCCGTAGTCCCCGGCCCGCATGTGCAGCCCGATCCCGATCGCGATCGGGGCCAGCAGCCACCCCGCGTCGTGGACGTACCCGGACGGGAGTGCCTGATCGTCGATGTTGCGCTCGATGAACCACAGCAGCTGCGCGACGGTCCAGGCGGCCATACCGGTCGCCAGGCACAGGAAGTAGCGACGGGTCCGCGGCTGCGGTGCTCGCAGCGCCCGGGTCGCGAACGCCGCTGCCGCTCCGGCCGCGACGACGGTGAGGACCAGGTCGGTGATGAGGGTGGAGCGGGCGGTGTCGCGGTCGACGGACTGCATGACCGCGATCGCCACTCCCCCGCTGAGCAGCAACCCGCACCACACGACCAGCACCGACATCCGCCACTGGCTCCGCGCGCGGGGTCGGGCGAGCTCGGCGAGGGGACCGTGGGTGTCCCACAGACGGCGGGCGACCGCGATGTCGGCGCCCACCGCGCCGGCGACCTGCTCGACGACCGGCCAGGACAAGCCGGTGACCGCCGGGGTGAACGCCTTGGCGACGGTGGTGTGGCTGTAGTCGGTGCGGTCGGCGATCGCTCGTAAACTCGGCGATCCGCTCGCTGCGCGGGCGTGGGCCAAGTGGTCCAACAGTCGGTGATCCCCGTCACTGTCGGTCATGGTGGCGTCCCCTTCTTTACCCCGGCGAAGCAGTGTAAACCAGCCTGACCGGTGGTGTTCACCGCTGGTGTACAGGTGTCAGGCGTTGCGTGACACCAGTGGTGAGCGGTGATGTGGAGGCAGTTGACAGGACCGAGTCGCCTCCCGGTGACACCCAGGTCTGGTCCCGGTCGCCGCCATCCTCACCTCCCCACCCCCGAGGGCGGCGGCACCGGGACCTCCAGGGCAGGCCCGACCCGTCACGAGGGGTAGCGGATGCCGATGAAGCCCAGCCCGCGCGTGCGGTGGAGCGCCGCCGCCTTCCGCGCCGGCGACCCGAACGACCTGCGGGTCATCTGCGGGTACGGGCTGCGCCCGATGCGGGCACGCCTGGACGCCGCCGATGCGGCGATGGCGTTGTTGGTCGAGCTGCTCCCCGTCGACGAGATCCCGGTGTTCCTGTCGGTGACGGTCGGAGCCCAGACCGCTGTGATCGGCATCGCCGGGCTCGGTGACGACCTCTCCGACCATCAGCGCGTCGTCGACTCCTGGCTCGGCCTGTCCCGTCCGAACCGCAGCACGTGGACGCACCGGCGGTCCGAGGGGTGACCACCGTCGACCGCTCGAGTCCGCCGGCCCACGTGGCCGCGGCCGCGCCCACGTCGACGGTGTGGATCGTCGAGCTCGAGACCGCGACCGATCCCCGCCACGTCCACGGCGTCTTCGTCGACGAGGCCGGCGCTCGCGGCGCGGTCGTCGACCTGCTGACGACCCGCTTCGTCCATCGCTGGGCCGACAGCGTGGTCACCATCCCGAATCTCGTCGACTTCCCGTCCATCGACTCGTGGCGACAGGCCGTGCTGTCGACCTGGACCCTCGTCGATGCCCACGACATCGCGATCGCCTGGGACGAATGGCAACCACGATGACGAACCCGGCGCCGCACGCCTGAGGCAGGATCGACGGCACCGTCCCGACATCCGAGGTGATCATGGCCCGATCCGCTCTGCCCGCTGTCCCCACGCTCGACCTGCACGACGCCGTCGTCCTCGTGACCGGTGCCGCCGGCGGCATCGGACGAGCGGTCGCCCGCGAACTCCACGGGCGTGGCGCGCGGCTGGTGCTGCTCGACCTCGATCTCGCCGCCGTGCGTGACGCCGCCCGCGACATCCCGTCCGACCGCGTGATCTGCCTGGCCGCCGACGTCACCCGTCGCGACGACCTCGACACCGCCGTCGCAGTCGCCCTCGACACCTGGGGCCGGCTCGACGTCGCGTTCGCGAACGCCGGCATCTCCGGCGGGGACACCGCCGACACCGTGGCGAGCGTGGCCGACGGGGTGTTCGAACGGGTGGTCGCGGTCAACCTGCAGGGGGTGTGGAACACCGTCCGCGCCACCCTCCCCGCGGTGCTCGACGCGCAGGGGCACATGCTGCTCACGTCGTCGACCTACGCCTACGTCAACGGGATGGTCAACGCCCCCTACGCGGCCACGAAGGCCGCGGTGGAGCAGATCGGTCGCGCCCTGCGGGTCGAGGTACGTCGCCACGGAGCCACCGCGGGCGTCCTCTACCCCGGGTGGGTGCGCACCCCCCATCGCCGACGTCGCCTTCGGCAAGGACCCCCTGGCGACGGCGCTGGTGGAGAAGGCGTTCCCCGGGCCGCTACGCCGCCCCATCGACCCGTCGCGGGTGGGTCGAGCCGTCGCCGACGGGATCGAACAGCGACGTGCGCGAATCCAGGTGCCGCGTCGGTGGATCCCGGTGTCGGCGTTCCGGGGGCTCGTGAACCCGGCCTCCGACGCGATCCTCCGGTCGGACCGACGATTGCTCGACCTCGTGGGAGAGGTCGAGACCCGCACGCACCGCTGACCCACGGCTGGGCGACAACCGCACAACACGGACTCGTAACAATGCGGTTCACGATCGTGAACGTGCGTACAGTCGTCACTGGACCGTATGGGGTGTCCCCCCCAATCCCCATCCGGTCCACTCCATGCATCGCGTGGAGAGTCTCCTCGGAGATGCCGACGGCCCCCTGTCTCCCCCGACCCGGGGGCCGTCGGTCCGAGATGAGGCAGCGTCACGTCGTCGGATAATTCGGGCCCTCGTCCACCGCACCCGCCATGGTGCGCAACGTGTCGATGTGCGACCGAGCCTCGGACAGCTCGACCCGTCGAGCCCGGGCGTCGGCCAACAAGCGGGGGGCGGTCCGGCAATCCGGTTCTCGTGCCGCCTCTTCCAGCGTCGCCACCTCACGCTCCAGCTGCGCCGCGACCATGCCGAGGTGATCGATCAGCGCCTCGGCCTGATCGCGCGCGATCTCGTCGGAACGGGTCCCGTCGGGCGTCATGCGACCAACCTACCCACATCTCACGCGTGCTGTATCAGCGTTCTGCGTCACGCGGGTGGCACCATCGACGGTGTGGTGAACAGAGGGTGACGCGCGTCGTCGTGGTGGGGGCGGGGATCGGCGGGCTCTCCGCGGCCGTGCGGCTCGCCTCGGCCGGCCACGAGGTCACGGTCCTCGAGCACGCCGACGAACCGGGCGGGAAGCTCGGCGTCATCCGTCACGACGGTTTCGTCTTCGACACCGGCCCGTCCCTGGTGACCATCCCCGACATCCTCGAGGACCTGTTCGCCGCGACCGGGCGGCCCCTCCGCGAGGTGCTCGACCTGCAACGACTCCCCGTCGCCGCCCGCTACCGGTTCCCGGACGGCGCCGTCCTCGACATGCCCGGCCACCTCGCCGACATCCCCGACGCACTCGACGCGGCCCTGGGCCCGGGACGCGGCGCGCAGTGGTCGGCCTTCCTGGCCCGAGCCGAACGCATGTGGGAGGCGTCGCGCGCGACGTTCCTCGAGAACCCGCTGACGGTCTCCGCCCTGCGCGAGAATCACCCACCGCTGCGCGACCTGCCGACCATCGCTCCCCTGCGCACCCTGCGCGGTATCGGCAGGAAGTACCTCTCGGACCCGCGGTTGCTGATGCTGCTCGACCGCTACGCCACCTACACCGGCTCCGACCCCCGTCGCGCACCCCGCCGCTCTCGCGACGGTCCCGTGGGCCGAGCAGGCCTACGGGTCCTGGTACATCCGCGGAGGTCTCGGTCAGATCGCCGTGGCCCTGCAGGACCGACTGCTCGCGCTCGGCGGCCGCATCGAGTTCGGCGCCTCGGTCGGCACCATCACGACCGAGGGCGGCCGGGCGAGCGGCGTGGCTCTCGTCGACGGCGCGCACATTCCCGCCGACGTCGTCGTGGCCAACGCCGACGCGCGGTCGGTCTACGGGCATCTGCTGCGAACGCCGTCGACGAAGCGGATGGCGCGGCGTGTCCTGACACCCACACCGTCGTTCTCCGGTTTCGTCCTACTCCTCGCGGTCGACGACCCACCGGCCGACCACCCGCACCACGAGGTGCTGTTCGCCGAGGACTACGACGCCGAGTTCGACGCCCTGTTCGGTCGCCGCGGCGGTCCACGGCCCGTCGACCGACCCACGGTGTACATCTCCGCCCCCGACGACCCCGCCATCGTCCCCGGTCCGGGGTCCGGCGCATGGTTCGTCCTGGTCAACGCCCCACGCCACGAGCCCGGTCGCGGGGTCGACTGGGACACACCGGGACTCGCGGAGTCCTACGCCGATCGCATCCTCGACATCATGGCCGACCGCGGGGTGGACGTGCGTGACCACATCCGGTGGCGCGGCATCCTCTCCCCGGCCGAGCTGGAGCGACGCACTCTCACCCCGGGCGGGTCGATCTACGGCTCGTCGTCGAACGGCGCGCGGGCGGCATTCCTGCGGCCGCAGAACGCCTCCCCGGTCCCCGGGGTGTACCTCGTCGGTGGGTCGTCGCACCCGGGCGGCGGGCTGCCTCTGGTGATGCTCTCCGGCAAGATCGTCGCCGACCTCATCGGTCGCTGATCTCGTCGTCATCCCAGCTCGCCTGGAGTCGCTTCGGTGCGCGCCGGCGCCAGGCGTCGGTGAGCATGTCGCACACGACATCCGGCTCCGCGTCGGCGAGTCGGACCGCAACCGCCGAGACCTTCTGACCCCACAACACCGGGGAGCACCAGGCGAACTCGGCGTCGGCTTCCTCGATCTGATCCGCCGTCAGCATGATGCGCAGGGTGTCGACGTCAGGGCGCGTCGCGAGTATCGATGCCCGGAAGCGCAGGCAGTCCATCCCGTGGTGGTCGCCGACGGTGACCTCCGGCAGACGGGCGGCGTGCGCGACGACGTCGTCCCACGCAGCCATCCTCCCGGCCGCTACTGGCCGACGGCCCTGCGGTACTCGGTCTCCTCGCGCACCATGCGACGGTGCTGGAACGGCGGCAGGTGGTCGAACACGGGGTGCTCGTCGTCGATCTCCAGGATCACCGCGCCCGGCCGACGCAGGTGGACGGGGATCTCGTCCGCGAACGGGTCGCCCACGTCGTCGAAGTCGCGGTGGCGCTGCGGAGCCCTCGTCGCGCGCGACACGCGCCGACGGCGGATCTGCTCCTCGATGCGCACCGCTCGGCGCAGGAACGCCATGTACACGACCAACAGGCCGACCGTCACCCCGGTTGCGGCCCAGGCGATCCCGCCCAGCGCGATGCCGACACCCAGCCCGGCCAGCGACAGCACCGCCAGCATCAGGACGGTCCGCTGACGCGCGCGGTACCGCTTCTCGCTGCGACGGGTGTCGGCGTCGGGGTCGTAGCCGCCACGTCCCCGTCGGGCGGGCTCCACGTCCTCGGCCTCGTCCTCCGCGTCGTCGCTCAGGTCGCCGGTCGCGTCGGCATCCGTCTCGTCGGAGACGTCGTCCTCGCGGTCCTCGTCGAGGACGTCGTCGGTCGGGTCCGCGTCGCTCTCGAGATCGGCGTCCGCGGTGGTGTCGTCCGGCTCGTCGACGTCCTCCTCGACGGTCGACGCGTCCGCGCTCTCCGCCCGCGCGGTCCCGATGTGGATGGCGTCGAGATCGACGACGGGACCGTCGGACTCGCCGTCGGCGGAGGTGTCCTCGTCGACGACGGCGGTCGCGGTGCGCGCGGACACACGCTCCCGGCGCGCGTCGGCGTGATCGTCGTCGTCGTTGATGAGGTCGCCCGCCTTGCGGTACTCGCGCTCGGGTGCGACCCAGTCGGCGTCGTGGGGGTGCCGGCCGGTGGCGATGCGACGCGTCGCCCGCGACATCGCCTTGCCGCCCCGGTCGATGACGCGGGTCGCCAGCGTCGCCTGCGTGGGCTTGCGGACCTCGGGACGGCCCTTGATCAGCATCGGGACCAGGACGAACAGCCAGATCGCCACCAGACAGATCCACAGCACGGAGTTGGGCATTGCGGGTGGCCTCCTCTCGGCGTCATCCCTGTGACCACATCAGTCACATCCGACTGCCGTGAAGGCTAGTGCCGCGGGGGCCTCCACCAGCGCAGACGCGCCGGGGTCAGGACCGGGAGTTTCCGGCGGGGAAGGCGGCGCGACCGCTGCGCACGATGGCCTCAGCGGCACTGCCCGCGACCTCCTCGACGGTGAGCGCGAACAGCAGGTGGTCGCGCCACCCGCGGTCGACGTCCATGTACCGCTCGAGGAGGCCCTCGCGACGGAAACCCACCTTGGTGAGCACCGCCTTCGATGCCTCGTTCGACGTCTGCACCGTGGCCTCCACGCGGTGGAGCCCGACCGGGCCGAAACAGTGGTCGACGGCGAGCGCGACCGCCGCGGTGACCACACCGTTGTTGGTGCGGTCGGCGTCGATCCAATACCCCACCCAGGCGTTGCGCAGGGCCCCGCGCTGGATGTTGCCGACGGTCAACTGTCCGACGAACTCGCCGTCGAGCTCGATGGCCAGCGGGATCATGGTCCCCGACTTGGCCTCCCGTCGCAGCACCGAGAACAGCGCGGGCCAGGCGGTGACGTGATGGCGGTCGTTCCAGTCGCCCTCGCCGGTCGGCTCCCACGGCATCAGCGTCGCCTGGTTCTTGATGCGCAGCGCACTCCACTGACGGGCGTCGCGCAGCCGCACGCCGCGCAGACTCACCACGCCACCCGGGGTGACCAGCGGCCCGAGCTGCGCGGGCCACCCGGGATGCGGACCACCGCGCCTGTTCACCGAACGCCGGAACACGACCGAACTCTATTACGCGAGGGAGCGCGGTCAGCCGCGTTGCGCGAGGAACAGGACGTCGACCTCGTCGCCGGTGTGGACCTCGTCGACATCGGAGTCGACGACGACGAGGCAGTTGGCCTCCGCGAGGCCGGCCAGCAGGTGCGACGACCCGCTCTCCGACGAGCCGATCACCTGCACGAGGTACTCGCCGGTCTGTTCGTCGCGCATGAGCTGGCCACGCAGGTATCCCCGACGACCCCGCACCGAGGCGATCGGGCCGACGGTGCGGGCGCGGATCACCCGACGCATCGGCTTGCGCTTGCCCAGCGCGATGCGGACGAGGGGTCGGACCATGACCTCGAACGCGACGAGCGCGCTCACGGGGTTCGACGGCAGCAGGAACGTCGGCACCTCGTCGCGACCGAGCTGGCCGAAGCCCTGTACGGAGCCGGGATGCATGGCGATGCGGTCGATCTCGATGTCGCCGAGCGGTGCGAGCGCGTCGCGGATGTTCTCCGACGCGGTGCCGCCGAGCGGCGCGCAGATGACGACGATCTCCGACCGGATCAGCTGCCCCTCGACGACGTCGCGCAGCTGCGACGCCTCGCGGTTGGCGATCCCCACACGGTTCACGTCGGCGCCGGCGTCGCGGGCCGCGGCGGCCAGCGAGTAGCTGTTGACGTCGAAGACCTGACCGGGCCCGGGGGTGCGGTCGATGTCGACGAGCTCACCGCCCACGGAGATCACCGACAGCCGCGGCCGGGGGTGGACGAGCACGCGGGTCCGCCCGACCGCCGCGAGCAGGCCCACCTGGGCGGCACCGATGATGGTGCCCGCACGCACGGCGACGTCGCCCGGCTGGACGTCGTCGCCGACACGTCGGACATAGTCACCGGACTCGACGGCGTGGCCGATCTTCACCTTCGACAGGCCACCGTCGGTCCATCGCAGCGGCAGCACCGCGTCGGCCAGCGTCGGCAGGGGCGCGCCCGTCTCGACGCGGACGGCCTGACGGGGTTGCAACCGGGTGGGCGTGCGGGATCCGGCCGAGACCTCGCCGACCACCGGCAGCACCACGACGACGTGCTCACCCGGGGCGTCGGCGTCGTCGGACGCGACGATGCCCGCCTCGGCGACATCCACACTGCGGACGGCGTATCCGTCGATGGCGGCCTGGTCGAAGCCCGGCAACGGGTTCTCGGTGACGACCTCCTCGGCACAGAGCAGGCCCTGCGCCTCGCTGATGGCCACCCGGACCGGGCGGGGTGCGACCGCCGCGGCGGTCACCCGCGTCAGCTGGTCCTCGACCGAGCGCATCTCGCCTCCCGCCTGCTCCCCTGCCCCGGACGCACCGGGACCGATCGTCGGGGACTGACGTTAGCCGGTGCGGGGTCGCAAACGGCTGATCACGAGTCCTGGGCGAGCCGTTCGACGAGGTACTCGCGCAGCTCCGGGCCGATGTCGTCGCGGTCGAGCGCGAAATCGACGGCGGCCTTCAGGTATCCGCCGGGATTGCCGAGGTCGTGACGGGTGCCGTGGTGGACCACCACGTGCACCGGATGGCCCTCGGAGATGAGCAGTGCGATGGCGTCAGTGAGCTGCAATTCGCCACCGGCACCGGGCTCGATCCGCCGGAGGGCGTCGAAGATCGCGCGGTCGAGGATGTATCGGCCCGCGGCGGCGAGGTTCGACGGCGCGTCCTCCTTCGCCGGCTTCTCGACCATCCCCGTCAGCTTCATCACGTTGGGGTTGTTCGCGTCCTCGAGCGGCTCGACCTCGAACACGCCGTAGGCGCTGATCTTCTCGTGCGGCACCTCGATGGCACACAGCACCGTGCCGCCGCGGCGGGCGCGCGTGCGAGCCATGACCTCGAGCACACCTCCGGGCAGCACCAGGTCGTCGGGGAGGAGTACCGCGATGGCGTCCTCGTCGTCACGCAGCTCCGCCTCGACGCAGCCCACCGCGTGACCCAGTCCCAGCGGCTTGTCCTGGACGACGGCGGCGACCTCCATCAGCGACGGCGCCTTGCGCACCTTCGCCAGCATCGACGCCTTGCCGCGCTTCTCCAGCGTCGACTCGAGCACCAGGTCCTCGACGAAGTGCGCGACGACGCCGTCCTTGCCCGGGGACGTGACGATCAGAAGCCGTTCCGCACCAGCCGATTTGGCCTCCTCGGCCACCAGCTCGATGCCCGGGGTGTCGACCACGGGCAGCAGTTCCTTGGGGACCGTCTTGGTCGCCGGGAGGAATCGGGTGCCCAGTCCGGCCGCCGGGACGATCGCCGTGCGCGGGATCGGCGGCGTGTTCGGAACGCTCTCGTACTCGACGCCCTTGGGTCCCATGACCTACCTCTCACCTCACCTGTGCATGTCGTCGGCGACCCTAGGCTCGATCCCCGACCGTCACCTGTGAACCTATCGGGTGTCCGCTGTGCGCGCGGGCCGTGCGAGCACCGCGATTCGGGAGCCGTCGACACCCCAGGACACCGCATGCGTCGCGCGACGAGCCCGGTCGACAGCGTCGGCGAGCGCCGCCGCGTCGGCGGCTGTCAGCCGGCCGGCGGACGCCGCCGCGAGGCGGCCGAGGTGACGGAGGACGTGGCGCGCCGCGGCATCGTCCGAGGTCGGATCGGCCGTCGTCACGAACTCGTGCACGTCGACGACCTCCCATCCGTTCTCGCCCACCACCTGCGCCCAGGGCCCGCCGTGCAGGGGCATGGCCTCGCGCAGGCGGATCCCGAGGGCCTCGTCGGCCCGACGTTCGGCCTCGGCCGCCGGGTCGTCGTCGGCGAGGACCCGCATCGGGCGTGCGACCTCCACCACACAGAGCAGACCGTGGTCGGCGGTGGCGGCGCGGATGCGGCGCACCGCCGCGGACGCATCGGCCAGGTGGTGCAGGCAGTTCGACGCGAACACCAGATCCGCACTCCCGGCCGGGACGGGGATCCCGTCGTCGATGTCGGCCACGACGGCACGCACCCGATCGCCCACCCCGGCGTGCCCCGCCCGCTCCCGCAGCGCGCCGAACCAGGTGTCCTGCGCGTCGACCGCGAGGACCTCCGCCGCGGGCAACCGCCGGGCGAGCCCGATCGCCGCCACCCCGGTGCCGGTCCCGAGGTCGACGACGGTGGACGCGTCACCGGCGCGACCCGCAACCCGATCCAGGACCTCGTCCCAGTGGCGGGCGAACGCGGCGGTCTCGTCGTCGAGGCCGTCGAAGGTCCCGGCATGTCCGTGGGTGCCGTCGTGAGCGTGGTGGTGCGCCATGCGACGACGGTAGACGTGGATATTCGTTTTCAGCACACGTCCGTGCGAGAACAGCACATCAGGTGAACGCCGCCTCGATCCAGTTCGAGAACTCACACGCGAGATGCAATCGGTGACCGGACACCATCCGCGGCAGGGTGGGCAGCGGGAACTCGACGGTCAGCAGCGCCTCGAACCCGTCCCCGGTGTCTCGGAACTGGTGGCGGACACCGCCGATGGGACGATCGCCGGCGCCGCGCGCCACCCCTGCGATCTGGCGTGGATAGGACGGGTCCGGCGGGGTCACCAGAGTGGCGACGTCGTCGTAGTCGACGCGGAACTCCGTCGCGAGCGGACTGCCGCCCGTCGTCTCGATGACCTCCTGACGTCCGTCCCCGTCGGTACGGATGACGAAATGGTCTGGGCAGGCGCGCAGCATCGCGAGCTCGTCGGACTCTGCCGACCTCGCGCGGAACCAATCGACGAACGCGGCAGCCGATCCGCCGGTCACGAGGAGCCGGGTCACGCTGCGACGGCGACGCGGGCTGAGTGCCGCCTCCGCCGTCCCCAGCCGGTCCGAGATCACCAGGTCCCGTCGGAGACGTCGACGGATCTCGTCGGGCCCGAGCTCGAGTTTCGCCCGAAGGAGCGCTTCTCGGCGATCCGAGACGCGGCCGACCGCGGGCGCCGGGACGCGAAGCCGTCTCGCCGCTGCGACGATCCGCCTCGCCTCCCACTCGAGCACCTGCTCGCGGGTCAGCACGGCGTCGCGCACGTCGGCGCGGATGCGGAGGGAGTCCGGAGTGGTCACGAGTCCCGAGGCTACGACTGCATCCGCGACCGCCAGGCGGGTCGTGGACGCCGTGCATGCCGAAGGCGGGCCGGGCTGCGCTGACAGTGCCATCGACGAATGGCAAGATGCTGGGATGCACACCACCACGGCCGCCCGGGGACCACGCAAGACCCCGTTCCACCGGTGGTTGTTCCGTCCCGCGCGGTTCCGCGTCCTGGTCAGCCTGTACCCGCCGCTGCTCGGTGCGGGGGTGCGCGTCTCGCGCATCTCCGACGACTGGACGTCGGGCACGGTGAGCCTGCGCGTCTACCCCTGGACGGCCAACCTCCACGGAGCGGCGTTCGGCGGTGCGTTGTTCAGTGCGACCGACATCCTGTACGGGATGATGCTGGCCGCCCAGCTCGGACGCCGGTTCGAGGTGTGGACCAAGTCGGCGCAGATCGAGTTCCACGCCCCCGGCCGCGGACGCCTTCACCTCGACGTCACGCTCGGTCACGACGAGGCACAGACGATCCGTGACCAGACCGAGCGCGACGGGTCGTCGGACGTCATCCACCACGTCGCGATCGTCGACAGCGCAGGCACCGTCGTCGCGGAGGCGCGGCACACCATGCGCGTCCGACTACGCGCCGACAGCGTCACCGACGCGTGATCGGGGATCAGCCGTCGCGACGCCCGTGCCGCAGGATGCCCCCGACCGCGTAGTCGACGTAGGTCTCGACCAAGGCGTCGATGTCGTGATCGTCGCGGAGCCACCAGCTCACGCCGTTCATCAGGTCGAGGACCGCGATGGCCGCACGCGTGGGGTCGTCGACCGCGAAGTCCCCGGATCGGACGCCCGCGGCGATGACGTCGCGGACCCGGCGTTGGTAGTACCGGCGGTAGTCCACGATGCGGTCACGATGTTCCTCGGTGAGAGCCGCGAGATCCCGCAGGCTCACGAGGTGTTCGACCCGGTTCGCGGCGAGGAACCGGAGGTGGACCTCGACGAGCTCCGCGAGTCGACCCGCCGGCGTCCCGGCACCGTCGAGGACGAGCATGTGTTCCTCGACGGGCACCTTGGTCATCCGCAACGCGATGGCGTAGAGAATGTCCTCCTTCGACCCGAAGTGGTTGTAGAGACTCGCGCCCTTGATCCCGACCGCCTCGGCGATGCCTCGCATCCCGGCGGAGTGGTACCCGACCTCGGCGAAGTACTCGGCGGCCGCGGAGACGATCTCGTCCCGGCGGTTGCGCGGCCGCGTCAGGCGGGTGACGCCGTCGTCCGCCGACGGTTCAGGCCGGGGCGCCACGTCGTCGTAGTTCACGCTTGAGGATCTTGCCCTGCGCGTCGACCGGAACCGCGTCGACGAGGTGGACACGCTTCGGCAGCTTGTAGGAGGCGAGGGTGGTGCGGCAGTGCTCCCGCAACGCGTCGGCGGTGACGTCGACGCCCTCGACGGGGATGACGAACGCGGTGACCGCCTCCACCCAGTAGTCGTCCGGGAGACCCACGACGGCGGCGCGGGCCACCCCGGGATGCGACTGCAGCGCCCGCTCGACCTCCTGCGACGAGACGTTGTACCCGCCGGTCTTGATCATGTCCTTGATGCGGTCGAGGAAGAAGAGGTTCCCGTCGGCGTCGCGGCGCACGCGATCACCGGTGTGCACCCATCCGCCCGCCATCACGGCCTCGGTCTTCTCCGGTTCGGCGAGGTACCCGACCATCACCGATGGTGTGCGACAGAGCAGTTCACCGGTGTCGGAGTCTGCACCGTCCTCGTCGACCACGCGGATCTCGAGGTGGCCGACGGGCTTGCCGATCCAGGTGGGGTCGTTGTCAGGGACGTCCTCGAGACGACTGAACCAACCGACGGAGCCGAGCTGGGCGAGTTCGGACTGTCCCCAGTAGGTGCCCCAGATCGACCCGGGGGCCGCGTCGGCCCAGGCGTCGACGGTCCGCGGCGACACCTGGCCGCCGTACGTCAGACAGCGCTGCACCGTGCCGACGGTCGCGGATCCGAAGTCGGGATGATCGGCGAGGGCGAGATAGAACGTCGGCGTCTGCGCGAGGACGGTGATTCCCTCGTCGCGGATCACCCGCAGCGCGTGGGGCGGGGCGACGCTCGACGGGAGGACCAGGGTCGCACCCAGCAGGAGAAGCGATGTGGCCGAACCGATCCCGGCGATGGTGTGCAGCGGCATGACGAACAGCCAGACGTCGTCGTCCCGACACCGCAGACCCCACGTGTAGGCCGGCGCCGTGGAGATCAGGTAGTGCCGGTGGGTCAGCATGACGCCCTTCGGCGCTGCCTCGGTACCGCTGGTGTAGACGATCATCGCGAGGTCGTGTTCGTCGACGGCACAGTCGGGTTCGGTGTCGTCCATGCCCGCGACGAGGTGATCGAAGCCGCGCGGTCCGTCCCCACCGAGGACGACGATCTGCGGTCGATGCTCGCGGTCGGAGAGCGCAGCCTCGACGGTCGGCTCCAGCTCCGCCGCGACCACCACGACCGACGGCCGCAGGTGGTCGAGCTGCTGGGCGACCTCGTCCCTGCCGAACAGCGCGTTGATGCCGGAGTACGCGGCGCCCACCTTGAGCAGGCCCTGGTACACCACGATCGACTCGACCCGGTTGCGCGACATCACAGCGACCCGGTCGCCCCGACCCACGCCCAGTGAGAGGAACAGGTGCGCAGCCCGGTTCGCCTGCCGGTTCAGCTGGGCGTAGGTCGTGACCGCCCGGTTCCCCGCTGCGTCGTAGGTGACCACGGCGGCCCTGGCGCCGCGGCTCTGCGCGTGACGTCGCAGTTGGTCCCCGAGGGTGGCGCGCCGCATCTGCGCCTCCTGCGCCTGCGTCAGCCGCGGACGGTCGGACAGCTCCGGCGTCGCTGTCACGCGAACATCGGGTTGTCGAAGCGGTCGAGGAACGCGGTGTCGGCGACCTCGGCGCGGGTGAGCTTCTTGGGGAAACCCTTGGCGGGGTATCCGACAGCCACATGGGCGGCGGTGATCACGTCGTCGGGGATGTGCAGCAGTTCCTTCACCGCCGGCTCCTCCGCGCACAGCAGCGTCGTGACGGCGGAGGCGACGCCCTGGTCGCGGAGCGCGAGGGTGAGGTTCTGGACCACGGGATAGATCGATGCCCCACCGACGACGCTGAGCCGCCCCAGTTCGTGGTCGGTCGGATGCAGGCCCGCCATCTCCGCGCAGACGACGACGAGCACGGGGACCTCGGCGAGGTGGTTGGCGAAGTAGTTCGCGCTCTCGACGGTGCGGTCGATGGCACCGACCGCCTTCTGCCCCTCCTTGATCGCCGCGTAGTAGGCGTTCCAGTAGGGCATGTAGAGCTCGGCCAGCCGGGCCTTCGTGGCGTCGTCACGCACGACGATCCACCGGACCGGTTGCCGATTGCCGCCCTGCGGACCGAACCGGGCGTGGTCGAACGCCTGCCGCAGCACGTCGTCGGTCACCAGCTCGTCGCTGAAGTACCGACATGTACCCGTGGTCCGCATTGCCTCCACCAGTTCCACAGCTCAACCCTTCGTCCGAAACTACCCATGGTTAGTGAGATCCAGGTCATAGTTGCATCGCCGGACGTCCTCGTCAACGACTTCAGCGCGGAATCTCCGCGGGACACTTCCACGCGAAGCTAACCAGTGTTAGCTTCAGGTCATGACCACGATGCCCGACGCCGACCGCGCCCGCCTCGACCGTGCGATCGCGTCGGGCAGCATCCCGACGATGCTCGCCGTGCTGGTCGAGTACACGGGCGACGCCGCGTGGCTGCAGCCTCGCTTCGCACCGACCCGGAGCCGAGGGATGGACGAGAACGCCTCGGGCGGGTTGTCGGACGACGTCCAGGACGAGATCCGCACCGCGTTCGCCGATGCCGTCCGAGCCTGGTGGGAGCAGGGCCGTCCGGTCCGCCGGCAGGTCACCGCGGACGAGGTCGAGACCATCCTGTCGTTCACTACCGGGGAGACGGTCCCGGCCGACGTCGCGTCGATGATGGCCGAGATCGTCAACGGCCCCCGACCCGTCCCGCGGGCCCCCGCCGCCGCCGCGCCGGATCTGCGCGCGATCGTGATCGGTGCGGGAGTCGGGGGCATGCTGATCTCGGTCGCACTCGACCGGGCCGGCATCGACCACGTCATCCTCGAGAAGAACGAGGAGGTCGGCGGATCGTGGTGGGAGAACCGCTATCCCGGCGCCGGCGTCGACACGCCCAGCCACCTCTACTCGATCTCCGACTTCGATCACGACTGGTCGACCTACTTCGGCAAGCGGGACGAGGTCGAGGGATACCTGCAGGCCTACGCCGACGCGCACGACATCCGCTCGCGCATCCGCTTCGGCACGGAGGTCACCCGCGCGGTGTTCGACGACGATGCGCAGCGCTGGACGGTCACCGCCGTCGGCACCGACGGCGACACGACAGACCTGGAGGCACCGATCCTCATCAGCGCCGTCGGCCTGCTCAACCGACCCAAGGTCCCCGACCTGCCCGGTATCGGCGACTTCCGTGGCCGGGTCTTCCACTCGGCCCACTGGCCGACCGATCTCGACGAGCCGGAGTCGCTGCGCGACACAGCCGTCGGGATCATCGGTGCCGGCGCGAGCGCGATGCAGATCGCGCCTGCCATCGCCGACCGCGTGGGCTCGCTGACGATCTTCCAGCGGTCGCCGCAGTGGATCGCACCGAACGCCGACTACTTCCGTCCCGTCGACGCCGACGTCCACTGGTTGATGGGTTCCGTCCCCGGCTACCGCGAGTGGTACCGAGCCCACCTGTCGTGGATCTTCAACGACAAGGTGCACCCGTCGCTGCAGATCGACCCGGACTGGCCGGAGGAGAGTGCATCGATCAACGAGATCAACCACGGTCATCGCCGGTTCTACGAGCGCTACATCCGCGACCAGCTCGGCGACCGTGACGACCTCATCGAGGCATCGCTGCCCGACTATCCACCCTTCGGGAAGCGGATGCTCCTCGACAACGGCTGGTACGCGATGCTCCGCGAGCCCCATGTCGATCTCGTGACCCGCGGGGTCCGTGCGTTCACACCGACCGGTGTCGTCGACGCCGCCGGTGTCGAGCACGCGCTCGACGTGGCCGTTCTGGCGACCGGGTTCCAGAGCACCCGGATGCTGTATCCGATGGAGATCGTCGGCCGGTCCGGTCGGTCCACCCGCGAGGTGTGGGGCGACGACGACGCCCGGGCGCATCTCGGGATCACGGTCCCCGACTTCCCCAACCTCTTCATCCTGACCGGCCCCAACACCGCGATCGGCCACGGCGGCAGCTTCATCACCATCCTCGAATGCCAGGTCCGCTACATCGTCGACGCGCTGCGCCGGATGCAGACCGACGACATCGCGGTGCTCGAGTGCCGCCAGGAGGTGTCCGACCGATACAACGACGAGGTCGATACCCGACACGCGCGCATGGTCTGGACGCATCCGGCGATGAACAACTGGTACCGCAACGACGACGGCCGGGTGGTCGCCGTGTTGCCCTGGCGCATCACGGATTACTGGTCCATGACCCGTCAGGTCGATCTCGACGACTTCCACGTCGAGCCGCCCCGCGGGCACGCGCAGCCGGTCGGTGGACCTGCGCGCCGATCCGCGTCGTGACGTCTCCCGGCCCGCTGCACGGGGTGCGGGTGGTGGAGATGGAGGCCATCGGCCCGTTGCTCCACGCCGGGATGATGCTGGCCGACCTCGGCGCCGACATCGTGCGCGTCCGTCGACCACGACGGGGCGCCCGGCCCGACGACGGCGTGACCGACGCCGACGCGGCGATGCTCCGCGGGCGCGTCGACGTCACGCTGGACCTCGCCGACCCCGACGACGCGGAACGCCTCCGAGACCTCGTGACCCGCGCCGACATCCTCGTCGAGGGCTTCCGTCCGGGGACCATGGAGAAGCGGGGCTTCGGCCCGGCCGAGTGCGCCGCCCTCAATCCGCGGCTCGTCTACGGACGCATGACGGGATGGGGGCAGTCGGGCCCGCTCGCCCACGCCGCCGGCCACGACCTGAACTACCTCGCCGGGTCGGGCAGCCTGCACCCGATCGGACCCGCGGACACCCCTCCCACGCCACCGCTGAACTACGTCGGGAACTTCGGAGGCGGGTCGATGTTCCTGGTCGTCGGGGTGCTCGCCGCGCTGCACGACCGCACACGCACCGGCCTCGGACAGGTCGTCGACGCCGCGATGATCGACGGGGCGAGCTCGCTGACGAGCCTCGTGCGGTCCTGGCGCCACGCCGGCAGGTGGTCCGACGAACGTGGGACCAACCTCCTCGACGGGTCCGCGCCCTTCTACCGCGCCTACGCGTGCCGAGACGGACGGTTCGTCGCCGTCGGCGCACTGGAGGACGTCTTCTACGACCGTTTCGTCGGCGGTCTGGGTCTCGATCCCGCCGAGCTGCCGGACCGGTGGGACCGCGCGCACTGGCCGGTCCTGACCGAGCGGTTCGCCGAGATCCTGTCCACCCGCGACAGGGACGCGTGGGCTGAGGCGTTCCGCGGGCTCGACGCCTGCCTCTCCCCCGTCCTCACGCTCGACGAGGCGACCACGTCCGAGCACGCTCGTCACCGCGATGCTTTCGTCGCGTCGGGGCCCGTGACGATGCCTGCGCCGGCACCCCGACTCGCCCGAGCTGCCGCGCCCGCCCCGCCGCTGACGCATGACGACGTCGACGCGGTCATCGCCCGCTGGACCTGACGCACCGGCGGCCGCCCGCCCGCGGCTCTTTCGTCGAGCGTCATCATGGACCGGTGATCGATCCCGCTGCGTCGAAGAAGGCACTGCGCGACGACCTGATCCGCCGACGCGACGCGATGGCCGGCGAGGACCGCGCACGGGTAGGCCCGGCGCTCGCCGAGCACCTCGGCGACTCGCCCGTGCCAATCGGCCCCGACAGCACCGTGTGCGCCTACGTGTCCGTCGGAACCGAGCCCGCGACCGGTCCACTGCTCGCCGCCGTCGCCGCGACCGGTGCTCGCGTCCTGCTCCCGATCACGCTGCCGGGGTCACCGTCGCCGCTGGAGTGGGCCGTCGCCGGCGGGCCGGAGGCATTGGCGCCCGGCCGGTTCGGACTGCTGGAACCCACCGGCAAGCGTCTCGGACCCGATGCGGTGACCCGGGCCGACGTCGTGTTCGTACCCGCGCTCGCGGTCGACACCCGCGGCGTCCGACTGGGCCGGGGTGCGGGGTTCTACGACCGCTCGTTGGTCGGTGCCGGCGGTGCACTCGTCGCCGTCGTCCACGACGACGAGGTGCTCCCGCACGTCCCCGGCGACGAGCACGACGTGCCGATGGGGTGGGCGCTGACCCCGACCGGCGGGTTCCGACGCCTCGCGATCGCGTCGTGAACGATGACAGCCGCATGGCCACGTCACAGGCAGAAACACCAAGAACCGGACAGAAAGTTTTACGAGCTCATTAAATGATGTGAGTCCAGTCACGCGTGCGCCTCTGAATCATGATGGCGCGGTTAGCGTTTCTGTGATGACCACCATCCGCGTGACCCGCGAGGACGCCATCGGGCGTGAGGCACAGCTGTCCTGGCTCCTCGCCGCCGTGGCCGGCATGATCGGCGCCGCGGCGTTCCTCGACTCCGACGGGTACTTCGTCACCTTCATGACGGGCAACACGGAGCGCGCGGTGCTCCAGGGGTTCGACACGACTCGCGAACGCGGCGTCATCGGGCCGGCGGCGCTGAACGCGGGGATCCTGATCGTCGCCTTCGTGCTCGGCGTGGCCGTCGCCATGTTCCTGCGTCGGAAGCTGTGGAAGAACAACCCGCACGGCATCACGGTGTTGACGACGCTGGGCCTGTTCGCCGCGGGGATGACCGACCTCGCCCTGAACGGCTTCCACGAGAACGACGTCACCTACGTCCCGATCGTCATCGTCGCGTTCACGGTGGGAACCCTGAACACGGCCTTCGTGAAGAAGGGCGAGGTCTCCATCCCGCTCAGCTACGTCACCGGGACGCTCGTGAAACTCGGGCAGGGGATGGAGCGCCACGCCACGGGCGGCGGCACCATCTACGACTGGCTGGTCTACGCGCTGCTGTACGTCGGGTTCATCGCAGGGGCGGTCGTCGGCGGGGTCGTCGCCACCATCATCGACGGCGGATACGTGCTGTTCGGTGCGGCCGGGCTGTGCGCCGTGGCCACGATCGTCGGGTATTTCCACACCGACCGGTTGCGCAGCCACGCGTGGCCCCCCGAGCCGGCCGAGCCGACCGCCGCCTGACACGCGGCGTGTTGGCACTCGCGTCGGTCGAGTGCCAATCGGCGCGCTAGACTGTTCCTCGGTCCCGGGTCCGGGACGCAGGTTCTTCCCCCCGGAGGTGAGTCGGTGCCGACCTACTCGTATGCGTGCACGGAGTGCGACAACAAGTTCGACATCGTGCAGTCCTTCTCTGACGACTCGCTGACGGAGTGCCCACGCTGCGGCGGCCGCCTCCGCAAGCTGTTCAACTCGGTCGGCATCGTCTTCAAGGGCAGCGGGTTCTACCGCACCGACAGCCGCTCCGGGTCGTCCGTGGGCAGCAGCGACTCCGGTTCCGACTCGTCGTCGAGCTCGGACTCGTCGTCGTCTAAGGATAGTTCGTCGAGCAGCAGCTCGTCGTCCACGACGACCAAGGACAGCTCGTCATCGAGCAGCAGCTCCTCGAGCTCGTCGTCGAGCAGCACCCCGGCCAAGGCCTCCTGAGAAGGACTATCCCCAGTTCGGCCTGGCCTCCCAGGCCGACCGACCGCCGACGCGCACGGGCACGTCGGTGTCCGCATCGCGACCTACGGTCCGCCCATGCCGCGATCCCCTGCCCGCGACCTCAGGCTCGACCCCACACTCGTCGACCGGCTCCGTTCGGCGCTGCGCCCCGGGTGGGCGCGGTCGCTGGCCGTTCGTCGCATCGGGGCGGTCGTCCTCGTGGGCATCGCTCTCACCTCCGCGCTCATCGCGCACCGCGGCACCCGCCTCGCGACGGTGATGGTCGCAGCCCGTGACCTGACCCCGGGCACCGAGCTGGTCGCCGCGGACCTCCGCGTCGCCGAGATCGACCCCGCCCTGGTCCCACCCGGTGCGCTCCGCATGACGCGGGACGGGACGGGCCGCACGGTCACCGGACCCGTCCACGACGGGGAGATCCTCACCGACTGGCGACTGCTCTCCCCTCGACTGCCCGCGCTCCTCGCCGCCGACGACGGTGCGCGTCTCGTCCCGGTGCGCCTGGCCGACGACGCCGTCGTCGACCTGCTCCGCACGGGCGATGTGGTCGACGTGCTCACCGAGTCCGACGACGCCGCGGCCGACACATCCCCGAAGCAGCCGTCGCCGCGCCATGACGGCACGGTGTTGGTCCGCGGCGCCGTGGTGGCCGTCGTCCCGGCACCCCGGAGCGCACGGGACACCCGTGCGCCGGTGGTGATGCTCGCGATGCCCGAACGCGACGCGCATGCGGTGGCCGGCACGGCACTGGCCGCCCCGGTCACGGTCGTCTTCCACTGAGCGCTCGCGGTGGCGGTACGGGTGCACGGGGGAAACACTGGTGAGCATGGATGTCGACGCGGTGTCCGCCGCACTCCTCCGCACCGCGATCCGCGACCAGCAGGCATCGCGGCGGATGGATCCCGGCGACCCGGTGGCAGAGCTACGCGCGACTGTTCGTGCGCTCGCCCGCGCCGGGGGTGTGCGGATCAGGACCGGGATGGTCGACGACGTCCTCGTGGTCGTACGCGCCGACGCCGACGTGTGGCACGAGTCGGCCAGTCAGATGCGGGAGAAGCTGGTACCGCCTCGTCCGCCGACATCGACTCGCGGTGCGTGAGACCCGAATGCCTACACGGGACGGTCCCAGCCGTCGTCCACCAGGGCGAGGACGTCGGCATGGCGAAAGCGACGGTGCCCGCCCGGGGTTGTGATGCACGGCAACTCACCGGAGACGGCCCACCGCGAGACGGTCTTCGCCGTGACGCCGAAGATGGCTGCCACGGCACTCGGGGTGAGCGTGTGCTCGGTGGCGAACTCCGGGGTGATCTGTGCGGGGCGATCGCAGGAGGTGCCGTCGGCCGGAGCTGAGCTGTCGCGCTTCAAGTTCGGCTCGCACGGCGGCGACGGATCCATGCCTGTCCTCGTCTCGGGATGCGTGTGCAGCAGGGGTGCCATCGAGGTACCGGCGTCAGTATGACCAATCCGCGCTGAAAGGACGCTGAGAGCGACCCGCGGTCGGTCGTCACGACGACAGGTGGACGAACGTCGTTCCCTCTCCCAGCAGGACGGGCAATGCTGCACGCAATCCGTCGGCGGTTCCGCAGCCGGGCTTGTTCATGTGGCACAGCACGATCGCGCCGTCGGGTGCGGTGCGCAGCTGGTGGGCCACCTGCTCGGGTGGCAGGGTGGCACCCGCGTCACCGTTGACCGTGAACCCGGCGATCCGCAGGCCCGTCCCGGACACGATCGCCACCGCCGCGGTGTCGTAGTGCGCGGTACCCGCCCGAAACCACCGTGGAGACGTTCCGAACTCGACGGTCATGAAAGCCTGGTTGTCCGCGACTTCGCGCACCGCGTCTGCGGCGGAACGCGTCCCCGAGATGCCGTATGCGCGTTGTCCGCTCACCGACAGCGGAACGTGCCGGGTCCCGTGGTTGGCCAGTACGAACAGAGGGTCGGCGGCCAGCGTGTGGGTGAGTTCGAGGTTGGCCGTGATCCACCGACGGTTCAGGAAGAGCGTCGCGGGTATCTGCTGACGGAGGAGTACGTCGATCAGTTCCACGTCGACATCGCTTCCCCGTGGACCCCCACACGCGTCGAAAGTCAGCGCGAGCGTGGGGCGTTCGCCGACTGGAACCGTACGGGTGATGCCCGGCAGATCCGTCCCGAAGTCTCCGGGGGCCGCGCCGGCACGTCCACCGGTCGCGATGGCGACGGCGACAGACGCCGCCCCGCCGAGAAGTGCACGACGGCTTGTGGAGGTGACCATCGCGGTGTTCCTGTCGGCTCGTGGCACGCCCTTGTGGTCGTGTCCGCGCGGGACGTTAACGACGTCGGGCGACGGCCCGGTGAACGCTCGATGACGGGTGTTGCCAAGCGCATCGGGGCGTTGCGACACTCGACAGGTGATGGTGAGCGACTATCTGCTGATCGCCCTGTGGGGCGTCGTCGCCGCGCTCGCCGCCATCCATGCGCCTCGTCATCGCGGAGAGATCTGCTGGTGCCGACGCTGTGCTGACCGGCCGGTGCCCCGCCCCGGGGGTGTCTGTGACATGTGCCGCGCTCGACGGATCGTCGTCGACGACGCAGGGATCGACGAGTTCGGCTTCTGACACGGCTCGTGTGGGGCCGCCACCCCGCACAGGAGCTCAGACGTCAGTCCACACAGGTCCGGAGGTGGTACCGCTTCTGCAGCGCCTCGATGTGCGCACGGATCTCGTAGAGCTCGACGCGGCGGCTGCGGGCATCGTCGACGAGTCGTTGTCGCCGGCGGGGACGCGGCATCGCGGCAGCACCTTCCAGCGCCTCGATCTGCTGGATCAGTTGCACGGCCATCGCCTCGAGGTGGTCGACGAACACGGCCGCCTGACGGCGAGTGACGTCATCGGTCACGACGTACTCCGCGGCGGGATCGCGCCCGTCGGCGTCTGTTCGAAGGCGTAATAGAGGGCGAGACCTCCCATCGCCGCCAGGATCAGCGGCGGCCAGACCAGCCCGACGACGGTGGCCGCGGGGTAGGCCAGAGTCCCCAGACCGAAGCGCCGGACAGCGCGCCGTCCGACGCCGGCCTCGATCGGCTCGACGAGCAGGTCGCGGCGCACCATCCGCGCGAACATCGCCGTGAAACCGACGGCCATCCCGATGTTGCTCAGGCCGTACAGCAGCACAGCCCAGCGGGCGTCGGCATCGGATGCGCCGACGTGGTCGGCGAGAGTCGCGGTGGTGAACGGCAGAGTCGTCACGAACATCAACAGCACGAGGTTCTCGAACAAGAGCACACGGTCCACCTGCGCGACGCGCGACAGGAGCGCGTGGTGATTGACCCAGATGACGCCGATGACGAGGAAGCTGACCACGTAGGCCGCGTAGGACGTCCAGTGCTCGGCCAGCTGGTGTGGGATCGAACCCTCATGCGGGTCGATGTGCAGGTCCAGCACCAGCAGGGTGATCGCCACCGCGAGCACCCCGTCGCTGAACGCCTCCAGCCGTCCCTTGTCCATCGGTCACGAGCCCTTCGTCCGGGTGAACTGTAGGCCTCGCCGAGCTCGGCCACGGGGGTTCAGTGGAAGAGATCCTGTCCGGGTCCGAAGTAGAAGGCGAGCGCCAGTATCCCTGCGACGGTGAGAGTCTCGACGAGGCGACGGACGATCGCGGCAGCGCGGTCCCCGCGCACCGGTGATGACGACCGACGATGTGACCTCATGGCCTCCAGCCCTCCCGCGTCTTCTCGAGATCGTCCACGGCGCTGCGTCGGCAGCGGGGCGATCATCGCAGGTGCGAGTTGAGAACTCGCTGAGAAGACCTGAGCGCGGGTTCAGCTCCGCTACTTGAACCCGTTCTCAGCCGCACCCAGCGATCTCACAGCGCCTCGTCGTCAGTCTCGACATCGTCCGAAGAGCTCGGACGTGGAGAGTGAGGACTCGATGATGAGGAGAATGCGCACGAAGTCGGCTGTCGCCGCCGTGGCGATCGGGGCAGCGGCCCTGACGGGCGCGGGGTTCGGGATCGCGAGCGCGATGACACCGTCGACACCGCCGGCCACACACCAGCAGGCGCCGGCGAGTGGCGTGGACAAGCCCGAGGCGGGTGACACCCCGGACGCGCCGGCCACGGTCGACACGCCCGAGCCCGGTGACACCCCGGACGCGCCCGGGCAGAACTGACGCAGGACTCATCCGGCGGTGCCCACCACGGGCACCGCCGGATGCTGTATTCGTAGGGACCACGAGCAAGGAGGCGGTCGTGCGGATTCTTGTCATCGACGACGACGCCAACGGCGCGGAGACCGTCCGCCGGACGCTCATCGCCGAGGGCTGGGTCGTCGACGTGGTCCACAACGGCGACGAGGGACTCCTGCAGGGCCTCCATGGGCAGTATCAGGCGATCGTCTGCGACATCATGATGCCCGGACTCAACGGTTACGAGGTGGTGCGGCGCCTGCGGTCGGAGCAGGTCTGGACGCCCGTTCTCATGCTCACCGCCAAGGACGGCGACTACGACGAGATCGACGCCTTCGACCTCGGTGCCGACGACTACCTGACCAAACCGTTCTCGGTGGAGGTCCTCGTCGCCCGTCTCCGGGCGCTGATCCGCAGGGCGGCGCCGAGCCGGGCGGCTGTCCTCACCGCAGGATCGTTGACCCTCGATCCCGCGGCGCACGTCGTGCATCGGCGCGGCTCCGAGATCTCGTTGACGCCCAGGGAGTTCGGCGTGCTCGAGTTCCTCCTGCAGAACACCGGGGTGGCGGTGACGAAGAGCGAGATCCTGCAGGCCGTGTGGGACAGCAACTTCGACGGTGACCTGAACGTTGTCGAGGTGTACATCGGCTATCTCCGCAAGCGGGTGGATCGTCCGTTCGGGTGCGCGTCGATCGAGACGGTGCGCGGTATCGGGTATCGGCTAGTCGCCGTCGACTGACTCGTCGTCGGTGTCGTCCTCGTCGACGGGGAGCGTGAGGGAGACCGCAGCTCCACCTCTCGGGGCGTCGGAGATGACGACCGCCCCGCCATGCGCGCGCACGATCTCGTCCACGATGGCGAGTCCGAGGCCCGATCCGCCGCTGCTGCGCTGCCGATCGGGGTCCAGTCGGACGAACCTGTCGAGGACACGCACCCGGTCGTCGGCGGGGATCCCGTCACCGTCGTCGGCGATCGTGATGATGCAGGAGCGCGTCGTCGTGTCGGCCCGGACGTCGATGTCGATGGTCGACCGGGCGTGTCGCAAGGCGTTGTCGGCGACATTGCGGACCGCGCGGACGAGCTTGTCGCGGTCTCCGGCGACCTGCACGGCGTCGATGTGCGCGTTCACCGCCACGGTCCCCAGCCGCATGAGCCTGGTGATCTCGTCGGCGACGATGTCGTCGATGTCCACGGCAGTACGCCGCAGCGGGACTCCCCGCTCGTCGGCGCGGGCGAGGATGAGCAGGTCATCCACCATCGTCTGCAGACGTCTGGCCTCCGGGTACAGGATCGTGTCGATCGTCGCGTGATCGATCGAGTCCCCACGGGTGCGTGCGAGGTCGAGCAGTCCGACCACGGTGACGAGGGGACTCCGTAACTCGTGCGAGGCATCGCCGACGAACCTCAGCTGGGCCTCGCTGGCCACCTCGAGGCGATGGAGCATCTCGTTCATCGTCGCGGCGAGTCGATCGACCTCGTCGCCGGTGCGCGGTTCCGACACGCGCCGGCCGAGATCGCTGCTGGTGATCGCGGCCACCTCCGACCGGATGCGCTCGACCGGCCGGAGTGTTCGCCCGACGAAGAAGTAGGTGGTCGCGGCGAGCAGCAGCAAGATGAGCGGGAACACCGACGCGAACAGGATCGCGACCGTGATCACGACATCGGTGATCGGCCCCTCGGCGGCGGCGACGGCGACGGTGACCGGCCCGCGCGGGGTGACGACGCCGACGACTGTCGCGCGGTACTCGGTCGGGTCGTCGCCGATCGTCGCGCCGTCCACCGTCTCGCGCCGACCGGGCGTCAGCGGGCGGGCCAATGCGCCGGTCAGGTCTCCGGGTGTTCCGGTGACGACCCGACCGTCGGGTCCGATGATCTGGATCAGGTCGATGTCCTTCGAGGTCGACAGCGACGACGCCTCCAGCCCGGACACGGATTCGGTGCGGAGGGTGGAACCGAGTTCGCCTGCGCGCGACGAGGTCGCCGCGTCCGCCGAGTTGAGCAGCGACTGGTGCAGCACGAGCAGCATCAGCCCGGCGGCGCCGGCGAGAGCAGCGGCCAGGAGCACGGTGGCGACGATGGTCAGCCGCGCCCGCACTCCGGTGGTCGACCGACGCAGCCGATCCCGGATCGGTCGCGGGATCCTCGTCACGGGTCGAGCCTAGGACCGCGGCGAGGCAGCACCTCAGCGTTCTCTCAGCCGACTACAGCGTCGCCTCAGCATCACTTGGGCACCGTGGCGCAGGTGAAACCCGGGACAAGAGCGCACACGCGCGCTCGTCACATCGGTGCGACCGTGTCGATGCTGGCGGTGTGGCTGCTCGGCCTGGCCATCGTGGCTCATCACGATCCCGTCGCAGGTGCGGACACCGCTGTGTGGCGGTGGTGGGTCCAGCATCGCTCCCCCGGCACGACGGCCGTCGTGTCCGCGGTCACCATCCTCTTCAGCCCGGTCTGGGTGGGTATCTGGACGATCGTGGCCGCCGGTGTCCTCGTGGTCCGTGACCGGGTGCTCGTGCGGGCCGCCCAGCTGGTCGCGACAGTCGGCGCGATCGGATTGCTCTGCGAGATCGTCAAACTCGCCGTCGGCAGGGCTCGTCCGCCGGTCGCGCAGCAGATCGGTGGCCCGGAGGTGACGCTGTCGTTCCCGTCCGGACACGTGGCAGGGGCTGCCGCTCTCGCGCTCGGCCTGGCCGCGGTCGTGACCGCCCACTCGTCACGGGCACGACGGATCGTGTCCATCACGATCGCCGCGGGTGTCGCGGTGATCGCAGCGGTGACCCGGCTCTACCTCGGGATGCACTGGGTCACCGACGTCGCCGCATCCATCGTCCTCGCCGCGGGACTCGTGGGCGTGATCCCTGAGGCGACCACGACGGCCCTGTCCCACCTGGACGCTCACGTATCCGAACGCTTTCGACCACTGATCGATCCCGCTCACGCCCGCGACGGCCACACCCCCGAGGAGCTCACCCGATGCACCGCGACGCACTGATCCAGGACGACCTGCCCTCCGTGCGGCAGGCCATGAGCAAGGTCCCCGAGGTCACCATCTTCTTCTGGGTGATCAAGATCCTCGCCACCACGGTGGGTGAGACCGCGGCGGATTACCTGAACGGCACCCTCGGGTTCGGGCTGACCACGACCACCGTGGTCACGGTCGTACTCCTCGTCATCAGCCTCGCCGGGCAGTTCGCCGTGCGCCGCTACATCCCGGCCGTGTACTGGTGGGTCGTGGTGCTGGTCAGCGTCACCGGCACCCTCATCACCGACAATCTCACCGACAACCTGGGGGTCCCCCTGCCGGTGACGACCGCGGTGTTCGCGGCCGCCCTCGTCGTGGTGTTCGTGCTCTGGTGGGCCGTCGAGCGGACCCTCTCGATCCATTCGATCCGCACCCCACGGCGGGAGGCCTTCTACTGGTCGGCCATCCTGGTCACCTTCGCGCTGGGCACGGCAGCCGGCGATCTCATCGCCGAACGCCTGTCCCTGGGGTACGGGTGGTCGCTGGTCCTGTTCGCCGCGGTGATCGCGGTCATCACGGGCGCCCACTACGGACTCCGACTCGACGCCGTCGTCGCGTTCTGGGCCGCCTACGTGGTCACCCGGCCACTCGGGGCGTCGGTGGGCGACCTGCTGACCCAGCCGACGGACGAGGGAGGTCTCGGGCTGGGCACGACGGTGGTCAACACCGTCTTCTTCGCCGTGATCGTCGTGCTCGTCGTCTACCTGAGCGTCACGCACGTCGACCGCCTCGAGCAACGCTCACAGTCAGCGGCGGATCGATGACGACGGCCCGTGACGCGCCGCCGGTCACCGTGGGCGGATGTCCGATCCCCCGGTGGCTGCTCGGCGTGGCAGCCGTGTACGCCGCCGTCGCGGCCTCTGCGGTCACGTCGACGATCGCAGCGGGTGTCGCGCACAACGCGCTCGCCGACGCGGCGACCGCGTGTTGGTTGTGGATGTGCGCGGCGACCGCCGCGGTGGTCGCCGCCGCGGTGATCATCGCGATCGGCGTGGCGGCGATGGGTGAACCGGCACCGGCCGACGCACCCCCAGCGGCTGGCTCGGCGCCGTGACGACGCACTCGTTCCTCACCGGACACCTCTCGGACTGCTCGATCGTCGCCGTCGTCGTGGCGCTGGCAGTCATCTGGATCACCGTGTCCTGCGTCGTCGCCGTGGTGATCGGTCGCGCGATCCGTGTCGCCGACCGTCGGGACCGGTCGTCGTCGACCCCGCCGGTCGACGACGGCGCCGGCTCGGACCGGCTCGTCCTCGTGTGACACGGATGCGAGGATCGAGTCCTCGCGACACCGGGTCGTCACGGGGCGGGACGAAGGGACCACGGCGTGACGGTGACAGAGTCGATTCGGCTGGTCGTCGGCGCCGGTGCGCTTCTCGGTATCGCGGTGATCGTTCTCGCCGTGTATCGGGTCGACAGGGGGTGGGCGGCGGTACGCGCGGTCGGTCGAGCCGCCGTGCAGCTCGCGTTCGTCGCCGTCGTCCTCCGTTCGGCGATCCACACCGGATGGGGAACCGCCGGGGTGGTCGGAGTGATGTTCACCGTCGCCGCTGTCACCGCGTATCGACGCATCGTCACTCTTCAGCGGGCATTGCCCGCCGCTCTGGTCGGCTGCGCCGCGGGGTCGGTCGCCTCGATCGGGATCATCGTCGGGGCCGCGGTCCTCACCCGCGATCTGCGCACCCTCATCGCGGTGTCGGGGATCATCATCGGCGGCTGCATGACCGCGGTGACCCTGACCGGTCGCCACCTGCGGGATGGCATGGTGCACCGCCGCGACGAGATCGAGGGGTGGCTCGCCATCGGCGCCACACCACGCGACGCGCTCCGCGACGTCGCCCGTCGTGCCGCCGCGGAATCACTCGTTCCCGGCCACGACCAGACCCGGACGGTCGGACTCGTGTCGCTACCGGGCGCGTTCGTGGGTGCGCTGCTCGCCGGCGCCGACACCGGCGCTGCGGCACGCTTCCAATTCGTCGTTCTCACCGGACTGGTCTGTGCCCAGGCGGTCGCCGCCGTGGTCACAGCGACCGTGCTGACCTCACCACGGCATCTCGAATTGCCGCCATCCCCTGGGTGATCCGGCGGTCTCAGGGCCCGATCGCGTCCACCAGCGCCTCCGTCAGTTCTCTCGGCTTCTCGAGCGGGATGAGGTGCCCGCAGTCGGGAACGGTTGTGCAGGTGAGGTCGTCAGCGATCCCGGCGAGCTGACCGGACAGTGCGTCGCCGACGACCCCGCCCTCCACCGACAGCACGGGCATCGTCAGACGGTTCGCCGCGAACGCTTCCCGGAACAGGCGTGCGTTCCGGTCCGACGCGCGATAGAGCTCGAAACCTGCACGGAGCGCGTCCTTTCCGCGGTAGGCCGAGACGAACGCGCGCCGCGCGTCGGCGCCGATGTCGTGTCGCACACTCGGCCCGGTGAGAAACCATCCGAGGTAGTCGTCCTCGTGTCCCTCGACCACGGTCTCGGCCAGTCCGGGTATCGCGTGGAACCCGAACCACCACGGCGGGCCGGCGGCGAAGAACTTCTCGGCGCCGGGGACGCCGGGAAGCACACCTTCCATCACGACCAGTCGATCCACCCGTGACGGCGCGCGGGCGGCCGCATAAACGGCGGGTGGCACACCGGCGTCGATCCCCACCACCGTCGCGGTCTCGACACCGAGGGCGGTCATGACACCCAGGACGTCACCCGCGACGACCGCGGCGTCGACCCGACCCGACGGACGTTCTCCGCCGCCGATGCCGCGCAGGTTCGGGGCGATGACGCGGTGGCCGTGCGCGGCCAGCGCGGAGCCCACCGGACGCCACAGCTCCCATGTGTGGGGCCAACCGTGCAGCAGCACGACGCAGCGGGCGTCCGAGGGGCCGGAGACGGCGACGTCGAGGATCGCGTCGCTCGCCGCGATCCGTCTGATCTCGACGTCGTCTGTCGTGGGTGCGGTCATGGTCACCGTTCCTCCTCAGGTCACCGCTGGTTACCATGAGCGTCGTCGCGCATCGTGACGCGCGCAAGACGGCACCTGCCCGAAAGGTGGTGAGCGCGCGGTGACCACTCGCGGCGAGACCGGGGACCTGTTCTCCCCCGACTGCCCGACACGCCAGTTGCTCGACCGTATCGGCGACAAGTGGACGTCGATGCTGGTCAAGGTGCTGGCCGAGCGAGGAGACGCGGGTGCGCGATTCTCCGAACTGCGGCGTGCCGCGCCGGGGATCAGCCAGAAGATGCTGTCGCAGACCCTGCAGCGTCTGGCTGCGGACGGGCTGGTGCACCGTGAGGTCGAACCCACGGTCCCGCCCGCCGTCCACTATCGACTGACGGAACTCGGCTTCTCACTGGAGACGTCGTTGGCCGTCGTCCGCGCCTGGGCCGAAGCGCACATGCGCGAGATCGACGACCACCGCCGCGCGACGACTGTGCGTTGAGGTCCGGCCGCTCCTGACCTCCAGCGCGCCGACGGGCCCGGGTCGGCGACAGCCGCGGCCCGCGTCGATACGATCACCGGACATTCACACGGCACGAGGAGGACACATGCTCAAGGGCTTCAAGGACTTCCTGATGCGCGGGAACGTCATCGACCTGGCGGTCGCGGTCGTCATCGGCGCCGCTTTCAGCGCGATCGTGAAGGCGTTCACCGACAGCATCATCCAGCCGCTCATCAACTCGCTCGGCAGCACGAACCAGGCGGAGGGTCTCGGTTTCCTCATCCGCAGCGGCAAGGCCAACACCTTCGTCGACTTCGGCACACTCATCACCGCCGCGATCAACTTCGTCATCATCGCCGCGGTCGTGTACTTCGTGATCGTCCTGCCGTTCGAGAAGATCAAGGCCCTCAGCGCCAAGAAGGGCGACGACGCCGCCGCGCTCACCGAGGCCGAACTGCTGACCGAGATCCGCGACCTCCTCGCCTCGCAGCAGGGCGGCGGCCGCACGACCACGGGTGCACCGTCGTCGACCGCGGCGGACGGCCCGGGACGTCACGAGGCCTGACGCGTTCGCCCTGGCCACGACATGCGTCCGGCTCGCCCGATTAGGGTGCAGACGTGATCGATGCCGTGTTCACCTGGTTGCTCGACCTCCCGCCGTGGCTGGTGCTGGTGATGGCCTTCCTGTTCCCGGCGCTCGAGGCGTCGGTCTTCGTCGGCGTCGTCGTCCCCGGTGAGATCGCGGTGTTGGTTGCCGGGGTGACGGCCAGCGGAGGTCGTCTCGAACTGTGGGAGGTGATCGTCGCGGCGATCGCCGGCGCGGTCATCGGCGACTTCATCGGGTTCGAGGTCGGTCGACGGTGGGGTTCAGCGCTGCTCGCGAAGCTGCCCGAACGACTGGTGAAGCCCCACCACGTCGAGCGTGGACGCCACGAACTGCGCAAACGCGGCGCCATCGCGGTCCTCGTCGGCCGGTGGACCGCTGCCCTCCGTGCGCTCATGCCCGGCCTCGCGGGGATGAGCGACGTGCGTCTGCGGACGTTCGCGATCGCCAACGCGGTCGGCGGCACCATCTGGGTCGTCGTGGTGGCGAGTCTCGGATACGGCGCGGGAACGTCCTACGAGAGCGTCGAGCGGATCCTCGGCAACACCTCATGGGTCGTCATGGGCGTCGTCGTCCTGCTCATCGTCGCGCTGGTGATGTGGCACGGGCTCCGACGCCGGAGAACGTCGGAGCCGGGCGTCACCGCTGCGGCTGAACCGCTCGCAGCGCCCGGAAGCGCGGTCGACTGATCTCGCCGGGCCACCACTCGACGGCGTCGACGCTCCCGGTTCCGACCCGGTCGCGGCCACCCGCTTTCGCCACGTACAGGTGACCGTCCGCCGAGTGGGACAGCCGGTCGATCAGTTCTCGGCCCCAGTGGTGCGACCGCGGGCGGTGCGGACCCGCCCCCCGCACCGCGGCGTACACGGCGCCCACGCTCACCGTGACGGCCGTGTCTCGAGCGACGCGCGCCCGTAACGCCTCTGCGATGCGCGCGATCTCGTGCTCGCCGCCGACGAGGGTCAGCAGGAGGAACTCCTCGCCCCCGACTCGCGCGACGACGGCGTCGCCCGGCGCGGTCGCTCGGACGACCTCGGCGACGTCGACCAGGACACGGTCGCCGGTCGAGTGCCCGAAGCTGTCGTTGACCGCCTTGAAGAAGTCGATGTCGACGATGGCCGCCCCGAGGCCACGCTCACCGTGCACGGCGCCGTCGAGCAGTGTGCCCAGCTTCGCCTCGAGGCCGCGCCTGTTCAACACACCGGTCAGGGGGTCGGTGTCCCCGATCGCCTCCAGTTGTCCGACGAGCCGCATCAGGGATCGACGCAGCGCCGCGACCAAGACTGTCGGGACGGTCACCGCCATCGCGGTCGCGCCTCCCGACACGAGGAACTCGGGCCAGGACGGGGCCACCGTCGCGGACACGGACAGTGCCAGCACCAGCGCGGTGGCCACGAAGCCGGCCACGATCGACGGACGTGAGTGCATCGCGGCGAGCGCAGGGATGGTCGCCAGCAGCACGAGGACGGCGTGCGACGTCCCCGGATCGGCCAGGACGAATGCGGAACCTGCTACCCCGACCATCCCACCGAAGCCGAGGACGACGAACTGGCGGTCGGTCAGCGTGCCCGCGGCGGCGGTGACGATCATGGACAGCCCCGAGTAGGCCCAGATCACGAGCAACCACACCATGAGACCGGGTTTGACCATGGACGGCGATGCGACGGCGAAGGCCGGCAGGACCACAGCCCCCGAGGTGCTCGCCAGAACTGCCGCGGAGCGCTGGTCGAACCGCCTGGCGAGGCTCGCCACCCAGTCCTTCATCGCGACACCCGTCCGGCGCATTCGGCACGACCTCGGGTCGAGACGTGCGCTGACATGCCGTCGGACGGCCTTCACTCGACCGCCACAACAGATTCAGCACGCGTACTCTATCGCGCGCGGATCCCGACGCCCACCCCGGGCCCCGATACAGCGTCAGCCGGCGCGGGCCAGCCAGAGTCGCTTGCGGCAGACGGCCTTCATCTTCTCGACGACGTGTGGCGGCAGGGCCTCGTCCCGCCGGGTGATCGTCTCCTCGAGGTACTCGTTGAGCCGGTGGAAGAACTCGGCGTCGCCGATCCCGAACTCCTCACGGATCACCGCGCTCGGTCCACCGCCGCGCTGGAACCAACCCAGCTCGAACGCCAACAGCTTCCCGTCGTCCTGGCCGCGGTTCCCCAGACCGCCGCCGACAGCCACACTCATGTTCGTCCCCATTGCGTCGTGTCCCGATGTCCGTTGCGTCCGTTGCGCACCCGCCGTACCGGGTTGGCTTCACCGGCGCCGCGTGACTCTCTCATTGTGCCGACACGAGGTGACATGAGCCACCCTTATTGCGCACCGCGAATGAATACACAGAAAACGGGGAGCGACCCTGTGGGCCGCTCCCCGTTCTCGGAGGTGGTGCGTGATCAGCCGATGCTGAACGGACGCCCGTAGAGGGTGACGTAGCCGTCGACCGCGTCGGTCGAGACCTTCACCGAGATGGCCGCCTTGGCGGACGCGTACCCGGCGCAGCCGTTCACCTGGAACGTCTCCTGCGAGTAGGCGATGCCGCCGCGGTTGCCCTTGAACGAGAAGCTGGTGTCGGCCTCGTCGGTGCCGTTGTACTTGCCGACACCGCTGTCCAGGACCGGGACGAACTTCGCGACACCCGGGGCGAGGGTGACCGACCCGTTCGGGGTGACGTTGGTGTCGCCCGGGACGATGGCGAGATTGGAGCCACCGACAGCGAGCGCGCCGCCCGAGCCGACGCTGCCGCCGCCCGAGAAGTCGACCTGGCAGCCGACGAGGTACCCGGCCGTGACGTCGCCGCCGGACGCGTTGGCGCCGTTGACGGTGACGATGACCTTGCCCGACACCCATGCGTTACGGGTGGTGGCGTTGGCCGCGCCCGAGCGGGCGATGGTGACGAACTCGTCCTTGAGCTGGACCGACACCTTGGTGCCGTCGGCCAGCGTCTGGGTGGTGAAGCCACCCGGCAGGGCGCCGGCGGCAGCAGCCCCGGCACCCATGCTCGAGAGGGCGACGGCGGAGACCGCGGCGATGCCGGCGGCGGCAGCCACGCGGCGCGTCGTGCTGTTCTTCATGGTTTCCCCTTCAGGAAAGTCGTTCTGCCTGCGAGCAGATCAAAGAGTTGAGGTGGGTTTGGTCTGCTGGGTCAGTTCAGGCTGAACGGAGCGCCGTACAGGGTGGACTTGATGTACGAGTCGCCCTTGAGCTCCACCTGCGAGTAGGCGCGCGCGGTCGCGTACCCACCGCACTTCTGCACGTCGATCTGCTGGCGCTTGTACTGGATGATCGCCTGGCCGCCCTTGATGCTCTTGGCCGAGGAGATCGGCACGAAGGTGGCCTGACCCGGCGCCAGCGGCAGGGAGAACGAACCGCCGAGGATGCCCTCGGGGCTGAGATCCAGGCTGCCGTTCAGGCCGAGCGAGAGACCGCCGACGTTGATCTGGCAGCCGACGATGTAGCCGGAGATGAGGGTCGCGTCCGCGCCCTTGGGGGCGGTGGCGACGATGGTGCCGCTCACCTCGGCGGCGCGACCGAAGCTGTTGTTCGCGACCGACGGCACCGGGTAGGCGCTCTCGCCGAGGCGCTTCAGGGTGACGACCTCACCGTCGATGCCGGTCGTGGTCTTCGATCCGTTCGGGAGGGGGCCCGCGGCTGCGTTGCCGGCGCCCATGCTGGCCAGACCGACGGCCGAGACCGCGGCGATGGCGGCGCCCGCCGCGAGGCGGCGCAGACCGAGCTTGCTCTTCGTGCTCATTCGTTCCCTCTCAAGGACGTGCGTGATCCGGGTCAAAGACTCTTTCGAGAAGTGAACTGTAACCCGGTCTAACCTGGCGGTCCGCGAAATCGTGGCGTGGACACTTGACGGTGTTGTTGCCCTATGTTTCCCGGACGTTAATTCCGAGTGGGCTCGACCACCGCGCCTGTGCCACAGCCCGACCCGCGGCGACGCCACACCTGGCGGTGTGTTGTCGGGAGGAACTTAACCCGTAGGGCTTGACCCGACAACAGATGGGATCGGGCGCGTCACGAATTCGCCGCACCAACCGGGCATCCGAGACGACGGCACGACGTCATCACGACAAAGCGGACACCCGATCGACGGTGGTGGTTCCGTGGTCCTGACGTCGCTATTCGTGATGCGGGGGCCGGTTCTCGGTGAACCACCGGTCGGACGCGGAGGGACCGCTTTCGTGATCTGCGTCACGGTTGGTTAGGCTGGCCTCATCTGAGGTCACCGACGGCAGGTCGTCGCCGAAGACGGCGGCGAGACGACGACGACGCTCCCAGGCGGTTTCCCGCTCGGGAGCGTCGTCGGACGAACTGTCTGTCACCGACTCGGTGGACTCAGAGTTCGGTCAGAGAGGCGATGATGCGCTTGGCGAGCGGCGCGACCGTCGCCATCCCATCACGTACGGCGGCGCGCGAACTGGCGAGGTTCACCACCAGCGTCTGACCCGACATGCCCGCGACACCGCGTGACAGGCCGGCGTCGGACGCGCCCGCGGCGAGTCCCGAACTGCGCACGGCCTCTTCGATTCCGGGCAGGGACCGGTCGAGCAGACCCGACGTCGCCTCCGGGGTGACGTCACGCGGACGTACACCGACACCGCCGACCGAGACGACCAGGTCAACACCGCCGATGACGGCGGTGTTCAGCGCGTTGCGGATCTCCACCTCGTCGGCCGCGACCGCGATCGTGGCGTCGACGTGGAAACCCGCCTCGGTGAGGAGTTCCCCGACCAGCGGTCCGACCAGCGTCTGGTCCTCGCCGTGCGCCGCACGGTCGTCGACGACCACCACGAGGGCGCGACCGAGGTCACTGGACTCCAGGCTCACCGATGTCATGCGCTCATCCTCGCGCGACCCCGCCGAGAGCTGCTCGGCGGCCCGGTCCGCGGCCGCGACGTCGTGGGCCGAGACGCCGAGGTCGATCGAGGCCAGTTCGTCGTCGAGGGTGTCCGCCGCGGGCGGCTGGGGCAGGATCCGCAGGATCGTGCCGCGGTTGTCGGTGGTCATCAGCGTCCTCCGGTGTCGAGCGTGTCGAGGGTGACCTGGACGGTCCGAGACGAACCGTTGGCCGTGTAGGTGACGGAGACGGTGTCCCCGGGTGCGTGCGAGCGGATGGCCGCGACCAGGGCGTCACCGGAACTGATGACGCGGTCGTTGACCTTGGTGACGAGGGCGCCGGTCGGGATACCGGCCTTCGATGCCGCACCACCGGCCTGGACAGCGGAGATGAGCGCGCCCGGTGTGGCGGCGTTCTCCCCCGACGACTGCACGGACACACCGAGCCCGGCCTGCGTGGCCCGGCCGGTGCGCTGAAGCTCCTGCGCGATCCGCATCGCCTGGTCGATCGGGATGGCGAAACCGAGGCCGATGCTGCCGCCTTGCTGGCTGGAGCTGTCGGACAGGCTCGCGATGGCCGTGTTGATGCCGATCAGCGCCCCGTTGGCGTTGACCAGCGCGCCGCCGGAGTTGCCGGGGTTGATCGCCGCGTCGGTCTGGATGGCGTCGATGACCGAGGCGGTGCTGTCGTTCTCACCCTGGGTGGACACCGGCCGGTTGAGCGAACTGATGATGCCGGTGGTCACCGTGCCGGCGAGGCCCAGCGGCGATCCGATCGCGATGACATTTTGCCCGACCGCGAGGTTCCCGGACGTGCCGACGGTGATCGGGCTCAGCCCTGTCTTGTCGGCCTTGATGACGGCGATGTCGGAGATGGGGTCGGCGCCGACGACCGTCGCACCCGAGGTGCTCCCGTCGTTGTAGCTGACCGTGAGCTGACCCGACCGGCCGGACTCGGCGGTCACCACGTGGTTGTTGGTGAGGATGAACCCGTCCTGGCTGAGGACGACCCCGGAGCCCTCCCCCTCGCGGTTCCCGACGCGCACGTCGATGGACACCACCGACGGCAGCACCTTCGCCGCGACCTCCTGCACGGACCCCTGCGCGCCCTGCACGGGCTGCGAGGTGTCGCGGTCGCCGCCCAGGGGCGAGGACAGCGACCGCACCGAGTTGTCCTCCAGGCCGGCACCGACGACGCCGCCGATCCCACCCGCCAGTGCCGTCAGCACGATCACACCGGCCACGAGACCCGCCCGCGACCCGCCGCGCTTCTGCTGGGTCGTCGTCGCCGGGTAGTAGGACGGCGAGGCCTGGCCGTACTGCTGCGACCCGAACGGCTGCGTCTGGCCGTACTGCTGCGCACCGCCGTAGGGGTTGCCCGAGTAGGACTGGCCGTAGGGCGCCGAGAACGATTCGCCGGGTAACTGCTGCGTCGAGTCGTTCTGGCCGTACTGCCGGCTCGAGCCGTACTGCTGGTCCGAGCCGTGGGGCTGCGACGACCCGTATGGCTGGCCGGAGCCGTACTGCTGGGACGACTCGTTCCCGCCTGCGCCGTACTGACTCGTGCCGTACTGCTGGCCCGCGCCGTACTGGCCGTACGAGGGCTGCGAACCGTACTGCGGCGAGCTGTCCTGGCCGGTCCCCGACGCGCCGTGTCGGGCCGTGTCGTCCGAGCCGTGGGGGTCCGAGCCGTACTGGGGCGTCGACCCCTCGTGGCGGCCGTGCTCACCGCTCTCGCCGGACGACGGCGAGTCCGATGTGTTCTCGCCGCCCTGCTGGTTGTCGGTCATGCGTGGCTGTCCTCCATCGCTGCTCCGGGGGCGGGTCGGGTCGGCCTGCGTCGGCGGGGACGCGGGACCCTCCGCGGGGAGTGACGCCCGGGGCGTCGTCGTACGTGTCGACCCTAATCCTGGAGCGGGGTCCTGAGAGGGGTCTGAGACCCTCCGGTGAGTACCGAAAGGAACTCGGTCCGCGGGGCCCTGGTCACGGCCAGGTCACCGTCGCGCGGCGCCCCACGTCACCGCGTGTCGTCGACCGGCGCGAACCCCGGTGTGGGGCGCCCGGGGAGCTCGATGCGGATCCGCGCGCCACCGAGGGCGGACTCACCGGCCTCCACCGAGCCCCCGTGGCGCACCACGACCTGTCGGACGATGGCCAACCCGAGCCCCGACCCCGGCATCGACCGCGCCGAGTCCGATCGGTAGAAGCGCTCGAACACCAGGCCCCGGTCCTCCTCCGGGATACCCGGGCCCGCGTCGGACACCGACAACTCGGCGCGGTCGGGGCCGATGGGCCGCAACTCCACCGAGACGGGCCGATCGGGCGGACTCCACTTCGCGGCGTTGTCGAGGACGTTGAGGACCGCCCGCGAGAGCCCGTTGCACTCACCGAAGACGAACCACGGAGCCATCGACACCGAGAAGTCGACGTCGCTGCGGCGACGGCGGACACGCTCGAGCGACCGGTCGACGACCTCGGTGAGATCGATCTCCTCGGCCACGGCCTGCGGGGCGTCGTCGCGGGCGAGGTCGACGAGATCGCCCACGAGCGTGGACAACTCCTCGATCTGTGCCATCACGTCCTGCTGCAGTTCGACCATGTCGGCCTCGGGCAGCGCACGCGCCCCCGGCGCACTGCTGGCGATGAGCAGTTCGAGGTTGGTCCGCAACGAGGTCAGGGGTGTGCGCAGCTCGTGTCCGGCGTCGGCGACGAGCCGCGACTGTCTCTCGCGGGACTCGGCGAGTGCACGCAGCATCGCGTTGAAGCTGTCGGTGAGCCGTGCGAGCTCGTCGTTGCCACTGACCGGGATGGGCTCGAGATCGTCTGTGCGGGCGACCCGTTCGGCCGCCTTGGTCAATCGCGCCACGGGTCTCAGCCCGGCGCGCGCGACGGTGGTGCCCGCGACGGCGGCGAGGATGACGCCGCAGCCGCCGACGATCGCGAGCACCCACGCGAGCCGGCCGAGAACCTTGTCGGTGGGCTCGAGGCTCTGGGCCATCACCAACGTGTTGCCGTCGACCAGCTTTCGCGCGAGCACGCGTTGGTCTCCGACCGTCCGCAGACTGGACGCCGCGGCCGACGAGGGGTCCGCGGCCGCGACGACGTCGCGTTCGACGGCGCCGATGGGAACCTCGCCGATCTGGAACACCTGTCCGTTGGACCGGACCAGCGCCACGGAGATGTCGGAGGAGAAGATCGTCCCGGCGACCAGGCTCTCGGGCGACGAGTCGAGCAGGCCGAGCCGCGCGAGCTGCGTCATGCCGTCGGCGCGGTTGACCAGTTGTGCATCGACGTCGGCGTACATCGCGCGGTAGACCACCGCGTAGGCGCTCGCCGCCATCACCGCGACCGCGATGCCCACCACCGTCGCCGCGAGGAGCGTGACGCGCATCCGCAGCGAGATCTCGCGGGTCAGCGCGGTCGGCTCCCGCATCACCCGGCCGTGGGGCTCGGGCGCCGGGTGCCAGCCGGGCGCGGCGGCGGGCGGCGGCATCGGGGGTGGGGCATGCACACCCTCGCGCGCGCGGTGTTCGGGGTGGACGACGGTGTCGGGCGCGCCGCCCGTCGCGTCCGGCGCCCGACGGCATCACGGCGGTGTCTCGCGGAGCACGTACCCGATACCGCGCACGGTGTGGATCAGGCGCGGCTCGCCGTCGGCCTCGGTCTTGCGCCGCAGGTAGCCGATGTAGACCTCGAGGGCGTTGCCGGAGGTCGGGAAGTCGTAGCCCCACACCTCCTCGAGGATGCGCCCCCGGGTGAGCACCCGCCGGGGATTGGCCATCAGCATCTCGAGCAGCGCGAACTCGGTCCGGGGTGAGGCTGATGGACCGCTCACCCCGGGACACGTCGCGCGTGACCGGGTCCAGGCGCAGGTCGGAGAACTCCATCGTCTCGGAATCGGCCTCGACGTCGGCTCCGGCGCGACGCAGCAGGGCGCGCAGCCGCGCGAGCAGCTCCTCGAGGGCGAACGGCTTGGGGAGGTAGTCGTCGGCACCGGCGTCGAGGCCGGACACCCGTTCGGAGACGCTGTCCCGGGCGGTGAGCACAAGTATCGGCAGGTCGTCGCCGGTGCTCCGCAGTCGCCGGCACACCTCGAGGCCGTCGAGTCGGGGCATCATGACGTCGAGCACGACGGCGTCGGGCCGCTCGGACTTGATGGTGTCCAGGGCCTCCATGCCGTCGCTCGCGGTCTCCACTGTGTAGCCGTTGAACGACAACGACCGTCGCAACGACTCCCGGACCGCGCGATCGTCGTCGACCACCAGGATGCGCATGCGCTCCAGTAAAGACGGGCCGACTGAGATCGTGCTGAGACGACACGGCCCGTTCCGCTCATCGCCCGGTTCCCGCTCCGCCGCTCCGCCTCCAGGGCTGGCGCTCCACTTACAGGGTTCGCGCTCCACCTCCAGGGTTCGCGCTCCACTTACAGGGTTGACGCTCCACCTCCAGGGTTCGCGCTCCACTTGTTGAAGGACGCTCCGCCTGCAGGCGGAGCGTCCTTCAACAGGTGGAGCGTCTCGTCGGACATCAGTTGTCCACAGCCCGCAGTGACCCGACAGCTCGGGTGCCCGGCACGCGACGCGTCCGCCGCGATGTCGTGGCGTTCGCATTCCGTCGAGCCATGGACCAGAAATCACACGCGGTCACGCCGCAACTCGCCTCGCCGACAATCGGGCGCGCAGCCGCACTCGACGCGGGCATTACCGACTGGATGTTGCGAACCGGTGTTCGCACAGGCGACCTCGACCGGCTCTATCGCGGAACGTACGCGCCGAGGCGGGAGTCGTACATCACCGACGACGGTCGACGGCTCAGCGCAGAATCGATGGAGGGTCGACGAGAGCACCATCGCCGCCGCGTCATCGCTGCTGCGGAGTTCGGAGAAGAACGCAAGGCCGCCAGCCACCACTCCGCCGCCGCTTTGCATCGGGTGCCCGTGCTCGGCCTCCCCGACGACATCCATTTCACCGCTGACCGTCACTCGGGCGGACGTCGCGAGGGACGCGCGTTCTTCCTGCACGCATCGCCTCTTCCGCCGGACGAGGTGACGGTCGTCGACGGGGTCATCACGACGACGCTCGCCCGCACCGCGATGGACGTGGCGCGAACCGGGTCGTTCACCGAGGCGCTCGTGGTCCTCGACGGCGCCCTCCGCGGCGGCGCGACGATCGAGGAACTCGCCGTCCTCACAGACCGCGGCCGACGCCGTCGCGGTATCGCGCTCGTCCGTCAGACCATGACCTGGGCGGACGGGCGGTCGGAGAGTGCCGGCGAATCCTTGAGCAGGGCGCTGATGATCCGGGCAGGGATCCCGATGCCCGACCTGCAGGTCGAGTACCGCGAGGACGACGGGGAGGTGTTCGCACGAGTCGACTTCGAGTGGGGCGGTCGGGTGGTCGGCGAGTTCGACGGTCTGGTCAAGTACGGCGACGCGTCCGACGTCGTCGCGGAGAAGCGACGCGAGGACAAGCTGCGCGCCCTCGGCATCCTCGTCGTCCGATGGACAAGGGACGACCTCCGCCAACCGGAGCGGTTCATCGCGCAGCTTCGACGCGCTTTCGTCACGGCGGGCCTGCTCGCCGCGTAGCGCATCGTTCCGATCCGCTGAGGACCGACGCAAAACGCTCCACCTGTCGAAGAACGCTCCGCCTGCAGCCGAGCGTTCTCGAACAGGTGGAGCGGCAACCCTGGAAGTGGAGCGTCAACGATGCAAGTGGAGCGGGAACCCTGCAAGCGGAGCGCCAACCCTGGAAGTGGAGCGTCAACACTGAAAGCGGAGCGGGACAGCTAGGTCGCGCTCCTAGAGTGGTCGGGGTGCGGGCGCGACGCCCGTCCGGACCGGATCAGCACGGGGAGGCCTGCGTGAGCGTCACCGAGATCTGCGCCGACACCGCCGAGGCGGTCGAC
>JAQIJH010000006.1:0-127923 GCA_036946345.1 Gordonia paraffinivorans | reverse complement strand
CCACTGCTCCTGCGTGGGCTCGACGCCTGCGGCCCGCGCAAACGCGACCGCGGCCAGGTTCATGCGGGTCTTCTGCGACTGGCCCCGACGCGCGCGGTAGGCCGCCACCGATGCCCGCTGCTGGTCATCGGACGGTGCTGGGATGACGCCGCCCCACGTGTACGCGATCCACCGCGCCTGTAGTTCGAGCGGCACGAAGTACCCGCCGGACTGGTCCCACATACCCGCGAGTGCCAGGCCCGGGAGATCAGGATGGAAGGTGTGACGATCGGCGTCGATGTGGGCGTCGTCGATGTCGAGTACTTCCCGGACCTCGTCGGAGAGGCACGGGATGTCGACGGAGAACCCTGTGCCGAACAGAATCGCGTCGAACTCGTCGCGGCTGCCGTCGGCGAACGTGACCTCGCTTTCGTCGACGGATTCCATCCACGGTCGCACGGAGATCCGGCCCTCGGCGACCAGCGGCAGATAGGTCTGGTTCAGGGTGACCCCCGCCCGGAACAGGGACGGGTCGGCTGCCGGTGCGCCGTACTGCTCGGGTGCGCCTCCGGCCTCGACCACGATCTCGCGGAGCTGCCGGTCGATCTCGGCGGGCGGGAGCGTCTCGGCGGCGAGCGCGCCGTACCGGGTGAAGATGCGATGGTCCGACGGCACCCCGGCCGCGAACTTCGGCAGGACATAGCGTTGTCGCCGCTGGGTGATGGTCACCTGTGACGCACCGGATTGCGCGAGCTCGGCGGCGATCTCCAGCGCCGACACAGCACATCCGGCCACCAGGACCCGCTTGTCGCGGTACGCCTCGGCACCGCGGTAGGTGAAGGTGGATGCCGCTCCCCCGCTGCCCGTGAACGTCTCGAGCCCGGGCACGGGCGGGATCGACGGAGCGTGGAAGCGACCGGTGGCGATGACGACGCGATGGAAGATCTCCACGCTGCCGGCGTGCTCCACCCGCCAGAGGTCGTCCTCGCGGTCGACGACGTCGACGCGGGTGTTCAGCCGGATGCGCTCGGTGAGGCCGAACGTGTCGGCATATCGCTGCAGATAGGCGAGGACGTCGCGGTTCGACGGGGAAGACGACATCGGTGTCGTGCTCGAGATCGCTGAAGGCGGTGAGGATCCGACTGGTGTTGGTGTGCATCGCGGGCCACACACCGCTCGCGCGGGCGCGTACCCGACCATTGGCCGCCGATCGTCGGCCCGGCCTCGAAGACGGTGACGTCGAACCCCTGCGAGAGCAGCCAGCGCGCAGTGACCAGTCCTCCGGGACCCGCCCCGACGACGGCCACGCTCTCGATCATCGACGTACTGTCGCACGTCGGAGGGGCCCGCAGTCACGAATCCGGCGGGAAAGCCGCACGTCAGACGGGGTCTGCCCACCGCGTCGCAGGGTGGTTGGACGTCGGTGTCGATCACCTGCAGCGTCCGGGTCATCTCGGTCGGGCGGACGCTGCCCTGCTCACCCGAGTACGGGTGGTCGAGGAAGAAGACGACGAGCAGCCCGGCGGTGACGATCGCCGAGACACACGCGATGGGCAGTGCCTGGATGGGCTTCTTCTCGCGCGGGTCGGCCTGGACGACCATGTAGGTGATGGTCACCGCGGCGCCGATACCGAGCACGATCCACAACGGGGCAGGCAGTGTCGGCGACGACTCGGCCAGTCGCTCCCGACGGCCGTCGCGGCGTTCCGCTTCCTGGTCGAGCCATTGGCTGAACGCGGCTTCCTGTGTCGCCGTTGTCGGTTGAGTGGCGGCGAAGTCCTTCTGCAGGGTGGTGACCCATGCTTCCGTGCGGGCGCTGGTGCGGTCGTCGCCCATGGCCGGCCACTCGTCGTGCACGACGGAGCGGCCGTAACAGACGAGGTCGCTGCGCAGCCGGTCGCCGGCAGGCTGCGGCAGCAGCTGGGCGACCGAGTTCATCTCCGTGACCGCGACACCCTCGACACTGGCGCCCTCACGAGCGCGCTGAAAACCTTGCAGCGCAAAGAGGATCACAAAGGCCAGCATGACGGCGAACATCGTGCCGATGAGGGTCAGCGATCCGGCGCTGCGGGTGAGGTCGGTGAACCAGCCGCCCTCGGGTGCACGGGTGCGCACGAGCAGCTTGGCGGTGACCGCGACGGTCACGACGACGAGCACGATCACCGGGATCAGCCAGACCATCACGAGTCGGAACTCTATGGTGCGGCACGTCTGCGTGACGCGGTTCGGTGAACCAGGCCTTTTCAGCGCGGTGGGGGTCAGTCGATACACCAGGCCGGCGACGTCGTCGGTGACGTAGAGCGAGCCGTCGGGGCCGGGCACGGCGTCGACGCTTCTCCCCCAGCGCGATCCGTCGGTGTTCTGGAACCCGGTGACGAGCACGTGGAGCGGACCGAGCGCCCTGGTGGCGTCGTCCCACGGCGTGTAGGCGACGTACGGCTCGCGGGGTGGCTTTCGGTTCCACGATCCGTGGGCAGTGACGATCGCGCCGTTCGCCAGGGCGGCGGGAAGCGTCGTGCCCCGGGTGAACACGAACCCGACCGGCGCGCTGTGCGCAGGCATCCCGAGCATCGTCTTCCCGATGCGGGAGCAGTCCAGTGCGTGGCCGTCGGCGTTGAACTCCGGGTCGTTGACGTAACCGAGGTTCAATCCGTCGGGCTTGCCGCGGGAGTCCGGGACGCAGAGCGGCCAACCCATGTCGGTGCCAGGGGTGACGCGCGAGATCTGGTCGTTGGGGTGGTCGTTGATGTACGACGGCACCTTCCCGCCGTATGGGTTGCCGTCGTGGAACGGGTAGGGCTGGTTGTCGTCCTCGTTGATGGCGGTGAACACCGAACCGTCGGGCGCGATCGACAGCCCCTCCCCGTTGCGGACGCCCACCGCAAGGGTGCGGTTTGCCGCTGCCGTCGAGGCCGATCTGCGCGATCGTCGCGCGGACCGGTGTCGCGGTCCGGTCCTCGAGGCTGCGGTTCGCCGCCGACCCGACGTTGTAGACGATCGTGTCGCCCTGGACCGCGACCATCTTGCTGCCGTGTCCGCCGATGGGCAGGTTGTCGATGACGACGTGGCGGTCGGAGATCGCACCGTTCGCGTAGGTCCACGTCGTGATGCGCGAGTCCTCGCCAACGACGAGGATGTCGCGGCCACCCTGCTGCGTCATCGCCACGCCCTGCGGATCCGACAGACCATCAACCAGTCGAGACACACGCGGCCCGTGGCCGGCGACTCCCGGCGTCACGACGGTCGAGCGTGCCGCCCTTGCCGGTCGAGACGATCAGCTTCCCGTCTGGTGTCCACACCGCCATCCGTGCGTCAGGGACGTCGGCCCAGACTTGGGCAGTCCAGCCGCGCGGGACGTTCAGTGACCTGTCCGACGCGGCACCGGCGTCGACGCCGTCGGCGGAAGTGAGCTTCGTCGAGACCAGCTCATCAGCCCCGAGGCCGGCCGGAAGCGACGACGTCCCCGATGCCGGCGAAGGCCCACCTCCGGACGAGCATGCGACGAGTCCGAGACACAGGAGGAGCAGGAGCGACGCGGTTCCCGCGTATCGACGACGTGTCACTCCCTCGACGGTAGGTCGACTGCCGCGGGCCGGCCACGTAGGTGAGCCACACCTCGCTGACCTGCAGGGTCAATCTTTTCGACCGCGGCGAGAACAACGCGATCATCGAGGACTCGTCGAGCGTTCACTGGGTGACCGAGGACGAGGAGAGTGCCATGACGACGACCACGACGGACGGCAGCACCGCCGCGACCGACGACTTCGCAGCGGAATGGGAGCAGTGGCATCACGCCCGCGAGCAGGCCCTGGGCGCACCCGGTGGGTGGTTGTCGATCAATCGTCTCGAGTGGCTTGACACCGAGCCCGGCCGATTCGACGGTCTGCCGGGGTCGTGGTGGTACGAGGGATCGGTCGCGCACCTCGCACCGGGCGACGGCGAGACGTTCGAGCCCCGCGATTTCGAGCTGCACCCCACGGGCCCGGGCGAGGTCGTCGATCTCGTCGGTCACCACATCGAGGTGACCCGCCGCGGTGAGGGCTATCTGATCCGTGTCCACGACGACTCCGCCGCGACACTTCGTGAGTTCCGTGGCGTTCCCGCCTATTCCCGCCCGACCCGGCGTGGGCAATCGAAGCCCGCTTCGAGCCGTTCGCGGAGCCCGAGGCCGTCACTGTCGGGGGCGGTCGCCGAAGGGCTTGCGCACGTGTACGTCTCACCGGGCGTACTCGTCCTCGAGCGCGATGGCGTCGAACACCGTCTGACCGCATTCAACGGCAAAGACGGCGGACTGAGCGTCTTGTTCACCGACGAGACGTCGGGCGTGACCACCTACGCCGCCAACCGGACTCTCGCGGTCGACGCCTCCGACGAGGTCGTTCGCAACGGCGGTGCGGTGGTCCTCGACTTCAACCGGGCCGTCAACCTGCCTTGCGCTTTCATCGATTTCGCGACCTGCCCGCTCCCGCCGGCCGGCAACCATCTGCCCTTCGCCGTCGAGGCGGGAGAGAAGACTCCGTAGGAGCGCGGGAGATAAGCCTGGCGCAGCCCTTCCCGATTCCCGACGCAAAAGCTTCGCCTAATTCTGTCAACACATTGCAGAGAAATTGCGTCAAGAACCGGCGCCTTCCCGGATCACCCAAGGAAAACATCGGAACTAGTTTTCTTCTTAGCTTTACGGAATGAGCGCTCGGAAGTCGCTGGTGACTTGGCGTCAGACTCCGCCTTTTTTGCTGCGAGTACCGACAACTTTTCCCGTAGGACTTCGAGGTCGTGGCACGCACCGGCCTCAATATCTAACGATCTTATCTGCCTCGCTTGCACCTTCAGGGCTCCCAGCTCATGACCAGACTTGAGATGCATTGCGGCCATTGACTGCGGATTGACGAATGTGAGGACAGCCGAACTGACGGCCGCAACTAGTCCAGCTACCCCCGCGACAACGAGCGTATCGGAAAGTACAGTCGCTGTCGCGCAGGCTCCGGCCACGACACTGACCACGCCCAATAGATGGTGAACCCGGAGCAATGCCTCCGCCGAAGCGTAATGCGCCTTTTCTGTATAGTGAATATCTTTTTGTAGCCGAAGACACTCTCTTTCAACCACACCTATCGCGCCGGCCGCCACACCCTCCTCCTTTCGGAAAGCTCAATATTCTCTATGAAGTCCAGCTTGAGGGTGACGGAACTGGTATATCTGCCAGTTCTCTGGGCTCCAGCTTCGTAAGACCCTCTACATAGACCCGGCCGTAGTAGGAGAAAAACTCATCAGTCACCGACCTGAGGATGTCCAAAGTTATTTCGTCTTTCCCTTTCTCGCCAATAGCCATGTGGTGGCTCAATCCCAAGCTCGGGTACAAGCAAATGTAATTGTTCAACGCAACTGCTGAGGACCTATTCAAGAAAAATCGGCCACGGGACGAGGGCGTCCCGAGCCATGTAAGTGAAGAGATAAGGAGCCGGAAGAGCACCCTCCTGTTTGTAGAACACTTTCCGCCGCCGGAGGAGGGTTCTATCGCCGACCTTCAATCGAACCTCTCGCAAGTAGTTTGCAAACTTGTAAGATTGTTTTTCCAGAATATTCAGAGGAACGTCACAATCAATCATCCAAAGAAAATCGTCAATTAATGGCGTACCATCATCCGCCGCCTCAATAATTGCCGACCGCAGGTAGCGCGGACGAGGTATTACCGGCTTGATCCATTCTCTTTCGATTTCCAATTCCTTGACCTCGGCCGAGGTCAACAGGAATTCGTCATTGGCACCAGTTGCTATGCCTCGCCGGATTCTAAATAGGTCGCCTAGCCGCGTCTGGTCTGGGTGCGATACTTCGGGGCGAACTTTTAGCTTCCAAAAATAGGTGTGCCACTTCTCATCTCGGCGCAGGTCGGACGAACGGACACTGGTAGTCAACGCGGGCCGAGTCATGGAGTCGCCCGAAGTGAAGAGGGTCACGTGATCATTGCGTGGAACCCGCTTGCGGAAAATAATTACGCACGATGATACGCGCGCGTTCGCAAATCGGGATCCTCCACTATATAAATGGACGTTCAGTAGTTCGACTTGGGTGGACAAATATTCACGCACTGCCGAGCCGTACCCCGTAAAGAGAAACTCCGAAGGTAACAGCCACGCGGAAATACCACCGTCCGCTAGCCACGCGTCGCTGGCAAGCAAAAAGTATACGTAAAGATCCGAGGCTTTGCTTACATTGAAACCGCGCTTACGCAATTTGTCGACCCAAATCTCTTTACTGCCGGGCTCGATCCCTTGATTCTTTACGTACGGCGGATTAGCAACAATCAGGTTGGGGTTCGCCTGATTCCGCATTAGGTTCTGCAGCACAGTTCCGCTAGCGTTGTCTAGTGCGGTTGACACGAAGTCTCCTACATAAACGCCCAGGTTTCGCGCTCTCCACCGACGAGAAGTCAAAGCCGCTCTTGCCCCGTCTAACTCGACTCCGACCCCATCCTTGAGGCGGGACTGAAACCGTTGAACTGCAGCCGCAAAAAAAATTCCGGAACCTATAGCCGGGTCGCCAAAATGAACATCATCTTGCGCATCGACATAAGTGCCGCATTTTTGCAGTATTTCGATTGCAACCTCCGGCGGCGTCGTCACGATTCCAGATTTTCGTTGCGCAATCGATAGACGGGAATTGGCTAGCGCGGGCGCGAGATCTCCCGCCTCCCAGAAATTGTTTTGGCGAGCCGGATCGGGCAGCCGCTGAACTGGCCGAGCAGTCCCTGTAGTTGCAGCAGCACGCGGAACCAGTTGCTCGTGCAAATACGAGCAGATGTTTGTGGAGATTCGGAGAAGCTGATCGTCGTGACGCACTGTGCTGCGCTCGAAAAGCAATGCTGCCGATCCACCCAGCCGCTCGAGAAGATTCTGCGCACCGTTTGACAAAGTTGAGCTGGGTTTTGAAGCCGCCGAGTTGGCCGACACGGGCCGGCGGCGTTTTCGAATAACACGGCTTTCACTCATGTCTACTTGTAGGCCCCACTGAAAGCTCTGCAAGACTGAGAACACGGCTGCCGCAAACTCACTAGGCGGACCGTCGTATACTGTCGCGTGGAAAAAGCTATCAGGAAAATCGGGCTTGTAAGCCAGCCATTCCAGCTCATCTGCATCGCACCTCAGAAATATTGTGGATGCGCTCGAAGCGATCGGAATAGCATCAAAGGTGCCAGGTTCTTCGAGAGACAACGAAGGAATAAAAGAATAATCTTGGTAAAGCTTTTCATCGTGGGCTGTTTGAGAATCACTCTCGTACCGAATGGTGATGTGCGGAAGAGACGACGAGTCGGGCTGACATACCCTGCGCAGCAGCTCAAGAGCGGGCCCGGCGACCCTATCGTTGATTGCGGCGGTGTATACGCGGGCTAACATCTTAAATCACCAGATAGCGAAGCAAGCGCCTTTCCACGCCTCTACTTAACTGGGCCTGGTCGATATCGCGCAGCAAGTCGAACATTGCATGCCCAAACATGTTGGCTTTCTTAAAGTTTTCTTCACGGCTGCGGTGATCCAAGAAGCCAGCGAGGAGTTCAGACTCGGTTTTTCCCGTTTGTTCAATAAACCAGGAGTAGTCGTCTAGCACGCCGTCGACAGTGTCAGAAATTTCTGGCAAGTTTGATTTGACGTGATGCAGTCTATCCTGTGGCGTAAGGCCGACTATGGACAAGACGGTGTTCATCTCGACCGGGTTGACGCAGCTGCCCAGCGCCGCGATTGTCGCGAAGCACGTCGCCATTCGGCTGTACTTCAATTTGAAGTTTTTAACTTTTTGCTTACTTTTTTGGTCTTGACTGGTTTTTTGCCACCGCTTGTTCTCATAGTTCAACAGTAATGTTTTCCAGTAACGCATTATATCATTTATCAAGAACCACGGCTCGAAAGTAGACTGATGGTCAGGATAATCTCGATAATAAGCTTCTATAATTTGCTTTCTCACCCGATTGTATATCTCTTCGCCCGAAATGCAGTTACTCTCGAGGAGAAGCAGCATACGCATGGTGAAATAATTTTTGAAATCATCTTCAGCCCCGCCCAAATGCTCGAGCATCGCGCCCGATTCAAGCGTGTGTAAGTACTTTCCATCGTTGCTGAATTTCGGAAAGCCCATGTTCCGCGCTATCTCTATTACTGCTGCAAACAGCTCGATCTCGTCAGTACGCCGACTTGGGCTGTCCACTGCGCCATCATAGACAAAAAATAGGTCGACGTCTGAATGCTCACTCGCTTCATCCCTTGCGTACGATCCAGCACAAAAGATCATGAGGTTGTCGATCTTACGAACGGAATCACTAGATTGAATTCGTCGGCGCAGCTCCGCCACGCGAACATTCGAGAAAGCGCGACGCTCGGCAAGAATACCCGGCTCAACCACATTGCGAGCATACATCAGCGCAACTGAGATAGCTGGAAAAACAGTCGGCGAAGCCATCGAAAGTCGGGCTGACAGGATTTGAACCTGCGACCACTTGACCCCCAGTCAAGTGCGCTACCAAACTGCGCCACAGCCCGTTGCCGCTCCGTGGAGCAGCGTCGATCAGCCTAGCGGACGGCGCTGTCCGCGGGCCAATCGCCTCGCACCCTCAGCGACGCTGCTGGCGCTTCTCCCGCACACGCACGTTGATGCGCACCGGAGAGCCGTCGAAGCCGAACTGCTCGCGCAGTCTGCGCTCCAGGAAGCGGCGGTAGCCGGCCTCGAGGAAACCGGTCGTGAACAGCACGAACGTCGGCGGGCGGGTCGCGGCCTGCGTCGCGAACATGACGCGAGGCTGGCGACCACCGCGCACCGGCGGCGGCGTCGCGGCGATGACCTCCTTGAGCCAGTTGTTGAGCTGCCCGGTGGAGATGCGGCGGTCCCAGGAGTCCAGCGCGGTGTCGAGCTGCGGGACCAGCTTCTGCACCGAACGGCCCGTCGCAGCGGAGATGTTCACGCGACGCGCCCACGGGACGCGGGCCAGGTCGCGGTCGATCTCCTTGTCGAGCATGTAGCGACGGTCCTCATCGACGAGGTCCCACTTGTTGAACGCGATGACGAGCGCACGGCCGGCCTCGATCACCATGGTCAGCACCCGCTGGTCCTGCTCGGTGATCGGCTGCGATGCATCGATCAGCAACACGGCCACCTCGGCCGCGTCGATGGCCGCGCGGGTACGGAGTGATGCGTAGTACTCGTGCCCGCTGGCGGTGTTCACCTTCTTGCGCAGGCCGGCGGTGTCGACGAAGTTCCACACCTTGCCGCCGAGTTCGACGAGCTCATCGACCGGGTCGACAGTGGTGCCGGCGACGTTGTCGACGACAGCGCGATCGGATCCGGTGAGCTTGTTCAGCAGCGAGCTCTTGCCGACGTTGGGCTTGCCGACGAGCGCCACACGACGCGGACCGCCGGTGGCCTCGGTCTCGCGCGGCGTCTCTGGCAGCACCTCGAGGATCGCGTCGAGTAGATCGCCCGCTCCCCGACCATGAGCGGCCGACACCGTGCGCGGCGCCCCCAGCCCCAGCGACCACAACACGGCCGCCTCGGCCTCGAGCCGCTCGCTGTCGACCTTGTTGGCGGCCAACAGCACCGGCGCCTCCGAGCGGCGCAACACGCGCGCGACGGCCTCATCGGTGGCGGTGGCACCGACGGTCGCGTCGACCACCAGCACGATGGCGTCGGCGGTCTTCATCGCGTGCTCGGCCTGGCGGGCGATGGCCTGCCCCATGCCTTTCGCGTCGGGCTCCCAACCGCCGGTGTCCTGCACCAGGAAGCGGCGGCCACTCCACGTCGCGGGGTACGAGACACGGTCCCGGGTGACACCCGGAACGTCTTCGACGACGGCCTCGCGGCGTCCGAGGATGCGGTTCACCAGCGTCGACTTGCCGACGTTCGGTCGGCCGACGATGGCCACGGTCGGCATCGCGAGGGCGCCACCGTCACCGTCGACGCCGAACTCGTCGACCTGCCAGTCGGATTCGTCCGACCACACACCGTCGACGACGCCGATGTCCAGATCCGACTCGCTCATGCCTGCACTCCGATCCGCTCTCGCACCAGGTCGGCCAGACGGTCGATCACCTCGTCGATCCCGAGGTCACTGGTGTCCACCTGGATCGCGTCCTCGGCGGCCCGCAGCGGCGACACCGCGCGGGTCGAGTCGAGGTGGTCCCGGCGTTCGACGGCCGCCAGCACGGCGGCCAGGTCACTCTCGCGTCCCTGCGCGAGGTTCTGCTCGTGGCGACGCTCGGCACGGGCCTGCGCGGTCGCGGTGAGGAAGATCTTGCAACCGGCCTCCGGGAAGACGACGGTGCCGATGTCGCGGCCCTCCACGACGGCGAACTCGCCGTCGGCGAGAGCGCGCTGCTTGTCCACCATGAGGGTCCGGACCGCGGGCACGGCGGACACCGCGGAGACGGCATCGGTGACGGCGTCGGTGCGGATCTCGGCGGAGACGTCCTCTCCGGCGAGGAACACGGTGTGCGACGACGGGTCGTTGCTCAGCGACAGGTCGAGGCCGTCGACGGCCGCGGCGATCGCCGCCGGGTCGTCGAGGTCGACACCGCCGCGCAACGCGACGACCGTGGCCACGCGGTACATGGCACCGGTGTCGAGGTAGCGGGCGCCGACGCGCTCGGCGAGCCGTCGAGAGACGCTGCTCTTGCCGGTCCCGGCGGGTCCGTCGATCGCGACGATCCGGTCCTGGTCGGTCCCGCTCACATCCCCACCGCCTTGTACAGCGCGCCGATCTCGTCGCGGCCGAGCACCCGCAGGCTGCCGGGGCGCTGGTTGCCCAGGTGCACCGCGCCGATGGAGATGCGTGACAGCTCGATCACCGGGTGCCCCACGTAGTCCATGAGGCGACGGACGATGCGCTTGCGGCCCTCGTGCAGGACGATCCGCACCAACGTCTGACCGTCCCCGAGTTCGAGGACGCTGAACCCGTCGACCTTCACCGGGCCGTCGTCGAGCTCGACGCCCGCCTTCAGGGTGCGGCCGAGTCCGCGCGGCGGCAGGCCCTTCACCGTCGCGAGGTAGGTCTTGGGCACCTCGAACGACGGGTGCATCAACCGGTGGGCGAGCTCACCGTCGTTGGTCAGCAGCAGCAGACCGTCGGTGTCGGCGTCGAGGCGCCCGACGTGGAACAGCCGCTGCCCCGCCATCACACGCTCGGCGACGACGTCACCCACGCACGGGCGGCCCTGATCGTCGGACATCGTCGACTGCCAGCCCTTCGGCTTGTTCAGCGCGAGGTACTGCAGGGTCTCGTCCATCACGACGCGGGCGCCGTCGACGCGGACGACGGCGGTCGTGGGATCGATGCGCAGGCCCTGCTCGGTGACGATCTCGCCGTCGACGTCGACGCGTCCGGCCGCGATCAGTTCCTCGGCGCCGCGACGCGACGCAACGCCGGCCTGGGCGAGCACCTTCTGCAGGCGGACGCCGTCGGCGACGTACTGCGCGCCGTCGCCCTCGGGGGTGACGTTCTGGATCGCCGCGGGCTTGGCGTTGTTCAATCGGATCGCGCCGCGGTCGGCGCGGGGCTTCGACGGGCGGCGACCGCCGGACGTCGGGGCCCCACCCTTGCGGTGGGGCTTCTTCGACCGCTGCTGCGGGGTGTCCTCGCGGGAGGAACTCTTCTTGCGGTCCGGTCTGCCATCTCGGCTAGCGGGAGTCATCACTACATCCAGTTCTCGGTGGGCGTCAGTCTGTGTCGGAACGCCCGAGGTCGATGGTCGAGTCTGCCCGCTGACCACCGATCTTGGCGAATCTCGGATCGGCGGCCAGCTCGTCGCCGATGTCGTCGATGACGTCGACATCGGGCAGGAGCGGCGCGATGTCAGGCAGGTCACTCAGCGAGGCCAGGCCCAGGCGCTCCAGGAACAACTCGGTGGTCGCATAGAGGATTCCCCCGCCGTCGGGGTCGGTGCCGGCCTCGCTGATCAGGCCCCGGGCCAGCAGGGTCCGCATCACGCCGTCGACGTTGACCCCCCGGACCGCGCTCACCCGCGAGCGGGTGACGGGCTGGCGGTAGGCGATCACGGCCAGCGTCTCCAGGGCCGCACGCGTCAGCTTGCTCCGCGCGCCGTCCAACAGGAGCTTCTCGACGTAGGGCGCGAACTCCTGTCGGGTGTAGTACCGCCACCCGTCGCCGGCGTAGCGCAGGTCGATGCCGCTGTTGCGCTCGGTCAGCTCCGCCGCCATGGCGATCACCGTCGTCTCGATGCGGGTGGCCGGCTCCCCGATCGCCGACGACAACGCATCCACACTCACCGGTGAGTCGACGACCAGCAGGATCGCCTCGAGCGCCGACCGCAGCTCGTCCTCGTCGAGCGGGTCGTGAATGTCCTCGGCATCGACCACCGGCTGCTCGAAGAGCCCACCGTCGTCGGCGGCGCCCTGTTCAGAGATGTGCTCGTCGGGGGTCTGCTCGACGACCGGCTCGTCGCTCATCCGTAGTCCTCCGCTGTGGTCGTGACGAGTTCGGCGGTGTCGCGCTCACCGGACCAGCGGACGTGCAGCATCCCGAGTGCCTCGGACTGCTCGAACTCGACGGCGCGCTGGCGGTAGAGCTCCAGCAGCGCGAGGAACCGCGCGACGACCTCGAGGCCGCTGGCGCACTCCGACGCGAGCGTCCCGAAGTCGACCCACCGCTGGGTCCCGGCGCGGCGCAGGATGTCACCGACACGGGTGACCTGCTCCGGCACCGACACCGCGTCGACGTCGTGCAGGTGCGACAATCCCACCTGTGGAACGGGTTTGGGAGCGAGCGCGGCCGCGGCGACCTGCGCGAACTGCCACGCGTCGACGCCGAGTGCGACTTCCGGCAGTAGCTCCTCGTAGCGGGGTTCCAGGGCGACGGCCCGCGGATACCGTTGCAGCGCGGACGCTTCGAGCTCGGCGAACAGCACCGCTACCTGCTTGTACGCGCGGTACTGCAGCAGCCGGGCGAACAGCAGGTCCCGCGCGTCCAGCAGCTCGAGGTCATCGGCGTCCTCGACCTCACCCCGCGGCAGCAGGCGCGCGGCCTTGAGGTCGAGGAGGGTCGCCGCGACGACGAGGAACTGGGTGATCTGGTCGAGATCTGCGGCCGTGCCGAGGTTCTTGGTGTACGCGATGAAGTCGTCGGTGACGGCGTGCAGCGCCACCTCGGTGACGTCGAGCCGACGCTGACTGATCAGGTCCAGCAGCAGGTCGAACGGGCCCGAGAAGTTGGTGAGCGAGACCGTGAACACCGACGGGTCCAGGGCGGGATCGTCGACGTCGGCCGAGGCGTCGCCCGCGGTCGCCGGGGCGTCGGCGACGGTCACGAGGCCTTGCCGGTGCGGTGGATCACCTCACGCGCCAGCGACCGGTACGCCGTGGCGCCACCCGACTTCGGCGCCCACGATGTGATCGGCTCACCGGCCACGCTGGTCTCGGGGAAGCGCACCGTGCGCGCGATCACCGTGTCGTACACCGTGTCCCCGAACACCTCGACGACCCGGGCCATCACCTCGCGGGAGTGCAGCGTGCGGGCGTCGAACATGGTCATGAGGATCCCGCCGAGCGACAGCCGCGGGTTGAGCCGGTCGCGGACCTTGTCGATGGTGTCGGTGAGCAGGGCGAGCCCACGCAGCGAGAAGTACTCGCACTCCATCGGGATGACGACGGTGTCGGCGCACGCCAGGGCATTCACCGTCAGCAGGCCCAGTGACGGCTGGCAGTCGATGAGGACGTAGTCGTAGCGGTCGAGGACGGGGTGCAGGGCGCGGGCCAACGTGTGTTCGCGGCCGACCTCGTTGACCAGTTGGATCTCCGCCGCCGACAGGTCGATGTTGGAGGGCAGCAGGTCGAGTCCGTCGACACGCGTGCTCATCAGCACGTCGTCGACCGAGACCTGCGGCGGCACCAGCACGTTGTGCACGGTGAGTTCGAGTTCGTGGTGCGGCACACCGAGACCCGCGGACAACGCGCCCTGCGGGTCGAGGTCGACCAGCAGCACGCGGCGGCCGTACTCGGCGAGTGCGGCTCCGAGGTTGATCGTCGACGTGGTCTTGCCGACGCCGCCCTTCTGGTTGCAGACGGCGATGACGACGGCCGGACCGTGCCGGTCCAGTGGGGTCGGCTCGGGCACGGGCCGGTTCACGCGGCCGGTGGGGCCGAGTTCCGCCTCGGAGGCGGAGGGCGCGGTGTCGGCCTGGGCCGTCTCGCGGGCGGGCGCGTCGATCGTCAGGTGGTACTGGCCGTTAGCCGATCCCGGCGCGGGCGCGGGATCGGTCGGGGCCGGACCGACGGCGACACCCGGGGCCGGTGGCTGGGGTGTCGTCACGTGCGGTTGCTCCTTCTCACCGTCGGCGCTGCGATGCCATCACAGCCTAGTGCGTGGCGGGTCGCTCGCCGTGGAGCATCGCCGTGCGCGCGGGTCACCGGGCGCGGGGGTGGGCGGTCGCGTAGACCTCACGCATCGCCGACACCGTGACCAGCGTGTACACCTGGGTCGTGGTCACCGACGCGTGCCCCAGCAACTCCTGCACCACGCGGACGTCGGCGCCGCCGTCGAGCAGGTGGGTGGCGAAACTGTGGCGCATGGTGTGCGGCGACACCGACGTCTGCAACCCCGCCCGCTCGGCCGCGTCCGACAGCACCTGCCAGGCGCTCTGCCGGGACAGCCGACCGCCGCGCGCGTTGAGGAACAGCGCCGGGTTGTAGCGACTCACGAGCGCCGGCCGACCCCGCACCAGGTACGCGTCGAGCGCGTCGACTGCCGGTCCGCCGATCGGGACGATCCGTTCCCGGCCGCCCTTGCCCCGCAGCAGCACGGCACCGGACTCCGTCGTCATGTCGTCGATGTCCAGGGCGACGGCCTCGGAGATGCGGGCGCCGCAGCTGTACAGCAGCTCGATCAGGGCGCGGTCCCGCAGACCGCGCGGGGTGTCTCCGGCGCCGTCTCCCCCGGCGGCCTCGATGATCGCGACCACCTGGTCGACGGGGAGCGACTTCGGGAGGCGGCGGGCGGGTTTCGGCGGGCGCACGGCGTGCGCGACGTCGGTGGCGGTGATGCCCTCGGCCGTGGCGAACTTGTGCAGCCCGCGGGCCGCGACGAGCGTCCGGGCGACGGAGCTGTCGGCCAGCGGCGACTCACCCCGGTCGGGATCACCGGTGCGCAGGGCGACGAGGAACTCGCGGACGTCCTCCTCGGCGACCTCGGCGAGCGAGCCGACGCCGCGCGACGTCAGATACCTGCGGTAGCGGTCGAGGTCGCGACCGTACGAGCTCAGCGTGTTGGCCGCCGCGCCGCGCTCGACCGCGAGGTGGTCGAGATAGCGCCGGATCTGCACGGCCACATCCGACTCGGGGAGCCCGGTCACCGTCGCCGTCATCGCGCCCGACTCAGCGATCGGCGTGCCGCCGGTCGAGCGCGGTCGGCTGGTCCTGCCACGGGGCGTCCGGGCTGCGCAGCTCGACGTCCTCCGACAGTGCGTGGGCGTAGGCCAACACGCCGCAGACGCTGGTGACGTTGACGATCTCGCCGCGGAACACCATCGCGACGGCCTCGTCGAGATCGACCCACTCGATCTGCATGTCGGCTTCCTCGTCGTGGGCCTCCGGACGGTCCACCGAGGTCAGGTCCTGGGCGAGGAACACACGCAGGGCCTCGTCGGTGAAGCCCGGGGAACTCGCGACGTCGACCAGCGAGTGCCACGTCTGCGCCTCGACCCCGACCTCCTCGACGAGTTCGCGCGCCGCGGCCTGCACCGGCGACTCGTCGCCGCCGGAGTCCATCAGGCCGGCCGGCAGCTCCCGCAGGGCGCGCTGCACGGGATGGCGGTACTGGGTCACCGTGGCGATGCGGCCCCACGCGTCGACGGCGACGATGGCCACCGCGCCGTGGTGCTCGACGACCTCACGGTGCGCGGTCCGCCCGCCGGGCATGGTCACCTCGTCGACACGCAGCGCCAGGATCGCGCCGTCGTACACCAGGCGGGAGTCGACGACCTCGTAGTCGTGCGACCCGTCGCTCATGCGTCGGTTCCGACGACACCCGCGATCGCGCCGGTCGGTGCCACCGCGGTGTCGGTGTCGTCGTCCTCGGGGTCGCCGTGGACGTTCACCGCGAGCCGCTCGCCCGCCTTGTACTTCAGCGCGGCGCGCACGAACGCGGCGAACAGCGGGTGCGGACGCGTCGGTCGGCTCTTCAGCTCGGGGTGTGCCTGTGTCGCGACGAGGAAGGGGTGGATCTCGCGCGGGTACTCGACGAACTCGACGAGGTGCCCGTCGGGCGACGTGCCGCTGAACTTCAGGCCGGTGCTCGCGATCGTGTCGCGGTAGGCGTTGTTCACCTCGTAGCGGTGACGGTGCCGCTCGGAGACCTCCGTCGTCCCGTAAGCGTTCGCGACGACCGAACCGCGTTCCAACACAGCGGGGTACGCGCCGAGACGCATGGTGCCGCCGAGGTCGGCCTCACCGGCGACGGCCTGTTCCTGGTCGGCCATGGTGGAGATGACGGGGTGCTCGGTGTCGGGGTCGAACTCGGCGGAGCTGGCGTCGATCAGGCCCGCTTCGCGGGCGGCCTCGATGACGATGCACTGCAGGCCCAGGCACAGTCCGAGCAGCGGGATCCCCCGGTGACGGGCGTAGCGGATGGCGCCGACCTTGCCCTCGATGCCGCGGATGCCGAACCCGCCGGGGATCAGGATCGCGTCGACGTCGCCGAGGTGCGCGGCCGCGCCGGCGTCGGTCTGACAGTCGTCGGACTGGACCCAGCGGATCTCGGTCTTGGCGCGGGCGGCGAAACCGCCGGCCCGGATCGCCTCGGTCACCGACAGATACGCGTCCGGCAGGTCGACGTACTTGCCGACGAGCGCGACCGTCACGGTCTCCCGCGGCTCGTGGACGCGGGTGAGCAGGTCGCCCCACACGGTCCAGTCGACGTCGCGGAACGGCAGGCCGAGCTTGCGGACGACGTAGGCGTCGAGCTGCTCACGGTGCAGCACCTTGGGGATGTCGTAGATCGACGGTGCGTCCGGGCAGGAGATGACGCCGTCGAGCTCGACGTCGCACATGAGCGCGATCTTGTCCTTGAGCGGCTCGGGCACGTCGCGGTCGCAGCGCAGGATGAGCGCGTCGGGCTGGATGCCGATGTTGCGCAGCGCGGCCACCGAGTGCTGCGTCGGCTTGGTCTTCAGCTCCCCCGACGGCGCGAGGTAGGGCACCAGGGACACGTGCAGGAACAGCACGTTGTCGCGGCCGACGTCGTGGCGGATCTGGCGGGCGGCCTCGATGAACGGCTGCGACTCGATGTCGCCGACGGTGCCGCCGATCTCGGTGATGACGACGTCGGGCTCGTGTCCGTCGGCGCCCGGGTGTCGCATCGCGAGCACGCGGTTCTTGATCTCGTCGGTGATGTGCGGGATCACCTGGACGGTGTCACCGAGGTACTCGCCTCGGCGCTCCTTGGCGATGACGGTCGAATAGACCTGTCCCGTCGTGACATTCGCGTCCTGGGAGAGATCACGGTCGAGGAAGCGCTCGTAGTGACCGACGTCGAGGTCGGTCTCGGCGCCGTCCTCGGTGACGAACACCTCGCCGTGCTGGAACGGGTTCATCGTCCCGGGATCGACGTTGAGGTAGGGGTCGAGCTTCTGCATCGTGACCCGGAGGCCTCGAGCGGTGAGCAACTGACCCAGGCTGGACGCCGTCAGCCCCTTGCCGAGCGAGGACGCGACACCCCCGGTGACGAAGATGTGCTTGGTGCCCGAATGGCCGTGACGCAGTGGTCGCAAAGGTTCTCCCGTGGCGCTGGAGCAGGACCGAAACCTGCTCGCCTACGGGACTCAACCGTAACACCCCGAGGCGGTCCCGCGTCGCACCGACGACGCGGGCCGCGCCGGACGATTCAGGTGGCGGGCACCACAGCCGACGCCCCGGCACCGGTGCCGTAGGCCCCGGTCTGACCGCGCTGCGCCTCGGCGAGCGCCAGCGCCGCGGCGATCCGACCGGCCGAGGTGTCGACGTCGTCGACCGTCGAGACGGTCTTCCCGAGCGAGCCGTCGGAGCGCACCACCGCCACCGGCGATCCCCCGTCGGCCGAACCGGTGCGGCCGGCGAGCACGCCGCCCGCGCCGCGGGCACCGAAGGATGCAGCGAACCGGGCGACCAGCTGACCCCGCGCACCGGAGTTCGCGGCCAGCGCCCCGCCCGTGACGACGACCGCCAGCTGACCCGGCGACACCGAGCCGTCGACGTAGGAGATGTAGCCACCCTCTCGGAGCGCCTGCAGGCCTGCTGTCACGTCGCCGGGGTTGACCTGCGCAGGGGACTCGACCTTGCGGAGCACCAAGGCACCGAGCAGGTCGCCGACACGTCCACCGGAGTCGGTCAGTGCGGGATTGAGCTGTGCACCGGCCGGGATGGCCTGGTCGACGATGGTCGTCAGCTTCTGCGCCGACGCGTCGCCGACCAGTTCGTCGGTGAGACCGATCTGGCCGGCGAAGCCCGCGCCGGCCTGGTTGAGGGTCTGCTTGACCGCGGTCACGTCCGCGTCGGCGGCGTCGGGCGTGGTCACCACGACGACGCTGCGGTTGCCGAGGAGCCCCCGCAGCAGTCGGGGCGCGATCGCGGCGTTGAACGAGTCCGACGCGTTGACCTGCGCGCTGAGAGCGTCGTTCTGCGACCGCAGCGACGACGACCCGGAGTCACCGCCGGAGTTCACCCGGTCGCCGACGAACCCCGACCCGAGCGCCACCCCGACGGCGAGCGCGAGGAAGACCGCGACCAGCGAGATCGCGTGCTGTCGCAGGGAGATCACCGGCTATCGGTTCCAGAGTTCCCGCGCCCAGGCGTATCCGCGATCCCATTCGGCGACGGCCCAGTCGACGATCTCGGTGCCCGTGTTCGACATGACCACCGCGACGATGATCGCGGCGAGCGCGGCGAGGATGAGCAGGGCGATGGCGGCACCGGACACACGGCTGCGGTACAGCGTGGCAACGGCTTTCGCGTCGACCAGCTTGTGGCCGACCTTGAGTCGGGTGAGGAACGTCGACGGATTCGACTCCCGGCGGCTGCGGTCGAAGAAGTCCTCCAGTGACGCCGACGCGCCGACGGTGACGACGAGCGCGGCACCGTGGTGGTCGACGAGGAGCAGCGCGAGGTCGGTGGGCGAACCCACGGCGGGGAACGTCATCGCACCCACACCGAGGTCCTGGATGCGCTCGAGCCCGATGGCGTGGCCGTCGGGATCGGCCGGCAGCACCACCTGGGCGCCGGACTTCAGGGTCGCCGCACGCATCACCTCGGGATCGCCGACGATGAGGTCGGGCCGGTAGCCGGCGCGCATCAGGGTGTCGGCGCCGCCGTCGACACCGACGAGCACGGGTGCGTACTCCTTGATGAACGGCTTGATGCGCTTGAGGTCCGCCTCGTGGTCGGGGCCGTCACCGACGACGACGACATGCCTGCCCGTCATGTCGATGTCGACGTCGGGCACGCCGACACCGTCGATGATCAGCGGCGACTCGCTGCGGATGTACTCGATGGTGTTGCCGGAGAACGCCTCGAGGTGGTCGACGAGACCCGACTTCGCCTCGATCATCAGGCGCGCGACCTCGCGCTCGCCGAGCTCGGTGCCGCGGGCCAGCTTGTTGGCGCCGACGTAGACGTCACCCTCGTCGAGGCGCACCTTGGCGCCGTCCTTGACGCGACGGAACACCTCCGGACCGACGTCGTCGATGAGCGTGATGCCGGACGCGACGAGCACCTCGGGACCCAGGTTCGGGTAGCGGCCCGAGATCGACGGCGACGCGTTCACCACAGCGGTGACGTCCGCGGCGACCAGCGCGTCGGCGGTGATGCGGTCGAGATCCTGTTCGTCGAGGATGACGACGTCCCCCGGGCCGACGCGCTCCAGCAGGCGGGACGTGTTCTTGTCGATCCGCGCGATCCCGATGACGCCGGGCAGGGTGTCGGCGGTGCGCGAGAGCAGGGCAGGCATCTTCATGACGCCCATGGTCACCCTGACACCATGCGTCACATCGGCGCCACGCCGTAACTCATGAAACTTTTGTCACACGAGTAACACAGGGCTCCGACAGGTCAGCCGGCTACCTTCTCCCCCTCGGCGGTGTCGAGGAGTTCCTCGGCGTGCGCGCGGCCGGTGTCGGAGTCGCCGAGACCGGCGAGCATGCGGGCGAGTTCGGCGACGCGTCCGTCGCGGTCGAGGGTGGTGACCGAACTCGTCACCGACGACTTGCCGGTGGTCTTGCCGATGACGATGTGGTGGTCGGCGAAGGCCGCGACCTGGGGCAGGTGGGTGACCACGATGACCTGATGGTTGCGCGCGAGCGCCGCGAGCCGCCGGCCGATCTCGACCGCGGCACGTCCCCCGACACCGGCGTCGACCTCGTCGAACACCATCGTCGACCCACTGCCTGGCCCGGCGAGCACCACCTCCAGTGCCAGCATCACGCGCGACAGCTCACCACCGGACGCCGATCGGGCGATGGGCATCGCGGGCGCGGCGGAGTGCGCCGCGAGCGTGAACTCGACGCGGTCGACGCCGGACGACCCGGCGTGGCACCGCGTGCCGCCGACCTCGAGGGCACGGTGGTCGTTCTCCCCCCGCCTCGTCGGGGACGACGGTGACGGCGAGCGTCGCACCCGACATCGCCAGCCCTTTCAGCTCCGTCGTCACCTTGGTCCCGAGCGTCGACGCGGCCTTGGTCCGGGCAGCGGTGAGTGCGGTGGCCGCCGTGCGGAGGTCGTCGGCGGCGGCGCGGGCGTCGGCCTCGAGCGATTCGATCGACACCGACGAGTCGTCGATCGCGGCGAGGCGGCGACGGGCGTCGTCGCGCCAGGCGATGACGCCGTCGATGTCGGGGGCGTACTTGCGCACCAGGTTCTTCAGCTCGGCCTGCCGGGCGAGGACCTTCTCGAGTTCGCTGGCGTCGGCGGGGAGCCCGTGCAGGAATCCCGCGAGCTCCTCACCGATGTCGCCGACCACCGACAGCGCCTCCTCGACGCGCGGGAGCAGACCCTGCAGCGTCGACTCCGACGTCGACGACAGCTGCGAGCGCACCTGACCGAGCAGGTCGAGCACTGCCGGCGCGTCGGGGTCGCCGGCATCGTCGGGACCGGTCTCGCCGGTGATCGCACCGTGGGCGACCGCGGCGACCGACCGCACCGCCTCGAGGTCGCCGAGGCGCGTGACCAGCGCCGACAGTTCCTCGTCCTCGCCCGGAGTCGGCCCGACGGCGTCGATCTCGTCGAGGGCGTAGCGCAGCCGGTCGGCCTCCTGCGCGCGTTCGCGGGAGTTCGCGCGCCGCTCCTCCAGCAGGTCGACGGCAGCGACCCAGCGGGCGCGGGCGGTGTCGTAGGCGGCGCGGGCCTTGGCGACCGACTTCCCGCCGAACCGGTCCAGGGCGTCGCGCTGATGGTCGGGGCGTACGAGGCGCAGCTGGTCGTTCTGGCCGTGGATCGCGAGCAGCGAGGTGGTGAAGCCGCCGAGCGTGCCGACCGGCACCGATCGCCCGCCGAGGTGCGCGCGGGACCGCCCCTCCGCGGTCACCGACCGCGCGGCGATGACGGTGTCGTCGTCGTCGAGCAGGGCGCCGGTGGACTCGAGCAGGTCCGCCACGTCGGCGGGCGCCCCCTCGACGCGGAACCGGCCCTCGACGATCGCTTTGTCGGCGCCGGCACGGACGCGGGCACCGTCGGCGCGTGCCCCCGACAGCAGGTGCAGGCTCGTCACCACCATTGTCTTGCCGGCACCGGTCTCGCCGGTGAGGACCGTGAACCCCGCGTCGAACTCCGCGGCCGCGTTCTCGATGACCCCGAGCCCGCTGATCGTCAGTTCCTCGAGCACGTCACACCTGCCTCCCCCGCCACCCGGTGACGGGCAGATCGAACTTGGTGACCAGCCGGTCGGCGAACGGGTCGGAGTCGATCCGCACCCACCGCAGCGACTGGGCACCCCGCACCACCTCGATGCGGGCACCGGCCGGGACCTCGAGGGTCCGGCGGCCGTCACACGACACGATGGCATGCTGCCGTGACCGTTCCACCTCGATGGCGATGACCGAGGCAGGACTTGTCACCAGGGGCCGGGTGAACAACGCGTGGGCGTTCGACGGGACCACGAGGATGGCCTCGAGGTCCGGCCACATGACCGGACCACCCGCCGAGAAGGCGTAGGCGGTGGATCCGGTCGGCGTCGAGACCAGCACACCGTCGGCGCCGTAGGAGGCGACCGGGCGCCCGTCGACCTCGGTCACCATCTCCAGCACGCCCTGGTTGGTGGGGTTCTGGATGCTCGCCTCGTTGACCGCCCAGCTCGCCCCGATGACGGTGTCCCCGTCGAGGACGGTGATGTCGAGGGTCATGCGCTCCTCGACGGCGTAGTTGCCCGCGACGAGGAGCTCCATCACCTCGTCGATGCGGTTCGCCTCCGCCTCGGCGAGGAACCCGATGTGTCCGAGGTTGATGCCGAGGACGGGAATGCCTGCGGGATAGGCGAGTTCGGCGGCACGCAGGAACGTGCCGTCACCCCCGAGCACGATGACGAGTTCGCATCCGGCGGCGGATTCGTCGTCGCCGCTCGCCACCGCGACGTCGGCGCCCATGTCACGGAGCTGGACGGGGTCGACGGGATGTGCGGTCGGGCCGATCCAACGCTGACCGTGGTAGCCGCCGGAGATGTCGTGTTCGACGACGCGCAGCTTGATGTCGGCGCCGACGCAGTGGCGGGTGATGGCGGCGATGGTGTCGGTGACGATCTCGCGCCCTGTGTGGGCGACCACCAGGAACTCGCGCGGGCCGGACTGGGTCACTGGGGTCCCTTCTCGATCGCGGAGGCGATCGCCGCCCGGGTTGCGTCGTCGAGCGTGCCGTCCGTCGCGGCCTCCGCGGTGCGGCGCAGCCACAGGAAGTATTCAACATTTCCCGACGGACCAGGCAGCGGGCTGGCCACCACGCCGAGCGTCCGCATGCCATGTGTCAGTGCGGCCTGCGCGACGTCGGTCACCGCCTCGGCACGCAGTGCGGGATCGCGGACGACGCCGCCGGACCCCACCCGTTCCTTGCCCACCTCGAACTGCGGCTTGATCATCGGGACGACGTCCCCACCGTCGGCGACGCACGCGGCGAACGCCGGCAGGACGAGACGCAGCGAGATGAACGACAGGTCGGCGACGACGAGGTCCACCGGACCGCCGACCTGCTCGGCGTCGAGGTGTCGGACGTTGACGCGGTCACGGACGTCGACCCGGTCGTCGGTCTGCAGACGCCACACCAGCTGGCCGTACCCGACGTCGGCGGCGACCACCTCGCGCGCACCGTTCCGCAGGAGGACGTCGGTGAAGCCGCCGGTCGACGCGCCCGCGTCGAGACACCGGCGACCGTCGACGACGAGGCCGGACGGTCCGAAGGCCTCCAGGGCGCCGAGCAGCTTGTGGGCGCCCCGCGATGCCCAGTCGTCGCCGTCGTCGACGGTCACGACGATGGGGGTGTCGCGTCCGACATTCGTGGCGGCCTTTGTCGCGGCGACGCCGTTGACGGTGACGACACCCTCGGCGATCAGGGTCTGGGCCTGCTCACGCGACCGGGCCAGTCCACGACGGACCAGCTCGGCGTCCAGTCGGGCGCGCGGCGCCATCAGCGACGACCCACCGTGGCACTCAGACCCGGTCGAGGCGGTCGAGCGCGTCGGTGAGCAGGCCGTGGGCGCGGTCGACGAGATCGGCGGTGGCGTCCAGCGCGGCGATCCGGGCGCCGACCGCCTCGGTGTCGTCGGGGTCACCGGTGGCCTCCGCGGCCACCCCGTCGATGAGGTCGGTGATCTCGGCGATCTGCGCGGTGAGCTCGGTCGGGTCGACGTCGCTGCCGGTCGACACCGTGGCACCGGGGACCGGGCGCGAACCCGGCATCTGCGCGGGAGACGGGAAGGTCATGACCTCTCAACGCTATCGGAGGACAGGCCGTGCCGTCGTGCGGCGGCGGCGGCCGTGTCGTCGTCGGTCACGACGGTGATGTCGGACGCCGCGACCCCGACGAACGCGTCGTCCGCCCACGCGGCGGCGAGGACCGCACCGGGGAACGCCGACTCGTCGGCGCCCTCGCCCGCGGCGACCCGGATGGTGGTGCCGTCGACCCGGACGTCCCAGTGGTCGTCGGCCGCGACGGCGGCGAGGTCGGCGTCGGCGAGCAACCCGGTGAGGTCGGCGGCGACATGGGTCGGCCGCGAGTCGGCGTCCGCGCAGATGGCGTCGGCGAGCGTGCTGACGCCGGTGAGGACGAGCAGGCTGTCGAGGTCGACGGCGTTCGCGCCGGCGATGTCGGTGTCGAGGCGGTCACCGACGACGATCGGCCGCGACGCACCGCTACGCGTCAGGACGTCCTGCATGTGGGGCGCGGCGGGCTTGCCGGCGACGATCGGTGTCGCACCGGTGGCCGAGGCGACCGCGGCGACCATCGACCCGTTGCCGACCAACAGTCCCCGCTCGGACGGCAGGGTCGCGTCGGTGTTGCAGGCGATCCACAGCGCACCCGCGCGGATGGCGAGCGCCGCCTCCGACAGCTGCGCCCAGCCGGTCTCGGGGTTGTGTCCCTGGATCACGGCGACCGGTCGGTCGTCGGCGCTGCGGGTGGTCCCGATGCCGACCTCCCGCACCTCCTGCACCAGGCCGTCGGTCCCGACGACCAGTGCGCGGGACCCCGGTTCGACGTGCTCGGCGAGCAGTCGGGCGGCGGTCTGCGCGCTGGTGACGACGCGTTCGGCGTCGGCGCGGAACCCGAGCTCCTCGAGGTGCGCGGCGACCTCGGCGGGGCGGCGGCTGGCGTTGTTGGTGACGAAGTAGATCGGCACGGTGAGCGCCTCGACCGTCTCGACCGCGTGGTCGATCGGCGCGCTGCCGGCGAACAGGGTGCCGTCGAGGTCGGCGAACACCGCGTCGTATCCGGCGACCAGCGCCGACTCGGACACCGACGGTCCCTCGTCGGTGGGCTGCGGCTCGATCGTCGTCGGCGCGTCCGAGTCATCGTCGGCGTCTGCCTCGGTGACCTCGTCAGCGAGGGCCTCCGCGGCATCGTCGGCGTCGGCCTCGGTGACCTCGGGGACGGATGCGGGCTCCGGCGGCGCGGGCGCGACCGTCTGGGCGTCGACGGCCGGTGCGGCAGCGGGCTCGGTCGACGGAGCGGCGTCCGGCGCCAGCTCGGCCGCGGGCACGACGTCGTCGTCGGTGCCGTCGACCTCGGTGTCGTCCTCCGCGTCGTCGCCGTAGACCGCGGCGTACTGCTCGGGATCGGTGATCTCCATCAGGCGCAGCTCGGCGTCGGTGACGTCGTCCTCGTCGGCCGCGGCGGCGTTCATGAACCAGGTGATCGCGTCGTCCTCACGCCCCGCGGCGTGGAGCGCGGTGGCGTAGGCGTAGAACAGGCGCGCTTGCCCGGTGCCGTGCTGCGCGGGGTCGAGGTTCTCCGATTGCAGTGTGACCACGGCCTTCTCGGGATCGCCGAGGTCCAGACGGGCGCCGGATTCGACGATCCGCATCTCGAGCGCCTCGTCGCCGGTGAGGGCGCGACCCTCCTCGCTGCGGGCGATGTCGATGGCGCGCTCGGGGTGACCCAGTCCGCGTTCACAGTCCGCCATCAGCGGGAGCAGGACCGTGCTGCCCGACATGCGGCGTGCCGCACGCAGTTCCGACAGCGCCTCCGACCACTCGCCCGCGTTGTAGGCGGCGATCCCGGCCGTCTCGCGCACCACGGCGATGCGTCCCGCCCGCCCCCGCGCTGCGCGCGCGTGGAGCAGGGCTGCAGCCGGGTCGTCCTCGAGCAGTCGGGACACCATGACCAGATGGCGGGCGACGGCGTCGGCGTTGGTGCGGTCGAGTGTCTTGAGGTCGCGACGCACCTCGCCGTCGAGGTCCTGTGGGGTGACGTCGTCGGGCAGCGCGGGCTCGTCACGACGCACCGTCCCGCGGTTGTCGGAGGGGCGGCCACCGCCTCGACCCGGACGGTCGGACTGTGGTCGGCCGTACTGGGGCCGACCGGACCGGTCGCGGTTCGGGCGGTCGGAGCGGGTGTTCTCGGTCCGGCGATGCGGTCCCCGGCGGTCGTCGCTCATCTCGATCCTCTGCTCCTGACGCACACACGGACACCCACGTCGTCGTGGACTCGTCCGGCACCCTGCTCGGACACACCCTGTGAAGTTGCGCGGACAGCATATCGCCGTCGGCGACCTCCTCCGACATGCCCGGTCGCGCACGTACGCTCGACGGGTGCGCGTCGCCGACAGGATCGATCGCCTGCTCGAGACCGTCGGTCTCGACGAGAGGCCCCACAGCCCGGTGCGGGGTGCCCGGCTGACCGCGCGCGTCGGTGTGGCCCTGGGGGTCTGCTTCGCGATCTGCTTCGTGACGGGCCTGCTGAGCCATTGGATCCAGCACCCGCCGAGTTGGTTCTGGTGGCCGACGCGACCGTCCTGGCTCTATCGGTTCACCCAGGGCCTGCACGTCACGACCGGCGTGGCCGCCATCCCCCTGCTGCTGGTGAAGCTCGGCACGGTCTACCCGAAGCTGTTTGCCCGCCCGCGGATCGGGTCGCCGGTGCGACTGCTCGAGCGCGCGTCGATCACCGTCCTCGTCGTCGCCGCGATCTTCCAGCTGTTCACCGGGCTGCTGAACATCGCGCAGTGGTATCCGTGGAAGTTCTTCTTCACCACCACCCACTACGCGACCGCATGGATCGCCATCGGGGCGGTCCTGGTGCACATCGCGGTGAAGCTGCCCGTGATCCGCACCGCACTCGGCGAACCTCTCGACGCGCCGGAGGTCCTCCCCGACGGGTCGTCGGCGCCGACGCCGGCCCGTCCCGACCACGCCGGTGTCCTCACCCGGCGCGCGGTCCTGCGCAGCACCTGGGCGATCACCGGTCTCGCGGCGATCGCCGTCGTGGGCCAGTCGTTGCCGTTCGCCCGGTGGGTCTCGTTCCTGGCGCCGCGATCCGGCGAGGGACCGCAGGGCCTGCCGGTCAACCGCACCGCGCGACAGGCGAACATCACCGACGGCGTGCGCGGCGCCGACTACCGGCTGACACTCGCCGTCGACGGTCGCGAGACCCCGCTGACCCTGGACGACCTGCGGGCCATGCCGCAGACGACCCGCGACCTGCCGATCGCCTGCGTCGAGGGGTGGAGTGCATCGGCGACGTGGACCGGCGTGCGCCTACGCGACCTCCTCGCCCGCGCCGGTCACCGGGGTGGTCGGGACACGCGGATGATCTCGCTCGACCGCGGTCTCTACGGGGTGACGGTCCTGCCGGCGAACTTCGCCGACGCCGACGACACCCTGATCGCGCTGCGTCTGAACGACGAGGAGCTGGACCTCGACCACGGCTTCCCGTGTCGGCTGATCGCACCCAACCGACCCGGCGTGCTGCAGACGAAGTGGCTGTCGCGGATCGAGGTCCTGTGACCGCCGCGGTCCGCGTTCTCCTGGTGCTCGCCGGCATCGGGATGGCAGCGTACGGCGTCACGCTCATCACCGACTTCACCCCGCGTGACCAGCTGTCGGTCGTCATCTGGGCGATCGCCGGCCTGCTGGTCCACGACGCGATCCTCGCGCCCACCTATTCGGTCCTCGGACACGCGGGGTCGCGGCTGTTGCCGTCGACGCTGTGGGCGCCGCTCCTCGTCGCGACCGCGGCGACGCTGGTCCTCGTCGTACTGGCCCTGCCGGTGCTGTCCCCGCGCCCCGCGGGTGAGCGGCCGATGAACGCGACCATCCTCGACCGGCCGTACGGACTCGGCCTGACGATCGCCGTGGTGCTCATCTGGGCGCTGGCCGCCGCCGTGGCGGTGCGCAACCACCGCTCGGCACGCCGACGGGCAGCACCGACCGAACCCGCCGCCTAGCCCGCGATCCGCGCGCGCCGGATCGCCGGAGCGGTCGAGCGCGGCAGCAGGTGTGCAGGATCGGCGGGCACCGACACCTCGACGTCGAGCCCGTCGACGAAGCGGTACGGACTGCCGGCGACCAGGCCCGACAGCTGTCGGCGCAGCCGGGACATCTCGGCCCGCACGGTGACGACCCGCGACGCGTCGCCGAACAGGTCGGCCGCCAGGTCCCCGGCTGTCCGTCCGGCCGGTGCGTGCAGGGACAGCAGATAGAGGATCTCCGCGTGCCGGGGCGACATCGTCTGCGTCCAGCTGCCCATCGGTCCGACCACCCGCACCGACGGGTCGCGGTCCGAACACAGGTCGACGACCAGCGTGGTCGCCTGCTCGGCCAGGGCGCCGTCGGCGTCGGTGAGCCGGATCAGCCACCCACCCGGCAGCGGGTCGAGATCGCAGGAACCGAGATCGGGCAGCATCGCCCGACCCGGGCCGATCTCGTGCGGGAGGGTCAGTCGCGCGCCGGAGTCGATGCCGTCGACGGCGGCGACCCACCCGTGGTTGTCGACGGCGACCGCACGCCCGGCCATGCGTGCGAGCATCGGGGCGGCCACCGTCCGCAGGCGGTCGAGGCTGCGTCGGTGCACCTCGCGCAGTCGTGACTCGGCGAGCCGTGCGACCGCGTCCACGAGTGCCAGCGTCGTCGGGTGGATGGTCGCGGCGGGCCCGCTGACGTCGACGACGCCGAGGACCTCACCGGTCCGGGCATCGCGGATCGGGGCGCCGGTACAGGTCCAGGTGTGGTGGGTGCGGGTGAAGTGCTCGGCGGAGAACACCTGCACCGCGGACCCGGCGACCAGCGCGGTGCCGATGGCGTTCGTGCCGACACTCCCCTCCGCCCAGCTCGCACCCTCGACGAAGCCCAGGCGGTCGGCGCGGGACAGCACCCGCGGCGACCCGCTGCGCCACAGGACCCGGCCGGCGCGGTCGGCCACGACCACGATGTTGTCGCCGTCGGTGGTCACGGCCTCGAGGCCGGCCGTCATCTCCTCGACCACCTCGTCGAGACCGGAGACGCGGCGCTCCTGGTCGAGGTCGACGACGCCGGGATCAGGCGTCGCCCGCGCCATGCGGTCGGGGTCGGCGCCGTCGGCGAGGAGACGACGCCAGGAGTCGTCGATGACGTCGCGGGGACGCGCGGGCGCCCGGGTCCCCGACATCCGCGCGTCGTAGACGGCCGAGAGCACCTCCGCGTGATGACGCGGGTCATCCCCCGCCTGGATCGCGGGTTCCGGCGCGGTCGGTGGTGTGCGGGTCGCGGACGGGCTCGGCATGGTGACCTCAGTGTGCTCCCGGTCACATCGGACGGCAACGACCGGCGCCGATGCAACGCCTCGCAACGGTTGCCGCACCCACTTCCCGGGGCGTGTGCTCTGCATCACATCGCACACATGGAGGAGCACGATGACGCAGACGCTGGATCCGGCACTCGCCGACACCCTCGAGCAGCAGACACCCCAGGACCGGATGGACCGGTGGCTCGCCCGGTTCGAGTCGCGGCTCGCCGCGCGGGACGTCGCGGGCGTCACCGGGTTGTTCCGGGTGGACAGCTTCTGGCGGGACCTCGTCTCGTTCACCTGGAACCTGCGCACCTCGGAGGGTCGTGACGCCATCGGCGCGATGCTCGACGCCCGCCTCGACGACACCGACCCGTCCGGCTTCGCCACCCTCGAGCCGGCGACCGAGGACGGTGGCGTCGTGTCGGCCTTCATCGAGTTCCGCACCGCGGTCGGGACCGGCAAGGGGCACGTCCGCATCAGCCGCGACGACGACGGCGAGGACCGCGCCTGGACGCTGCTGACGACGCTGCGGGAACTCACCGGACACGAGGAGCCGCAGGGGACGCGTCGGGTGATGGGTGCCGTCCACGGTCAGTCCGAGGACCCGCGGTCGTGGGCGGAGCGACGCGAGGCCGAGGATCGCGAGCTCGGCCGCACGATCCAACCGCACACGCTGATCATCGGCGGCGGTCAGGGCGGCATCGCGCTCGGGGCTCGGCTTCGGCAACTCGGGGTGCCGGCGATCGTCGTGGACCGTCACGAGCGCCCGGGCGACCAGTGGCGCGGACGGTACAAGTCTCTCTGCCTGCACGACCCGGTCTGGTACGACCACCTCCCGTACCTGCCGTTCCCGGAAAACTGGCCGGTGTTCGCCCCGAAGGACAAGATCGGCGACTGGCTGGAGTTCTACACACGGGTGATGGAGGTCCCCTACTGGGGCTCGACCACCTGCCTGTCGGCGTCTTTCGACGAGGAGAGCAAGCGGTGGATCGTCGAGATCGACCGCGACGGCGAGCGCCTCGCCCTGCACCCGGAGCACCTCGTCCTGGCGACGGGGATGTCGGGGAAGCCGAACGTCCCCGACTTCCCCGGGATGGACGTCTTCCGGGGCGATCAGCACCACTCGAGCGCCCACCCCGGTCCCGACGCGTACGCCGGCAAGCGTGCCGTCGTCATCGGGTCGAACAACTCGGCCCACGACATCTGCAAGGCGCTCGTCGAGCACGGCGCCGAAGTCACGATGGTGCAGCGCTCCTCGACACACATCGTGAAGTCGGAGTCGCTGATGGATCTGGGCCTCGGCGACCTCTACTCGGAACGCGCGGTGGCGTCCGGCATGACCACGGAGAAGGCGGACCTGACCTTCGCGTCGCTGCCGTACCGGATCATGCACGAGTTCCAGATCCCGATCTACGACGCGATCCGTGAACGGGACAGAGACTTCTACGACCGGCTCGAGGCGGCCGGGTTCCGCCATGACTGGGGCGACGACGGTTCCGGTCTGTTCATGAAGTACCTCCGCCGCGGCTCCGGCTACTACATCGACGTCGGCGCCGCGGAGCTCGTCGCCGACGGGACCATCGCGCTCGCCCACGGGCAGGTCGACCACCTCACCGAGGACTCGGTGGTGCTGAGCGACGGGACGGAGTTGCCGGCGGACGTCGTCGTGTACGCGACCGGCTACGGCTCGATGAACGGCTGGGCTGCCGACCTCATCGGCCAGGACGTCGCCGACAAGGTCGGCAAGGTGTGGGGGCTCGGGTCGGACACCACGAAGGATCCCGGGCCGTGGGAGGGCGAGCAGCGCAACATGTGGAAGCCGACGCAGCAGGAGAACCTGTGGTTCCACGGGGGCAACCTGCACCAGTCACGGCACTACTCGCTGTACCTCGCGTTGCAACTGAAGGCGCGGTACGAGGGCATGGAGACACCGGTGTACGGGCTGCAGGAGGTGCATCACCTCAGCTGACCCGCGTCGCGACGTCTACGAGGGTGGTGTCAGGTCGATGACGACCTGGCGCCACCCTTTGTCGTTGGTGCGCGTGGCGGCGTGTCCGGTCCGCCGGCCGCCGCCGGGATACTCCACGGCGATGGGTGCGCCGTCGCCGGAGAAGTTCTTCCACCACGACTTCTGGCTGGGTGCGGCCACCGTCACCGTCACGGTGTCGCCCTTCTGCCGATAGCTGACCGGCAGCCGGATCGTCCGCCCGGACTTCCGACCGGTGTACTCGAGGACGACCATCGACCTGCCGAGCAGTCGGGCGAGTCCGGGGACTCGGAGGAGGGGGAAGACCGCCTTGTTGGCGCCGTTGGCAACACGCTGGAACAGGGTCATGCCGGGAGATCGTACGCGCAGGCAACTGCCGACCCCAGACATGCGACAAGGCCCCTGAACTAGAGTTCAGAGGCCTTGTCGGGATGTTGTGTTCGGCGGTGTCCTACTCTCCCACACTGGTTAGGGTGCAGTACCATCGGCGCTGGAGGGCTTAGCTTCCGGGTTCGGAATGGGGCCGGGCGTTTCCCCTCCGCTATGGCCGCCGTAACTCTGTGAAACCACACGGGTTTGTTTATCAACCACGCTTGCGTGTGTGTTGTTTCAGATATTGCACAGTGGATGCGAAACAAGCCTTATTGGTTTGTTGTTGTAAGTCCTCGGCCGATTAGTACCAGTCACCTGCACCCATTACTGGGCTTCCAGTTCTGGCCTATCAACCCCATGGTCTGTGGGGGGCCTTAACCACGCGAAGGTGGTGAGAAACCTCATCTTGGAACAGGCTTCCCGCTTAGATGCTTTCAGCGGTTATCCCTTCCGAACGTAGCTAACCAGCGGTGCTCCTGGTGGAACAACTGGCACACCAGAGGTTCGTCCGTCCCGGTCCTCTCGTACTAGGGACAGGTTTCCTCAAGTTTCTTACGCGCGCGGCGGATAGAGACCGAACTGTCTCACGACGTTCTAAACCCAGCTCGCGTGCCGCTTTAATGGGCGAACAGCCCAACCCTTGGGACCTACTCCAGCCCCAGGATGCGACGAGCCGACATCGAGGTGCCAAACCATCCCGTCGATATGGACTCTTGGGGAAGATCAGCCTGTTATCCCCGGGGTACCTTTTATCCGTTGAGCGACACCGCTTCCACATGCCGGTGCCGGATCACTAGTCCCGACTTTCGTCCCTGCTCGACATGTCCGTCTCACAGTCAAGCTCCCTTGTGCACTTGCACTCAACACCTGATTGCCAACCAGGCTGAGGGAACCTTTGGGCGCCTCCGTTACATTTTGGGAGGCAACCGCCCCAGTTAAACTACCCACCAGGCACTGTCCCTGAACCAGATCATGGTCCGAGGTTGAGGTATCCAATACGATCAGAGTGGTATTTCAACAACGACTCCACCCACACTGGCGTGCGGGCTTCACAGTCTCCCACCTATCCTACACAAACCGAACCGAACACCAATACCAAGCTATAGTGAAGGTCCCGGGGTCTTTTCGTCCTGCCGCGCGTAACGAGCATCTTTACTCGTACTGCAATTTCGCCGAGTCTGTGGTTGAGACAGCAGAGAAGTCGTTACGCCATTCGTGCAGGTCGGAACTTACCCGACAAGGAATTTCGCTACCTTAGGATGGTTATAGTTACCACCGCCGTTTACTGGGGCTTAAATTCTCAGCTTCACCACCGAAGTGATTAACCGGTCCTCTTAACCTTCCAGCACCGGGCAGGCGTCAGTCCGTATACATCGTCTTACGACTTCGCACGGACCTGTGTTTTTAGTAAACAGTCGCTTCTCTCTGGTCTCTGCGACCCCCACCAGCTCACCACGTACATGGGTCACCAGCAGAGGCCCCCCTTCTCCCGAAGTTACGGGGGTATTTTGCCGAGTTCCTTAACCACAGTTCTCTCGATCGCCTTAGTATTCTCTACCTGACCACCTGTGTTGGTTTGGGGTACGGGCCGTGTTCCAACTCGCTAGAGGCTTTTCTCGGCAGCATAGGATCATGGAATTCGCCTCAAACGGCTACGCATCACCTCTCAGGCTGTGTGAACGGCGGATTTGCCTACCGTTCGCCCTACAGGCTTACACCAGTACAACCACTGACTGGCCCCACTACCTTCCTGCGTCACCCCATCGCTTGCCTACTACCACACAAGGTCCCATGCAGCCCCACACTCGAGACCCGAAGGTCTTCTCGGTGGTTTTGGATGGTTAGTACATGTGATTCAGCATGGACGCTACGAACACGGGTACGGGAATATCAACCCGTTGTCCATCGACTACGCCTGTCGGCCTCGCCTTAGGTCCCGACTCACCCTGGGCGGATTAGCCTGGCCCAGGAACCCTTGGTCATCCGGCGGAAGAGTTTCTCACTCTTCTTTCGCTACTCATGCCTGCATTCTCACTCCCACACCCTCCACGCCTGGATCACTCCGACGCTTCCACGGATGCAGGACGCTCCCCTACCCACCCACACCACTACACACACACCCGCAGGCGCGTGTGGATGTCTTGTGTGAGTGCCGCGGCTTCGGCGGTGTACTTGAGCCCCGCTACATTGTCGGCGCAGGATCACTTGACCAGTGAGCTATTACGCACTCTTTCAAGGGTGGCTGCTTCTAAGCCAACCTCCTGGTTGTCTTCGCGACCCCACATCCTTTTCCACTTAGTACACGCTTAGGGGCCTTAGCCGGCGATCTGGGCTGTTTCCCTCTCGACTACGAACCTTATCGCCCGCAGTCTCACTGCCGCACTCTCACTCACTGGCATTCGGAGTTTGGCTGACGTCAGTAACCTGATAGGGCCCATCGGCCATCCAGTAGCTCTACCTCCAGCGAGAAACATGCGACGCTGCACCTAAATGCATTTCGGGGAGAACCAGCTATCACGGAGTTTGATTGGCCTTTCACCCCTACCCACAGCTCATCCCCTCCATTTTCAACTGAAGTGGGTTCGGGCCTCCACGTCGTCTTACCGACGCTTCACCCTGGCCATGGGTAGATCACTCCGCTTCGGGTCTAGAACACGCCACTGAACCGCCCTGTTCAGACTCGCTTTCGCTACGGCTACCCCACACGGGTTAACCTCGCGACGTGCCACTAACTCGCAGGCTCATTCTTCAAAAGGCACGCCATCACCCACCCCACAAGGGGCGCAGGCTCTGACGGATTGTAAGCGCTCGGTTTCAGGTACTATTTCACTCCCCTCCCGGGGTACTTTTCATCTTTCCCTCACGGTACTTGTCCGCTATCGGTCACCAGGAAGTATTCAGGCTTACCGGGTGGTCCCGGCAGATTCACAGCAGATTCCACGGGCCCGCTGCTACTTGGGCACCTGGCACACGAGACCACACACTTTCGACTACCGGACTCTCACCGTCTACGGTCGACCATTCCAGGCCAGTTCACCTAGCGCGCAGTTTTCTCACTCGCACCCAACACGGCAGCATTGGGAACACCAGACCCCACAACCCCACACACACAACCCCTGCCGGGTATCACATGCGCATGGTTTGGCCTCCTCCGCTTTCGCTCGCCACTACTCACGGAATCACTATTGTTTTCTCTTCCTGCGGGTACTGAGATGTTTCACTTCCCCACGTTCCCTCCACACTGCCTATACATTCAGCAGCGGGTAACACCCCATCACGGGTGCTGGGTTTCCCCATTCGGACACCCTCGGATCACAGCTCGTTTGACAACTCCCCGAGGACTATCGCGGCCTACCACGTCCTTCATCGGCTCCTGGTACCAAGACATCCACCGAACGCCCTTACACACTTACAAACAACAAACTAAATAAAGATGCTCGCATCCACTGTGCAATTCTCAAACAACACACACCCACCACCCACACACCCCGAGATCCACCGCACCCGAAAGCACGACATCTCCCGTTACCGGGCTGCGCAATGATGGACTACCGAGAAACCACACTCGAATGGTGTGTTCCCTCAGGACCCGACAGTGTATTGACACCACCACACCTCACAGCATGGTGGACTCCCCGAACCCAACCCGGGATGATCCAGGCCGGCGACGAGCTCGTTGGCGCTCACAGATGAACACACCCACCCCACACACGAACGGTGTGAGCCTGAGCTGTTGTGTTCTCCTTAGAAAGGAGGTGATCCAGCCGCACCTTCCGGTACGGCTACCTTGTTACGACTTCGTCCCAATCGCCGATCCCACCTTCGACGGCTCCCTCCACAAGGGTTAGGCCACCGGCTTCGGGTGTTACCGACTTTCATGACGTGACGGGCGGTGTGTACAAGGCCCGGGAACGTATTCACCGCAGCGTTGCTGATCTGCGATTACTAGCGACTCCGACTTCACGGGGTCGAGTTGCAGACCCCGATCCGAACTGAGACCGGCTTTAAGGGATTCGCTCCACCTCACGGTATCGCAGCCCTCTGTACCGGCCATTGTAGCATGTGTGAAGCCCTGGACATAAGGGGCATGATGACTTGACGTCATCCCCACCTTCCTCCGAGTTGACCCCGGCAGTCTCCTGCAAGTCCCCGGCATAACCCGCTGGCAATACAGGACAAGGGTTGCGCTCGTTGCGGGACTTAACCCAACATCTCACGACACGAGCTGACGACAGCCATGCACCACCTGTACACCAACCACAAGGGAACTGATATCTCTACCAGCGTCTGGTGTATGTCAAACCCAGGTAAGGTTCTTCGCGTTGCATCGAATTAATCCACATGCTCCGCCGCTTGTGCGGGCCCCCGTCAATTCCTTTGAGTTTTAGCCTTGCGGCCGTACTCCCCAGGCGGGGTACTTAATGCGTTAGCTACGGCACGGATCCCGTGAAAGGAACCCACACCTAGTACCCACCGTTTACGGCGTGGACTACCAGGGTATCTAATCCTGTTCGCTACCCACGCTTTCGCTCCTCAGCGTCAGTTACTACCCAGAGACCCGCCTTCGCCACCGGTGTTCCTCCTGATATCTGCGCATTTCACCGCTACACCAGGAATTCCAGTCTCCCCTGTAGTACTCAAGTCTGCCCGTATCGCCCGCACGCCCGATGTTAAGCATCGGGTTTTCACGAACGACGCGACAAACCGCCTACGAGCTCTTTACGCCCAGTAATTCCGGACAACGCTCGCACCCTACGTATTACCGCGGCTGCTGGCACGTAGTTGGCCGGTGCTTCTTCTCCAGGTACCGTCACATTCGCCCCTGGTGAAAGAGGTTTACAACCCGAAGGCCGTCATCCCTCACGCGGCGTCGCTGCATCAGGCTTGCGCCCATTGTGCAATATTCCCCACTGCTGCCTCCCGTAGGAGTCTGGGCCGTGTCTCAGTCCCAGTGTGGCCGGTCGCCCTCTCAGGCCGGCTACCCGTCGTCGCCTTGGTAGGCCATTACCCCACCAACAAGCTGATAGGCCGCGGGCCCATCTCGTACCGAAAAACTTTCCACCAACCCCCATGCGAGAGAAGGTCCTATCCGGTATTAGACCCAGTTTCCCAGGCTTATCCCAGAGTACGAGGCAGATCACCCACGTGTTACTCACCCGTTCGCCACTCGAGTACCCCGAAGGGCCTTTCCGTTCGACTTGCATGTGTTAAGCACGCCGCCAGCGTTCGTCCTGAGCCAGGATCAAACTCTCCATGAAAAAACACTGAAACCACCAGGAAACCCGGCATTTCAACACAATCAGGAAAGCAAAACCTGACCAAACAATCCAAAAAACCCACAACCACCACTGACAGATGATCGCAGGCAACAAAAACTCACCAACAATTGTCAACACACTATCGAGTTCTCAAAGAACACACACCCGCACGTTCCGCCCTGCTCGGGGTTCCCGTGGGAGCTGCCAGATGAGACGACTGTTTCCAGCGGTTTCCATCTGGGGTTCTGCACCTCGCGCTAGCGGTTCCGGCGGGCTCTGAGGCCCTTCGGTGTTTTCCCTCGCTGCGGTGCATGGAAGAAGTTACACAGATGCGAACAGAGCGTCAAATTGCCTGGTCAGCGCCCTGCTGTCGGTTACGTGGCCGACGTGAGGTGCACACCTGCGACCGTGCGCTTCCCTCGTCGCAGCACCAACCACCCGCCCGGGAGCAGGTCGCCGGCCCCGGGCTGCCAGGCCGCATCCTCGATCTTGGTGTTGTTCACGTAGGCACCGCCCTCGGCGACCACCCGTCGGGCGGCCTTGTTCCCGTCGCAGAGTCCGCTCGCCACCAACAGGTCGACGATCGAGCGCGGGTCGTCGGAGCCCAGCTCGACGGCGCCGGTCTCCCGCAATGCTCCGGCGATGGTCGACTCGTCCAGGCCGGACAGGTCACCGCGACCGAAGAGCGCCTGACTGGCCGCCTCGACGGCGGCGGTCTGGTCGGCACCGTGGACCAGCGTCGTCATCTCCGCGGCGAGGCGCTTCTGCGCCGCACGCAGATGGGGTGACTCCGCGGTGACCTTCTCGAGGTCGTCGATCTCGTCGCGCTCGAGGAACGTGAACCACCGCAGGTACCGCACGACGTCGGCGTCGGCGGTGTTCACGAAGTACTGGTACCAGGCGTAGGGGCTGGTCATCGTCGGGTCGAGCCACAGGCTGCCGCCACCGGTCGACTTGCCGAACTTGGTGCCGTCGGCGGCGGTGACCAGCGGGACCGTCAGCGCGTGCAGTGCCGTGCCGTCGATCCGTCGCGCCAGGTCGACGCCGGCGACGATGTTCCCCCACTGGTCGGAGCCACCGATCTGCAGTTCGCAACCGTGCAGGCGGTTCAGCTGAACGAAGTCGTTGGCCTGCAGGAGCATGTAGCTGAACTCGGTGTAGCTGATCCCGTCGCCGGCCAGCCGCCGCTTGATCGTGTCGCGGGCCAGCATGACGTTGACCGAGAAGTGCTTGCCGACGTCGCGCAGGAAGTCGACCACCGACAGCCCGCCGGTCCAGTCCAGGTTGTCGGCGACCACCGCGCCCGACGGCGAGTCGTCGATGGTCACGAACCGCTGCAGCTGCGCGTCGATCCGGCGCGCCCAGTCCCGGACGGTGTCGGCGGTCTGCATGGTCCGCTCCCCCACGTCCCGGGGGTCGCCGATCATGCCGGTGGCGCCACCCGCCAGCACGACGGGTCGGTGCCCGGCGAGCTGGAAGCGGCGCAGGGTGAGCAGCGGGACCAGGTGTCCGGCGTGCAGGCTGGGGCCGGTCGGGTCGAACCCGGCGTAGAGGGAGAGCGTGCCGCGCGCCAGCCGGGCACGCAGCTCGTCGATATCGGTCGACTGGGCGATCAGCCCGCGCCACTGCAGGTCGTCGATGATGTCGGTGCTCACCAGTCCGATCTTTCCGCATCCCCCGACGACGACGAGCGGCGGGCGCGTACGGCGGCCGAGCCGGGCCGCCAGGCCGAGACCGCGGGGTGCCCGTCGACCCAGAACCGCCACGGGCGACCGGTCGCGACGGTCAGCCCGACCCGGGGTCCGACACGGATCTGTGTGTCCTCGACGCCCTGCCCGGGCAGCAACCGCAGGTCGGAGCGTGGGTCCAGCACGTCACGGCCCGAGTCCGCGAGCCCGACTCCCAGCGCCGAACCGAGGTTGCCGGGACCCATGGCCCACCGGTTCTCCGGCGGGACGACACCGGCCGGCGAGCGTCGACGGTCCGCGACGACATCGTGACCGGCGACGACCTCGGCCGACCGGAGCAGCACGGCACCGCCCTCGCCGTCGGACTCGCAGGTGATGTTGACGCACAGATGGATGCCGTAGGACCGGTAGACGTAGGCGTGGCCGGCCGGACCGAACATGACCGCCGCGCGGGGAGTCGGTCCGCGGTAGGAGTGGGCACCCGGATCGGGGTGGCGGCCGCCGTCGGGACCGCCGTAGGCCTCGGTCTCCACGATCCGCAGCGCGACGGGACCGTGCTGGACGACGCAGCCGAGCAGTCGCCTGGCCGCGTCGACCGGGTCGACCGCAAGCTGCGCGCGGTCGAGGGAAGCAGTCACCTCAGCGGTCGGACCTGGCCATTAGTGCCTCGTGCTCGGCGTCGTCGACCGGACGTGCCTCGGGGATGAGCAACACCGGGATGCCGTCGTCGACGCGGTAGACCACCCGCAGCCGCGGGTTGTAGAGCACCTCGTCGGGTCCGGTGTCGGTGTCGAGGTGCAGGAGCGGTCCGTGATCCTGCGGGCAGACAAGGCGTTCGGTCAGGTACGCGTCGAGCGGCATGGTGTCAGTCTCCCGGTCGGGCGGATGGGCGACCTCGTCGGGCGGGTGTCAACCTGATCACGGCAGGTCAGGACGACTTGGCCTCGGTGATCGCGTCACCCTGCGCCGACCAGCCCTTCTCGTCGGCGACGGTGCGGGTGAGCCGGCGGTAGCGGCCGTTCTCGTCGCGGTACCAGACGCGGGCGCTCGGCCTGGGGATCCCCTCGGCGCGGAAGCAGTTCGGCACCGGGCGGTAGGAGTGGCTCAGCGGGATCTCGTCGACGGCCCAGATGACATGCGGGCGCTCGGAGGCCGGTAGTCCGGCGAGCGCGACGCGCAGCGACGACACCGTGAGGTTGGCCGTGTGACGCCGCGGCGACACGACGGCGACCGCGAGTTCGTGGTCGTCCACCGTGGTCCCGTACACGACGACCTGGTCGACGTCGGGGTGGCGGGACAGCGCGGCGACGATCGGCTGGGGGTACACCGGGCCCTCGTCGCTCTTGATGATCCCGCTGACGCTGCCCATCAACCAGTGGTCACCGTCGATGTCGCGGCGGACGAGCTGGCCGGACGTCTCCCACCGGTCGTGGGAGCCGAAGACGTCCCGCAGGACGGTGGCGCCGGTCTCGTCGCGCTGGCGGGTCTGCGCGAGCAGGACGCCGACCTCGTCGACGTGCGCCTCACGGACGTAGCCGCGGGCGTCGAGGTGGAAGCGCTCCTCCATCACGTCCCACGCGGCCACCCGCACACGGTTGGTCTCCGGCAACGGGCGTCCGATCGAGCCGATCTTGACGCCGGACACGTCGCCGAGGATCGCCGCGCCGTCCGCGGTGGCGAAGAACTCCATGACGCCGGCGTCCGGGAACCGCGCGACGACGTCGTCCCAGAGTCCCGCGGGCATGCCCGAGCCGATGAAGAGGCGGATCGGGTTGTGGTCGGTGATGGCGAGGTCGGGGTCGCGGACGATCCCGTTGAGCATCGTCCAGGTGTAGGAGACGACGGTGATGCCGTAGCGGTACACCTCGCGGGCGAAGCTCTCCGGACCGATGCCCGACGACAGTGCGATGCGGGCGCCGCCGACGACCGTCCCGCCGAGGGTGGTCAGCAGGCCCGACGCGTGGTGCAGCGGCGTGAGGCAGTAGACGGTGTCGTTGCCGCCGATGGCCGCGGCCGAGGCGGCACCGAAGGCCGACTGCGCCCAGCGGTGGTTGGTGACCGGCCACCGCTGCAGCGTGCCGCCCGAGGTGGTGAAGAAGATGAACGCCAGGTCGCCGGCGAGACCGGGGTCGGGACGGAACCACGACGGCAGCTCGACCTGGTCGGGGTCGATCTGCTCCATGTCGACGACCGCGTCGCCGTCGGCCTCCGGGATGGCGCGGGCGTCACCGCCACCGAGGACGAGGACGCGCTCGGCGTGGCCGATCACGTGGTCGAGGCTGTCGGGGTCGGTGACGACGACCGTGACGTCGGCGAGGGTCAGCATCGGGTCGAGCGCGGCGTCCGGCGGCAGCGGCACGACGACCGCGCCCAGACGCGAGAGCGCGGCGACCGCGACCAGGGCGCTCGGACGCGTCTCCATCATCACGCCGACGTGCTGGCCGGGACGTACACCGCAGGCGATGAACCCGCGCACGACGTTGTCGACACGGCGGTTGACCTCGACGTGGCTCAGGACGCGGTCCTCGAAGAGGAACAACTCCCGGTGACCGAAGCGCTCGGCGTTCTCGGTCATCAGCTTGCCCAGCGAGATCCGGGTCCCCGGCTGGATCTGGCCCAGACGCACCAGACGCGGCAGCGTGCGCACGGACTCGCGGAGCACCGCCTGCGAGGTGCGGCGGAACGAGTCGGCGGCGTGCGCGAGTTCGCGGCCCACCCCGGCGCTCGCGTCGGCGACGGCACCGATGCCGTGGGTGACCCGCGAGGTGAGGCTGACGCCGGATCCCGTGGAGTCCTGCGGGTTCTCCGTCATCGGCACGATGTCGGCGGGCTGCTCGTCGAGGCCCTCGCGCCAGCGGATCCACTGCGAGGTGGTCGGCCAGCTCTGCGCGCCGGCGACCGAGCCGACGACGAGACCGAAGTGCCCGACCGGCAGCATCGACTCGTAGACGTCGGCGCGGGGGGCGGCGCGCTTGATGCCCCGGACGGCCAGCGGCTGGCCGATGTCGTCGGCGCTGCCGACGAACGCAAGCACCGGGCAGGTGACCTCGGCGAGGGTGACGAGGCGGTCGCGGATGACGAACCCGCCCGACACCATGCGGTTGTGGACGACGAACTGCCGGAGCAGCTCGGCGATCGCCGGCCCCGACCACGCGACCCATCCGTCGACCTCGAGGAAGCGCCGCTGGTCCTCGCGCGGCAGCAGCGCGTTGCGGTCGTGCAGTTGGCGCAGGAAGTCGATGCGACTGCGCGCCGCCTTCACCGGGTCGAGCATCTGGAAGCCGGTGCGGGCGAGCCAGCCCGGGATCGCGATGCGGTTGAAGACGTTGTCGGCGAACACCTCGGCCAGCGGGGCCATGATGTTCGCGGGCAGACCCAGCGGCAGCGCCGCGAGCACGTCGACCGGGCTGCCGAACGTGGTGAGGCTGGCGATCTCCCGCGACCGCCGGTAGGCGGCGGTCTGATAGGCGAACATGCCGCCCTGCGAGTAGCCGATCAGGTGGACCGGACGACCCGTCTCCTCGTGGATGAGGTCGACGATCTCGTCGAGGGCGACGATGTGGTCGGCGAGCGTCCGCTCCATGCCGCCGACCTGCTGGTCGGGTGAGCCGAAGTCGACGACCCACGGGTCGATCCCCGCGGCGTGCAGGATCGAGACCGCGCCGTTGTGCCGGGTGACGTCGTAGATGTTGGCCGACACCATCATCGGGTGGATCAGCAGCGCGGCCGGGCCGTCGGGGACGTCGTCCGGGAAATACCGCCGCAGGCGATACATCGGCGACGTCTCCTCGACCCGGAACGGCGCCGGGGTGGTCCCGGTCTCGAGCCCGCCCATGCGGATGACCTCGAGACCGTTCTGGGCGGTGGCGACGACCCGATCGAGAGCTCGACCGAGGTTCGGGATGCCCACCACGCGACACACCTCCTGCGTCAGTGACTGCGCTCACAGCGACACCGACGGCGTCGCGACGGTCTCACTCTACTGGTGCGCTCTGCCGCCGTAGTACCCGTTCGCGCAGGGTCCGCACGTGGGCGTCGAGCGCCGCGCGCTGCTCGGTCACCCGGACTCCCGCCGTGCCCCCACGGGCCGACCGCGACGCGATGGACCCGTTGACGGTGAGGACCTCACGGACGGCCGGCGACAGGTGCTCGGAGACTGCTGCGAACTCGTCGTCGGACAACTCGTCGAGCCCGACACCCCGGGATTCCGCGGCCCGGACGCAGGCGCCGGCGACCTCGTGGGCGACGCGGAACGGGACCCCCTGGCGGACCAGCCACTCCGCGATGTCGGTGGCGAGGGTGAAGCCGGCGGGCGCCAACTCCGCCATCCGCTCGGGGTGGAACGTGAGCGTGCCGACCATCCCGGCCACCGCGGGCAACAACAGCGTCAGCTGGGCGACCGAGTCGAAGACTGGCTCCTTGTCCTCCTGCAGGTCCCGGTTGTAGGCCAACGGCTGCGCCTTCAGCGTCGCGAGCAGGCCCGACAGGTTGCCGATGAGCCGCCCGCTCTTGCCGCGCGCGAGTTCGGCGACGTCGGGGTTCTTCTTCTGCGGCATGATCGAGCTGCCCGTGGACCACTCGTCGGCCAGGGTCGCGTAGCCGAACTCCGATGTCGTCCACAGGATCACGTCCTCCGACAGCCGGGACAGGTCGACGGCGATCATCGCGAACACGAACGCCGCCTCGGCGGCGAAGTCCCGGGAACTCGTCGCGTCGATCGAGTTGTCGGCGGCGGCGTCGAACCCGAGATCGGCGGCGATGCCGTCGGGGTCGAGCCCGAGCGACGACCCCGCGAGCGCCCCGGAACCGTACGGCGACACGGCCGTCCGCCGGTCGAGGTCCAGCAGGCGGTCGACGTCGCGGGTCAACGGGTGCGCGTGCGCGAGCAGGTGATGGGCCAGCAGTACCGGCTGCGCCGCCTGCAGGTGCGTCTTGCCCGGCATGACCGCGTCCGGGTAGGTCGCCGCGCGGTCGACCAGGGCCGCGCACACGTCGAGGACGCCCTCCGCCACGACGACGAGCGCGTCGCGCAGCCACATCCGGAACAGGGTGGCGACCTGGTCGTTGCGGGACCGACCGGCGCGGAGCCGGCCGCCGACCTCGGGTCCGACCCGGTCGATGAGTCCGCGTTCGAGCGCGCCGTGGACGTCCTCGTCGGACTCGGCGGCGGTGAACGCCCCGGACGCGACGTCGGCCGCGAGCGACTCGAGGCCGCCGAGCATGGTGGCCAGGTCGTCGTCGGACAACAGGCCCGCGCGGTGCAGCACCCGGGCGTGGGCCTGCGAGGCGCGCACGTCGTAGGGCGCCAGCGCCCAGTCGAAGTGCGTCGACTTGCTCAGCGCCGCCATCGCGTCGGCGGGACCCCCGGCGAACCGACCGCCCCACAACGCCCCGGTGTTGGTGCCGTGCGGGGCATCGCTCATGCGTCGGACTCCACGTTCCCCACGTCCGACAGGGCCTGCGGCGCGACGGCGCCGCGGTCGCGGCGTGCGGCGATCTTCGACGACAGGCCGTGCAGCTGCACGAAGCCCTTCGCCGCGGACTGGTCGAAGGCGTCGCCCGCGTCGTAGGTGGCGAGGGTGAAGTCGTAGAGCGACTCCCCACTGCGACGACCGTTCACGTCGATGACGCCCGCGTGCAGGGTGAGCCGGATCTCCCCGGTGACGTGCTCCTGCGTGTGCTGCACGAAGCTGTCGAGGGCGGACTTGAGCGGCGAGAACCACAGGCCGTCGTAGACCTGCTCGGCCCAGTCCTGGTCGACGTGGCGCTTGTAGCGGCCGAGCTCGCGCTCGAGGGTGACGTGCTCGAGCTCCTCGTGTGCGCGGATGAGGACCATCGCGCCGGGGGCCTCGTAGACCTCGCGGCTCTTGATGCCGACGAGGCGGTCCTCGACGACGTCGAGGCGGCCGACGCCGTGCCGACCGGCGCGCTCGTTGAGTTCCTGGATGGCCTGCAGCACCGACACCGGGCGGCCGTCGATCGCGATCGGGCGACCCTTGTCGAACGAGATGGTGAGCTCGTCCGGCGCGGTGAAGTTCGCCGAGGGGTCCTCGGTGTAGTCGTAGACGTCCTTGGTCGGGGCGTTCCACAGGTCCTCGAGGAAACCGGTCTCGACGGCACGACCCCACACGTTCTGGTCGATGGAGAACGGCGACTTCTTCGTGACGTTGATCGGGATCGCGTTCTCCTCGGCGAACGCGATCGCCTTCTCGCGCGTCCACGCGTAGTCACGGACCGGCGCGAGCACCTCGAGTTCCGGTGCGAGGGTGTTGAACCCGACCTCGAACCGCACCTGGTCGTTGCCCTTGCCGGTGCAGCCGTGGGCCACGACCGTCCCGCCGTGGGAACGGGCTGCGTCGACGAGATGCTTGACGATGAGCGGGCGACTGATCGCCGACACCAGCGGGTAGCGGTTCATGTAGAGAGCGTTCGACTGGATCGTCGGCAGGCAGTACTGCTCGGCGAACTCGTCCCGGGCGTCGACGACGACAGCCTCGACGGCACCGCAGTCGATGGCGCGCTGTCGGACGATCTCCATGTCCTCGCCGCCCTGACCGAGGTCGATGGCGACGGCGACGACCTCCTTGCCGGTCTCGCGACCGATCCAGCTGATGGCCACGGAGGTGTCGAGGCCACCGGAGTAGGCGAGGATGACGCGTTCAGCCATGGTTGTCTGCAGCTCCTGGTGTGTCGGTGGTGGTCGGTCGGTGGGAGGGGTCCCGGCTCACGCCAGGCCCTCGAGCATGCGGGCGATCTCCTCGCCGGTGACGGGGTCGCGGGCGACCACGAAGATGGTGTCATCCCCGGCGACGGTGCCGACCACCTGAGGCAGGCTGGCACGGTCGATCGCGCTCGCGAGGTAGTGCGCGGCGCCGGGCGGCGTCCGCAGGACCGCCATCCCGCCGCTGTGATCGGTCGAGACGAGCAGGTCGGCGAGCAGTCGGGACAGACGGTCGGTGCCTCCCGACACCCCGCGCACGGGTGACCCGTCCTCGGGGACGACGTAGACGCCCGCGCCGCCGTCGGCTGCACGCAGTTTCACCGCGCCCAGCTCGTCCAGGTCGCGCGAGATGGTGGCCTGGGTGGCCTCGATCCCCGCACGCACGAGAAGCGCCTGCAGCTCGGCCTGGCTGTGCACGTGGTTCTCGGCGAGGATCGCGACGATCGCCGCGTGCCGCCCGGCGCGGGTGTGCGACAACCGACCCGACGGACTCCGCGGATCCGGTCCGGAGTGCTCGAGGGCGCTCACCGCGAGCGCTCCAGCAACCAGACCAGCAGCGCCTTCTGCGCGTGCAGGCGGTTCTCGGCCTCGTCGAACACGACGCTGCGCGGCCCGTCGATCACGGCGTCGGTGATCTCGTCGCCGCGGTGCGCCGGCAGGCAGTGCAGCACGATCGCGTCGTCCGCGGCCGCGGCCAGCAGCTCGTCGTTCACCTGGTACGGCCGGAACGGACCGACACGGTCGAGACCGTCGGCCTCGTCGCCCATCGACGTCCAGGTGTCGGTGACGACGACGTCGGCGCCCTCCACCGCGGCGCGCGGGTCGGTGAGAACTCGTGCGCTGGCGCCGGTCTCGGCCGCGCGGGCGCGGACGGCCTCGAGCACGAACGGCGCCGGGACGAACCCCTCGGGCGCGGCGACGGTGACGTCCATCCCCGCGGTCACGCCGCCGAGCAGCAACGAGTGCGCCATGTTGTTCGCGCCGTCGCCGAGATACGTCATCGACAACCCGGCCGCGCGGCCCTTGTGTTCGATGATCGTCTGCAGGTCGGCGAGCACCTGGCACGGGTGGAACTCCGTGGACAGCGCGTTGACGACCGGGACCGTCGCGGCCGAGGCCATCTCGTCGAGCCGGTCCTGGCCGAAGGTCCGCCACACGATCGCATCGACGAACCGTGACAGGACCTTACCGGTGTCGGAGAGCGTCTCGTCCCGGCCCATCTGGGTGCTCTTGCCGTCGACGATGACGGCGTGGCCGCCGAGTTGGGCGATGCCCACCTCGAACGAGAAGCGGGTGCGGGTCGAGTTCTTGTCGAAGATGACGGCGACGCCCTTCGGCCCCTCGAGCGGACGGCGCGAGAACGGGTCCGCCTTCAGCTCGGCCGCGAGCGCGAGGACCTCGGCCTGCTCGTCGGGGGTGAGGTCGTCGTCGCGGAGGAAGTGGCGCACGGTCACGAGTCCGCCTCGGAGGCCACGTCCAGGATCGCGGGCAGCGCGGCGACGAAGGTGCGCGCCTGCTCGTCGGTGAGGACGAGCGGCGGGGCGAGCCGGATGACGTCGGCCGCGGGCGCGTTCACCAGGTACCCGGCGTCCCGGGCCGCGGCCTCGACCGCCTTCGAGCGCGGCGCCGTGAGCACGATGCCCAGCAGCAGGCCCGCGCCCCGGACGTGGGACACGAGCGGGTGCCCGAGGTCCTCGACGCCGGAGGCGATGGTCTTGCCGACCGCGGCGGCGTGGTCGCCGAGGCGCTCGGCGTCGACCGTGGCCAGCACGGCCAGCGCGGCCGCGGCGCAGACGGGGTTGCCGCCGAAAGTGGTGCCGTGCTGGCCCGGGGTGAGCAGATCGGCCGCGGGCCCGGTCGCGAGGCACGCCCCGATCGGGAGCCCGCCGCCGAGCCCCTTGGCCATGGTCACGACGTCGGGGACGATGCCCGCCGCCTGGTGGGCGAAGAAGGGCCCGGTGCGGGCGACGCCCGTCTGCACCTCGTCGAGGATCAGCAGTGCGCCGCGGTCGGTGGTGACCGACCGGGCCGCGGCGAGGTAGTCGGCGGGTGGGACGACGACGCCGCCCTCCCCCTGGATCGGTTCGAGGACGACCGCGGCGGTGTCGTCGTCGACGGCTGCGGTCAGCGCGTCGATGTCGCCGTAGGGGACGAAGGTCACCCCGGCGGGCATGGGTTCGAACGGCGCCCGCTTGGCGGGCTGGCCGGTGAGGGCGAGGGCGCCCATCGTGCGGCCGTGGAACCCGTTCTCGGTGGCGATGATCCGGGACCGTCCGGTCCGGCGCGCGATCTTGAACGCGGCCTCGTTGGCCTCGGCGCCGGAGTTGCAGAAGAAGACCCGCCCCGGCACGCCCCAACGGTCGAGCAACGCCTCGGCCAGCGCCACGACCGGCTCGGAGACGTAGAGGTTGGAGACGTGGCCGAGCGTCTGCAGCTGCCGGGTCACCGCCTCGACGACGGCCGGATGGCCGTGGCCGAGCGCGTTCACGGCGATGCCCCCCAGCAGATCGAGGTACTCGCGGCCGTCGGCGTCGACGACCACCGCGCCCGACCCGTGCGTGAGCGCGAGCCCGGGGGTGCCGTAGTTGTCCATGAGCGCGGCCGACCACCGGCCCCGCAACGTGTCGGTGCCGACGGTGGTCTCCGCGGTCATGCCAGGTCTCCCGTCACGGGGTCGGACAGTGGGTCGAGGTCGGGAAGTGAGGTGGGGTCGGGGAGGACCATCGTGCCGATCCCCTCCTCGGTGAACAGTTCGAGCAGCATCGAGTGCGGCACGCGGCCGTCGATGACATGGGCACGCGGCACTCCGCCCTGCACGGCGCGCAGGCACGCCTCCATCTTCGGGACCATGCCCGAATCGAGCTGCGGCAGCAGCGACTCGAGCTGCGAGGCGACGATCTCCGACGCGAGGGACCCGCGGTCGGGCCAGTCGGTGTACAGGCCCTCGACGTCGGTGAGGACGACGAGCTTCTCGGCGCCCAACGCCTCGGCCAGCGCTGCCGCGGCGGTGTCGGCGTTGATGTTGTGCACGACGCCGTCGACGTCGGGGGCGATGGACGACACCACGGGGATCCGGCCGGCCTGGATCAGGTCGGTGACCGCACCGGGCGCCACCGTGGTGACGTCTCCGACGAGCCCGATGTCGGTGGCGACGCCGTCGACGGCGACCGTCCGCCGCGTCGCGGTGAAGAGCTGTGCGTCCTCACCGGAGATGCCGACGGCGTACGGGCCGTGGGCGTTGATCAGTCCGACGAGCTCACGACCGACCTGACCGAACAGGACCATGCGGACCACGTCCATCACCTCGGGGGTGGTCACGCGGTAGCCGCCGCGGAACTCCCCCGTCAGGCCCAACCGCGACAGCATCGCCGAGATCTGCGGGCCACCGCCGTGCACGACCACGGGATGGATGCCGCAGGTCCGCAGGAACACCATGTCCTGGGCGAAGGCGGCCTTCAGGGTGTCGTCGACCATCGCGTTGCCGCCGTACTTGACGACGATGACCTTGCCGGCGAACCGCTGCAGCCAGGGCAACGCCTCGGTGAGGACATGCGCCTTGGCGAGCGCGCCGAGGCCGGAGATGTCGGCGGAGGCGGTGGTCATGACGAGTACGCCGAGTTCTCTTCGACGTACCCGTGCGACAGGTCCGTCGTGCGGATGGTCGCCGCGGCGTCGCCGGCACCGAGGTCGATGCTCAGCGTGATGTCCGCGGCCGACAGGTCGACCTCGCGCGCGCCGGGCAGGCCCGTGGTGTCGCGGTAGACCTCGGTCCCGTTGAACGCCACCGTGAGTCGGTCGACGTCGAGGGCGACCGGGGCCATCCCGACGGCCGCGACGACCCGTCCCCAGTTGGGGTCGGAGCCGAAGAGGGCGGTCTTGACGAGGCTGTCGCGGGCGACGGTCCGCGCGGCGGCCACCGCGTCGTCCTCGGTCGCCGCGCCGGTCACGGTGATCCGGATCCGCTTCGTGACGCCCTCGGCGTCGGCCATGAGCTGGTCGGCCAGGTCGTCGCACGCGGCGAGGACAGCGGCCGCGAAGTCGTCGGCGCCCGGGACGATCTCGCTCGCCCCCGACGCGAGCAGCAGCACGGTGTCGTTGGTGGAGCAGGACCCGTCGACGTCGAGCCGGTCGAAGGTGCGTGCCGTCGCGGCACGCAGGGCGGCATCGAGCGCAGCGGCGTCGACCGCGGCATCGGTGGTGAGGACGACGAGCATGGTCGCGAGCGACGGCGCGAGCATGCCTGCCCCCTTGGCCATCCCGCCGATGTTCCAGCCTGCCGGGTGGTGCACCGCGACCTGCTTCGGCACGGTGTCGGTGGTCATGATCGCGTGCGCGGCGTCGGTGCCGCCGGACAGCCCGCCGCCCATGTCCTTGACGATCGCGTCGACGCCCGGCAGCAGCCTGTCCATCGGCAACCGGTCGCCGATGAGTCCGGTGGAGCAGACCGCCACCTCGCCCGCACCGGTCTCGGTGCCCCAGTTGCTCAGTGCCGCGGCGACAGACTCGGCGGTCCGGTGGGTATCCGTGAACCCGTCGGGGCCGGTGCAGGCGTTGGCGCCGCCGGAGTTGAGGACGACCGCCCGCAGCCGACCGGCGGTGAGCACCTGCTGCGACCAGAGGACGGGCGCGGCCTTGATCTTGTTGCGGGTGAAGACACCCGCGGCCGCGTACTCGGGACCCTCGTTGAACACCAGCGCGAGATCGGGCCGACCGGAGGCCTTGATGCCCGCCGCCATGCCCGCCGCGCGGAACCCGAGCGGTGCTGTGACGCCCTGCCCCCGGACCACGGCGGGCCTCGTCGACGTCGTCACGGCGCGACCCCCACCGTCGTGAGGCCCTCGGCCTCGTCGAAGCCGAGCGCGAGGTTCATCGACTGCACCGCTGCGCCACCCGTCCCCTTCGTGAGGTTGTCGATCGCCCCGACGACGACCAGCGTCTGCGCACGCTCGTCGACGGTCACCGACAACGCGACGGAGTTCGACCCAATGACCGAGCCCGTCGTGGGCAGGGCGCCCTCTGCGAGCAGGTGCACGAACGGCTCGTCGGCGTAGGCCTTCTCGTAGACAGCCCGCACCTCGTCGGCGGATGCGGTGGTCCGCGCCGTGCACGTCGCCAGGATCCCGCGGGCCATCGGCGCGAGGACCGGGGTGAACGACACCGCGACCGGCTCCCCCGCCACCGCCGACAGCGCTTGGGAGATCTCGGGGTTGTGCCGGTGCGCACCACCGACGCCGTAGGCGCGGGCCGACCCGATGATCTCGGAGGCGAGCAGGTCGACGCGGGTGGAGCGGCCCGCGCCGGACGTGCCGCTCACCGCGACGATGGTGACCGCGGACTCGACGATGCGCGCGGCGACGGCCGGCAGGAGAGACAGCACCGACACCGTCGGGTAGCAGCCCGGGACCGCCACGCGCGTCGCGCCGGACAGCACCTCGCGGGCGCCGGGGATCTCGGGCAGTCCGTACGGCCACGTGCCGGCGTGCGGGGTGCCGTAGAACCGCGTCCACTCCTCGGAGTCGGTCAGCCGGTGATCGGCGCCGCAGTCGACGACGAGCGTGGCGGGCGGCAGACGATCGGCGAGCGGGCCGGACGCCCCGTGCGGCAGGGCCATGAACACCACGTCGTGGCCCGCGAGCACCTCCGGCGTCGTGTCGTCGAGGACGCGGTCGGCCAGGGGGAACAGGTGCGGCTGGTGCTCACCGAGCCGACTGCCGGCGTTCCCGCCGGCGGTGAGGGCCCCGATGGTCACCTCACCGGAGGCGACACGGGGATGCCCGAGGAGCAGCCGGAGGATCTCCCCACCCGCGTATCCGCTGGCGCCGGCCACGGCGATCGAAGTCATGTGGTCATTATGCAGACCACTGCAACTCTATTCAGCAGCGGGGTCGATCCGCTCAGCGCAGGCGGGCGCCGACGGTCTCCTCGGCGTGCGCGACTGCCGCGAGTCGGGCCTCGCTCGCCTCGTCCTCGGTGAGCGTGCGGTCCGGCGCCCGGAAACGCAGGGCGAAGGCGAGGGACTTCGCGCCCTCCCCGAGACGCTCACCGGTGAACACGTCGAAGAGGCGGATCTCCTCGAGCAGCGGCCCGGCGCCGTGCGCGAGGGCGTCCTGCACGTCCGCCGCCGGCACCGCGACGTCGACGACGACCGCGACGTCCTGCAGGACCGCGGGGAACGCCGAGAGCGTCGGCGCAGGCAGGTCGGCCCCGATCGGCAGTGCGTCGAGGTCGATCTCGACGGCGCACGAGCGCGCGGGCAGCCCCGAGGCCTCGACGACGCGCGGGTGCAGCTCGCCGGCCCACCCGACGTCGACGGGTCCGTCGGGGCCGTCGACGACGACACGGGCACAGCGTCCGGGATGCCACGGCAGGTGGTCGTCGGCGACCATCCGCACGGTCACGCCGGAGGCCTCGGCGACGATGCGCGCGGCCTCGAACGCGTCCGACGGGTCGACCGCGCGCGCAGGTCCCCACGGGCCCGCGGGCTCGCGGTTGCCGGCGAGCACCACCGCCACCGACAGCGGCTGCCGCGGGAGGGAGCCGTACAGATCGGCGATCTGCTCGTCGCTCGGACGGCCGGCGACGTCGATCGGCCCGACCGGGTGCGCACCCGGGTCGGCGAGGACCACCTGCCCGATGGTGTACAGCGCGACGTCGCGCTGACCGCGTGCGATGTTGCGGACGGCCATCTCCACCAGGTTGGGGATCAGGGTGGTGGCGAGCTCGGACCGGTCCGACTCGAGCGGGTTGAGCACGCGCACCGTCGCCCGGCGCGGGTCGTCGCCCGGCAGACCCCACGCGTCGAAGACGTCGGCGGGCAGGAACGGGAACGGGAGCACCTCGACGTGACCGGTGACGGCCAGTGCCCGTCCGATGGCGCGACGGCGGCGCTGCGACGGGGTGAGGCCACGGCCGGCGGGTGCGCTCGGCGCGATCGCGGGGATGTCCTCCAGCCCCTCGAGCCGCAGCACCTCCTCGACGAGGTCGGCGGGCCCGCGCAGGTCCGGGCGCCACGAGGGCGGCTCGACGGTGAGCGGACCGCTTCCGCTCACCGCGCACCCCACCTGCTCGAGCCGTCGGACGGTGGTGCCCTCGGGGTACACGACCCCCGCCACGCGGTCCGGCAGGTCGGCGTCGACGACGATCACGCTTCCGGGCACGTCCACGCGGACGTCGGTGTAGGTCGGGTCCGCCTGCCCGCCGGCCAGGTAGACGAGGAGCTCGACGGCGCGGGCGAGCGCGACGGGGGCGAGCTCGGGGTCGACGGATCGCTCGAAGCGCTTGCCCGCCTCGCTCGACAGCCGGTGCCGCCGTCCGGTGCGGAACACCGCGACCGGGTCGAAGCGCGCGGACTCGAGGATCACGTCGGTGGTCGCGTCGGCGACCTCGCTGTGGGCGCCACCCATCACGCCGGCGAGCGCGATGGGGCCGGACTCGTCGGCGATGACGACGTCGTCGGGGTCGAGGGTGCGGTCCGCACCGTCGAGCGTGGTCAGCGTCTCCCCCGCGGCGGCCCGACGCACGGTGATCGCGCCGGTCACGTGGGCGGCGTCGAACGCGTGCAGCGGCTGACCAAGCTCGAGCATCACGTAGTTGGTGACGTCGACGACGGCGGAGATCGGTCGGACACCGGCCACGAGCAACCGCTTGCGCATCCACCACGGCGACTGCGCGGTGGGGTCGATCCCGCGGACGACCTGCGCGCAGTAGCGCGTCGCCGACGACGCCTCGTCGATGCGGACGGCCGGCGAGTTCGCACCCCCGGCGGACGCGGCCGCGGCGATCGGACGGTCGGCGGGGTCGACGAAGGGCAGGTCGACACTCGCCGCCAGTTCGCGTCCGAGACCGCGGGCACTGAACGCGTACCCGCGGTCGGGGGTCACGTTGACGTCGATCGCGCAGTCCGCGAGACCGAGCACCGCGCGGGCGTCGTCGCCCGGTGTGGCCGAGCCCGGCTCGAGCACGAGGATGCCCGAGTGGTCGTCGCCGACACCGAGCTCGCTGACCGAGCAGATCATCCCGTCGGAGGTGCGGCCGTAGGTCGTGCGCGCGGCGATCGCGAAGTCGCCGGGGAGCACCACCCCGGGCAGCGCGGCGACGATCAGGTCGCCCTCGGCGAAATTACGGGCGCCGCAGACGATCCCGCGGGGCTCGCTCTCCCCCACCTCGACACGACAGAACCGGATGGGCTTCTTGAACCCCTCCAGCTCCTCGATCTCGAGCACCCGCCCGACGACGAGCGGCCCGGTGATCTCCGGGAAGTCCTCGAGCGACTCGATCTCGAACCCGACGCGCACGAACGCCGCGTCGAGCTCGGCGGGGGTCGCGGCGAAGTCGGGTGCGCCGCCGCGCACCACGTCGACCATCCAGGACTGGGTCACACGCACTCGGGTTCGACCTCTCTCAGGGGTTCTGCGACACAGGGATTCGGATGACGCGTCAGACGGCGGGACCAAAGGGCAGCGTGAAGCGCACGTCGCCCTCGACCATGTCCCGCATGTCGGGCAGGTCGTTGCGGAACTGCAGCGTCCGCTCCAGACCCATGCCGAACGCGAAGCCGGAGTAGACGTCCGGGTCGATCCCGTTCGCGCGCAGGACCGCCGGGTTCACCATGCCGCAGCCACCCCACTCGACCCAGCCGGGGCCGCCCTTCTTGGCCGGGAACCAGACGTCGACCTCGGCGGACGGTTCGGTGAACGGGAAGTAGTTCGGCCGCATCCGCGTCGTGGTGTCAGGGCCGAAGATCGCCTTGGCGAGGATTTCCAGCGTCCCGCGCAGGTTCGCCATGGTGAGGCCCTTGTCGACGGCGAGACCCTCCACCTGGTGGAACACCGGGGTGTGGGTCGCGTCGAGCTCATCGGTCCGGAAGGTGCGGCCCGGACACGCGATGTAGATGGGCAGCTCCCGCTCCAACATCGTGCGGGCCTGCACCGGCGAGGTGTGCGTCCGCAGCACCTGTCGGGACCCCTCGGGCGCGATGTAGAAGGTGTCCTGCATCGACCGCGCCGGGTGATCCGGGAGGAAGTTCAACGCGTCGAAGTTGAAGTGCTCGGCCTCGACCTCGGGCCCCTCGGCGATCTCCCAGCCCATCCCGACGAACACGTCGGCGACCTGCTCGGCGATCACGGTGATCGGGTGGCGGGCGCCCAGCGGGCGCCGGGCGGTCGGCAGCGTGACGTCTATCGACTCCGCGACCAGCACTGCGGCGTCGCGTTCGGCGACGAGCTCGTCGCGCCGGGCGTCGTGCGCGGCCTGCGCCCGCGACCGTGCCGCGTTCACCGCCTTGCCCGCCGACGACCGCTGCTCCCTGGGCAGGTCACCGAGACGACGGCGCGCGAGCGCGATCGGCGACCTGTCGCCCAGGTGCTCGGTCTTGGCCTCGGCCAGCGCGCTCAGGTCACCGGCCGCCGCGAAGGCCGCCTCGGCCGCCTCGGCGGCCGGGGTGAGGTCGAGTCCGTCGACGTCTGGGCTGATCTGGTCGGTGGTCACGACGGGACGGGCTCCTCGGGGGTCGCAGATGGTGGCCGACGTTCGGCGGTGTGTCGAGCCTATCGGATGCGCGCACCCGCATTTTCGGCGCGCGACGCAGGTCAGGACGTGTGCGCGCGGTGGACGCGGGCGCTGACGTACAGGCACATCGCGGCGGCGGCCGCGATGTTGAGGCTCTCGGCGCGCCCGCGGATGGGGATCGCGACGCGGTGGTCCGCGGCGGCGGCGACCTCGGGCGACAGGCCGTGGGCCTCGTTGCCGAACAACCATGCGACGGGCCCGGCCAGCAGACCGCCGGTGCCCGCGCCGTCGAGGTCGTCGAGGGACAGCTCCCCGCCGGCCGTGGTCGCGAGGATCGTGTGTCCGGCGTCGCGCAATCGCGTCAGCACGGCCGCGACGTCGCGGTCGCGGGCGACCGGCAGGTGGAACACCGAGCCGGCGCTGGCCCGGACGCACTTGCCGTTGTGGACGTCCACGGCGTCCCCGGCGAACACGACCCCCGAGCACCCGGTGGCGTCCGCCGTGCGGATCAGCGTCCCCGCGTTGCCGGGGTCGGCGAGGTCGACGGCGACCGCGACGGCGCCGTCCCGGCCGGAGGCGAGGAGCGCGTCGACGTCGGTGTCGAGGGTTGCGCACTCGGCGAACAGTCCCGGCGTCGTGGTGGTCTCGGCCAGCTTGTCCGCGGCACGCGGCGTGATGACGACGATCTCGGTCCCGGCGGCGCGGGCCTCGTCGAGGACCGTGCCGAACGACGTGACGTCGTCCTCACGGACGAGCACGGTCCGCACGGTACCGACGGCGAGCGCAGCGCCGACCGCGTTCGCGCCCTCGACGAGGAAGACACCCCGCTCGCGGCGCTGGGCTGGACGATGCAGCTTGGACAGCGAGACGACCCGGGTGGATCGCTCGGTCAGAGCGGTGTCCACCACGGGTCGTCCGGTGTCGTGCTGTGCGCTCGGCGTCAGGCCGCGGGGGCGTTGACGTCGGCCGGGAGTGCCGTACGCGCGACCTCGACCAGGCCGGTGAAGGCCTCGGGATCGCTGACGGCGATCTCGGCGAGGATCTTGCGGTCCACCTCGAGGCCGGCGATCTTGAGGCCCTGGATGAAGCGGTTGTAGGTGATGTCGTTGGCGCGGGCCGCGGCGTTGATGCGCGCGATCCACAGCTTGCGGAACTCACCCTTGCGGGCGCGACGGTCCCGGTAGGCGTAGGTCAGCGAGTGGAGCTGCTGCTCCTTCGCCTTGCGGTAGAGCCGCGACCGCTGACCGCGGTAGCCCTTGGATGCCTCGAGCGTCGACCGACGCTTCTTCTGGGCGTTGACCGCCCTCTTCACGCGTGCCACGTGCGTACCTCGTTACTTCTCGGCCGACCGCCACGGCGGCCGGATGGGGATGGTGAGCGCGGGGCTCAGATGTTCAGGAGGCGCTTGATGCGCGGGGCATCGACCTCGGCGACGACGGCGGTGCCGTCGAGCCGGCGGGTGCGCTTGCTCGGCTTGTGCTCCAGCAGGTGGCGACGGTTCGCCTTCTGCCGCTGGATCTTGCCGGTGCCCGAGACCTTGAAACGCTTCGCGGTCCCCTTGTGGGTCTTCGCCTTCGGCATGGTGATTCCTCGACTTCTTCGTGTGGTGCTCGTCTGGTGCTGGTACGCGCTACTGCGCCTGCGGCGCGGCACCGGCCGGGCCGGCGTCGCGGGCCTCGGCGGCCTTCGCGCGTGTCTTCGCGCCCTTGTGCGGGGCGAGCACCATGGTCATGTTGCGCCCGTCCTGCTTGGCGGACGTCTCGACGAACCCGTACTCCCCCACGTCCGCGCCGAGTCGCTGCAGCAACCGGTAGCCGAGCTCCGGTCGCGACTGCTCACGTCCGCGGAACATGATGGTGACCTTGACCTTCGAACCCGCCTCCAGGAATCGGATGACGTGGCCCTTCTTGGTCTCGTAGTCGTGGTCGTCGATCTTCGGTCGGAGCTTCTGCTCCTTGATGACCGTCATCTGCTGGTTACGGCGCGACTCACGCTGCTTCTGCGCGGCCTCGTACTTGAACTTGCCGTAGTCCATGATCTTGCAGACCGGCGGACGGGCGTTGGGCGCCACCTCCACCAGGTCGAGATCGGCCTCCAGGGCCAACCGCAAGGCATCTTCAACACGCACGATGCCCACCTGCTCCGAGTTGGGTCCGACGAGTCGGACCTCCGGGACGCGGATGCGCTCGTTGATGCGGGTCTCTGTGCTGATGGGGCCTCCTCGTTAGTACTTCGGTGGTGCGGGACGCGCCCGGGTCCCGGGGCTCCCGCGTCGTGCGACGCGTTGCTCGTCGAACGCCCTCAGTCAGCGCAAAGGCCCCGTCCGATCGGCGATCGGCGGGGCCCACACTGACCGGTCGGCAGCGTCGAGCGGGTCTGCAACCCACGCACGTGCCACCTCCAACAGGAGGCACCGCACCGGTATTCCCTGGTGGGAGGCGATGCGGTGACCGGACCGTACGACTGCGGCGAGGCCGTGTCGGACGGTGGGAGCGGGCTCCACTTGCAAACCCCGACTCTCGCCGGGGCGGTCTGACGTGGAAGTCTAACAGCCATGTCCGAGAATCCCCATTCCGAGGATGTCCGGGAGCTCGCGGACGTCCCGGCCGTCGAGGTCGTCACCCGGTCGATCGTCATGCTGATGAGTGCGGCCGCCGAGAAGCTCGGTCTCGCCGACGATCCCGCCGCCGGAGCCCGCGTCGACCTCGACGAGGCGCGCAAGCTCATCACCGCACTCGCGGGCCTCGTGACCGCCGCACTCCCCGACCTCGGACTGCATGCCGCACCGATCCGCGACGGCCTGAAGAGCCTGCAGCTGGCCTTCCGTGAGGCCAGCGCGGTGCCGGACGAGCCGGGCCAGGGCCCGGGCGAGAAGTACACCGGACCGGTGCGCTGACGGATCAGGCCGACGCGCGCGCCCGGGACTGCGGCGTCGCGGCGTTCTTGGCCGCGCTCTTCGTCGCCTTCGCCGCGGCCTTCCTCGGCCGCGCCGCCGGCTTCACCGGCGTGAGGATCTCACGCAGGAAACCGCCGGTGTGGCTCTCGGCCACCCCCGCGACCTGCTCGGGCGTGCCCTCCGCGACGACGGTGCCGCCGCCGGAGCCACCCTCGGGTCCCATGTCGATGATCCAGTCCGCGGTCTTGATCACGTCGAGGTTGTGCTCGATCACGATCACGGAGTTGCCCTTGTCGACGAGACCGTTGATCACGTCGAGCAGCTTGCGGATGTCCTCGAAGTGCAGGCCGGTGGTCGGCTCGTCGAGGACGTACACCGTCCGGCCCGTCGAGCGCTTCTGCAGCTCGGACGCGAGCTTCACGCGCTGCGCCTCACCGCCGGACAGCGTCGGCGCGGGCTGACCGAGCCTGACGTACCCCAGGCCGACCTCGTCGAGCGTCTTGAGATACCTGTGGATCGAGGTGACGGGCTCGAAGAAGTCGGCGGCCTCCTCGATGGGCATGTCGAGCACCTCGGCGATCGTCTTGCCCTTGTAGTGCACCTCGAGCGTCTCGCGGTTGTAGCGCGCGCCGTGGCACACCTCGCACGGGACGTAGACGTCCGGCAGGAAGTTCATCTCGATCTTGATCGTGCCCTCGCCGGTGCACGCCTCGCACCGACCGCCCTTGACGTTGAAGCTGAAGCGGCCCGGCTGGTAGCCGCGGACCTTCGCCTCCGTGGTCGCCGCGAACAGGGTGCGGATCTTGTCGAACACGCCGGTGTAGGTCGCCGGGTTCGACCGCGGGGTGCGGCCGATCGGCGACTGGTCGACCTGGACGAGCTTGTCGAGGTGGTCGAGACCGGTGATGCGGGTGTGCCGACCGGGCACCTGCCGCGCGCCGTTGAGCTTGTTGGCGAGCGTGGTGGCGAGGATGTCGTTGACGAGCGTGGACTTGCCCGACCCCGAGACGCCGGTGACCGCGGTCAGGACGCCGAGCGGGAACGCCACGTCGATGCCACAGAGATTGTGCTCACGCGCACCGATCACCTTCAGCTGTCGCTTGGTGTCGATCGCGCGGCGCTGGGTCGGGATCGGCAACGACTCCCGTCCCGACAGGTAGGCGCCCGTCAGCGACTCGGTGTTGGCGAGCAGGTCCGCGTAGTCACCGCTGTGGACGACCTTCCCCCCGTGCTCGCCGGCGCGCGGGCCGATGTCCACGATCCAGTCGGCCGCGCGGATGGTGTCCTCGTCGTGTTCGACGACGATCAGCGTGTTGCCGAGATCGCGCAGACGGGTCAGCGTGTCGATGAGGCGGCGGTTGTCGCGCTGGTGCAGTCCGATCGACGGCTCGTCGAGGACGTACAACACGCCCGCGAGGCCGGACCCGATCTGCGTGGCCAGGCGGATGCGCTGCGCCTCGCCACCGGACAACGACCCCGCGGCCCGGGACAGCGACAGGTACTCCAGACCGACGTCGAGCAGGAACCGGATGCGGGCCTGCACCTCCTTGAGCACGCGGCCGGCGATGGCCTGCTCCCGCGCACCCAGGGTCAGGTCGGTGAGGAAGTCGGCGCAGTCGGCCACGGACAGCGCACAGACGTCGGCGATCGACTTGGTCCCGAACCGCGGGTGGTCGAGCGTGACGGCGAGGATCTCCGGGCGCAGGCGCGCCCCCGAGCACACGGGGCACGGGACGTCGCGCATGTAGCCCTCGTACCGGTCCTTCATCTGCTCGGACTCGGTCTGCTCCATGCGGCGGTGCAGGAACTTCATCACCCCCTCGAACTCGGTGTAGTACGAGCGGGTGCGGCCGTAGCGGTTGCGGAAACGGACGTGCACCTGGTGGTCGCTGCCGTTCAGCAGCGCGCGACGCGCCTTGATCGGCAACCGGTTCCACGGCGTGTGCACGTCGAAGCCCATCTGCTCGGCGAGGCCGGACATCAGGCGCAGGAAGTAGTCGGCGTTGTGACCGGTCGACCACGGGGCGATCGCGCCCTCGGCCAGGGTCATCTCCGGGTCGGGGACGACGAGGTCCTCGTCGACCTCCTTGCGGATGCCGAGCCCGTCGCACTCGGGGCACGCGCCGTAGGGCGAGTTGAACGAGAACGACCGCGGCTCGAGGTCGTCGATGGCGATCGGGTGGCCGTTGGGGCAGGCCATCCGTTCGGAGAACCGCCGCTCGCGCTCGGGGTCGGACTCGTCGAGATCGACGAAGTCGAGCACGACGATCCCGTCGGCGAGTCGGAGACCGGTCTCGATGGAGTCGGTGAGGCGCTGCTTGGCGGAGGCCTTGACGACGAGGCGGTCGACGACGACCTCGATGTCGTGCTTCTCCTGCTTCTTCAGGACCGGCGGCTCGGTCAGCGGGTGGACGACGCCGTCGACCCGGACGCGCGAGAACCCCTGGGTCTGCAGCGAGGCGAACAGGTCGACGAACTCGCCCTTACGGGTGCGGACCACCGGGGCGAGCACCTGGAAGCGGGTGCCCTCGTCCATCTCGAGGACCTGGTCGACGATCTGCTGTGGCGTCTGCTTCGCGATGGCCGCGCCGCACTCGGGGCAGTGGGCCGTGCCGGCGCGCGCGTAGAGGAGGCGGAGGTAGTCGTAGACCTCGGTGATGGTGCCGACCGTCGAGCGCGGGTTGCGGTTGGTCGACTTCTGGTCGATCGAGACCGCCGGCGACAGTCCCTCGATGAAGTCGACGTCGGGCTTGTCCATCTGCCCGAGGAACTGGCGCGCGTAGGCCGACAGCGACTCGACGTAGCGGCGCTGGCCCTCGGCGAAGATCGTGTCGAACGCGAGGCTGGACTTCCCCGACCCCGACAGCCCCGTGAAGACGATGAGGCTGTCGCGGGGGAGGTCGACGTCGATGCCGCGGAGGTTGTGCTCGCGAGCTCCCCGCACGATCAGACGGTCTGCCACTGGTTGATCCCCTGCTCTCGTGTGCGTGGCGCGTGGTTACACGGCCCTGATCACTCTAGGTGCGACCACCGACAGGGCGCGTGGCGGTCGCATGGGCCCCGGCGAGGAACACTCGCCCGGAGGGCTCCGCCGGTAGGTTGACCGCATGACCGCTGCGCAGGTGACCATCTCCGACGACTACACCGGCGACGTGAGCGACCAGACCGGCGCGCACCGGCTGACCCTCCCCTCGGCGACCATCACGAAGATGTCGGTGGGCCCGATGGACAACAACGTCTACCTGGTGACGTGTTCCCGCACCGGCGACCAGCTGCTGATCGACGCGGCGAACGACGCCGACCGCGTCCTCGGGCTGCTCGAGGCGTCACCCGGGCAGCTCACCGCCATCCTGACGACGCACCAGCACTTCGACCACTGGCAGGCGCTCGCCGCCGTCGCCGCGGCGACGAGGGCACCCACCGCGGCCGGGCGCATCGACGCCCCGGAGATCCCGGTGGCCGCGGACCGGTTGATCGAGGACGGCGACGTCGTGGAGGTCGGCGACCTCCGCCTGAGCGCCATCCACCTCGTGGGACACACCCCCGGGTCCATCGCGCTCGCCCTCGAGGTCGACGGCGGCACGCATCTGTTCACAGGCGACTGCCTGTTCCCCGGCGGCGTCGGGAAGACCTGGGAGCCAGGCGATTTCGAACGTCTGCTGGACGACGTGAGCACCAAGCTCTTCGACCGTTACGGCGACGAGACCATGGTGCACCCCGGTCACGGTCTGGACACGACCTTGGGCGCCGAACGTCCCCACCTGGGTGAATGGCGCGAACGCGGCTGGTGAGCCGTGTCGGGACCCCTCGCGCGGGGGGTCGCTGCCGGTAACGTCGTGCTCGCCCTGCCGTTGCCCGAGCCCCGGTCCTCGGCGCGTGACCCGCCTGCCAGGAGGCCATCAGTGTTGATCCGCCGAATTGCCCGTCCGATGCTCGCGAGCGTGTTCATCGCCTCGGGCGTCACCGCGCTGCGTCATCCCGAACAGTTCGCCGACACCGCCCGGCCGTTCGTGAAGAAGTCGCAGGAGACGCTGCCGGACGACATCACCGATCCCCTGCCCGACGACACCGAGTCGCTGGTGCGCATCAACGCCGCCATCCAGGTCGGTGGCGGCGTCCTGCTCGCGACGGGCAAGATCCCGCGCATCGCCGCCCTCGCGCTCGCCGGCTCGCTGGTGCCGACGACGCTGGCCGGTCACGACTTCTGGAACGAGCCGGACGCCGAGGCCCGCAACGCCCAGCTGATCCACTTCCTCAAGAACGTCAGCCTGCTCGGCGGTCTGCTCATCACCGCCGTCGACACCGAGGGCAAGCCGTCGGTGGCATACCGCGGACGCAAGGCCGCTGAGCACGCCGCCGACGCGGTGACCTCGGCCATCCCGTTCGTCGGTGACGACGACGACCGCTTCGAGCAGCTGCGGTCGGTGGCCGCCGACCGCGCCGGTCATCTCGCCGAGTACGCCAAGGACAAGGCTCCGGTCGTCGCCGAGGCCGCCAAGGATCGGGCGATCCCGCTCGCCGAGGCGGCCAAGGAGCGTGCGATCCCGCTCGCCGAGGCCGCCAAGGAGAAGGCCACGCCCATCGCGGAGTCCGCCGCCGAGCGTGGCGCCGAGCTGGGCCGCAAGGCGGCCAAGGCCGCACGCAAGCGTGCCGAGGAGGCGCAGAAGGAGGCGTCCAAGCGCGCCGAGGAGCTCGCGAAGCAGGCCTCGAAGGAGCGCGACAAGCTCGCCAAGAAGGCGTCGAAGGAGAGCGAGAAGCTCGCCAAGAAGGCGCGCAAGCGTGGCTCCGAGCTCGCGGACGTGGCCGCCGACCGTGGGTCGGATCTCCTGGACACCGCCAAGGACCGCGGCTCCGACCTCGCCGACCGCGCCCGTGACCGCGGCTCCGACCTCGCCGACCGCGCCCGTGACCGCGGCTCCGACCTCGCCGACCGCGCCCGTGACCGCGGCTCCGACCTCGCCGACTCCGCCCGTGACCGCGGACCCGATCTGGTCCAGCAGGCCCGCGCCCGCGCCGAGGCGCTCGCCGCGCAGGCTCAGGACGAGGGTGTGCACCTCAGCCGTCGTGCGCGCAAGCGCCTGGAGAAGGCGGCCTCCGACCTCGGGTGACGCCGTCGTGTCCCCCGGTCCGGCGCGCGCTGCGCGCCGGACCGGCACGGCCACCGTTCCCGGTCGGTACCCTCGAGTGCCCGTGACCCACACCGATTCCCGCGGATCCCGCGATCCGCACGCATGAACTCCGCTTGATGACCCAGACCACGCCCGACGCCACCACGGTGGAACAGTCACACCTCGATCATGTCTACGGACGGCTCGATCGCATGCGTGCGGCGACCAACCGTCGCCTGCGCACCGCCCTCACCGAATCCGACGGCACCCCGCAGTCGCAGTCGGAACGCGAGTCGTACGAACGCATGTACTCCGACGACCTCGCCAAGTTCGACGCCGCGGAGCACAACCTCTACTTCGGACGGCTCGACCTCGAGGACGGTGAGGTCCGCCGGATCGGCCGCATCGGGATCCTCGACGACGACGCCGAGGACACCACGCTCCTCCTCGACTGGCGCGCGCCGCTCGCTCGACCGTTCTACCTCGCCACCCCGGCCGCGCCCGAATCGGTCGCGGTGCGCCGTCATGTCCGCACCCGGAGCCGACGCGTGATCGCCGTCAACGACGAACGTCTCGACGCCGGCGACCTCGACGCGACGACTCGCGGCGACGTGGTGAACGAGGCGGCCCTGATCGGCGCGCTCACCGCGGCACGCACCGGCGAGATGACCGACATCGTCGAGACCATCCAGCGCGAACAGGACGAGATCATCCGCTCGTCCCACCGCGGGGTCACGGTCGTGCAGGGCGGGCCGGGGACGGGCAAGACCGCGGTCGCGCTGCACCGTGCCGCCTACCTGCTCTACACGCACCGGGATGTGTTGTCGCGCAGCGGCGTGCTCGTGGTCGGCCCGAACGACGACTTCCTGCGCTACATCGGTCAGGTGCTCCCCAGCCTCGGCGAGACGGGCGTCCTGCTCGCCACGGTCGGGGACATGTACCCCGGCGTGCGTGCGGTCGGGCACGACGACACGGACGCCGCGGCCCTCAAGGGCGAGCTCGACATAGTCGAGCTGCTGCGGGACGCCGTGCGCGACAGGCAGGTCCTGCCGTCGGAGACGATCACGGTCGGGTTCGACGGGTACCCGCTCCACATCGACCGGACCGTGGTGAAGCGCGCGAGGGGCCGTGCGCGGTCCACGCGCCGACCGCACAACCGAGCCCGGTCGGTGTTCGTCCGCGCCGCCCTCGACGGTCTCGCCGAGCAGCACGCCGCGCGCATCGGATCGTCCATCGTCGACGGCAGCCAGCTGCTCAGCTCCGGCGACATCGCCGACATCCGGGACGAGATGGAGCACGACGACGGCATCCGTGCCGCGCTCGACGGCCTCTGGCCGCATCTGACCCCGGAGATCGTGCTCGACGAACTGCTCCACGACGACGCTCGTCTCGATGCGGCCACCCGCGACCCCGCGGTCCGCAGGGCGCTGCTGCGCGCACCGGCGACTCGCGGCCGGTTCACGGTCGACGACATACCCCTCCTCGACGAACTCGCCGAGATCATCGGGTACGACACCGGCGAGGACGAGCGCGAGGAGCAGGCGCGGTTCCGGCGCAGCCTGGCCGAGGCCCAGGAGGCACTGGACATCCTCACCGGTTCCGCACCACAGGATCTCGAGGACGAGCTGGATCCCGAGATCCTCATGGCGTACGACCTGATCGACGCCGAGCAGCTCGCCGCGCGCCAGACGCGCCGCAGCTCCCTGACGACCGCCGAGCGCGCGCAGACCGATCGCACGTGGACCTTCGGACACGTGATCGTCGACGAGGCGCAGGAGCTGTCGGCGATGGCATGGCGGATGATCATGCGGCGCATCCCCAACCGCTGGATGACGGTCATCGGCGACACGGCGCAGACCGGCGCCCCGGCCGGGACCCGATCGTGGGGTGCGGTGCTCGAACCCTATGTCGCGCAACGGTGGCGTCGCCACGACCTGACCGTCAACTACCGCACGCCCGCGGAGATCATGGAGCTCGCCGCCCGGGTCCTCGCCGAGATCGACCCCGCCGCGGAGGCACCCCGGTCGATCCGGCGCGCGGGGACGTTCCCCGGCATCCGTCGGGTCGACGCGCAGAGCAGGGCCACGGTGGCGGCGGACGCGGCACGGATGGACGACGCAGAGGGGATCAGCGCGGTGATCGTGCCCGACGCACTCATCGAGGAGGTGCGGCTCGCCGTGGGCGACATCGACACCCGCGTGCTGACCGTCGCCGACTGCAAGGGCCTCGAGTTCGACCGCACGGTCGTCGTCGAACCGTCCATGATCGTGGGGCAGTCGGCGCGAGGGCTCAACGACCTCTACGTCGCCCTCACCCGCGCGACACAGCAGCTGACCGTGGTCCACACGGAGCCACTCCCCGCGTCCCTCGCCGCAGACGACTGAGCGTGGGCGGCACAGCCGCCCACGCTCAGTTCCTGCTCGGTTCCGGTGTCAGACCGTGTGCACGATCAGCACGTCACACGCCGACTTGCGTGCGACGTCGGCCGGGACCGACCCCAGGAGACGTCCGGCGATCGAGTTCAGGCCTTTGTTGCCGACCACCAGCAGGTCGGCCTTCGTGTCGCCGACGAGCTGCAGCAGCGCGTCGACCGGGGCGCCCTTCACCGGGCGAGTGGTGACGTTGGCCGTCGCGGCGCCGGCCTTCACCGCACGCTCACGCGCGGTGCGGAGGATCTCCTCCGTCGGCGAGCTGCCGTGCACCTGGTACGCCTCGTCCTTGAGGACGTCGGACATCGTGTTGACGTCCTTGCTCTCGTGCGGGAAGAAGGCGCACGCGATGACGAGCTTCGCCGAGTCACCGGCGATGGCGCCGGCCCGCTCGACGGCCTTCATCGACGACTCGGAGCCGTCCGTACCGACGACAACCGTGGTGTACGCGCTCATCCATTCCTCCGTCTGATCAACGATGACCGATCGCTTGCCGTGTCCGCAGATCGAACACGCACTCGGACCGGACAATAGTTGCATGACGCGGGGTTTGTCCCGACGTTCGTGGTGATCGACACACCGGCACCGGCGAGGGTGTCAGCGGATACCGGCGGCGTCCATCCCGCGCAGTTCCTTCTTCAGATCGGCGATCTCGTCGCGCAGCCGACCGGCCAGCTCGAACTGCAGATCCCGCGCCGCCGCCATCATCTGGTCGGTCAGGGACGCGATCAGGTCGGCCAGTTCCGCCCTCGGCATCGCCGAGACGTCCCGCTTCTCGATGACCCCCGCACTGCTCCCCGACCGACCCGGTTCGCCCTGGGCGCGCCGGCCGCGGCTCGAGTTGCGGCCCGAACCGCCGATGTCGACGCTGTCCTCCGCCTCCTTGTAGACCTGGTCGAGGATGTCGGCGATCTTCTTGCGCAACGGCTGCGGGTCCACCCCGGCGGCCTTGTTGTAGGCGACCTGCTTCTCACGCCGTCGCTCGGTCTCGTCGATGGCGTTGCGCATCGAGTCCGTGATCTTGTCGGCGTACATGTGCACCTCACCGGAGACGTTGCGCGCCGCGCGACCGATCGTCTGGATGAGGCTCGTCGTGCTGCGGAGGAAGCCCTCCTTGTCGGCGTCGAGGATCGCGACGAGCGACACCTCCGGCAGGTCGAGACCCTCACGGAGGAGGTTGATCCCGACGAGGACGTCGTAGTCACCCGACCGGAGCTGGCGCAGCAGCTCGACGCGCCGCAGCGTGTCGACCTCGGAGTGCAGGTACCGCACCCGGATGCCCATCTCGAGCAGGTAGTCGGTCAGGTCCTCGGCCATCTTCTTGGTCAGCGTGGTGACGAGCACGCGTTCGTCGCGTTCGGACCGGGTGGTGATCTCGTGCACCAGGTCGTCGATCTGTCCCTTCGTCGGCTTGACCACGACCTGCGGGTCGACGAGACCGGTCGGGCGGATGACCTGCTCGACGAACTCGCCGCCGGACTGGCCGAGCTCGTAGGGTCCCGGCGTCGCCGAGAGGTAGACGGTCTGGCCGATCCGGTCGACGAACTCGTCCCAGGTGAGGGGGCGGTTGTCGACGGCGGACGGCAGGCGGAAGCCGTACTCCACGAGGTTCCGTTTGCGCGACATGTCCCCCTCGTACATGCCCCCGATCTGCGGCACGGTCACGTGGGACTCGTCGATGACGAGCAGGAAGTCGTCCGGGAAGTAGTCGATGAGGGTGGCGGGTGCGGTGCCCGCGCCGCGGCCGTCGATGTGGCGCGAGTAGTTCTCGATGCCCGAGCAGAACCCGACCTGCCGCATCATCTCGAGGTCGTAGGTGGTGCGCATCCGCAGCCGCTGCGCCTCGAGCAGCTTGCCCGCCCGTTCGAGCTCGGCCAGACGCTCCTCGAGTTCCTTCTCGATGGATTCCATCGCCATGTTCATGCGCTCGGGACCGGCGACGTAGTGGGTCGCGGGGAAGATGCGCAGCGAGTCGACCTTGCGGATCACGTCGCCGGTGAGCGGGTGCAGGTAGTACAGCGCCTCGACCTCGTCGCCGAAGAACTCGATGCGCACCGCGAGTTCCTCGTAGGACGGGATGATCTCCACCGTGTCGCCGCGGACACGGAAGCTGCCGCGGGTGAAGCTGAGGTCGTTGCGGGTGTACTGCACGTCGACCAGGAGTCGCAGCAACGCGTCGCGGTCGACCTGGAGACCGACCTCGAGCTCGACCGAGCGGTCGAGATAGGACTGCGGGGTGCCCAGGCCGTAGATGCAGGACACCGACGCGACCACGACGACGTCGCGCCGGGACAACAGGCTCGAGGTGGCGGAGTGACGCAGCCGCTCGACGTCGTCGTTGATGGACGAGTCCTTCTCGATGTAGGTGTCCGTCTGCGCGATGTACGCCTCGGGTTGGTAGTAGTCGTAGTAAGAGACGAAGTACTCGACGGCGTTGTTCGGCAACATGTCCCGCAGCTCGTTCGCGAGCTGCGCGGCGAGGGTCTTGTTCGGCGCCATGACCAGCGTCGGACGCTGCACCTTCTCGATCAGCCACGCCGTGGTGGCGGACTTGCCGGTGCCGGTCGCGCCCATGAGCACGACATCCTTCTCCCCTGCCCGCAGCCGCCGTTCCAGCTCGGCGATGGCCGTCGGCTGATCGCCGGCGGGCTGATGCTCGCTGACGACCTCGAAGGTCGCCTCCGACCGTTCGATCTCCCCGACCGGCCGGAACTCGGAGTGGGCGACGACGGGATGTTCAGCCGCGAATGCCATGGGACCAGGGTAGGCGTGGGGTCCGACATGTGCCCTCTGCCCTGCGCGAACACCCGCCCCGGGCGATATGGTCCGCCGATGGACGGAGCCCACCCCCCGACGGCCCATCCCCCGAAGCGGGAGGTGTTCGACGTCCGCGCGCGGACGAACACCGACAACAAGGGGGTCGTCCGTCCGGTGTCGGTCTACGAGCAGACCCCCTTCGGGCTCTACATGTCCCGGACGGCCGACCACCCCCGCTTCGACCACCTGGAGTCGTGGCTGTTGCCCGCCATGGGGCTCCGGGTCAGCATCTTCCACTTCGTCGACGGCCACCGATCGGGACAGCGCCTCTACCTCGACGTCGGCCGCTTCACCGGCCCCGACGCCGACGGCAGATGGCACGCGGTGGACTGGTACCTCGATCTCGTCGACGTCCCGGGGCGCCCGCTGGAGCTGCTCGACGTCGACGAACTGCTCGACGCACACCGGCTGGGGCTCCTGGACCTCGCCGACGCGACCGCCGCGGTCGAGATCGCCACGGCCACGCTCACCGGCGTCGCCGCGGTCGGCCACGACGTGGACGGATGGTTGGCCGCGCAGGGGTGTCCGCTGCGCTGGCGGGACGACTGACCAGTGCGTCAGTCGGCGGTGACGACGCGGACGGTCACCGGACGCCCGGGGTCCGCCGAGCCGTGGACCTGCCCGTCGCCGTCGACACGCGGGAACCCTGCCTCGGTCAACGGGTCGATCAGTCCCGACGCGGTCGCCTCGTCGGCGACGGTGACGCGCAGGGTGATGCCGTCGTCCGAGGTCTCTCGCTCGACCGTCTGCGCCCGCTCACCGGCGACCGCACGCAGCCGGTTCGTGACGCGTCGGACGAGCCCGTCCGCGTCGGGTCCCGCCGGCGGCGGGCCGGAGGCCACTGCGGCGACGCCGGCACGCACGTTCGCCTCGAACGGGACCAGTCGCTCGTCCCACAGCCGTGCCGCCGCGTCCGCGACGGCCTCCGGGGCGCCGGAGTTGTCCAGCCAGACGTCGGCCACCGCGCGACGCTGATCGTCGTCGGCCTGGGCGCGGATGCGGGCCGCGGCGTCGTCGGCGGGCATGCCGCGCTGTTCGGTGAGTCGCTGCAGACGGGTCTGCTCGTCGGCCCAGACGATGACCACCAGGTGGAACATCGGCGCGAGACCGCCCTCGACGAGCAGGGGGATGTCCTGCACGACGATCGCGTCGTCCGGGGCCGCCTGGATCAGCTCCCAGGTGCGGGCGCCGACGCGCGGATGGGTGATCGCGTTCAGTCGCTTCCGGCTGTCCTCGTCGACGAACGCGCGCGCGGCCAGCGCGGCGCGATCGAGCGCGCCGTCGGGGTCGAGGATGTCGTCGCCGAACTCCGTGACCAGTTCGGCGAGGCCCTCGCTGCCCGGGGCGACCACCTCGCGCGCGATGACGTCCGCGTCGATGAGGTGTGCGCCGCGCTGCGAGAACGCCCTCGCCACCGTCGATTTGCCCGCACCGATGCCACCCGTGAGCCCGACCCTGATCACCCGGCCAGTGTGTCAGACGCCGGGGCGGTGACCACCGCGGTCAGCGCGGTGAGACGCCCAGCAGATACGACAGCTGCGTCACCAGCGGGTTCAGGTTCAGCTTGTCGGGATCCTTCTTGGGGGTGCCGTCCCACGGCTGCCGGACGCCGGGATCGGCGTAGACGGCGTTCTGGGCACCGCGGACGTCGGTGGGATTGCCCTGAGCGACACCGCATCGCGCGTCGGTGTTGAACGGGAAGTCGTCGTAGCTGATGTCGAAGTCCGGGTTCTTCCGCTTCTCCTCGGCGATGATCTGCTGCGTCTTCTCGTAGCCGAGCGTGCACGACGGGGGGTTGTTCGTCTCCAGCGTGGTCCCGAAGTGGATGGTGCCGTCGCCCGGCGCGGTCGAGTAGCTCGCGGACGAGATCGCCGAGAGCTGGCCGAGGGCGGGTCCGACCCCGTAGAAGGCTCCGCTGACGTTCCGGACGTCCTTCGCGAGATCACGCAGGGCGGTGGTGATGTCGCCGCCACTGCGCTCGAGGAGCGCGGACAGCTGCGTCGCCGACGTCTGGCCCGTGGTGAGCAGGCGGCGGAGATCGGGATCGCTCGACGCTAGCTGTGCGGTCACCAGGTCGAGGCTGCGGGACCAGGTGAGGATCTCGTCGGACTGGGCGGCCTGCGTGGTGAGGACGGTGTCGGAGTTGCGGATCAGCGAGATCGTCTGCGGCAGGTTGTCGTTGCCCGACCTCGACAGGTTCGCCAGGGAGTCGACCAGCGTGCGCAGGTTCTCGCCGTTGTTGTCGAACGCCTTCCCCAACTCGGTGACGACGGTGCGCAGGTCGTCGAGCGGGACCGACTGCGTGAAGTCGACCGCGGAGGTGAGGACGTCCTGCACCGGCACCGGGATGGAGGTGTTCGTGATGACCGAGCCGTCGGTCAGCGAGGGGCCGTCGACCGATGCCGGCCTCAGGTCGACGTACTGCTCACCGATCGCCGACCGGTTCGCGACAACCGCCTGCGCCGACGCGGGGATGCGCGGACCGCCGGAGTCGAGGGCGAGGTCGACGCGGACGCCGTCCGGGCGCAGGGACAGAGCGCCGACGCGTCCTACGGGGACACCCTGGTAGGTCACCTCGGCGTTGGTGAAGATGCCGCCGGAATCGGCGAAATCGGCGTGCACGGTGTAGATCCCGGCGCCGACGAGATGGTCGAGCTTGACGTAGCGGACGCCGACGAGCGACCCGAATGCCAGTGCCACCACCAGGATTCCCACCAACTGCCAGATCTGCAGTCGCGAGACCATGTTCACCGGCGGAGGTCCTGTCGTGCTCGATGTGTCGCCGACCCTGTGACGTGTGCGTCCCCGGTGACGAATCGGCGCCGTGCGCCGACGTCGAGAACACTCTCAGGTGACAACATTCGATGGCAAGGTCGGCTCGGCCCCGGAGGCGGTCGGAGGTCGACGACTCCCTCACACCACGAGTGCTGTGTGACCTTGCTCACGACGACGGCGCCCCGACCCGGGAGGGTCGAGGCGCCGTCGTGGACGTGCCGGGTGTGTCAGGCGTTGCCGGACAACTTCTCCCGCAGAGCCGCGAGCTGCTCGTCGCTGGCGAGCGAGCCGCCGCGCGGAGCGCTCGAGGAGCTGCTGCTCGTCGAGGGCCCGCCGGCCGCGGACGACGACTCCGAGGAGTAGTCGGTGGGGGCGTTGGCCGCCTCCTCCGCCGCCTTGGCGAACTTCTCGATCTGCGCGGTGTGCAGCTTGTGGCGACGCTCGGCCTCGGCGTACCGGGCCTCCCACGCCTCACGCTGCTTCTCGAAGCCCTCGAGCCACTCGTTCGTCTCGGAGTCGAAGCCCTCCGGGAAGATGTAGTTGCCCGCATCGTCGTAGCTGTCGGCCATGCCGTACTTCGACGGGTCGAACTCCTCGGTGTAGTCCTCGTTGGCCTGCTTGAGGCTCAGCGAGATACGACGACGCTCGAGATCGATGTCGATGACCTTGACCATCGCGTCGTCGTTGACCGCGACGACCTGGTCCGGCACCTCGACGTGACGCTCGGCGAGCTCGGAGATGTGCACCAGGCCCTCGATGCCCTCCTCGACGCGGACGAACGCGCCGAACGGCACCAGCTTGGTGACCTTGCCCGGGACGATCTGACCGATCGCATGGGTCCGGGCGAACTGACGCCACGGGTCCTCCTGGGTCGCCTTCAGCGACAGGGAGACACGCTCGCGGTCGAGATCGACGTCGAGCACCTCGACGGTGACCTCGTCGCCGACGGCCACGACCTCCGACGGGTGGTCGATGTGCTTCCACGACAGCTCGGAGACGTGCACCAGGCCGTCGACCCCACCGAGGTCGACGAACGCACCGAAGTTGACGATCGAGGACACGACGCCCTTGCGGACCTGACCCTTCGCCAGCTGGTGCAGGAACTCGCTGCGGACCTCGGACTGGGTCTGCTCGAGCCACGCACGGCGCGACAGGACCACGTTGTTGCGGTTCTTGTCGAGCTCGATGATCTTGGCCTCGATCTCCTTGCCGATGTAGGGCTGGAGGTCGCGGACGCGACGCATCTCGACGAGCGAGGCGGGCAGGAAGCCGCGCAGACCGATGTCGAGGATCAGGCCGCCCTTGACGACCTCGATGACGGTGCCCTTGACGGCCTCGTCCTTCTCCTTGAGCTCCTCGATCGTGCCCCAGGCGCGCTCGTACTGGGCGCGCTTCTTGGACAGGATCAGCCGACCCTCTTTGTCCTCCTTGGTGAGGACGAGTGCTTCCACCGCGTCGCCGACCTCGACGACCTCGTTGGGGTCGACGTCGTGCTTGATGGACAGTTCACGGGAGGGGATGACGCCCTCCGTCTTGTACCCGATGTCGAGCAGGACCTCGTCGCGATCGACCTTGACGATGGTTCCCTCGACGATGTCGCCGTCGTTGAAGTACTTGATCGTGGAGTCGATGGCGGCGAGGAAGTCCTCGGCAGTGCCGATGTCGTTGACGGCAACTTGCGGCGAGGCGATGGTGGAGGACGGCATGTGCTGGGTTGCTCCGGACAGGTGGTAGTAGGTTCTGTGGATCTCGGACGGTCGATGCAACCGGCCTGACGGTCTGGATGTTCCGCCGCCGGCCGTCGCGCCGGTTCCCGATGGGACCGGGCAGACGAGGACATGACTACCCACGCGGGCATGGGGCGCGCGCAGGTGCGAGACTACGCCAGGGCCCGGACGCTGGGCAAACAGGGGTGAGGGGCCGGTGACCAGACCCGTACGGGGCACTCCCGACTCCGCGGCCAGTGAGGACGCCAGCCGGCGCTGGTGGGACTCCGACGCCCGCTCCTACGACGAGGAGCACGGCCGGTTCCTCGGCGTCGACTCCCCCGGCGGCGAGTTCGTCTGGTGTCCCGAGGGCCTGCACGAGGGGGACGCCCGACTCCTGGGCGACGTGTCCGGGCGGGACGTCCTGGAGATCGGGTGCGGGTCGGCGCCCTGCGCTCGCTGGCTCGCGACGCAGGGGGCGCGGGTCGTCGGGCTCGACGTCTCGGCGGCGATGCTCGCGCGTGGACTTCGGGCGATCGCCGCCGGCTCGTCCACGGCGGTGCCCGCGCTGGTCCAGGCGGGCGCCGAGCACCTGCCCTTCGGCGACGGCGTGTTCGACGTCGCGTGCTCGGCCTTCGGCGCGGTGCCGTTCGTCGCCGACTCCGCCCGCGTCATGGCGGAGGTCGCGCGGGTGCTGCGTCCCGGTGGACGGTGGGTCTTCGCCGTGAACCACCCGGTGCGCTGGATCTTCCCCGACGACCCGGGCCCGCGCGGCCTCACCGCGTCGATCCCCTACTTCGACCGCTCGCCCTACGTCGAGGTCGACGACGACGGGCGGGTCGCCTACGTCGAGCACCACCGGACGATCGGCGACCGCGTGCGCGAGATCCGCGCCGCCGGCCTGGTCCTCGACGACATCGTCGAGCCGGAATGGCCGGAGTGGCTCGACCAGGAATGGGGCCAGTGGAGCCCGCTGCGGGGGCAGTACTTCCCGGGCACCGCGATCTTCGTGACCCACCTGCCGGGCTGACCGGGTCACGCGCGGCCGAACCACTCCCGGGTCTCCGCGTCGGCGGGGAAGAACAGCTCGACGGCCAGTTCGTCGACGGTGACGTCGCCGGCCGTCTGCACGGCCGCGCTCATCGAGAACATCGACAGCACCGCGTCCCCGACGCGCAGTCGCAGCATCACGACGGGGTCGGTCGGCGCCGGCACCACGTCGGACGGGTCGTGGAACTCCTCGAGCGCAGCCCCGAGCTGCGGATCGCCGGTGGCGCGATGCCGTCGCCGCACCCGCGTAAGCAGATGGGACCGCCACGACGGCAGGTCCACGATCCGCGGTGCCAGCCCGTCGGGGTGCAGGGTCAGGCGCAGCACGTCGATGGGCGGCGCGAGCAGCTGCTCGGCGCATCCGGCCAGCAGCGGCGCGAGTGCGTCGTTGGCCGCGACGACCCGCCACCGCCGGTCGAGGACCAGCGCCGGGTACGGACGGTGTGCGTCGAGCACGGTGCGCAGGGCATCGGCGACCGCGGCCACCTCCGGGTCGGACAGATCGTGCTCGCTGTGCACCGGTGCGTGGCCGGCCGCGAGCAGGAGACGGTTGCGCTCCCGCAAGGGGACGTCGAGGTGGTCGGCCAGGCGCAGGACCATCGCCGCCGACGGGCGGGACCGGCCCGTCTCGACCCAGCTCAGGTGCCGCGTCGACACCCCCGTCTCGCACGACACCGCCAGCTGGCTGAGCCCCCGCCGTTCGCGCCACGACCGCAGCAGCTCCCCCACGGGTGCCGCCGTCGTCATGAGTGCTCCCGGACAGGTGCGGGCGCCGGCAGGGCGATGATCGACGCCCAAGAGTCGTGCGGCAGTTCGTCGCCCGCGCGCAGCACGTGCGCCAGACCCCACGCCATTCCGATGCCGAGCAGGCCGAGCCACAGCCCGGCGACGGCGATGACGGTCACGGCCACCGCGGTGGCCCAGGGGGCGTGCGTGAGCACGAGGAGCAGCGGCGCGAACCCGAAGCCGCAGCCGACGAACCACGCGGACAGGGTGCGGTCGGCGACCATCACCGGTCTCAGCCAGCGGGGCAGGCTCGCGGGGAGCGACGGTGCGGGTGTGTGCGTCATGGCGACCTCCTGTCGACGACGACCTCATCGTCACCGTCGACAGGTCATCGTGTCGATGACCCCGGAGGTCATCGATCGTCGAGGTCGTGGCCTCAGAGGATCCGGGAGAGGAACGCCTTCGTCCGGTCCTCGCGGGGCGCGGAGAGCACCTCGGTCGGGACGCCCTCCTCGACGACGCGCCCGCCGTCCATGAACACGAGGTGATCGGCGACCTCGCGGGCGAATCCCATCTCGTGGGTGACGACGACCATCGTCATCCCCTCGGAGGACAGGTTGCGCATCACCTGCAGGACGTCGCCGACGAGCTCTGGGTCCAGCGCGGAGGTCGGCTCGTCGAACAGCATCAGCTTCGGGTCCATCGCCAGTGCCCGGGCGATCGCGACGCGCTGCTGCTGACCCCCGGAGAGCTGCGCCGGATAGGAGTCGGCCTTGTCGGCGAGACCGACCTGGCCGAGCAGGTCCTTCGCGCGGGCGACGGCGCTCGAGCGGTCGACACCCTTGACGCGGATCGGCGCCTCGACGATGTTCTCCAGCGCCGTCCGGTGGCCGAACAGGTTGAAGTGCTGGAACACCATCCCGATGTCGCGACGCTGCTTGGCTGCCTGCTTCTCGCTGAGCTCGTACAGCTTGCCGTTGGACTCCCGGTAGCCGATCAGCTCGCCGTCGACGTAGAGCCGTCCGGCGTTGACCGACTCGAGGTGGTTGATGCACCGCAGGAAGGTCGACTTGCCCGAGCCGGACGGCCCGATGACGCAGAGCACCTCGCCCCGCTTCACCTCCAGCGAGACGCCGTTGAGCACCCGCGTCGAGCCGAAGTCCTTGCACACCTGCTCGGCGCGCACCATCGGTGTGGTCATGATCCCCCTGCCCCGGCGCTGCCGTCACGTTGACCGGTCATCGCCTCCATCGCCGCGAGCTGCCGGCCCGTGAGTTCTCGTGTCGCCCCGCGGGCGTAGTACCGCTCGAGGTAGAACTGGCCGACCATGAGGACGCTGGTGACCACGAGGTACCAGGTGGACGCGACCAGCAGCAGTGGGATCGGCTGGAAGTTCACCCCAGAGATGTCCGCGGCCCGGCCGTAGAGCTCCAGGCTGAACGGGACCGCCGTGACCAGTGTCGTGGTCTTCAGCATGCTGATGACCTCGTTGCCCGTCGGCGGGATGATCACCCGCATCGCCTGGGGCAGGACGGTGCGCCACATGGTCTGCGCCCACGACATGCCCAGCGCCTTGGACGCCTCGGTCTGCCCCTCGCCCACCGACAGGATGCCGGCGCGGACGATCTCGGCCATGTACGCGGACTCGTTGAGCGCGAGGCCGATCACCGCGAAGGTGAACGCGGCGTTGAGGTCCTGGATGTCGAACTCGGCAAACGTGGTCGAGAACGGGATGCCCAGCTTGATCGTCTTGTAGATCGACGGGAACAGACCCCAGAACACCAGCTGCACGTAGACCGGGGTGCCGCGGAAGATCCAGAGGTAGACCCAGCTCACGGTGCGCAGGACGGGGTTCGGGGTCAGGCGCATCACGGCGAGCAGCGCACCGAGCACGACGCCGATCACCATGGACAACACCGTCAGCGCGAGTGTGTAGCCGACGCCGGACAGGATCCGCGTGTCGAACAGGTACTTCCCGTAGGTGGACCACCCGTAGGCCGGGTTGGTCGCCGCGCCGTAGACGAACAGCACGACGAGGACCGCGACGATGACGGCGGCGACCCACTGTCCGGGACGACGGACCGGGATGGCCGTGATGGGAACGGGGTCCGACGGTGCGGGTCCCGAGGGACCCGCACCGGGTGCGTTCACGGACATCCGATCAGCTGGTGGCGCCGTTGATCACGGACTTCGTGATGGCGCCTTCCTGCACACCCCACGAGCCGGCGATGGCCTTGTAGGTGCCGTCGTCGATCAGCGCCTGGACGGCCTTCTGGAGGACCGCCCCGAGCGGCGAGCCCTTGGCCACCGGGTAGCCGTAGGGCGCCGAGTCGAAGATCTCGCCCGCCTTCTCGATCTTGCCGGCGGACTGCTTGATGGCGTACGCGGTGACCGGCGAGTCGGCCGACATCGCGTCGACACGCCCGAGGACGAGCGCATTGGTCGCGTCGGCCTGGCTGTCGTACTTCTGCTTGACGATCGCCGGCTTGCCGGCCTTGGTGCAGGCCTCGCTCTTGGCCGGGATCTCGTCGGTGTCCTGCACGGTGTCCGACTGCACCGCGACACGCAGGCCGCACGCGTTGTTCGGGTCGACCGACTTGCCGGACGGCTGGGCCCACTGCGTCCCCGCGCTGAAGTAGTCGACGAAGTCGACCTGCTGCTGGCGCTCCTTGGAGTCGGTGAACGACGACATGCCCATGTCGTAGGTTCCCTGCTGGACCGCCGGGATGATCTTCGCGAAGTCGGATTCCTTGTACTCCGCGCGCACACCGAGAGTGGCTGCGATCGCGTTCACCAGGTCGACGTCGAATCCGACGATCTTGCCCGACGAGTCCTTGAACTCGTTGGGTGCGTAAGGGACGTTCACGCCGACGACGATGGCGCCCGCGGTCTTGATCTTGTCGGGCAGCTGCGCGGCGAGCGCGTCGTTCTTCGCGACGGAGGTGGGGGCACCCGACGACGGTGCCGCCCCGGAGCCACCGCCCTCGCTGTTCGAGCAGCCGGCGGCCGCGAGCAGGACCACTGCCGCGGCGGCGACCGTGGTCGCGAGTCGTGTCGATCGCACTGATTGATCCCCTTCGGGTACGGGCGACACGGCGTGTCGTCGCCTCCGCCGAACAGTAGACGACATCACCGCCCGGCAGCGTCGCGGTAACCGGGTATTTACCGTCCTCCGGATCTGCGCCACACGGCCCGACGCCCGCCGATCAGACTGTCTCCATGGCACATTCCGTCGAACTGCTCCCCGACCCCGCGACCGAGCGCCGGATACGCGGCATCTGGGACGCGCTCGCCGACGCGGGTCTGCCCAGTCAGGCATCGGTGACCGCGGAGTCGAACCGACCGCACGTGACGCTGGTCGCCGCACGGTCGATCGACGACTCGACCGACGCGGCGCTGCGGACCCTCGCCGCCGACCGACTGCCGCTGGCAGTCGAGCTGGGCGCGCCCGTGGTGTTCGGCGGGCGTACGGCGACCGTGGCGCTGCTCGTGGTGCCCACGGCCGCGCTGTTGGCCGTCCACTCCGCCGTGGTCGGGACGGTCGCGGATTCGACGGTGGACCCGGTGGCCCACAGTGAACCGGGCGGGTGGACCGGCCACGTCACCGTCGCCCGGCGCGTGCCGTTCGAGCAGATGCCCGAGGTGCTGCGCATCGTCGTCGACCATCGCCTCGACGGGACCGTCCACCTCGACGGGCTCCGGCGGTGGGACTCCGACGCGCGGACGGTGACCGACCTCAGTGGCTGACGTGGGTCAACGCACTGCCTCGATGGCGCGCACTAGTGCGCGGCGTCGTCCCAGGAGCGCCCGTAGCCGACGGAGACGTCGAGCGGCACCGACAGCGCTATCGCGCCGCCCATCTTCGCGCGCACCAGTTCCTCCAGCGGCTCCCGCTCCCCCGGCGCGACCTCGAAGACGAGTTCGTCGTGCACCTGCAGCAGCATCCGCGACCGCAGGCCGGTGTCGGCGAGGGAGCGCTGCACGTCGATCATCGCGACCTTGATGATGTCGGCCGCGGTGCCCTGGATCGGCGCGTTCAACGCGGCACGCTCGGCGACGTCGCGTCGCTGGCGGTTGTCGCTGTTCAGGTCGGGCAGATAGCGGCGCCGACCGAACAGCGTCGAGGTGTACTCGTTGCGGCGCGCCTCCTCGACCGTCTCGTGCAGGTAGTCGCGGACCCCGCCGAAGCGCGAGAAGTACGCGTCCATCTGTTCCTTGGCCTCGGTGGTGCTGATCTTCAGCTGCGCCGCGAGCCCGAACGCACTGAGCCCGTAGGCGAGTCCGTAGGACATGGCCTTCACGCGCCGACGCATGTCGGTGGTGACCTCGTCGATGGGGACGCCGAACGCGCGCGACCCGACGAAGCTGTGCAGGTCCTCGCCGGTGTTGAACGCCTCGATGAGACCCGCGTCCTCCGACAGGTGCGCCATGATCCGCATCTCGATCTGGCTGTAGTCCGCGGTCATGAGGCAGTCGTAGGCGTCGCCGGAAGGGTCGGTCCCCACGACGAATCCCTTGCGGATGTCGCGCCCGGCCTCGGTCCGGACCGGGATGTTCTGCAGGTTCGGCTCGGTCGACGAGAGACGGCCGGTCGCCGCGATGGTCTGGTTGAACGTCGTGTGGATCCGACCGTCGTCCGACACCGACTTGAGCAACCCGTCGACCGTCACCTTCAGGCGGGTCGCGTCGCGGTGTTCGAGGAGGTGCTCGAGGAACGGGTGCTGGGTCTTCTCGTAGAGACCCGCGAGCGCGTCGGCGTCGGTGGTGTAGCCGGTCTTGGTGCGCTTCGTCTTCGGCATCTCGAGCTTGTCGAAGAGGACCGCCTGCAGCTGCTTCGGCGAGCCGAGGTTGATCTGCTCCCCGATCACGCCGTAGGCGGCGTCCGCGGCGGTTCGGATGCGGTCGGCGAAACCCTCACCGAGCGCCTCGAGATGGGCGGTGTCGACGGCGATGCCCGCGGCCTCGATCTCGGCGAGAACCATCAGCAGCGGCAGCTCCATCTCGGTCAGCAGCGACAGCGAGTCGATCGTCTCGAGCTCCGCGTCGAGCGTGGCGGCGAGTTCGTGGACGGCCTGCGCCGCGATCATGTGCTGTTCGGCGGCGTGGGCCTCCTCGGCCTCCCCGTCGAGCAACGACATCTGGCCGTCGTCGGGTGCGTCGTCGGAGCGCAGTTCGCGCCGCAGGTACCGCAGCGCCAGGTCGTCGAGGTTGAACGACCGCTGACCCGGGCGCACCAGGTAGGCGGCGAGCGAGGTGTCGCTGGTGACCCCGGCGAGCGGCCAGCCGCGCCCCCGCAGGGCGTGGAACGCCCACTTGGCCTCGTGGATCGCCTTGGCGATCCCGGCGTCGCCGAGCCAGTCGACCAGGGCGGCCTCGTCGTCGGGGTCGAGGACGGTCGCGTCCAGCCAGGCGGCGTGCCCGTCCTCGGCGGCCAACGCGATGCCCTCGGTGTCGGAGTCGAACACGCGCTGCGGGCCGACGACGCCGAGCGCGGTCCTCCCGGTGCGGGTGTGCTCGTCGAGCCAGGCGCGCACCGAACCCGGGGCGAGGATCTCGCCGTTGACCTCGAAACCGGCCTCGGCCTCGGGCTCGACCGAGCTCAGCGTCGAGAACAGCCGATCCCGCAGGACACGGAACTCGAGGTCGTCGAAGAGTTGGTGGATGCGGTCGCGGTCCCACGGCTTGAGCGCCAGGTCCTCGGGCCCGAGCGGCAGGTCGACGTCGCGCACGAGCTCCGTGAGGCGGCGGTTCATCAGCACCGACGACAGGTTCTCGCGCAGCGCGTCGCCGACCTTGCCCTTCACCTGGTCGACGTCGTGGACGAGCGCCTCGAGCGACCCGTGCTCCCGGATCCACTTCGCGGCCGTCTTCTCCCCCACACCCGGGATGCCCGGCAGGTTGTCGCTCGGGTCACCCCGCAGGGCCGCGTAGTCGGGGTACTGGGCCGGGGTGAGGCCGTATTTGGTGGAGACCTCCTCCGGCGTGAAGCGGGTGAGGTCGGAGACGCCCTTGCGGGGATAGAGGACGGTGGTGTGGTCGTCGACGAGCTGCAGCGCGTCGCGGTCACCGGTGACGGCGAGGACGCGGAACCCGGCCGCCCGCGCCTGGGTGGTGAGGGTGGCGATGATGTCGTCGGCCTCGTACCCCTCGATGGCCAGGACGGGGATGCCCATCGCCCCCAGCACGTCCTTGGTCAGGTCCACCTGGCCCGCGAACTCGTCGGGCGACTTCGACCGCTGCGCCTTGTACTCGGAGTACATCTCGGCGCGGAAGGTCTTGCGCGACACGTCGAACGCCGCCGCGATGTGGGTGGGCGCCTCGTCGCGCAGCAGGTTGATGAGCATCGACGTGAAGCCGTACACGGCGTTCGTGGTCTGCCCCGACGCGGTCTTGAAGTTCTCCGCCGGCAGGGCGAAGAACGCCCGGTAGGCCAGCGAGTGCCCGTCGAGCAGCATCAGCGTGGGAGCCGAGCCCTTCGCGGACGACCCCTTCGCGGGGCCGGTACGGGTCGCGGACGTCGAGGCGGGAGTCACACCCCGAGTCTAGGGAGCGTGCCCGACAGGGCGTGCGGCCGTGGGCGGAGTCAGGCGACGCCGAGGTAGGCGTTGCGGATCGAGTCGTCGGCGAGCAGCTCCGCACCCGTCCCCGACTTCGTGATCTCCCCCGTCTCGAGCACATAGCCGCGGTCGCAGCGCTTGAGCGCCTGGTGCGCGTTCTGCTCGACCAACAGGATGGTGGTGCCCGCGGCGTTGATCTCCCCGATGATGTCGAAGATCTGCGCGATGACCATCGGCGCGAGACCCATCGACGGCTCGTCGAGCAGCAGCAGGGTCGGGCGGGCCATCATCGCGCGCCCGATCGCGAGCATCTGCTGCTCGCCACCCGACATGGTCCCGCCGAGCTGGGAGCGCCGCTCGGCCAGACGGGGGAAGAGCTCGAACACGCGGTCACGGGTCTGGGCGTACTCCGCCTTGGACTCGAACTTGCGTCCGTAGCACCCCATGTCGAGGTTCTCGACAACGGTCATGCCGGGGAAGATGCGCCGACCCTCGGGAACCTGCACGACGCCCATCGCGACACGCTTGTGCGCGGGCAGCCGCGTGATGTCGGTGCCGAGGAACTCGATGCGGCCGGTCGACAGCGGACGGAGCCCGGACAGCCCGCGCATCGTCGTCGACTTGCCGGCGCCGTTCGCACCGAGCAACGTGACGAGCTCGCCGGACCCGACGGTCAGCGACAGGCCGCGGATCGCCTGGATGCGGCCGTAGTGCACGGACATGTCCTCGATGCGCAGGACGACCTCACGCTCGGCCATCGTCTCCCTCTCCTCTCGCGGGCACGGCGCCCTCGTCCTGCTCGTCGGGCACGCCGAGGTAGGCCGAGATGACCCGGGGGTCGTCGCGGACCTGCGCGGGCGTGCCCTCCGCGATCTTGCGGCCGAACTCGAGCACCACGATCCGCTCGGTCACGCCCATGACGAGTTTCATGTCGTGCTCGATGAGCAGGACGGTGAACCCGTCGTCGCGGACCTTCTGGATCAACTCCATCAGCGCGACCTTCTCGCTGGGGTTGAACCCCGCGGCGGGCTCGTCGAGACACAGCAGCTTCGGTTCGGTCGCCAGGGCCCGCGCGATCTCGAGTCGGCGTTGATCGCCGTAGGGCAGGTTGCGGGCCTTCTCCGCGGCGCGGGCGCCGATGCCGACGAACTCCAGCAGTGCCATGCCGCGGTCGACGGCGTCGCGCTCCTCGCGGTGGTGCCTCGGGAGCCGCAACGCCGCGCCGAGCACCGATGTCCGGTGCCGCGCATCGGTTCCCACGACGACGTTCTCCAGGGCCGTCATCTCGCCGAACAGTCGGACGTTCTGGAACGTACGGGCGATGCCGCGCCGGGTGATCTCGTGCCGCTTGACCCGCTTGAGCGGACGACCGTCGAACGTCACCGACCCCGCAGCGGGCTCGTAGACGCCGGTGATCGCGTTGAAACACGTCGTCTTCCCGGCACCGTTCGGTCCGATCAACCCGAAGATGTCGCCGCGGTCGATGGTGAAGCTGACGTCGTCGAGCGCCGTCACACCACCGAACCGCACGGTCAGGCCGGACACCTCGAGAAGCGGCTCGCCCACCTTCGCGTCGATGTCCCGGCTCGGCGCCACGACGTCGGCGACGAAGTCGGGGTCCGCGAGGTCGGGGTTCACCGCCGTCGGGTCGACCACCGTCCGCGACGCGGGGTCGGCGAGGACCGCCTGCATCTCCTGCTCGGGCGTCGGGTCGACGGATCGTCCCGCCCCGTCGGCCCGGTCCCCGCCGGCCCTGTGCTCGCCGGCCTTCTGTTCGTCGGCCCTGTGCTCGCCGCTCACGACTTCGCCTCCACCCCGGCGGTGCCGGCCCGTCGCGCACGCACCGGCGTGGTCACCGCCGCGTACACCTGCCTGCCGTAGGCGAGCAGTCGGGCGCGGGCCGGGAACATGCCCTGGGGCCGGAAGATCATCAGCGCCACCAGCGCCACCCCGAAGAAGAGGTACTTGAAGTCGCCGAGGGACTGGTCGCCCACCTGGATGCCCTGCACCCGCGCCGGCAGGTACACGATGATGAACGCCCCGACGATGACGCCGAGCTTGTTGCCCTGCCCGCCGACGACGACGGCGCACAGGAACAGCATCGAGTTGATGACCGTGAAGCCCTTCGGGTCGACGTACTGCACCTGGCCCGCGTAGAGCGCACCCGACAGACCGCCGATCCCCGCGCCGATGACGAAGGCCCACAGCTTGAACCGGAACGTGGGCACACCCATGATCTCGGCGACGTCCTCGTCCTCGCGGATCGCGATCCACGACCGGCCGACCCGGCTGCGCTCGAGGTTGCCGACGAAGAACAGCACCGCGATGACCAGGACGAGACCGAGCCAGAACCACCACACACCGAAGTTCAGCGTGCCGGAGTTGTTCCCCGAGGAGAACACGCCGTCGGGGTTCTGCGCCGACTTCCCGACCTCGGGGAACAGGACGTTCTGCAGACCGGCGGCGCCGTTGGTGACGTCGGTGAGGTTGTCGGCGAGCAGTCGGACGATCTCACCGAAGCCCAGCGTGACGATCGCGAGGTAGTCACCCCGTAGGCGCAGGGTCGGTGTGCCGAGGATGACCCCGGTGACGCCGGTCAGCACGATCGCCAGCGGCACACACGCCAACCACGCCCACGGACCGGAGAAGAACCCGTGGTCGGCGGAGTTCCAGACCGGGCTGGCCGGCGAGGTGAACAGCGCGACGACGTAGGCGCCGACCGCGTAGAAGCCGACGTAGCCGAGGTCGAGCAGGCCGGTCTGCCCGACGACCACGTTCAGTCCGATCGCGATGAGCGCGATCATCGCGAACTGCGCCATCATGCCGCCGAAGTCGACGGCGGTGGTGCTGATGATCGGCGGCTTGATCACCGGCAGCAGCGCGATGACGATCACCGCCGGCACGCCGATCGCCCACTGCTGCGGGCGCGGCAGGTTGTTCCACCAGAACCGGATGCGGTCGCCGAGTCCCCGACCGCGCTCGGGCGCGGTCGTGTCGGTCGTCGTGGGGGCGCTCATACCCGGGCCCTCGTCAGCTTCTCGCCGAGGATGCCGGTGGGCCGGATCATCAGCACCAGGATCAGCAGCACGAACGCCACCACGTCCTTCCACTGGTTGCCGAACACGACCGAACCGTAGTTCTCCATCACGCCCAGCAGGAGACCGCCGAGCAGCGCCCCGCGGATGTTGCCGATGCCTCCGAGCACCGCGGCGGAGAACGCCTTGATGCCGAGGATGAAGCCGCCGTTGTAGACGATGCCGGTCGGCACCCGCAGCGTGTAGAGCAGCGCCGCGGCCCCCGCGAGGAGCCCGCCGATGAGGAACGTCAGCATGATCACGCGCTCACGCGACACACCCATCAGCGTCGCGGCCTCGGGATCCTGTGCGACGGACCGGATCCCGCGCCCCAGCTTGGTCCGGTTGATCAGCGTGTCGGCCAGGAAGGTCAACACCAGGGCGCTGCCGATGATGATGAGCGTCAGGTTGAACACCGACGCGTCGAAGAGCTCGAACAACTTCTTCTGCTCGACGAGCCGGATCCCGGGCTGTGCCGTCGACCCGCCGAGCGGCGGGTCGCCACCGAACTTCGGCAGGACGTAGTGCACGAACTCCTGCAGCACGAACGACATGCCGATCGCGGTGATGAGGAACGTGAGCGGCTTGGCCCCGCGCTTGCGCAGCGGCCGGTAGGCGACGCGCTCGAGTCCGACGGCGGTGAGGCCGGAGACCGCCATGCCGAACAGGCAGGCGATCACCAGGTACACCAGCGTCATCGCCGTGCCCTCGGCGTAGGCGTTGCCCGACGGGGTGAACCCGAGCAGCAGCAGCGCCACGTACTGCCCGAACATGCCCACCATGAAGACCTCGGAGTGGGCGAAGTTGATGAGCTTGAGGACGCCGTAGACGAGCGTGTACCCCACCGCGACGAGCGCGTAGATCGCGCCGTAGGTCAACCCCTCGACGGTGAGCGTCCAGAACCCGTCGTAGAGCGACCTCAGGTCGAAGTCGACGGTCGAGGCCAGGACCAGGCCGTCGGCCAATGCGTGCATTCCTCGGTATCCCTCCCGGCCGGAACCGACCGCGCGGAGCCGCTCACACGACGATGCGCCCGGACCCGGGGTCCGGGCGCATCGTCGTCAGCGAGCTACTTGACGTCGTACATCCAGATGAGCGAGCTGGTGAGCTCGCCGTCCGACGTCCACTTGTAGGTGCGTGCGAGACCCTGGCCGTCGTAGTTGCGCACGTACTCCAGCAGCTTGGGACGGGTGGTGTTGCCGGCGCCGATGCCGCGCATGAGGATCGTCGCCAGGTCGTAGGCCTCCACGGAGTACACGCCCGGGTCCTGGTTGAACTCGGTCTTGTAGGCCGACTTGAACGCGTCCGGGGCGGGACCACACGGGCACGACAGATCGGCACCCTTGGCGGCCGAACCGGCCTGCGAGACGAACTGCGGGTCGTTGACGCCGTCACCGGAGACGAACGTGGCCTCGACGCCCGCGTTCTTCATCTGCTGCACCAGCGGCGCGGCCTCGGCGTAGTAGCCGGCGTAGAACACCGCGTCGGGCTTGGCCGCGTTGACCTTGGTGATGATCGCCGAGAAGTCGCGGTCCTTGGTCTTCACGTCGCCGTTGCAGGAGCTGTCGTTGGCCGAGCCGAGACCGGTCGTGATGGCCTTGGCCAGGCCGGCCGCGTACTCGCTGTCGTCCTTGATGACGCAGACCTTCTTGAAGCCCAGCTTGCCGGTCATGTACTTCGCGACCGCGGGACCCTGCACGTCGTCGTTGGCCAGGCCGCGGAAGAAGGTCTTCCAGCCGTTGGTGGCCAGCGCCGGGTTGGTGGCCGACGCGGTGGTGGCGACGAGACCGGCCTGGGCGAACACGCCGCCGGTCGCCTTCGTCTCACCGGAGAACGCCGGGCCGATGAGGCCGATGATCGACTGGTCGTTGGTGATCTGCGGGGCCACCTGGCTGGCCTTCTGCGGGTCGCCCTCGGTGTCGAAGGTCTTCAGGGAGATCTGGCACCCCGGGTTGGCCTTGTTGTGCTGGTCCACGGCGAGCTGCGCGCCGTCGCGGATGTTGATGCCCAACGCCGCGTTGTCACCGGTCAACGCGCCGGCCATCGCGATGGTGGACGCGGGGCAGGTGGCCTTGCCGTCGCCGGCGGGCAGGACCGCCGACGACGCATCCGCCGACGGGACCTCCTTGCCCGCGGTGTCGATCTGGGCGATCGGGGCGATGGTGACGCCCGACGACGACCCCGCGGAGGCCGACGACCCGCCCTCCGATCCACCCGAACTCTTGCTGCCACAGGCCGACACGGTCAGCACGGCCGCCATCGCGACCGCGAACGCTCCCACCGTCACCCGACGATTCATCTGGTCATTCCTCCGATCGGCGGCGACGGGTCGCCGCGCGAAGACACCCCAGCGACTGCCGCTGACGCTGCTGAGAGAACTTAGCCGCGATCCCCGGCGTTCGCGCGACATCGGCGTCATTCGCCGATGCGTGTCCGTCGGACTGGGTCGAATGTGGCAATCATGTTGCGGCAGTGTGTCGTTGAGCCGCAGTGGTCGTTAGCCGGACTCAGCGTCGAGAGCCGGGTCGTCAGGCCTTGCCGTCGCCGAGGGTCTCGACGACCACCTGCGCGACCGCCTTCATGGTCGTGCGACGATCCATCGCCGCGCGCTGGATCCACGTGAAAGCCTCGGGCTCGGAGAGTGATTGACTGGACATCAGCAATCCTTTGGCGCGCTCGACGAGCTTGCGCGTCTCGAGACGGTCGTTCATGTCGGCGATCTCGCGTTCGAGCGTCGTCAGCTCGGTGTACCGCGAGACCGCGACCTCGATCGCGGGGACGAGGTCGGCCTTGCTGAACGGTTTGACGAGATATGCCATCGCTCCCGCGTCCCGGGCCTTCTCGACGAAGTCGCGCTGCGAGAACGCGGTCAGCATGACCACCGGCGCCAGACGCTTGCGGGCGATCTCGCCGGCGGCGTCGATGCCGTCGCGCACCGGCATCTTCACGTCCATGATCACCAGGTCCGGCGAGAGGGACTCGGTGAGGTCCACGGCCACCTGTCCGTTCGGGGCCTCACCGACGACGTCGTACCCCTCCTCGCGGAGCATCTCGGTGAGGTCCATGCGGATGAGGGAGTCGTCCTCGGCCACCAGCACGCGCCGGGACACGGGCGTCGGCTCGGCGGCGGGCTCGTCGGGGACGGACCGCGGCGGTGTGGGGCGCTGCGGCGGGACCGACGACGGGGACGGTGCGGGCGTCACGACGACCTCCACGGTGGGGCGATGCGGACCGAGCGACCGCGTGTGCGCGGCATCGGGATGTGCCGGGCAACCCTACCGGCTGGCCCGGGCGACCGCGGATCCACTAGCGTGGTGCTCCGCGCGCCCGCCGCACGGACCGGACGCCATGCCCTCGTAGCCCAATTGGCAGAGGCAACGGATTCAAAACCCGTCCAGTGTGAGTTCGAGTCTCACCGAGGGCACCCACTCCCCGCCCGCGCCCGTCGGAGACACCCGCGGCCCGCCGGGGAACCGCGTCCCGCCCGCCGACCTCGCGGTCGGATAGCATCCGCGTGATCGGTTCTGAGGGGGACATCATGCGGGGTGGACGCATGGTCATCGCCGCGCGTGCGACATCGGTCGCCGTGCCTGCGGTGGTCGCGGCGATGGTCATCGGGGGCAGCGTCTCGGGGACGGCGGTGGCCGACGCCCCGCCCACCTATCGGGTCGCCGTCACCCACGACGGGAGCATCACGTCGACACTGTCGGGCGCGGTGTTCCGGCAGGTGTCGGACGGCCTCCGCGTGGAGGACTCCCGCGGCCGCGTGCTCGACCGCATCCCCACCTCGCTCCCCCTGGACGGGACACCTGTGGCGCTGCGGACCTCGCTCGGGACCGATGGTCGCACGGCGACACTGACCCCCGAACTGCCGCCCGCGGTCGCCGACGCGCTGCGCCACGGCGAGCACCTCGCGTCGGCGGCCAAGGACCGCGCCTACTACGACATGCTCTTCCACGTCGCCAACGGGCTGAACCGGGCCGGCACGGTGGCCGCGGCCGCCGGGGCGGGTGTCGGGACGGTCGTCGGCGCAGCGGTCGGACTCGTGGTGGGCTGCACCGTGTTCGGCGCATGCATCCTGGCCGTCCCGGGCGCCGCCGTCGGTGCCGCGGTGGGCGCAGGTGTCGCAGGCGCGGTCGGCACGCAGTACGGCGACCCGAAGGCCGCCCAGTCGGTCCTCACCTGGATCACCACCCGCTGACACACGGACGCGATCAGCCGACCACGCCGTCGAGGTAGTACCAGCGGGCGTCGTCGCGCACGAAACGGCTGCGCTCGGCGAGGACGCCGCGCCCGTCGGGCGAGCGATGGAACGCGCGGAATGCCACCTCGCCGCGGTCGTCGAACGGTCCGCCCGCGGCGACGTCCACGACGTCGAGTCGGTACCAGTGCACGTCCGTGTCGACATCGAGCGTCGCCGGCCGGGTGCTCGGGTGCCAGGACGCCAGCAGGTGGGCGACGTCCCCGACGGCGAATGCCGTGAACCGCGACCGCATCAGTGTCTCGGCCGTCGGCGCCGGCCGCGTTCCGTCGAGTCGTGGCCCGCAGCACTCACCGGACGTCAGTCCCGACGTGCACGGACAGCGCGACGCGGGATCGGGTGGGCTCACGTGCCCGAGTGTGTCAGCGGCGTCAGCCGCGCGTCGACCGGGCGCGGTCGACGGCGGCGGCGACGCCGTCGTGCCAGGGCTCGCCGTGACCGGGGAGCACCGTCGTCGCGTCCGTCGCGGCGAGCGCATCGAGCGACGCGAGGTTCCGCTCGATGTCGGCGGTGGCCGCTCCCGCGACGATCCGGGGTCCGGTCTCCCCGGTGTACGGGTCGAGGGTGACCAGTGCGTCACCGGCGATCACCGCGCCCCGGTCGGGCCAGTGCAGGGCGACGTGTCCGGCGGTGTGCCCGGGCGTGGGGATCACCTGCGCGCCCCCGGGCAGTGTGGCGCCCGTGTCCAGGATGACCACCTGACGCGTGGGCACCCCGCGCACGACGAGGGCGCCCGCGCCGACCATCGCCCCGAGGAGCGGCCACGACCGCGGGTGCCGCAGCGGTGCCCCCACCCGCGAGTTCTCGTGCAGGTAGCGGTAGGGATGCGCGACCAGGCGCCGGTCGAGCTCGGGCGCGAGGATCGGCAGATCCCAGCGGCGGGCGAGTCGCCTGGCCGTGCCGACATGGTCGAAATGGCCGTGGGTGAGGACCACGGCGGTGATGTCCCGGGGTATGCGCCCGAGATCGGCGATCGCGTCCAGCAACGGTCGATAGGACCGGGGCAGACCGGTGTCGACGAGCAGCAGCCCCGAGTCGGTGTCCACCAGGTACAGGTTCGTGTGCGCGTGCTCGAGCCGATGGATCCCCGGCGCGACGTCACGCTGCCAGCGCGTGGTCATGGGCGTCGGGTACCCGGCCGCGATGCCGGGAAACGACGGTCAGCGCATGCCGACGTCCTCGCCCCGCAGGAATGCGAGCGCGGCCGCGGCGAAGTCGTCGGGCCGGTCGCGGTGCACGCTGTGTCCGGCGGGGATGGCGAGGAACTGTCCGTCCGGCAGGGCCCCGGCCAGTGTCCGCAGGTGGCGCGGGGGGAGGAAGCTCTGGTCTCCGCCGGAGACGACGAGCACCGGGGTGGTCACGCGACGCAACCCGGCCCACCAGTCCGGGTCCGCCTTCCCGAACTCCGCCTGGAGTGTCGGCGCGAGGCGGGCGTCGAACCGCATCACCGGCCGCGGGTCACGGAGGAGGTCGAGCACTCCGAGGGCCAGCTCGCGCGGGGACGAGCGGGGGTGATGCCCTCCGCCACGTCCGCGGCGTCCCGAGGTGTGGGTGGCACCTCCTCCAGGACGAGCCGACCGAACAGTTCCGGCGCGACCATCGCCGCGCGCAGCGTCACATGGGCGCCGAGTGAGTGGGCCACGACGTCGACGGTCTGCTCGCCCGGGAGGTCACCGACGACGGACAGCAGGTCGTCACGCAACCGGTCGAGCTCGTAGACGCCCCGCGAACTCTGTCCGTGGCCCCGCTGGTCGTAGGAGATGACCGATCGCCCGTCGGCCCGCAGTCGAGCCGCCAACCGGCGCCAGGTGGTGTGGTCGCCGCCCATCCCGTGTACGGCGAGCACCGGTCTGCCGGTCCCGCCGCGGGACTCGCGGACGGCGAGGTCGATCGGGACACCGTCGTCCACGCGCCGGACCCATCGGACGCCACTGTCGGGGTCGCTCACGCCTCCCCGAGTCCGCCCAGCAGGATGTCGACGGCCTCGGCGATCACCCGGTCGTCGGGCAGGTCGCCGTACATGACGGCCGGACACAGTACGACGCCCGACACCATCTGCACCGCCGCGTCGCGGCGCCGCTCGTCGGTGACGCCGGACAACAGGTGCCGCACGTGACGCTCACCGTCGGCGACGAGCGCCTTGCGCACCTCGGCGATCTCCGCGACGGTCGCGCCCTGCTGCGCGAGGGCCATCAACACCTTGTCGAGGGCGAGCTCCTCGATCGCGGTGCGGAAGGTCGTCACCTCGGCGACGAGATCTGCCCGGAGGTCACCGGTCGCCTGAGCGTGGGGCATCTCGCCGAGCGACTCGACCGCGATGCGCAACAGGTCCGCCCGGGACGGCCAGTGGGTGTAGAGCGTCGTCTTGGAGTACCCGGCCACACGCGCCACATGAGCGTGCGTCACCGCGTCCCATCCCTCCTCCGCGAGCAGGCGGCGGACGGTACGGGAGACGTCGGCACGTGTGCGTGCCACGCGCGCATCCTCGTTGCTCACCGTCTTCTCCGGTTCGGTCGTGGACCCCCATGTCACCTGCTGTCCCACACGACTCTGCCATCACCTGCGGCCTCGACGCCCGAACGGCCCCGACATTTTTCGGACAGAAGTTTTCGTCGAAACACTATTGAACGAAGCGGCCGGTACTGTACTGTGAGCACATATGCCTGTGTTGTGAGTGAAACCGATGCGCTCTCAACGTCATTGACGTGTGAGGACTAATTCTCGACAGTCGCCGGTTCTCACTGGCACCCCGCCCGCCGCGAGTCCGACGGTTCGCGCGCGCACCCTCTCCACCGGAAGGCACACCGTGTCCGCAGTCCTGTTCGGTTCCATCAGCACGCTCGTCGACACCTCGGAGATCCAGCGGAACGCGTTCAACGAGGCCTTTCGGTCCCATGGTCTGGACTGGGAGTGGTCGCGGGACGACTACCGCTCGATGCTCGGCAGCAACGGTGGTGCCGGCCGTATCGCCGAGTACGCCGGCCAGCGCGGCGAGAAGGTCGACGCCGATGCGATCCACGCGACCAAGTCGGAGATCTTCCGCAGTGCGCTGCTGACGGACGGCGCGTCGGCCCGGCCGGGCGTCGTCGAGACCATCACCGCCGCCCGCGACCGCGGGATCAAGGTCGGGCTGGTCACCACGACCTCCCAGGAGAACGTGGCCGCGGTGCTGTCCGCGCTCGGACCGGACGTCACCGCGGAGTCCTTCGACATCGTCACCGACGTCACCTCGGTCGACTCCCCGAAGCCGGACAAGGCCGTCTACGAGTACGCGCTCGCGCAGCTCGGCGAGTCGGCCGGTGACGTCGTCGCGATCGAGGACAACGTCGGCGGCGTGACCGCCGCGTCGGCCGCCTCGATCCGGTGCATCGCGTTCCCCAACGAGAACACCGCGGGCACCACGTTCGCCGACGCCCTCGAACAGGTCGACGCCCTCGACCCCGCGCGCGTGGGTGACCTCGCGTCCGCGGCCGCCTGACCCCGACGACGCCCGACACCACCTCGATCGCGGTACCGCGGATCGCAGCAGACCAGGAGAACCCATGAGCAACATGCAGGCCAGCGTGACCGCGACCGACACGTCGTTCCACGTCGAGGGATACGAGAAGATCGAGTACGACCTCGTCTACGTCGACGGCGTGTTCGACACGGAGAACAGGCATCTCGCCGACGCCTACACCCCGTACGGCCGATGCCTGATGGTGGTCGACGAGTCGGTGGCGGCCCTCTACGGCGAGAAGTTCCGGGCGTACTTCGCCCACCACGGCATCGAGCTCACCGTTCACGAGGTGGCCATCGCCGAGACGGCCAAGTCGCTCGAGACGTTCGAGGAGATCGTGACCGCGTTCGACGCCTTCGGGCTCGTCCGCACCGAGCCGGTGCTGGTGGTCGGCGGCGGTCTGAGCACGGACGTCGCCGGGTTCGCGTGTGCGGCCTACCGTCGCAACACGCCCTACATCCGGATCCCCACCACCCTCATCGGTCTGATCGACGCCAGCGTGTCGATCAAGGTCGCCGTCAACCACGGCAAGCACAAGAACCGTCTGGGCGCCTACCACGCATCGCAGCAGGTGTTGCTGGACTTCTCCTTCCTCGCGACCCTGCCCGAGGACCAGGTCCGCAACGGCATGGCGGAGCTCATCAAGATCTCGGTCGTCGGCAACCGGGAGATCTTCGACCTGCTCGACGAGCACGGCCCCGAGCTGCTGCGCACCCGCTTCGGGCACCTCGACGGGACCCCCGAGATCCGGGCGATCGGCGATCGGGTCACCTACGCGGCCATCGCGACGATGCTCGAGCTCGAGTCCCCGAACCTGCACGAGATCGATCTGGACCGCGTGATCGCGTTCGGCCACACCTGGAGTCCCACACTCGAACTCACCCCGCCGGCGCCGTACTTCCACGGCCACGCGATCAACGTCGACATGGCCTACTCGACCACGCTGGCCGAGCAGCGTGGGCACATCTCCCCGGAGGAGCGTGACCGCGTGCTCGGTGCGATGAGCCGCATCGGCCTGGCCCTCGACAGCCCCTACTTCACCGGTGAGCTGCTCACCGAGGCGACCGACTCGATCCTGCGCACCCGCGACGGGATCCTGCGCGCCGCCATCCCCAGCCCGATCGGCAGCTGCGTCTTCCTCAACGACGTGTCCACCGGCGAGCTGGTGGACACCCTCGAGGTGCACCGCAAGATCTGCGCCGAGTTCCCGCGAGGCGGCGAGGGCACGGGCATGTTCACCGATCGCAGTGATGCCTGAGGGTCCTTCGGGCGCGCACACCCTGCCCGCACCGCGGCCGGTCACACCGACCACCGTCCTCGCCGCGGAGTTGATCGAGCTGTGTGATCGCCTCGCCGACGCCGGGGTGGACGACGACGTGCTCGCGGCGGCGCGTCGATCCCGCGATCTCGCAACGGGTCTCGACGAGTACGTCGTGGCGTGCACATCACCGGAATCGCCGGCGCTGGCGGGCCTGACCCGACGTACGCAGGGCAACGACTGGGACGCCGGCGATCACGCCGTGCCGCTCGAACAGGAGATGCTGTCCGGTCACGTCGAGGGCAGGTTCCTGGAGTTCCTCGTCCACATGACCGGTGCGCGTCGCATCCTCGAACTCGGCATGTTCACCGGGTACTCGGCGTTGGCGATGGCACAGGCGGCCGGCCCGGGTGCACGGGTCGTCGCGAGTGAGATCGACGCAGACGTCGCCGCGTTCGCGCAGGAGTCGTTCGCCGAGGCGGGCGTCGCCGATCGGATCGACGTGCTGGTGGGGCCCGCGGACGACACGCTGCGCGAGCTCGCCGGCCACGCCGACCGCGGCGGGATCGCGCCGTTCGATCTCGTGTTCATCGACGCGGACAAGGCGGGGTACGCCCGATATCTCGACCGTCTCCTCGAATCGTCGCTGCTGGCACCGCATGCCGTCATCGCGGTCGACAACACCCTGATGCAGGGTCAGCCCTATCGCGACGGCGCCCCCGCCACCGACAACGGTCGCGCCATCGCCGATTTCAACGCCGCGGTCGCCGCCGACGACCGGGTCGAGCAGGTGCTCGTGCCCATTCGCGACGGGGTGACCCTCATCCGCCGGGTGGGGACGCAGCCGTCGTGACGTCGCTGCGCGAGGCGAACGCGGCGCGCACCGTCGCGGTGCTGGCCGCGTCGGTGGTGACGGCCGTCATCGACGGCGTCGTGGTCGGCGCCGCACTCGCCGCACGCCGACGAGCGGCGTCCGCGCGTCCCGCCCGGGACCGTCGCACGGTGCTCGTCACGGGCGGAAAGATGACCAAGTCGCTGGCGTTGGCCCGTGCGTTCCACGCCGCCGGGCACCGTGTGGTCCTCGTCGAGTCGGCCAAGTACCGCCTGACCGGACACCGGTTCTCCCGCGCGGTCGACGTCTTCCACACCACCCCGGAGACCGGGTCGCCGGACTACGCCCGCGCGCTCGCCGACATCGTCGACCGCGAACACGTCGACGTGGTGGTGCCGGTGTCGAGCCCCGCGTCGAGTGTCGTCGAGGCCGCTGCCCGCTCGCTGCTCGACGAGCGGTGCGAGGTCCTGCACGGCGACGTCGACACCATCGCGATGCTCGACGACAAGGCCGCGTTCTCCGAACGCGCCGAGAAGCTGGGGCTGGCGGTCCCCCACTTCGCCCGGATCACGCACCCCGCACAGATCGACGACTTCGACTTCCGGCCGGGCCGTGAGTACATCCTGAAACGCATCGCCTACAACCCGGTGGGGCGCATGGACCTCACCCGGCTGCGCGCCGAGACCCCCGCGGAGAACGCACGATTCGCGCGCACACTGTCGATCAGCGACGAGGACCCCTGGATCCTGCAGGAGTTCATCGCCGGTGCGGAGTACTGCACCCATGGCACGGTCCGCGACGGGAGGCTGCAGGTGTGGGCGTGCTGCGAGTCCTCGGCGTTCCAGATCAACTACGCGATGGTCGACCACCCCCGGATCCGGGAGTGGGTCGAGACGTTCCTCGCGCCGACGGGGCTCACGGGGCAGGCGTCGTTCGACTTCATCGAGGCGCCCGACGGCGAGGTCTACGCGATCGAGTGCAACCCGCGGACGCACTCGGCGATCACGATGTTCTACGACCACCCCGAACTGGCGGCGGCCTATCTGGAGGACGGGCACGAGACGATCGTCCCCACCGCCACATCCCGTCCGACGCACTGGATCTACCACGAGTTGTGGCGTCTGCTCACGGGCCCCGACCGACGATCACGGTGGGCCAGCATCCGACGCAGCACCGACGCGATCTTCACCCCCGACGACCCGCTCCCGTTCTTCATGGTCCACCACGTCCACATCCCGTCGCTCCTGCTGGCGAACCTGCGCGCGCGGCGCGGCTGGGCCCGTGTCGATCTCAACATCGGCAAGCTGGTCGAGAACGGCGGGGACTGACATGACCCGTCGCCTCCTGCACCTGGTCGGCTCCCCCGTCGACGAGTTCTTCGCAGACCTGTCGCGCCTCTACGCGGCCGGGTGCCTCGACGCGCTCGCAGGTGACGACCGCTACGAGCACGTCATCGCACACGTCTCCCCCGACCGCGCGTGGACGTTCCCGGCCGACCTCGATCCGGCGACCATCGCCGACGCCGACCAGCACGACGTGTCCGCCGCGATAGCCCACATCCGCTCGCTGGACGTGGACGCCGTACTCCCCCAGATGTTCTGCCGTCCGGGCATGACCGCGTACCGGTCGCTGTTCGCGGTGCTGGGCATCGACATCGTCGGCAACACCGCCGAGGTGATGGCGGTCGCCGCGGACAAGGCACAGGCGCGGGCGGTCGTCGCGGCCGCCGGAGTCGCCGTCCCGGCCGGGGAGGTCGTCACCCGCGGCGACACACCGCACATCACACCACCGCTCGTCGTGAAACCCGTCGACGCCGACAACTCCGTCGGGGTCACGCTCGTGACCGACCCGACGGCGCTCCCGGCGGCGCTCGACGAGGCCTTCACGCACGGGACGTCGGCGCTCGTCGAGGAGTTCGTCCCGCTGGGCCGAGAGGTCCGCTGCGGCATCGTCGTCCGCGACGGGGAGCTGATCTGCCTGCCCCTCGAGGAGTACGCGGTCGACGCCGACACCGCGCCGATCCGGACCCCGCAGGACAAGCTCTCCCGCGGCGACGACGGCGACCTGTTCCTGGTGGCGAAGACCGCCGACCGCGCCTGGATCGTCCCCGACGACGACCCGGTGACCGCCGCGGTGCACGAGGCGGCGCGCCGCGCACACACCGCTCTGGGCTGTCGGCACTACAGCCTCTTCGACTTCCGCATCGACCCCGACGGCACGCCGTTCTTCCTGGAGGCCGGGCCCTACTGCTCGTTCTCGACGGGCAGCGTGATCGCCGTGATGGCCGCGGCCGCCGGGATGGACGTCCCCGCGCTCTTCGACACCGTGCTGCACGAACTCGACCGCGAGAGGGCCACCGCATGAAGACCACCCCGATGCACCCGTTCGGCGTCCGTGTCACCGAGATCGCGGTCGGGGCACTCGATGCCGGCACCGTCGACGCCCTGCGTGGTCTGCTCGCCGAGCACGGTGTCGCGGTGTTCCCGGACCAGGACGTCGACGACGCCGCATTCCTCGACTTCCTGCACTCGTTCGGCGAGACCACCTTCACGCAGGGCGAGACGCCGGTGGACGACTTCCCCGAGCTCAACGTCATCTCCAACGTCGGACGGACGACGCCACCGCGCTCGCAGTTCCACACCGACACCAGCTATGTCGCCCATCCGCCCGCCTACACCGCGCTGCGGGCCGTCGAGGTCCCGGAGCAGGGCGGACAGACCCTCTTCGCGGACCAGTACCGCGCGTTCGAGACGCTGCCGGACATGGTCCGCGAGGACCTCACCCAGCGGACCGTCACCCACGTCGTCACCGGGCTCGAGCTGGACGACGACGCCGAGAAGTCGGCCGACCACCCACTGGCCGCGCCGCACCCGCGGTCCGGTCGGACCGCCCTGTACCTCTCGACACCGCAACGCTGCGCGGCGATCTCGGGTCTGAGCGCCGAGGAGGCGCAGGACACGATCGTCTCCCTGCTCGACCACAGCACCCGGGACGACAACGTCCTCGCCCATGCGTGGTCCCCGGGCGACGTGGTGATGTGGGACAACCGCTGCGTCCTGCACCGCGCCGACCACTCCGGCGTCGTCGGTGACCGGGTGATGCACCGCGGGATGGTCCTCGAGACCGTGTGATCCTGCACCAGAGATTCTGACGCCGGCGGGGTTTCGGCCCGCCCACGAACGGGTATGTCGGCGCCGAGGTGTCGACGGCACGGCACCGATCGACATCGACGTCGCGAGGTGACCCGTGCTCCTGCAGTCTTCGTTCCCGGCCCCGGCCGGTGCGCCCGCCCCCATCCTCCCCACCCCCCCGCGTGCCGACGACCTCGTCGTCGACCTGTCCGTCTACGCGCCGCAGAGCGACTCGTACCTGCTGGTGGAGGCGATCCGCGGCCTCGGCGACCGGGTCGCCGGCGCGCGTGTCCTCGATCTGTGCTGCGGCACCGGGATCGCGGCGGTCACGGCCGCGCGTCACCGAGCCGCCGAGGTGCTCGCCCTCGACCTCAACCCCGCCGCCGTTCGCAGTGCCGCGGCCAACGCAGCCCGTCATGCACCCGCCATGCACGCCCGTCGTGGAGACCTCACCGACGCGATCGAACACGGTCCGTTCGACGTCGTCGTCTGCAACCCGCCCTACGTCCCGGCCCCGCGCGACGACGTCGACCACGCCTCGGCCGAATCCGCCTGGGACGCCGGACAGGACGGGCGGTCGGTGTTGGAGCCGCTCTGCCGTTCCCTCCCCGACCTGCTGGCGCCAGGGGGTGTCGCGCTGCTCGTGCACTCGGAGGTGGCCGGCATCGACACCACGGTGCAGGCGTGCCGAGACGCCGGACTGGCGGCCGACGTGCTGAGCCGCACCCGCATCCCGCTCGGCCCCGTGATGCGTGATCGACGCGACTGGCTCATCGAGCGCGGACTGCTGCCGTCCGGCGCCGACACCGAGGAACTCGCCGTGATCCAGGCGTCCCGATGACCGACCGTCGCACCGTCCGGATGGTGACGAACGGTCCGATAATGGTCGAGGGACCGGTGCGGGTGGAGATGCCGGACGGCGAGGTGGTGGAGTCCGACCGGTTCATGGTCGCGCTGTGCGCCTGCAAGCGCAGCAAGACCTTCCCGCTGTGCGACACCAGCCACCGGCGACGGGTGCGGGCGAGCTGACACGTCGCGGCGGGGTGCCGTCGTCCGACACCCCGCTGCGACTCAGTCCAGCGTGATGGCGGCCCGCCCCGCCGGCCAGGCGGTCATCATGTGGTCGGCAAGCCGATCCTCGACCAGTCCGAACGCCCGCATCCCGAACAGGACGTCGGGTGCGGTCTCCGGCTCCCGTGCGAGGAGGTCACCCACCACGTCGGTGCGCAGCACCTGTTCGTGGACGGCGTCGGCCTCGACGTGTTCGAGGTAGAAGGCGCGACACGGGTGTGGCGCCTCCAGACGTGCCAGCGCCTCGGCGAGCCGTCGGGACCCCGGTGACGAGGTGATCTCGGTGGCCGCGAGGTGCCCGACGGTCGCGCCGCGCGACGAGCGGTGCAGCCCGAACATCGTCATCAGGTTGACCGGGACCAGCGCCGCGGCGGGAGCGCGGTCGAGGTATCCGAGGTAGGTCGTGTCGAGGTCGGCCGCCCGCAACAGATCGGCGAACAGCTGCTGGTGCACGCGGTCGCCGCGACCACCACCGAACTCGTCGAACTCGACGGCGACGAACGACGCCTTGGCCTGACCCGACAGCCTCGGGATGGCCCAGGCGTGCGGGTCGGCCTCCTTGAGGTGGTAGATCGACCGCAGTGCGAACATCTCGCGCATCTGCTCCCAGGTCCCCTCCTGGCGCAGGAACCACGACGGGCCCTCCCCGTCGACCGGCTCGGTCGACAGTGCGTCCATCTCCGCCTCGACCTCGGCCGGGCCGGTGTCGGGCGAGACCGCCGTGTCGGCGACGACCGCGGCGCGGAAGACCCGCTCGAGTCGGGCGCGCAGTGCCAGCAGGGCGGGGTTCCACTCCCACTCGGGGTCGACGCCGGCGAACCCGCGGTAGTGCAGCTCGTAGCAGACGTGCAGCGCGAGGTGGAGATCGTCGCCGTACGGGTCGGCGGCGTCGACCGCCCCCGGGTCGACCGCGAGGGTCACGTCCGGGGTCGAGGCGTCCGCCCCGGAGGCGAGAAGGGCCACGACGGCCTGCGAGATCGGGCCGCGGGGTGCGGGCAGCTGCGGTGCGAGGTCCACGACGTCGGTGCGGACAGTGGGCTCGAGGGTGTCGGTGATGATTCCTCCTGGGATCAGGTGGCGGTCGATGGGCGGCGGGGTGGTCGGATCGTGCGCGAGGCGGCGGCGACGAGCCGGTGCTGTCCGGGCCCGCCGGTCACGCGGGCTGTCAGGTCGAGCAGCCGCGCGTCGGCTCCCACCAGGATGCGCCTGCGGCCGCGCACGACCCCGTCCAGGATGGTCGCCGCCGCCGACGACGGCGAGGTGGCGGGCAGCAGGCGATCGAACACCCGGGTCGTCCGTCGCCGGACCGCGTCGTCGGTGTAGACCGCGTCGTCCGCTATCGCGGTGCGGACCGCGCCGGGGTGCACGCAGTGCACGCGCACGGGCGACGACCGTCGGATCAGCTCGGTCTGCACCGACTCGGTGTAGCCGCGCACGGCGAACTTCGACGCGCTGTACGCGCTCTGGAGCGGGGAGGCGCGCAGACCGAACGCGCTGCCGATGGTGACGACAGACCCGCGGCCCCGCCCTTCCATCCGGGGCAGGTACGCCTCGACCCCGTTGCGCACACCGGACCAGTTGACCGCGAGGACCCGACGAGCGGCGTCGTCGTCCTCGTTCTCGACGAGGGCGACCATCGTCGTCCCTGCCGCGGCGACGACCAGGGTCGGGACGCCCAGGTCGGCCTCGACACGGGCGGCATGGGCCTGCACTGCGTCGCGATCGGCGACGTCGTGGGGGTCGACGACGACGTGGCCACCACCGCCGCGACACCGGTCGGCCGTCGCGGCGAGCCGCTCGGCGTCGATGTCGACGAGGACGACGTCGAAGCACGCGTCCGCGAGGGCGACTGCCACCGCGCGACCGATGCCCGAGCCGGCGCCTGTCACGACCGCCGGACCGTCCGTCGCGAGGGCGCGCAGCGACGGATGCACCGGCTCCCGCGACGACCTCGACCTCATGACATCCAGCACGCGCTGCGTGTACCCCGTCCGACGACGTCCCAACCCTGGTGACCACCGGGGAGTTTGCCGGGGTTCGGACCGGGGTAGACCCTGCCGCGATGACGACGACCGCACATCCCCGAGCCGGCACCGCCTCCGACGCCGTGGTCGTCGGGGCCGGACACAACGGACTGGTCGCGGCCATCCGGCTCGCCGACGCCGGCTGGGACGTGACCCTCCTCGAGGGCCAGGACACACCGGGCGGGGCGGTGCGCAGCGCCGAGCTCACGCCGGGGTACGTCACCGACCTGTACAGCGCGTTCTACCCGCTCGCGGTGGCGTCCCCGGCGTTCGCCGGGCTGGACCTGGAGTCGCACGGTCTGCGGTGGAGGCACGCCCCCACCGTCTATGGCCACCCGCTCTCCCCCGACGACACCGACGCCGCCGTCGTCCTGCGGGACCCCGCCGCGACCGCCGCGGGCCTCGCCGCACACGACGCCCGTGACGGCCGCACGTGGATCGAACTGGTCGAGCGGTGGGAGGTCATCGGACCGGCGCTGCTGGACACCCTGTTCCGTCCCTTCCCCCCGGTCCGCGGCCCGGTGCAGCTGCTGCGCGCTCTCGACGCCGCGGACCTGCTGCGGCTGGCGCGGTTCCTCATCCTGCCGGCGGCGCGGATGGTGACGGAGCTCTTCCACAGCGATCACGCGCGGATCCTGTTCCTGGGCAACGCGATGCACGCCGACATCCCCCTCGACGCACCCGGCAGCGGCCTGATGGGTCTGCTGCTCACGATGCTCGCGCAGGACGGCGGGTTCCCGGTGCCCGAGGGCGGATCGGGTGGTCTCACCGACGCACTGGTGGCCCGGGCGCGCGCGGCCGGCGTCGAGATCGTGACGTCGGCACCCGTCGAGACGATCACGACCAGCGGCACCCGGGCCACCGGGGTGGTGACTCGCGACGGCCGACACTGGTCGGCGCGTCGGGCCGTGCTCGCCGACGTGTCCGCACCCGCGCTCTACCGTCGCCTCCTCGACCCGGCCGTCGTGCCCGCCCGGATCGCGGCCGACCTCGACCACTTCGAGTGGGACATGCCGGTCGTCAAGATCGACTACGCCGTGGGCACCGCGATCCCCTGGCGCAGTGCGTCGTTGGCCGGGGCGGGGACCGTCCATCTCGGTGCCGACCAGCACGAGATGGTGCGCTGGATGGCCGACCTGACCACCGGTGCTGTGCCCCGCCACCCGTTCCTGCTGATGGGCCAGATGACGACAGCGGACCCGACCCGGTCGCCGGCGGGCACCGAGAGCGCCTGGGCCTACACGCATCTGCCGCGCGGGGTCGTCGACGACGACTCCGCCCTGTCCCTGGCCGCGCGGGTCGACGAGACCATCGAGGCGTACGCCCCGGGATTCCTCGACGCCGTCGTCGGGCGCCACGTGCAGACACCGGCCGACCTCGCGTCGTCCGACGACAACCTCGAGGGTGGTGCCGTCAACGGCGGCACGTCCCAACTGCATCAACAGCTGGTGTTCCGCCCCACCGCCGGCCTCGGTCGGCCGGAGACGCCGATCGAACGGCTCTACCTCGCGGGTGCGTCGGCGCATCCGGGCGGCGGCGTGCACGGTGCCTGCGGCAACAACGCCGCCCGCGCGGCCCTGCGCGCGGACGGATTGCGCGGCGCCCCTCGACGACGTCTGACCCGATCCCTGATCCGACGGTTCTCGACCTGACCCATCCGTCACCGATGCACGACGACAGAAAGGTGCCACGACCATGCCCGCAGTGACATTCGAGACCTCCGCGACACCCGCCCAGGTGTGGTCGGTGCTGTCCAACGGCTGGCTCTACTCGTCCTGGGTCGTCGGGACGTCGCGTATCCGTGACGTCGACCCCGAGTGGCCGCGCGCAGGCGCACGGATCCACCACTCGGTGGGAGCGTGGCCCGTGCTGCTCGACGACGAGACCCGGTCACTGGAGTCCAGTGCCGGGTATCTCGAGTTGTCCGCCCACGCATGGCCTTTTGGCAGCGCCCGCATCGCGCTCACCGTCGAGAAGAACGACGACGGCTCCCGCCTGGTGATGGACGAGCACGCCGAGACCCCGCCCTTCTCGTGGGCGCCGAATGAGGTGCAGCGGATCGCGATGGCCCCGCGACTGCGCGAATGCCTCCGCCGCCTGGCCATGCTGGCCGAGAACGGCGCCGGCTGACCCTCTGTGTGACGGCCGACACATCGACGACGACGGCGCCGACGCGATGATCGCGTCGGCGCCGTCCTGTGTCCGGGCCGTCGTGTGTCCGGCGTCGGGTTCTCGGCGTCAGTTCTCGATGCCGACGATGTCCTGGGCGATGCCCGCGAGCCGCGTCTGCGCCGCCGAGACGATCCCGCTGCGGTTGCGGTGGGTCTCCTCGTAGGCGACGACGGTCCGGATGTCGGCCGGGTCGTCGATCTCCTTGATGCGGGCCACGATCTCGGTGACCGTCTTCGCGTCGTAGTCGGCGATCGGCAGGGTGTCGACGTCGACGTCCTCGCCGGCGACCTCCTCACGGACCCGCTGGGCCTCCTTCTGGCCTTCCTCGACGACCGCCGCGGCGGCGTCCGGGGCGCGCCGGACCGACTCGACGACCTTGTCGATGGTGCGCATGGCGACGTTCGCCGAGCCTGCGGCGGCGCGCAGTGCGACGCCCGCGCCCCACTGCCCGGGGCCACGCCGCAGGGCGACCGGGCCGCCGATGGCCTCCTCGGCGAGGACGGTCGTCAACCACTCGACGGTGGCCTGATGGGCCTCGACGAGGCGCCCGGCGAGATCCTTCACGCTGTCGTCGCCCGCGGCCGTGGCCAGGGCGAGCAGGTAGCGGGACCGGTCGAGCAGTTGGTGCTCGAGCGCGAGGTCCCCGAGGAGTGCCTCGTCAAGCGGGGCGACCTGCTCGGCGAGTGCCTTGCCGAGGGCGGTCAGTCGGCCGAGCAGCGGCCGGACGACGTCCGGCGCGGCACCGATCTCACGGATGGCACCCTCGATCTCGAGCGCACGCCGCCGCGCGTTCTCGGCGTTCTCGCCGAGTTCGGTCCGCACGGCGTCGGTGCGGGCCTGCGCGATCCGGGTGGTCGCCACCTGGATCTCGGTGTTGGTGAGGGCGAGCAGTGCTCGCAGCTGATGGGTGATGGTCGTGGTCGACACGGTCATCGTCGAGTCCTTCCTGCCTTCTCGGCATGGAGTCCGGGAACGAGGAGAGGGATATCCGGCGTGTGGGGATCGCAAACGGGTGATGTACGTCGCATCCTCGCGGCGGGGTTTCGTCGGGCGGGGGTGTGGGAATCCCTCGCTCATGGGTTCGGACATCTCGACCGGCGCCGACGACCGCCCCGCGAGCGCCTCACCGCTGCTCGACGGCGTGGTCGGTATCCCGTTCCGGGCCGCAGGGGCGCTCCGCCACGCGAAGGCCTTCCACCCGACCGGTCGGACCGTCAACGGCACCATCGACGCGATTGCACCTGCCCTCGACACCGTGGCACCCGATGCGTCGGTCACCGTCCGATTGTCGAAGGGCGTCGGGCTGCCCGGCGGTGTCCCCGACATCCTCGGCGTCGCGATCCGACTCTCCGTCGACGGCGGTGCGCCCTGGGACCTGTTGCTCGCCTCGTCGACGAGACGGTCCGTGCGCCTGCCCGTCCCGGTCCCCGTCGCGACCTGGTCGCGGACGACGTTCTCGTCCCTCACGCCCTTCTCGAGCGGAGGGGCGATGTGGTGGATCCGAGCCGAGACCCTCGCCGACTCGCACACCGCCGATCTCCCTGACGGATCCGTCCAGATCGTGCTGTCCCACGCGCGGGGTACGTCGGCGTTCCGCTCGTTCGCCATGGTGCACACGGACACCGGCGTGATCGCCGACGTCGACTTCGACCCGGTGCGGAACCTGCCGCCCGGGGTGGCGATGGCGCCACGCTGGCTGGCCCGTGTGCGCGGCGCGGCCTACGACAACAGCCGCGCGGGGCGACGGATCAGTCGCGCGTCGGGAACACCTTGATCAACGCCTCCTGCGCGACTGTTGTCGCCAGCACACCGTCACGGGTGAAGAACCGTCCCGACGCCAGACCCCGGGACCCGGCTGCGACCGGCGACTCGGTCGCATAGAGCATCCAGTCGTCGAAGCGGAACTCGCGGTGGAACCACATCGAGTGGTTGACCGTGGCCGCGAACAACCGGTCGATTCCCCACGACAGCCCGTGGGTGCTGATGACGGAGTCGAGCACGGTGGTGTCCGAGGCGTAGCACATGGTCGCGACGTGCATCAGCGGGTCGTCGGGGAGGGTGCCGTCGGCACGCATCCACACCCGGTTCTTCTCGATCCGCTCACCCGTCTCGCGGGCCTTCCACGTCGGGTCGTTGGCGAACCGGATGTCCACGGGGTGGATGGCGTCGACGAACGCGGCGATGCGGTCCTCGTAGCCCTTGAAGTGCTCGCCGAGCGGGGGCAGGTGCTCCGGGTAGGGCACCTCGGGGATCGCGACGGCGTGTTCGAGACCGGCCGCGTTGTCCTGGAACGCGACGAGCATGGTGACGATCTCGGCGTCGCCCTGCATGGCCGTGACCTGACGGTTGGAGAAGCTCCGCGCGTCGCGGGACCGGTGCACGTGGTACTCGAGGGGCTTCGACGTGTCCCCGCCGCGGATGAAGTGCGCGTGCACCGCGTGCACGGGTGGCGACCCCTTGGTGATCGTCTGTCCGGCGGCGATCACACCCTGCGCGAGCAGCTGGCCGCCGAACGTGCGGGGCGTCTTCTGCTCCGGGTGACGGCCGACGAACACGTCGTCGCCGGCGTCGGTCAGATCGAAGAGATCGAGCAGCTTGTCGAGATCACTCTGCATCGTCAGGTCCACACGTCCGCCCCCCCGGCCGGTCCGTCAGTGATCCTCTTCCCCGATCCGGTGCACGTGGATCAGGTTGGTGGAGCCGACCGTACCGGGAGGCGCACCCGCGACGATGACGACCTGGTCGCCCGCGACGAGGCGACCGATCTGCAGCAGCGACTGGTCGACCTGGCGGATCATCGCGTCGGTGGTCTCGACCGAGTCGACGAGGAACGTCTCCGTCCCCCAGCTCAGCGCCAGCTGACTGCGCACCTCGGGCAGCGGGGTGAACGCCAGCAGCGGCAGTCGGGTGTGCAGCCGGGCGAGACGACGCACCGTGTCGCCGGACTGCGTGAACGCGACGAGAGCCTTCGCGTCGAGTCGCTCCCCGATGTCGCGGGCGGCGTAGGAGATGATGCCGCGCTTGGTGCGCGGGACGTGGCTCAGCGGCGGGACGTCACGGGTGCCGTTCTCCACGGCGTTGACGATGCGGGCCATCGTCCGCACGGTCTCCATCACGTATTTGCCGACGGAGGTCTCCCCCGACAGCATCACCGCGTCGGCACCGTCGAGGACGGCGTTCGCGACGTCGGAGGCCTCGGCGCGGGTCGGGCGCGAGTTCTCGATCATGGACTCGAGCATCTGGGTCGCGACGATGACCGGCTTGGCGTTCTCCCGCGCCATCTGGATGGCCCGCTTCTGCACGAGCGGCACCTCCTCCAGCGGGAGCTCGACGCCGAGGTCGCCACGGGCGACCATCACCGCGTCGAACGCCAGCACCACGGCCTCGAGGTTGTCGATCGCCTCGGGCTTCTCCAGCTTCGCGATGACCGGGACGCGCCTGCCCACCCGGTCCATCACGTCGTGGACGAGCTCGATGTCGGACGGCGAGCGGACGAACGACAGCGCGATGAGGTCGACGCCGAGTCGCAGCGCGAACTCGAGGTCGGCGATGTCCTTCTCCGACAGGGCGGGCACCGACACGTTCATGCCCGGCAGCGAGACGCCCTTGTTGTTGCTGACCGGACCGCCTTCGGTGACCCGGCAGACGACGTCGTTGCCGTCGACGTCGGTGACGGTCAGACCGACCTTGCCGTCGTCGACGAGCAGGCGGTCGCCGGGCTGCGCGTCGACGGCCAGTTCCTTGTACGTGGTCGACACGCGATCATGCGTGCCCTCGATGTCGTCGACGGTGATGCGCACCTGCTCACCGGTGGCCCACTCGGTGCGACCCTGCTCGAAGCGACCGAGGCGGATCTTCGGGCCCTGCAGGTCGGCGAGGATGCCGACCGCACGACCGGTGGTGTCCGACGCGGCGCGCACCCGCTCGTACATGGCCTGGTGGTCGGCGTGGCTGCCGTGGCTGAAGTTCAGCCGCGCGACGTCCATCCCGCTCTCGACGAGGTCTCGCACGCGCTCTGCGCTGTCGGTGGCGGGACCCAGCGTGCAGACGATCTTGGTGCGGCGATTCACGGACGTGAGCCTAGTCCCCTGCAGGGGGTGTCACCACGACCGCGCCGAGCTGTCACCCGCCGTCCACCCGCCGGTGACCCAACGGGCTTGGCGCGCCCGGCATGTCGGGCGGTACGGCTCAGCGGGAGGGATGCACCGACGAGTCCGTGTCGCCCTCGGATGCGTCGGATCCGGGCTTCGCGGCGTCGGTGGTGTCGTCCGCGGAGTCGGCGTCGCGGACGGTCTCCGAGATCTCGTCGCCTCGGTCGTCCGATCCGTCGTCGTGCTCGTCCGGGTCGTCGTCGTGCTCGTCCGGAGCGTCGTCACGGTCGGGGCGGGCTCCGGCGCGGTACACCTCGTCGGGGGCCTCGCGCCCCTTCGTCGCGAGCACGATGTAGGCCACGGCGCACAGGAACACGATCACCGCGGTGAACACGTTGATCCTGATGCCGAAGACGTGGGTCGCCGTGTCCTCGCGGAGGAGTTCGATGACGAACCGTCCCAGGCAGTACCCGGCGACGTAACCGGCGAACAGGCGACCGTGTCCGATGCGGAGGCGACGGTCGAGGACGACCAGCACGACCACGACGAGGACGTTCCACAGCAACTCGTAGAGGAACGTCGGCTGGACGACGTCGACGACGGTGCCGGTCGACCGGCCGTCGATCAGACCCGGTCCGACGTTGCCGTTGGCGTCGACGCGTTCATAGATCTCCAGGCCCCACGGCAGCGAGGTGTGGGCGCCGTAGAGCTCCTGGTTGAAGTAGTTGCCGAGTCGGCCGATGGCCTGCGCCAGCAGGATCGGCGGGGCGATGGCGTCGCCGAACGCCGGCAGCGAGATCCCGGCACGCCGGGTGCCGATCCACGCACCGACAGCGCCCAGGAGCACCGCGCCCCAGATGCCGAGTCCGCCGTCCCAGATCTTCAGCGCGTCGATCGGGGTCTTCGGGCCGTCGCCGAAGTAGGTCCGCCAGTCGGTCGCGAGGTGGTAGAGCCGACCGCCGATCAGCCCGAACGGGACCGCCCAGATGGCGACGTCGAGGACCTCGCCCTCACCGCCTCCCCGGGCGACCCAGCGACGGTTGCCCCAGACGACGGCGACGACGATCCCGAGGATGATGCACAGCGCGTAGGCGCGCAGCGGGAAGTCGCCGAGGTACCAGACACCCTGCGGGGGGCTCGGGATGTAGGCGAGCACCGTGGTCGATGCGGTCACCGGCGCACACCCGCGGCGCGGACGCCGTCGGCCAGTTCGCCGACGATGGCGGCCAGTGCCGCGTCGCCGTCGTCGGCCGCGCTGACGAGCGCGGACCCGACGATGACACCGTCGGCGTAGGCGGCGATCTCCGCGGCCTGAGCCCCGCTGCGCACACCGAGACCCACCCCGATGGGGATGTCGGAGTGGCCACGGATGCGACTGCACAGCTCGGGGGCTGCGTCCGACACGGCGTCGCGGGCGCCGGTGACACCCATCGTGGAGGCCGCGTAGACGAAACCGGAACTGGCCTCGACGGTCATCGCGAGTCGCTCCTCGGTCGAGGACGGGGCGACGAGGAAGATGCGGTCGAGACCGTGGGTGTCGGACGCGGCGACCCAGGCGTCGGCCTCGTCGGGGATGAGGTTCGGGGTGATGATCCCCTGGCCACCCGCCGCGGCGAGGTCCCGCGCGAACGCGTCGACGCCGTAGCGCAGCACCGGGTTCCAGTAGGACATGACCACCGGCGACCCACCGGCGTCGGCGACGACCTCGGCGGCGGCGAACACGTCGCGGACGCGGGCACCGGCGGCGAGCGCGGTGTCGGCGGCGGCCTGGATGGTCGGCCCGTCCATCACCGGGTCGGAGTACGGGATGCCGAGTTCGACGATGTCGCAGCCGGATTCGACGAGGACACGCAGCAGCTCCCGGGAGCGCGCGGGGGTCGGGGAATCCGACGGGCAGATACCCGATCAGTGCGGCGCGCCCCTCGGCACGGCACCGCGCGAAGACCTCGGCGAGCCGATCGCTCACGACGCGGCGTCCGGCGCGTCGAACAGGCCGAACCACCGCGCGGCGGTGTCGACGTCCTTGTCGCCGCGCCCGGACAGGTTCACCAGGACCGCGGCGCCGTCGCCGAGCTCGCGACCCAGCGTCAGCGCCCCGGCGACCGCGTGGGCCGACTCGATGGCGGGGATGATGCCCTCGGTCCGACTCAGCAGAGAGAGCGCGTCCATCGCCTCGGTGTCGGTGACCGGGCGGTACTCGGCGCGACCGGTCTCCAGAAGATGCGCGTGCTCCGGCCCGACACCCGGGTAGTCCAGGCCGGCGGAGATGGAGTGCGACTCGACCGTCTGGCCGTCGTCGTCCTGCAGCAGGTAGGAGAACGCGCCCTGGAACGCGCCCGGCGTGCCGCCGGTGAACGTCGCGGCGTGTCGACCCGAGTCGACGCCGTCGCCCGCGGCCTCGAAGCCGACGAGTCGCACGCCCGCGTCCTCGATGAACGGGTGGAAGATGCCGATCGCGTTCGACCCGCCGCCGACGCACGCGGTGACCGCGTCGGGCAGGCGGCCCAGCGACGACAGCATCTGCGCACGCGCCTCGAGCCCGACGATCCGCTGCAGGTCACGCACCATGAGCGGGAACGGGTGCGGGCCCGCCGCGGTGCCGAAGCAGTAGTAGGTGTTGTGCGCGTTGGTCACCCAGTCACGCATCGCCTCGTTGATGGCGTCCTTCAACGTGGCCGACCCGGCCTCGACCGCGACGACCTCCGCGCCGAGCAACCGCATCCGCGCGACGTTGAGCGCCTGGCGCTCGGTGTCGACGCGTCCCATGTAGACGATGCACTCGAGACCGAAGAGCGCACAGGCGGTCGCGGTCGCGACGCCGTGCTGTCCCGCGCCGGTCTCGGCGATGATGCGGGTCTTGCCCATCTCCCGCGCCAGCATGGCCTGGCCGAGGACGTTGTTGATCTTGTGTGAACCGGTGTGGTTCAGGTCCTCCCGCTTGAGGAAGATCCGGGCGCCACCGGCGTGCTCACGCAGTCGGGTCGCCTCGAAGAGCGGCGACGGACGGCCGCTGTAGTCCCGCTGCAGGCGGTCGAGTTCGGCGAGGAAGTCGTCGTCGACCCGGGCCTTCTCGTAGCTGGTGGTCACCTCGTCGATGACCGCCATGAGCGCCTCGGGGACGTGACGTCCGCCGAACGACCCGAAGTACCCGCGGGCGTCCGGGTCGGACGAGGTCCGCTGGGCCAATCCCGCACTGGCGGTGGGGAACTCGGTGTCGAAGGGTGACCGGTCGTGCGTGGTCATCGGACCGGCTTCGGGCACGACGGGTGGGTGCCGGCGGTGACGAGCTCGGCGACCGCGGCGCGCGGGTCGCCGCGCGTGACCAGCGCCTCGCCGACCAGGACGGCGTCGGCGCCCGCACCCGCGTAGGCGAGCAGGTCGGCGGTGCCGTTCACGCCACTCTCGGCGATCCGGATGGTCTCGGTCGGCAGGCCGGGGGCGATCCGTGCGAACACGTCACGGTCGACCTCGAGGGTCTTGAGGTTGCGCGCGTTCACGCCGACGACGGTCGCGCCGGCCGAGAGCGCACGGTCGGCCTCTGCCTCGGTGTGGACCTCGACGAGGGCCGTCATGCCCAGCGACTCGGTGCGGTCCAGCAGGGAGGCGAGCACGTTCTGCTCCAGCGCGGCGACGATCAGCAGCACGACGTCCGCCCCGTGGGCCCGCGCCTCGTGGATCTGGTAGGGCCCGATGATGAAGTCCTTGCGCAGCACCGGGATCCCGACCGCGGCGCGCACCGCGTCGAGATCGGCCAACGATCCGCCGAACCGACGCTCCTCGGTGAGCACGCTGATGATCCGGGCGCCGCCGGACTCGTAGGCCCGGGCGAGCTCGGCGGGATCGGGGATGTCGGCCAGTGCCCCCTTGGACGGGCTCGACCGCTTGCACTCGGCGATGACGGCGATACCCGGCTCGCGCAGTGCGGCGGTCGCGTCGATGGGGTCGGCGGCCCTCGCGGCTGCGGCCTTGACGGCCGCGAAGTCGAGCGCGGCCTCCCGGGCGGCGACGTCGGCGCGGACGCCGTCGATGATCGAGTCGAGGACGGTGGGCGAACTCATGCGCGGTCCCCTTCCAGCGTCTCGCGATCGATCGGCGACACCGTCTCGGTGTGACCTGTGATGTGGATCCAGGGTAGCCGGGCGTCGAGGGCCCGCCCGTCCGGGGGTCGGTGCGTCACGCGTGAGCGGTCAGCGGGCCGTGTCGCCCCGCGGCGGATCGTCGTCCGGTCGTCCGTCCGGGGCGGCGGGCCTGGTCGCGGACGGATCCGTCGGGTCGGCGCCGGTGTCGAGCGCATCCCACAGCATGCGTTCGGTGACCTGGTCGGACGGGTCGCCGGATGCCGCGCCCGCCGTCGGCGCGGCGTCGGCGGTCGCGTCGCGCTCCTGCACGGCGCGCTCGGCGAAGACGGTCTCCTCCAGCTCGGCGCGACGGGCAGCCGGTGACCGGTACCGCGACGACATCGACGTCGCGCCACGGGCGACTCGCAGCAGCACGGTGGCGGCCGACACCGCGAGAACCGCACCGAGGACGACCACGATCGCCACCCACGGGCGCGTGTCGACCGAGGCGACCTGGTAGCGCCCTGCGAGGTCGATGGACCGTGCGGCATAGGCACCCGGGTCGGCGCCGGTGAGCAGGGAGATCACCGGGAGCACCGACACGATCCCGATGACCGCCACGACGAGCGCCGTGAGACGCAGCGCCCAGCCCTTGAGGGCGACCGTGGCCGCGACCGCCGCGACCAGCACGATCGCCACGGGGGTCAGCCACGGACTCCAGTCCGAGCCGTGGACGGTGAAGTCGCGCTCCGGGCTGAGCCCGTCCTGGGCGGTGAGCGTCGCCCACGGCAGGCGGGACGCACCCCACAGCGCGGCAGCCGCCAGCACCAGGAGGATGGCGGCGGTCCGGACGTTGCGTCGGCGGATGAGGGCGGCGTCGGCCACAGCGTCGGTCATGGGTGGACTCCTGCCGTTCCCGAGGCGACAGCCGGGGTCATCGTCTCCGCCGCGGCGATCGCGGTCAGGACGGTCCGGGCCTTGTTGCGGGCCTCGTTGTACTCGTAGTCGGCGTCGCTGTCGGCGACGACACCGCCGCCGGCCTGCACGTAGGCGGTGCCGCCGGACATGACGGCGGTGCGGATGGCGATGGCCGTGTCGGCGTCGCCGGCGAAGTCGAGGTAGCCCACCACACCGCCGTACAGGCCGCGTCGGGTCAGCTCGTGCTCGTCGATCAGCTCCATCGCCCGCACCTTCGGCGCACCGGTGAGGGTGCCGGCAGGGAAACACGCGGCGACGGCGTCCAGCGCGGTGGCGTCGTCGCGGAGCCGACCGGTCACCGTCGACACCAGGTGCATCACGTGGCTGTAGCGCTCGATGTGGCGGTAGTCGTGCACCGCGACACTGCCCGGCTCGCACACCCGCCCGAGGTCGTTGCGCCCGAGGTCGACGAGCATGAGGTGTTCGGCGTTCTCCTTCTCGTCGGCGAGGAGGTCCTTGGCCAGCAGGTGGTCCTCGTCCTCGGTCGCGCCGCGCCACCGCGTGCCGGCGATCGGGTGGGTGGTCGCGGTCCCCTGCGAGACGGTGACCAGCGCCTCCGGCGACGACCCGACGATGGTGAACGGTTCGCGTCCGACGCCCGGCACCCGCAGCAGGTACATGTACGGGCTGGGGTTCGACGACCGCAGCACCCGGTACACGTCCACGGGATCGGCGTCGGTGGTCATCTCGAACCGCATCGACGGCACCACCTGGAACGCCTCACCGGCCTCGATCTCCCCGACCAGCGACGTCACGACGGTCGCGTACTCGTCGCGGGTGCGCTGCGCGCGGTACTCCGGGTCGGGTCGGTGGTAGGTCGAGACCGTGGACGGCGCGGGTGCCGCAAGAGCCGCGGTCATCCGGTCGAGGCGTGCCACCGCGTCGTCGTAGGCCTCGTCCACGCGCTCGTCGGTGCCGTCCCAGTTGATGGCGTTGGCGATGAGCGTGATCGAGCCCTCGTGGTGGTCGACGGCGGCGAGGTCGGCCGCCAGCAGCATGAGCATCTCGGGCAGGTGCAGGTCGTCGTCGCAGGTGTCGGGCAGGCGCTCGAGCCGACGGACCGCGTCGTAGGCGAGGTAGCCGACGAACCCACCGGTCAACGGCGGCATCCCCGGCAACCGGTCGGTGGAGAGCAGTCGCAGCGACTCGGCGAGCGCCACGAGTGGGTCCCCGTCGCGGGGTGCGCCGTCGGGCACCGATCCCCACCAGTGCGCCTCGCCGTCGACGACGGTCAGCGCTGCCGGTGCACCGGCGCCGATGAACGACCACCGTGACCACGACCGGCCGTTCTCCGCCGACTCCAGCAGGAACGTTCCGGGGCGGTCGCCGGCGAGCTTGCGGTACGCCGACAGCGGCGTCTCCGAGTCGGCGACGACCTTGCGGGTCACCGGCACGACACGGTGGTCGCGCGCGAGATCGACGAACTGCTCGCGGGTGGTGGTCCCGTCGGTGGTGCTCACGGTTCCCTAGTGTCCCAGCGGCTCGCCGCCGACGCCCCAGTGGGACCGCGGCACCTCGGTGATGGTGACCCACACCGAGTCGGGGTTCTTGCCCGTGGCCTTGGCGTACGCCTCGGTGACCGCGGCGATCGTCTCGCGCTTCACGCGGTCGCTCAGACCCGGCGTCTGGCTGATCTGGATCAACGGCATCGGCGACTCCTCATCCGGCCTGGGTCGTCAGCGGAAGGGCCCGGCTGACGTCGAAACAACTGTGGGTGCCGGTGTGGCAGGCGGGGCCGGTCTGGGAGACGGTGAGCAGGACCGCGTCCCCGTCGCAGTCGAGGCGGACGTCGACCACGCGCTGGACGTGCCCGCTGGTCTCACCCTTCACCCAGTACTCGCCACGCGACCGCGACCAGTACGTCGCGCGCCCCGTGCGCAACGTGCGGTCGAGCGCCTCGGCGTCCATCCACGCGAGCATGAGCACCTCGCCGGTGCCCTGCTCCTGTGCGATCGCGGCGACGAGACCGTCCGCGGACAGGGTCAGTCGCTCGGCGATGTCGGTCGGCAATGCCATCTCGGGTCTCCTATCGGACCGTGATCCCGTCGCGGCGCATCGCGTCCTTGACCTCGTCGATGCGCAGCTCACCGAAGTGGAACACCGACGCCGCCAGGACCGCGTCGGCGCCCTCGCGGACGGCCGGGGCGAAGTGCTCCACCTTCCCGGCACCGCCACTGGCGATCACGGGCACCCCGACCGCGGCACGGACCGCCGCGATCATCGACAGGTCGAACCCGTTCTTGGTGCCGTCGGCGTCCATCGAGTTCAGCAGGATCTCCCCCACCCCGAGGTCCTGGCCGCGCCGGGCCCACTCGACGGCGTCGATGCCCGTGCCCCGCCGACCACCGTGGGTGGTGACCTCCCACCCCGACGGGGTGGGAGCCGACCCCTCCGGCACGGTCCGGGCGTCCACCGACAACACGATGCACTGCGATCCGAAGTGACGGCTCATCTCCGCGAGCACCTCCGGGCGCGCGATGGCCGCGGTGTTCACGCCGACCTTGTCGGCACCGGCGCGCAGCAGCTGGTCGACGTCGGCGACCGTCCGCACCCCGCCACCGACGGTCAACGGGATGAACACCTGGTCCGCGGTCCGGGCGACGACCTCGAGCATCGTCGACCGGCCCGAGCTCGACGCGGTCACGTCCAGGAAGGTCAGCTCGTCGGCGCCGGCGGCGTCATAGGCGGCCGCGAGCTCGACGGGGTCGCCCGCGTCACGCAGGTCGACGAAGTTCACGCCCTTGACGACGCGGCCGGCGTCGACGTCGAGACACGGGATGACTCGCACGGCGACAGTCATCGGAAGCCCTCCGGATCGCCGACACCCGCGATGATCTCCAGCAGCTCCTCGTGCACACCCGGCGAGGCGGCGAGCATCGAGGACGACGACGCGGTCCACGGTGCGCCGGTGAGGTCGGTGACGACTCCGCCGGCACCGGTCACCAGCGCTGCGCCGGGCGCGTTGTCCCACGGGTGGTGCCCGAAACACACGGCGCCGCCGAGGTTCCCGGCCGCGGTGAACGCCATGTCGATGCCGGTGCTGCCGAGCAGTCGCAGGCGCGACACCCGCCGCGAGGCCTCGCCGAGCACGTCGACGCGCCACCGACCGGGGAACCGGCCGCGGCTGTCGAGGTTGAACGCGCCGACGGCGATCACCGTGTCGGTGAGCGCCGTGGGACGCAGCGGCGGCAGCGGGTCACCGTTGCACGTCACCGGCCCGTCGACGGAGGCGGCGTAGCGCCGGTCGAGCAGCGGCAGCCAGGTGAGCCCGAGCACGGGGTGCCCGTCGTGCAGGAGTGCGAGGAGCATGCCCGCCAGCGGGAGCCCGGCCGAGTAGTTGAAGGTGCCGTCGACAGGGTCGACCACCCACACCGTGCCCTCGGCGGGATCCGGCCCGCCGAACTCCTCGCCGTGCACACCGATGCCCGTCGCGTCGGACAACTGCGCGGAGAGGGTGCGTTCGAGCTCGAGATCGAGCTCGGTGGCGAAGTCGTTGCCGCCCTTGTCGACCGCGCTCGGGGCACCGACACCCTCGACGAACCGGGGCTCGGCGGCATCGAGCAGGCCGGCGGCGATCGAGAGCAGTCGCGGGGGGTCGAGATCGGACGGGAGTCCCGGGGGCAGTGCCATCAGACCGCGGCCACCGCCGCCAGCGCGTCACGCAGGGTGAACCGGCCGGCGTACAGCGCCTTCCCCACGATCGCACCCTCGACACCGGCGTCGACGAGCCCGGCGATGGCGGTCAGGTCGTCGACGGTGGAGACACCACCGGACGCGACCACCGGCGCCGACGCCGCCTCGGCGACCTCACGCAGGAGCTCGAGATTGGGGCCGGTCAGCGTGCCGTCCTTGCTGACGTCGGTCACCACGTAGCGCGCGCAGCCGTCGCGCTCGAGTCGCTCGAGCACCTCCCAGAGGTCACCGCCGTCGGACACCCACCCGCGGCCACGCAGCCGCCACCCGCGGTCCTCGTGGACGGCGTCGAGGCCGATCGCGATCCGGTCGCCGTACTCGGACACGATCCGCGCACACCACTCCGGGTTCTCCAGCGCGGCGGTACCCAGGTTCACGCGGGTGCACCCGGTGGCCAACGCGGCGCGCAGCGAGTCGTCGTCGCGGATACCCCCCGACAGCTCGACCTTGACGTCGAGCTCGCCGACGACCGACGCGAGCAGCTCGCGGTTGTCGCCGCGCCCGAACGCGGCGTCGAGGTCGACGAGGTGGATCCACTCGGCGCCGTCGGCCTGCCAGGCCATGGCCGCGTCCCGCGGCGACCCGTAGGTCGTCTCCGACCCGGCGGCGCCCTGCACGAGGCGGACCGCCTGCCCGTCGGCGACGTCGACCGCCGGCAGCAGTTCCAGCGTGGTGCTCATCCGATGTGCCCTTCCCGTCGGCTCTCGCCGTCCTGCTCTGCCATGGCCCGGTCGATGCTGCGGCGTGCGACGAACCCCATGAGCGCGATCACCGCGACGATGCCCACCAGCGCCACGACGAGCGCGACGCCCGGCGACGCCTGCGCCACGGCCACGGTGACCCCGGCGACGACCGCCAGGCCGACCACACCGGCACCCATGACGGTCACCGCGAGACGCGCGACCGAGAACCGCGGGGCATCGCTCACAGGCTGCGCACCCAGTTCTCCAGCAGCTGCGCTCCCGCGTCGCCGGACTTCTCCGGGTGGAACTGCGTCGCCGACAGCGCGCCGTTCTCCACCGCGGCGAGGAACGGTCCGCCGTGCTCGGCCCACGTCAGCGTCGCCGGCCTCAGCTGCGTCCCGTCGGTGTCCATCTCCCACTCCTGCACGGCGTAGGAGTGCACGAAGTAGAAACGTGTGTCGGCGTCGAGCCCGTCGAACAGCACCGTGCCCTCCCCCGCCTGCACCGTGTTCCACCCCATGTGCGGGAGGACGGGCGCGGGCAGCTGTCGGACGGTGCCCGGCCATTCGCCGCAGCCCTGCGCGTCCACGCCGAACTCGACGCCGTGCTCGAAGAGGATCTGCATGCCCACGCAGATGCCCAGCACGGGGCGACCGCCGGCGAGGCGCCGGCCGATGATGCGCTCGCCGCCCACCTCGGTGAGACCGGCCATGCACGCGGCGAAGGCCCCCACTCCGGGCACCACGAGGCCGTCGGCCTCGAGTGCGGCGTCCCGGTCGGCGGTGACGGTCACCTCCGCGCCGGTGCGCTCGAACGCCCGTTGCGCGGACCGCAGGTTGCCCGAGCCGTAGTCGAGGATGGTGACGGATGCCGTCACAGCGCGCCCTTCGTCGACGGGACCGCGCCGGCGCGGCGGGGATCCGGCTCGCACGCGGCACGCAGGGCGCGCGCGACGGCCTTGTACTGGGCCTCGGTGATGTGGTGCTGGTCGCGCCCGTACTCGACGCGCACGTGCAGTGCGATGCGCGCGTTGATGGCGAACGACTCGAACACGTGTCGGTTGATGACCGTGTTGTACGCGACGCCCGGCTGACCGCCGATCACCGCGGTGAGCAGGTGGTCGGGTTCACCGGTGTGCACGAAGTACGGACGGCCGGACACGTCGACCGCGGCGTGGGCGAGGGTCTCGTCCATCGGGATCCACGCGTCGCCGAAGCGACGGATGCCGACCTTGTCGCCGAGCGCCTCGCCGAAGGCCTGACCGAGGACGATCGCGGTGTCCTCGACGGTGTGGTGGGACTCGATCTCCACGTCGCCCTGTGCCCGCACGGTGAGATCGAAGCTGCCGTGCGCACCGAAGGCCGTGAGCATGTGGTCGTAGAACGGCACGCCCGTGCTGATGTCGGTGACGCCGGTGCCGTCGAGGTCGAGCTCGACGGTGACCGACGACTCGCGGGTCGTGCGCTCGAGGCGGGCGGTGCGGTGCTCGCTCACTGGGGTGCTCCTGAGGACGTGGTGGCCGCGGCAGCGGTGCCGCTGGGGGCGAGATCGGCTGCGGCGGCGAGGAAGGCGTCGTTCTCGTCGGGCAGGCCGATCGTCACCCTGAGGTGTCCGGCGATCCCGACGTCGCGGATCAGCACTCCGCGATCGAGGAAGCCCTGCCAGGCGCCGTGAGCGTCGTCGAACGGACCGAACAGGACGAAGTTGGCGTCGGACTCGACGGTGGTGAAACCACGGTCACGCAGGGCGCCGACGACCCGTCGGCGTTCGTCCACGATGCGCGCGACACCGGCGAGTGTCTCGTCGGCGTGCCGCAGGGCGGCCCGCGCCGCGGCCTGGGTCAGCACCGACAGGTGATACGGGAGCCGCACCAGCAGCAGGGCGTCGATCATCGCCGGTGCGGCGACGAGGTAGCCGAGCCGCCCGCCCGCGAACGCGAACGCCTTGCTCATGGTGCGGCTGACGACGACGCGGTCGCCGAGCTCGTCGAGCAGGGCCACCGCGCTGGGCCGGTCGGAGAACTCGGCGTAGGCCTCGTCGACGACGACGATCCCCGGGGCGGCCGCCGCGATCGCACGGACCTCGTCGGGGTGCAGCGACTGCCCGGTCGGGTTGTTCGGCGACGTCACGAAGACGACATCCGGTGCGCGGCGCGCGATCTCGTCGACCGCGGCGTCGACGTCGAGGGAGAAGTCGGCGCGCCGGGGCGCGGCGACCCACGCGGTGTCGGTCCCGGTCGCGATGATCGGGTGCATCGAGTACGAGGGCTCGAACCCCAGGGCGCTGCGGCCCGGCCCGCCGAACGCCTGCAGCAGCTGCTGCAGGATCTCGTTGGAGCCGTTGGCCGCCCACAGGTTGTCGACGGTGACCGGCACACCCGTCGCGACGGTCACGTACGCGGCGAGGTCGGTGCGCAGCGCGACCGCGTCGCGGTCGGGATAACGGTGCAGCCGTCCGGCCGCGGCGCGCACGGACTCGGCGACGTCGTCGACGAGGGCCTGCGACGGCGGGTGCGGGTTCTCGTTGGTGTTCAGCGCGACGGGCACGTCGAGTTGCGGTGCGCCGTAGGCCGATCGGCCGCGGAGCACGTCGCGCAGCGGCAGGTCGGCGACGCCGAACCGGGCACCCGGTGTGCTCACGACGGTCCCCCGGGGTCGGCGAAGCGGACCCGCACGGCGTCGCCGTGGGCGGGCAGGTCCTCGGCCGTGGCGAGGTTCACGACGTGCGGCGCGGCCTCGGCGAGGGCGTCGCGGTCGTATTCGACGACGTGGATGCCGCGCAGGAACGTCTGCACCGACAGCCCGGAGCTGTGCCGAGCCGAGCCGGAGGTCGGCAGGACATGGTTCGACCCCGCGCAGTAGTCGCCGAGGCTCACCGGGGCGTAGCGGCCGACGAAGATCGCGCCGGCGTTGCGGACGCGGTCGGCGACGGCGGGCGCGTCGGCGGTCTGGATCTCGAGGTGCTCGGCGGCGTAGGCGTCGACCACCGCGAGTCCGGCGTCGATGTCGTCGACGAGCACGATCCCGGACTGCGTCCCCGACAGTGCCGTCCGGACACGCTCGTGGTGCTTCGTCTGCTCGACCTGGCGGTCCACCTCGGCGTCGACGGCGTCGGCGAGGGCGGGGCTGTCGGTGACCAGCACCGACGCGGCGAGCACGTCGTGCTCGGCCTGGCTGATGAGGTCGGCGGCGACGGCGACGGGGTCGGCCTCACCGTCGGCGAGGACGGCGATCTCGGTCGGGCCCGCCTCGGAGTCGATGCCGACCAGGCCGCGACAGAGCCGCTTGGCCGCGGTGACGTAGATGTTGCCCGGACCCGTGATGAGGTCGACGGGGTCGAGATCGCTGTCGTCGGTGTCGGTGCCGCCGTAGGTGAGCAACGCGACGGCCTGCGCGCCGCCGACGGCCCACACCTCCTCGACGCCGAGCAGCGCGCACGCGGCGAGGATGGTCGGGTGCGGCCACCCGCCGAACGCGCTCTGCGGCGGCGACGCCACGACCAGCGACCCGACCCCGGCCTCCTGGGCGGGGACGACGTTCATCACCACGCTCGACGGGTAGACGGCGTTGCCGCCGGGAACGTAGAGGCCCACGCGACCGACGGGAACCCATTTCTCGGTGACCGACCCGCCGGGGGCGACCTCGGTCCGGGTGGAGCCTCGACGCTGGTCGGCGTGGACGATCCGTGCGCGTCGGATGGACTCGGTCAGCGCCGCCCGGACGTCGGGGTCGACGTCGGCGAGTGCCCGGTCGAGCACCGCCGCAGGGACCCGGACGGACTCCGGCCGGATCCCGTCGAACCGCTCCCCCGCGTCGAGCGCAGCAGCCGCACCGTGCTCGCGCACCGCCGACACCACCGGGGCGACGGTCGACAGCACCGCGTCGACGTCGGTCCCGCCCCGCGGCAGTGCACGCCGCAACTGTGCCGTCGACAGGGTCGCGCCACGCAGGTCGGTTCGGGCGAGCATGGGGTGGATCTCCTCCGGTGTGTGGTGCGGGGACCGGTGTCCCAGCGTATTCGGTGGCGCGAGGTCTTTTCGAATCGCACCTGTTCGCAGGCTCCGGCGGGTGGACACGCGACAGCGGCCGCCGACCCCGTGGGGTCGACGGCCGCCGTGGACGCGTAGCTCAGGCCGCGCTGATCAGGCCAGCGACGCCGTGTCGATGACGAAGCGGTAGCGCACGTCGGAGGAGACCGCGCGGTCGTAGGCCTCGTTCACCTGGTCGGCGTTGATCGTCTCGATCTCGGCGGCGATGTCGTGCTCGGCGCAGAAGTCGAGCATCTCCTGGGTGAGCGCGATGCCACCGACCATCGAGCCCGCCAGCGACCGACGGTTGGTGAGCAGCGAGAACGCCGCGACCTCCAGCGCGTTCTCGGGCACACCGAGCTCCACGATCGTGCCGTCGACGGCGAGCATGCCGATGTACTTGTCCAGCGGCAGGTTCACCGAGACGGTGTTGATGATCAGGTCGAAACGGTTCGCCAGGTCGTCGAAGACCGAGTCGTTGTCCTTGGTCGCGTAGTAGTGGTCGGCGCCGAACTTCTTGCCGTCCTCCTCCTTGCTCAACGTCTGGCTGAGCACGGTGACCTCCGCGCCGAGGGCGTGGGCGATCTTGACGCCGACGTGGCCGAGACCGCCCATGCCGATGATGGCGACCTGCTTGCCCGGGCCCGCTCCCCAGTGCTTGAGCGGTGCGTACAGGGTGATGCCGGCGCACAGCAGCGGCGCGGCGACGTCGAGCTCGATGCCCTCGGGGATCTTCAGCGCGAACTTCTCGGTGACGACGACCTCCTGCGAGTACCCGCCGTGGGTGAACTCGCCCTCGTAGGTCGTCGAGTTGTAGGTCTGCACGACGCCCTTCTCGCAGTACTGCTCGTCGCCGTTCTTGCAGGGGGCGCACTCGCCACAGGAGTCGACGAAGCAGCCGACGCCGACGCGATCGCCGACCTTGTGCAGGGTGACCTCGGAACCGACCTCGGCGACGACGCCGGCGATCTCGTGACCCGGCACGACGGGGTACTTCGTGCCCTTCCACTCGTTGCGCGCGGTGTGGATGTCGGAGTGGCAGATGCCGGCGTACTTGATGTCGATCCGGATGTCCTTGGGCCCCAGATCGCGACGCTCGATGGTGGTGATCTCCAGCGGATCGGTGGCGGAGACAGCGGCGACGGCGTTGACGGTGGTCGTCACGAAATCGGTTTCCTCTCGTACGTCGTGGCACGCGTGCAGTTCACGCGCGGTACGAGCCGGTTCAACTCACCGCGGCGCGAAACTATGCCCGCATGCGCATGAACTCCTCGGAACGGGCGTGGCGCCTACAGGTCCAGGCCGAGGTCGAGAGCGGTCACCGAGTGCGTGAGTCCGCCGACGGCGAGGAAGTCGACACCGGTCCGGGCGTAGTCGTGGGCGACGTCGAGGGTGAGACTCCCCGAGCTCTCGAGCAGCGTCGACGACCCCACCCGGGCGCGGCGGGACACGGCCATCTGCGTCTCCCAGAGCTCGAAGTTGTCCAGCAGGATCAGCTGCGCGTCCAGCGCGAGGGCCTCGTCGAGCTGGGCCAGCGAGTCGACCTCGATCTCGACGGCGATGTCGGGGGCGGCGGACCGGACCGCGCGCCACGCCGCCTCGACCGACCCGGCCGCGGCGATGTGGTTGTCCTTGATGAGGGCGGCGTCGCCGAGACCCATGCGGTGGTTGAGACCGCCGCCGGCCCGCACGGCGTACTTCTGCAGCGTGCGCAGACCCGGCAGGGTCTTGCGGCTGTCGCGGACGGCGGCTCCGGTGCCGTCGATCGCGTCGACCCACGCGGCGGTCGCCGTCGCGATCCCCGACAGGTGACACAGCAGGTTCAACGCGGTGCGTTCGGCGGTGAGCAGTCCGGCCGTCGGCGCGGTCAGTCGCAGGACGACGTCTCCCGGACCGACGCGGGTGCCGTCGGCGACGCGGTCGTCGACCCGCAGGTCGGCCCCGATGACCTCGTCGAACACCGCCAAGGCCACGTCGACGCCCGCGACGACGCCGGTGGCCCGACTGCCCACGACGGCGGTGGTCGTCGCACCGGCGGGCACCGTCGCCGCGGTGGTGACGTCGGGTCCGTACCGCAGGTCCTCGGCGAGCCCCTCGGCGACGACGCGGCGTACGTCGTCGTCCGGGGGCGGGGTGAGGACGTGCTCGCCGCGCCGGGTCTGGCCCACGGCCCCGCTCGCGGTCACTCCCCGCCGCCGCCGGGGGTACCGATGGCGATCATCGCCTCGACGCTCGCGCGGGCGGCGTCGGCGACGGCGCGGTCGAGGTGCACCTCGTCGGTGCCGTCACGCAGGCTGCGCAGCAGCGCCTCCGGGGTGATCATCTTCATGTACCGGCAGGACGCCTTGGGGTTGACCGGCTGGAAGTCGACTCCCGGTGCGGCACGGCGCAACTGGTGCAGCATGCCGATCTCGGTCGCGACGAGGACCTCGCGGGCGCCGGTCTCGCGGGCGGCGTCGAGCATGCCCCCGGTCGACAGGATCTTCACCTTGTCGGCGGGGACGGCGCCCTCGCCGGCGAGGTACAGCGCCGAGGTGGCGCACCCGCACTCGGGGTGCACGAAGAGGTCGGCGTCGGGGTGGGCGGTGGCCTGCGCGCTCAGCTCGTCGCCGTTGATCCCGGCGTGCACGTGGCACTCGCCGGCCCAGATGTGCATGTTCTCTCGTCCCGTCACGCGCTTCACGTGCGCGCCGAGGAACTGGTCGGGCAGGAACAGCACCGTGCGGTCGGGATCGATCGATGCGACGACCTCGACGGCGTTCGACGACGTGCAGCAGATGTCGGTGAGCGCCTTCACCTCGGCGGTCGTGTTGACGTAGGAGACGACGACCGCGTCGGGGAACTCGGCCTTCCATGCCCGCAGGTCGTCGGCGGTGATCGAGTCGGCCAGCGAGCATCCGGCGCGGGCGTCCGGGATGAGCACGGTCTTCTTCGGCGCCAGGATCTTCGCGGTCTCGGCCATGAAGTGCACGCCGCAGAAGACGATGGTGTCCTCGGGCGCCGATGCCGCGATACGCGACAGGGCGAGGGAGTCGCCCACGTGGTCGGCCACGTCCTGGATCGCCGGCAGCTGATAGTTGTGGGCCAGCAGGGTGGCGCCGCGCAGTTCGGCCAGACGACGGACCTCGGCGGCCCATTCCGGGCCGGGATCGGTGGGATCGACCGCACCGGGGGTGAGACGGTCGGGGGTGACGGCGGTGGTGATCGTCACGGCCGCCCTCCTTTCGACGAGGGGTTTTCGACTGTCGGTCGAAAACATCGGGTCCAGCGTAACACCGCCGGGATCGCGCCCTAGACTCTGGCCATGCCGCCGAGCATCCTGCACGAGGTGCTCACCGCCGTCTTCGGCGTCCGTGGTCTGGCCGACGGCACACCCCGGCTGTCGGTCCTGCTGTGGCAGCGCGGTCTCGACCCGCAGGCGGGAACCTGGTCGCTGCCCGGCGGCCTGCTGGGCGCCGACGAGGACCTGCGGACGTCCGCCCGTCGGCAACTCGCCGAGAAGGTCGACCTGCGCGAGGTCGCGCACATCGAACAGCTGTCGGTGTTCTCCGCCCCCGACCGTGTGCCCGGCCCCCGGGTCGTCGCCTCGACCTATCTCGCGCTCGTGCGTCCCGAGTCGGTGAGCACTCCCCCGTCGGACACGCGCTGGCACCCGGTCGACGACCTCCCGGTGACGAGCTTCGACCACGGCGCGGTGGTCGAGTCGGCGCGGCGCCGGCTGGCCGCGAAGCTGTCGTACACCAACATCGCGTTCGCCCTCGCTCCGACCGAGTTCTCGATGTCCACGCTGTCCGACATCTACGGCGCCGCACTCGGGTACCCCGTCGACGCGACGAATCTCCTGCGGATCCTCTCGCGCCGCGGGGTCGTCGTGGCCACGGGGACGACCGGGCCCACAGGACCCTCGGGCGGACGCCCGCCCGCGCTCTACCGCTTCACCGACAGCGGGCTACGCGTCACCGACGAGTTCGCCACCCTCCGCCCGCCGCCCTGACCCCGGCGGCGCCACGACGGGATCGGCGGGGACGTCGAGATCGGGCGAGCGCGCGGCGAGGATCCGCACCAGCACCACCACGAGGCCGACGGCCGGCGCGACGACCAGCACCGCCCACGACATCCCCACACCGACGGAGATGTCGAGGCCGCCGGTGAGGTCCAGCTGGGCACCCGACAGCCGCAGGCCCGGCGCGCTGGTGAAGTACTCCCCGACGGCGGTGCCGGCCGGACCGGGATGACGGGCGTGGGCGACGAACCCGCCGAGCCACGCACCCAGGCCGCCGCCCGCGATGGCGCCGACGGTGACGAGCACGGCGCCCAGAGGTCCGCGCAGCGTCCGCACCGTCCACACGACGACACCGGAGAGCACGCCGACGACCGTCGAGATGCAGGCGAAGAGCGCGATTGCGTCGAAACGGTGGCCGGTGTCCGCGCCGAGCGCACCCGCACGACCGGGGGCGACGACGACACCGGTGACGCCGGGGACGACCAGACCCCACACGACTCCGCCGACCACACCGAGGACCATCAGGGCCGCGAGGACCACGATCGCCGGACGGACCAGTGCTCGCGGGTCGCGGCGGACGACGAGCCGGTCGGCGGGCGTGGACGGGTCGGCGACCGTCATCGGCGCGTGGGATCGGACGAGTCGACCGACCCGTGCCGGGAACACCGCGCGGTCCATCCGGTGGGCACCACCTGCACCACCATCCGCCGACCGCAGCGTCCGCAGTACCGCGGCGGTTCGAGGCCGAGCCGGGCGGCGGTCGGGGCGTCGGCGTCACCGCCCTCGGCGACGGGCGTGCCGGTGTACACGCTGAACACCAGGGGTTCCGTCAGGGGTGTCTCCGCCGACTCCGACGCCGAGATCTCCGGGGCCACGGTCACCTAGATGCTGTCGTTGAGCGCCTTGATCGGCATCTGCAGGTCGACGAGGAGGTCGAGGTCGGCCTCGGCGGGACGGCCCAGCGTCGTCAGGTAGTTGCCGACGATCACCGCGTTGATGCCCCCGAGGATGCCCTGCTTGGCACCGAGGTCGCCGAGGGTGATCTCACGACCACCGGCGAACCGCAGGATGGTGCGCGGCAGGGCGAGACGGAACGCCGCGACCGCGCGCAGCGCGTCCGACGCCGAGAGCACCTCGAGGTCGCCGAACGGGGTGCCCGGGCGCGGGTTGAGGAAGTTCAGCGGGACCTCGTCCGGCTCGAGGGCGGCGAGGTCCGTGGCGAACTCGGCGCGCTGCTCGAGCGACTCACCCATGCCGAGGATGCCGCCGCAGCAGACCTCCATCCCGGCGTCGCGGACCATGCGCAGGGTCTCCCAGCGCTCCTCGTAGGTGTGGGTGGTGACCACGTTCGGGAAGTGGCTGCGCGCCGTCTCGAGGTTGTGGTTGTAGCGGTGCACCCCCATCGCGGCGAGCTCGTCGACCTGCTCCTGCGTGAGCATGCCCAGCGAGCACGCGATCTGGATGTCGACCTCGTCGCGGATGGCCTCGATGCCCGCGGCGACCTGGCTCATCAGTCGCTTGTCGGGACCGCGGACGGCGGCGACGATGCAGAACTCGGTGGCGCCGGTCTTCGCGGTCTGCTTGGCCGCCTCGACGAGCGAGGGGATGTCGATCCAGGCGCTGCGCACCGGGGAGGTGAACAGACCCGACTGCGAGCAGAAGTGGCAGTCCTCGGGGCAGCCGCCGGTCTTCAGCGAGATGATGCCCTCGACCTCGACCTCGGGCCCGCAGTGCTTCATGCGCACGTCGTGGGCGAGCTGCAGCAGCTCGGTGAGGCGGTCGTCGCCGAGCTGCAGGACGCGCAGCACCTCGTCCCGGCCGAGGGGCTCCCCGCGTTCGAACACCTTCTCGCGCGCCAGTTCCAGGATGTCGGACTCCCCCGCGCCCGTCTGCACGTCGGTCTGCTCCGGTCGGACTGGGGCCTGGGTCACGCGAACTCCTCGGGTCGAGATGTGGTCTTCCGTGGCGTCCCGGCCACCGTCCGATCGCTCGGTCGACGGTCGCGAACCGGGGATCAGTGTGCCCTATCGGCGGGGTAGTGCGGCCACCCAGTCCGTCTCGAACCATGACGGGGCCCGATCGCGGAAGACCTCCCGTGCGAGCCGCCCGGCCCCGGCGGGGACCGCGCCGACGATCGGCACACCGGTCAGGCGCGGCAGGTCGTCGCGGTTGCAGCGGGTGGCGAGGTCGGGGTCGTCCGGCCAGGACCCGATGACGACACCCGCGACCTCGACACCGCGGGCGCGTGCCGCGGCGACGGTCAGTTCGGTGTGGTTGAGGGTGCCGAGACCGGCGGCCGCGACCACTACCAGCGGTGCCGACAGTGCGTCCGCGACGTCGAGCGCGGTGAGGTCGGGACCGAGGCGCACGAGCACACCACCGGCGCCCTCGACGAGCACGAGGTCGTTGTCGGACACCCGTGCCACGACGTCGAGGACGTCCGGGAGGGTCAGCGGCGGCATGTCCGCCCGCGCGGCGGCGGTCTCGGGTGCGAGCGGCTCGGGATAGCGGATCCCCTCGGCGACCGAGCGCGTGCCCGTCAGGCGGATCACCTCCGCGATGTCGCCCGGCTCGTCGCCGAGGACACCGGTCTGTGCGGGCTTGCACACCCCGACCGTGATCCCGGCGGCCTCCGCCGCGACGGTCAGTGCCGCGGTGGCGACCGTCTTGCCGACGTCGGTGGACGTCCCGGTCACGACGAGCGTGGTCACACGGCCCCCGCCATCGCGGCGGTGCGCGCCGCGGTCACCACCGCCGCCGCGCGGTCGATCTCCGCGTCGGTCAGGTCGGCCCGGGCGGTCAGGCGCAGTCGGGCGGTGCCCGGGGGCACCGACGGCGGCCGGAAGCAGCCGACGTCGACGCCGTCGTCCCGGCAGCGCAGGGACGCGGCCAGTGCGGGCGCGGGCTCGCCGACGATCAGCGACACCACGGCGGACTCGGGGACATCGCCACCGCAGGCCGCGGCGAGTCGTCGTGCGACGTCGCGAACCCGGTCGGCCAGATGCGGCTCGCCGCGCAGGATCGTCAGTGCCGCGTGCGCGGCGCCGACCGCGGCGGGGGCGAGTCCGGTGTCGAAGATGAAGGTGCGGGCGCGGTCGACGAGGTGCTCGCGCAGCAGGGCGGACCCCGCGACGAACCCACCCTGCGCGGCCAACGACTTCGAGAGCACACCGGTCAGGACGAGATCGGGTGCTCCGGTGAGGCCGACGTCGGCGACGACACCGCGACCGCCGGGGCCGCGCACACCGATCGCGTGGGCCTCGTCGACGAGCAGGGCGGCCCCGTGGTCACGGGCCGCGGCGTAGAGCCGCTCCACGGGCGCCACAGCACCGTCGATGCTGTAGACGGAGTCGGTCACGACGAGCGCCCGCTCCTCGGTGCGCGCGGCGAGTTCGGCGCGGACCGCGTCGTGGTCGCCGCGGTCCACGACGACGACGCGGGCGCGGGACAGCCGGCACCCGTCGATGAGCGAGGCGTGCGCGCCCCCGTCGCTGACGATCAGGTCACCGCGACCCATGAGTGCCGACACCCGCGCCCACGTTCGCCATGTAGCCGGAGCTGAAGACCAGCGACGCCGGTACGCCGAGGAACTCGGCGAGGTCGCGCTCGAACGCGTCGTGCGCCTCGGTGGTCCCGACGACCAGTCGCGACGCGGTGGCCCCACCACCCCACTCCTGCGCGGCGCGGGCGGCCGCGGTCGTGACACGGGGATCGCGGGCCAGTCCGAGGTAGTCGTTGGAGGCGAGGTCGAGCCGGTCTGCGGTGGCGGGACGGGGGCGCAGTTCGCGGTGCAGCCCCTCGGCCTCGCGGACACGCGCCGCCTCCCGCATCCACGCCAGCGCCTCGGGGCGACGGGCGGCCTGGGGACGGGGGTCGGGCGTGTCGGTCATCGCGGCCCAGCGTCTCACACCGCGCACGAGGCCCCGTCGGTGTGTTTCGTCCCGTCAGGCGGCGTGCGCGGCGACGACCGCGCGGATCCCGGCGACGATCGTGTCGAGGTCGTCGGGCGAGCTGATGTAGGGCGGCATCGTGTAGACGAGGTCGCGGAAGGGCCGCAGCCATGCGCCCGCGCCGAGTGCCGCGGCGATGGCGACGTCCATGTCGACCGGGCGCGTCAGCTGCACCACCCCGATCGCGCCGAGCACCCGCACGTCGGCGACCTGCGGCAGGTCCCGCAGGTCGGCGAGTCCCTCGCGCAGGTGGTCACCGATCCCGGCGACCTGCGCACGCCACTCCCCGCTCGCCAGCAGCGAGAGCGACGCCGACGACACCGCGCATGCCAGTGGGTTGGCCATG
>JAQIJH010000005.1:0-143205 GCA_036946345.1 Gordonia paraffinivorans | reverse complement strand
AGGCTGCACGACGCGGCGCGACGTCGCTGGCGTGGCTGTTCTTCCTCTTCCTCCTCCTGGCGGTGCTGTTCACCGCGATCGCCCGCATCAACCCGTTCTCGGTGGTGCTCGGGTCCTACGGCGACGACATCGGCCACCTGACCCCGTTCCTGCTCGCGATGACAATCGCGGTGATCGGGTGGATCGGCATCCCGGGTGCGACCGGGGCGCAGGTGGTGTTGGTGGACAAGGTCTTCGGCCAGCTCGCCGACGCTGCCGGTATCGGTGTCGGCGCGTGGGTGGTGGTCCTGCTGTTCTCGTCGAAGGCGGACACCTATGGGCCGCTGCCCAACCCGACGATGGTCGGGGTCATGGGACTGTGCCGGTCGACGAACCTGCGTGCCGTCTTCCTCACCGCGTGGGCCGTCCTCGTGCCGATCGTGGCGGTGTACACCCTGCTGATCTTCATCGGGACGCGGTGAGCGGGAGGGTCTTCCGAGCACCCATGGTCGGAGGCGTGCAGCGCGCGCTCGACCTCGGGATCTGCGGCATGTCCGCCGACGACGAGCGCTCGATCCGGCGCGTCGAGCGCTTCGCGCAGGTCCCCGACGGTTCGCTCGTGTGGACCCGCGACGCGGACGGCGAGTACTTCGTCGGCCGTCTCACCGGTCCCCTGCGGCAGGACCACACCGCCGACGCGGTCGAGGCGGGACTCACCGAGATCCGTCCGTGCACGTGGACCGAGCAGCCCGTGCCCGAACGCGAGGTCCCGGCAGCCACGCTGGCGACCTTCGCCCGCGGCGGTCGCAACTTCCAGGAGACACACCACCCGGACGTCTGGGCGCAGTCCGTCGAGGTCTGGCGACGACGCGGCCGGTGACCTGGATCAGTCGCGCAGTGGGACCGTCGACGACCAGATTGTCTTGACCGGAGGCTGTGCGACGATCTCGCGCAGCCGACTCGCACCCTCCGGCGTGGTCCGCCACTGTGCGTAGGCGGCGTGATCCTCGGTCGCGGCCCACTGCTCGACGATCATGATGTGGTTCGGATCGTCGTCGTCGACGCGGACCTCGATGCCCTCGTTGCCCGGCCACTTCCGGGTCGCGACGAGGGTCTCGTCGATGACCGCCGGCGCGGTGTCGCGCTGGGCCGGGTCGAGGTGCAGTTCCAGGAGCACGAGACATGTCATGTGTCCATGGTGCCAAGTCGCGCAGGGGCGACCGCGCCGGCCGCGCGCCACTTCTGACCGATGCGTCCGTTAAGTAACTTTTCCTGCTTGTATGTACGACGTGTCGGACATGAGGGAGAAGTGGACGTTCGGGCTGTGGGGGCGTGTCGCTTGCTGCAGTCGGGGTGATCATCGGTGCGGTCCTGCCCTGGCCGGGCTCCGACGGCGGACCATCCGCTGCACGGTCCACTCCTGCCGCCTCGGACTCCACATTGAAGCCACCGCCCTCACGATCGACGCCCGCGACCCCGAAGGTCATCGACGAGCCGTTCGACCCGACCGCGGCGATCCCCGGATGCGCCACGGTGGTGCAGCCCCGACCCGGCGACGTCACACTGACCTCGCGCTTCTCTTCGGGCACCCCGAGCTACGACAATCCTCGCTTCCCCTGGTTCAGCGGCCCGAAAGCGACGGCGATGTCGAATGCGGTGATCACGCTGTTACCGCCTGGGACGACCGTCGACTTCGCGAGCCCCGACCGCTCGCTGGTCTTCCAGCCCATCACCGACTACGACGAGTCCGCGCCCGACCCGCAGGGCTCGACGATCGCCTCCGCGCATCTCACCAGAGGTGTTGAACGCGGGTCGATCTTCCTGACGGCGCAGAAGACCACCACGGCCGTCGGACCATGCATCGCAGGCGAACTGGACGCCCGGCGCGCCCTGCCGGACGGCACGACCGTCGACGTCCACGACACGTGGCGTGAGGTGGACGGCGTCCGCACCCTTCTCCGGACGGCGGACGCGACGGCACCCGACGGGTCCCGGATCACCGCCACCGCCGACGACACGATCGGCGCCACGCAGCAAGAGCACAGTGGCACGGTTCCCCTGACTGTGGACGACCTCGCACGGATGGTCACCGATCCGACGCTGCGGGTGAGCACCCCCGCCCCACCGGGCACGCCACCGCCTCCGGGCGGGTGCGGCAGCGGGTCGTTCGGCGGGGCGGACGGTCCCGCGGTGACCCGCGAGCAGGCCACCAGGCTCGACGCGGTGCTCGCGACGATCGACCTGACCGGTCGGCGGGCCCTGCCCCTCCAGGTCGCCGACGACTCCGCCGCCTCGCTGTGCACCACCGTGCCGGGCGGCAACGGCGCACCCGCTCTGCACATCTCCATCACCGGTGGCCAACCCCTCCCACCGCAGCCGCGGCCCGACCCCGCGTCGAGCGGCGCGAGGTGGCGACAGCTGCCCGACGGGACCGTCGTCCAGGACCAGAACTATGACACGGTGATCGCGACCCGCCCGAGCGGAACCCGCGTCGTCGTGAGCACCGACAGTGCAGCACCGCCGACGTCGCGCTCCGTGCTGGAGACGATCGCCCTGACGCCGGGATTGGGCCTGTGAGAACACCGGATCGCCGTACCGCCACGTTCGTCGCCGCGGTGCTCACGGCAGTTGTGACTGTCGTCGCGGCGGTGATCGTGCTGACGAACTCCGAGCGGTCCCCCGGCCACACAGGAGCTGCCGTGGCTCCATCGGTTCCCCCACCCGTCACTTGGACCCTCGATGCCGCCAAGTACATGGGCCGACCTTTCGGTCAGTTCTCCGACCCCCGTGGGGGTGCGTCGTTCGGCTCGGGCACACCGGGATTCGTGGACACCGGCGATCTCCTCGTCACGCTGGCGGGCAGTCCGACGTCCGGGTACCACCTCGACGACGCCGTCATGATCGGGATCGATCCCGGGACCGGACAGGTCCGATGGAGGACACCGGCGGCCGATGTCGAGGGCTGCGGCGGCACCCCGGTCTCGGGCTCACTCGTCTGCTACGCCTCGAACACCGACGGCGTCAGCGACATCGTCACCTACGACCTCCGCACGGGGACGTCGACCCGACGGCCCGTCTCGGAGTTCGTCTTCGCGATCACCACCACCGCTGACGCCGTCTACGTCGCCGAGGGCAACCCGGAGGACAGCGAGGTGCGTGTCCACTCCGGGACCGTCGCGGACCTCTCCGCCAACTGGACCAGGTCCTTCGATCTCTTCGCGACGTGGGACGGCGTGTACGAGGACCAGGTCCTGAGGGTGACCGACGGTGTGGGACTGGTGACCATCGGCGGCCAGATGGCGCAGTTCGCCGCCGATTCCGGAGCCGAGCGCTGGCGGTCCACCGACTACCGGGTGAGCCTCGCGACCCTCGAGGCGGGCGGTGTCGTGGTCGAGGCCGAGACCGACACCCCCTCGGGCAGAACGGTCGTGGAGCAGCGACTGCGCGCACCGGACGCGCGGGTGCGGGTGTCCACGGGCGTTCCTACGGTGCAGAGGTTCGAGGTGGGACGTGATCGCGACCGCGACCGCCCCGTGCTGATGGGCGACGCCGCATACGATCGAGACAACGGGAACCGGCTGTGGCGCAGCGATGATCTCGTCGCCGGGCAAGGGAATGGGATCGGGACGGTCACCGCGGTCACCGAACACGTCGTCTACCTCCGCGACTCCGACCGGAGCGAGACCGGACTGGACTTGGATTCCGGGAAACGGCTGTGGCGCAACCAGTCGGTCAACCAGTTCACACCGCTCGCGTCAAAGGACGACGACCTGAGCGGCACCGACGGGCAGGCACTCTTCGTGCTCGACGCCGAGCACGGGGAGAGTTCGGTGGACGATCCCGTTCACCAAGCTCGACCCCGATCCTGAGACCTTCCGCTCCGGCGGTGCGATGGTCTCCCACGACGACGGATGGGTGTTCTCGTCCGACCGCCGCATCATCGGCCTGGGGCTCGGACGGCCCTAGACTCGGTGATCGTCGGACCCCGCCGTGGCGGGGTCTCGCGCCCACCGTCGAAGGGAGTGCCGTTGTCCTCCGCGATCGATCACTACCTGCGCGAGTTCGCCCGGTTCCAGGACGTCACCGCCCGGATGGAACGTGCGGTGTCGGCACGACTGACCGAGAGCTACATCGCTGTACACGCCGTGCAGTCCCGCACCAAGGAACCCGACTCGGCCGCAGGCAAGTTCGCCCGGCTCGACGATTCCGGCGCACCGGTCTTCACCGACCCGCTCCGCGAGGTCACCGACCTCGTCGGTGTCCGCGTCATCACCTATCTCACGTCCGACATCGACCGCGTCGAGGAGGCGTTGACGTCGGCGTTCGAGGTACGGCAGCGCGTCGACAGGACCTCGGTCACCCAGAGCGCCGGAACCTTCGGATACGCGGGCACCCACCTGATCCTGCGCGCCGACGACGAGCTCCACTTCGAGGTGCAGATCCGCACGGTGCTGCAGCACGCCTGGGCCGAGATCGAACACGGCATCCGCTACAAGGGCTCGCGCACGACGCCGTCGGCGCCGATCGACCGGGCGTTCACGCTCGCCGCCGGTCTCATCGAGTTGGCCGACGCGCAGTTCGCCGAGGTCGACGCGCTGCACAAGAAGGAGGTGGCCGAGGCCCGTGCCACCGAGGAGATCGAGATCGGCACGCTGCAGGAGGTGCTGACCAAGGCACTCCCCGACATCAAGCCCGCCCGGGCCGACGCCTACGAGTGGCTCGTCACGCTGCTGGCCGCGAACGGCATCGAGGTGCGGGAAGACCTCGACGACTTCCTCGCGACCGCCGACGTCGACGTGGTCGTCGCCGCAATGGACTACCGGTTCGAGCCGACGCATGTCCGGCTCGTCGACGACCTGCTGCTCGCGCGGTTCGGTGAGGACCACATCGAACGCACGGCCGACATGGCGTCGGACAGGGACCGGGAGCCGAAACTGCATTACCGGCTGGGCCGGCTGAACGGGAAAGATCAGGCCGACTGAACCGTCGGCCTGAGCGAGAGAAGAGTGGCCAGAGTCGGGATCGAACCGACGACCTTCCGCTTTTCAGGCGGACGCTCGTACCAACTGAGCTACCTGGCCGGATGGTGCCGTTGCACCGACTTCCGGTTGATCACCAGAAACCTGGCGACCCTGACGGGACTCGAACCCGCGACCTCCGCCGTGACAGGGCGGCGCGCTAACCAACTGCGCCACAGGGCCTTGCATGTACAACACGCTGTCCGACGCCTTCGAGATGTCACCTCGAACGCCGGATGGCGTACCCCCTACGGGATTCGAACCCGCGCTACCGCCTTGAAAGGGCGGCGTCCTAGGCCGCTAAACGAAGGGGGCCAGTCTCTCCGTGGGGAGCTAGACGAGCTTAGGACACCGGCCGGAATTTTCTCAAATCCGCAGGCCAGAAGGACCCGGGGCCGCTGCGGCGACCCCGGGTCCTGCGTCGGTCAGATCACGCGTGGACTGCGACCGCACCGTCCGGCGTGGCCGGCAGCTTCCCGGGCCGCACCACGACCGCAGCCAGGACGCCGCCGATCGCGAAGATGATCGCAGCCCAGGCGAACGACGTCGTGTAGCTGTGCACCGCCGCCGTCTGGGCCAGCTGCATCGCCGCTGTCTGGCCCGTCGCCGGGTGGTCGGCGAGGTAGCCGCTCAGCGCACTCGACGCGATGGTGCTCAGCAGCGCCGTGCCGACCGAGCCACCGACCTGCTGCATCGTGTTGACCGTGGCGGACGCGACGCCCGCGTCGTCGGCGGAGACACCGGAGATCGCCCCCTGCATGGCCGGAGCCATCGCTGCGCCGATGCCCAGACCGGTGACGATCAGCCCCGGGAGGATGTTCGCCACGTAGGTGCTGTCGGTCGAGAGCTGGGTGAGCAGGGTGATGCCGACCGCCGCGGTCAGCATGCCGCCCGACATCAGCCAGCGCGGCCCGAACCGGGGCAGGATCACCGACGTCGACGTGGTCGCCGTCAGCACCAGTGCGCCGATCATCGGCAGGAACGCGAGACCCGTCTTGATCGGGGTGAAGCCCAGGTTCTGCTGCAGGTAGTAGGTGAGGAACAGGAAGATCCCGAACATCCCGATACCCGCGATGAAGACCACCAGGTAGGACCCACCGCGGGTGCGGTCGAGGACGATGCGCAGCGGCAACAGGGCGTGCGCGGTGCGCGACTGCAGCCGGACGAACACCGCGAGCAGCACGGCACCGGCGACGAGCCAGGCGACGGTCGCCCAGTCGGCCCATCCGTTGGTCTCGGCGTTGGAGAACCCGTAAACGATCGAGAACAGCGCGGCCGAGACGGTGACGACGCCCGGCAGGTCGAGGCGCGGTCGGTGCTCACTGCGCTGGCGACCGATGAAGGCCAGGGCGCCGGCGAGCGCGATCGCGGCGATCACGAGGTTGACGTAGAGGCACCAGCGCCAGTCGACCCACTCGGTGAGCACGCCGCCGAGCAGCAGGCCCAGAGCGCCGCCGCCACCGGCGATCGCACCGAAGATGCCGAACGCGCGACCGCGCTCCTCGGGGTCGGTGAAGGTGGTGGTCAGCAGGGACAGGGCAGCCGGCGCGAGCAACGCACCGAAGACACCCTGGCCGGCGCGGGCCATCACCAGCATCTCGAAGTTGACCGCGGCACCGCCGATGGCCGACATCACGGCGAAGCCCACGAGACCGATGGTGAACGTCGTGCGACGCCCCCACAGGTCCGACAGTCGGCCGCCGAGCAGCAGGAGGCTGCCGAAGGCCAGGGCATAGGCGGTGACGACCCACTGGCGGTCGGCGTCGCTGAAGCCCAGCGACTGCTGGGCGTGCGGGAGGGCGATGTTCACGATGGTCGCGTCGAGCACGACCATCAGCTGCGCGAGGGCGAGCACGCCCAGCACCAGCCACCGCAGCCGGTGGTGACGTTCCTGCCCCGTCTCCGGGGCGCCTGCCCGGTCCTGTGTCACAGAACTCGTTGTCATGGGATCCCTACGATTCTCTGGAGCCTGTATGCGGAGGCGATTCCTCCGCTTGGTGAGAACGCTAACACCAAACGGAGAACTTGTCTCCACTTGCTAGACTGTGAGCATGACCACGGTGGATGCGCGGACGGCAACGGCGCCGGCCGCAGACCCCTCCCCCAAGCCGTTGCGCGCCGACGCCGAGCGCAACCGGCTGCGGATCCTCGACGCCGCACGAGAACTGTTCGCGCAGAGAGGACCTGACGTCACCCTCGACGACATCGCCGCCCATGCCGGTGTCGGCGTGGGGACCGTCTACCGGCGGTTCGCCAACCGCGACGAGCTGCTCGAGGCGATCGTCGTCGAGCACATGGGACACGTCCAGAAGCGCGTCCAGGAAGCGCTCGACGGCGACGACGCCTGGCAGGGCATCGTCGACCTGGTCACATTCGTGAGCGAGTCGATGGCCACCGATCGCGGCCTCGCCGCGGTGATGATGCGCGTCGACCCGTGTGCGGCATCCGTCGAGCGCGCGAAGGGATCGCTGACATCGTCGGTCGACGCGGTCTTCGAACGCGGACGCCGGACCGGCGTCCTCCGTGACGACGTGGTCGAGAGCGACTTCTTCGCGTTCTTCTGCATGGTGCGGTCCATCGCCGACCTCACCGAGACGTCCGTCCCGGGCACCTGGCGGCGCTATCTGTCGCTGCTGCTGGACTCGATCCGCGCCGACGGCACCCGCACCCCGCTGACAGTCCCGGCGCTCACCAAGGAGCAGATCCACGCCGCGAAACACGGCGGACGCGGAGACTGTTCGGGCCGCTGAGGTCTGTAGACTCCTGCGGTCAGTGGGTCTTTCGGGGCCCATTGCCCCTATAGCTCAGTTGGTAGAGCTACGGACTTTTAATCCGCAGGTCGTAGGTTCGAGCCCTACTGGGGGCACTGCATCGCTCCGCGATGGGGGCACTGCATCGCTCCGCGATGGGGGCACTGCATCGCTCCGCGATGGGGGCACTGCATCGCTCCGCGATGGGGGCACCGCATCGCTCCGCGATGGGGGCACTGCGCTCAGCGGCCGTCGTGATCGGCACGCGCCGCGAACACGTCGTCCATGTTGTCCTGGGCCCAGGTCTTCACCGCGCTGATCACCCCGTTCAGCGACAGCCCGAGCGGCGTCAGCTCGTAGGACACCGTCACGGGCACCGTCGGGACGACGGTGCGCGACACCAGCCCGTCCCGCTCGAGGGTGCGCAGCGTCTGCGTCAACATCTTCGGGCTGATCCCCGCCAACAGCCGCGACAGTTCCGAGTACCGCATCGACGTCGGCCCGTCGCCACCACATGGTCCTGTCCCGGCGAGACCCGCGATGATCAACGCGACCCACTTGTTCGAGATCCGTTCCAGCAGTTCCCGGCTCGGGCACCCGGCGAGGAACGCGTCGTACTCGGCCTTCGCCCTGCTGCGCTTCTGCGCCGCCGTCATCGTCGGCATGGTGGTCGCCTCCCGCGAGCAATCAGTGAGTAACGCACCTCGAGGTACCTACTTCCCGTCGGGATGTTACGCGGACACCATGGTCGAGGTCGCGATACGACCTGACCCGTCGACAGGAGATCCCATGACCACCCGACAGACAGCGCTTCCCGGCGACACGTGGCAGCTGGGAGATCTCACGGTCACCCGGTTCGGCTACGGAGCCATGCAGTTGACAGGACCCGGCGTTCTCGGTCCGCCGGCCGATCGCGACGGGGCACTCGCGGTGCTCCGCGCGGCCGTCGACCTCGGCGTCACCCACCTCGACACCGCCGACGTCTACGGCCCGCGAGTCGTCAACGACCTGATCCGCGAGGCATTGCATCCCTACCCGGCGTCGGTGCACATCGCGACGAAGGTGGGCGCGAGGCGTGACGCCGACGGCAACTGGCCGACCGCGCGAGAGCCCGACGACATCCGACGCGCCGTCGACGAGAATCTCGAGGCGCTCGGTGTCGACACGCTCGACATCGTCAACCTGCGGATGGGTGACGCGACCGGCGCCCAGGAGGGCTCGCTCGCCCGTCCCTTCGAGACCCTGCTCGCCCTGCGTGAGGAGGGCCTGATCCGACAGGTCGGCGTCAGCAACGTGACCGCCGAGCAGGTCGCGGAGGCGCGGCGTCTCGGTCCGATCGTGTGCGTCCAGAACATGTACAACCTGGCGGCCCGGCACGACGACGATCTGATCGACGAACTCGCCGACGCAGGGATCGCCTACGTCCCGTACTTCCCACTCGGCGGCTTCACGCCCGTGCAGGCCGAGGAACTGCGGGCCGTCGCCTCCACGAGAGGCACGACGCCCATCGCGATCTCACTCGCCTGGCTGCTGCAGCGGTCGCCGAACATCCTCGTCATCCCGGGGACGTCGTCGGTGGCCCATCTGCGAGAGAACGTGGAGGGTGCCGCGGTCGCCCTCGACGACGCTGACATCGCGGCGCTCGATCGCATCGGTCGATCGAGCCGCTGACAACCGCGTGGCGCTCCCGCGACCGTCTCGGACTCCGGCGACCGTCGCAACGGTCGCCGGAAGCGGGAACGGTCGCGCATACGACGGGAACGGTCGCGGGAACGCGAGACCGCCCGGTGTCGCGTGGGGTGCGACACCGGGCGGTGAGGTGGACGGGGTGGGGTCAGCGGCCGCCGAGGAACGACCCGAGCTGGGTCAGCGCGTTGGTGCCCGCGGTGCCGAGCTGCGTCTGGGCGTTCGACCCGGCGGTGCCGAGCTGGGTCTGGCCATTCGTCCCGGCGGTACCGAGCTGCGTCTGGGCGTTCGACCCGGCCGTACCGAGCTGGGTCTGGCCGTTCGACCCGGCGGTGCCGAGCTGCGTCTGGGCGTTCGACCCGGCCGTACCGAGCTGCGTCTGGGCGTTCGACCCGGCAGTACCGAGCTGCGTCTGGGCGTTGGTGCCCGCGGTGCCCAGCTGCTGGGAACCGTTGGTCAGAACGATGCCGAGGGAGTCGGCCGACGCCGGGGAGGCGACCAGTACAGCAGCGAAAGCGCCTGCGGCGAGCGCAGATCCGGCGAGGGCGGTGATGCGGGCGAAGCGAGTGGTCGAGGTCATGCGCCAAAGCAAACACCGTGCCGTGGGCGCCCCTCAGACATTCGAGGCCCCACACGACAGATGTAGGGGTCTTCCCCGGATCCCCTAACGGGGACACATCCCCCACCCCCTGGGCCCCTACGCGGGGCTCACGATCTTGTACTCCTGTTTGGGGCGCCCGGTGGTCCCGTAGCGCAGCGCCATCTCGAGCCGGCCGTCGGCGACGAGGCCGGCGAGGTGTCGTCGCGCCGTGGGGGCCGAGATGCCGACCGCCTCGGCGATCTGGTCGGCCACCATCGGCCCGTCGTGCCCCGCGACCGCCGTCAGGATGGCCTTCTCGGTCTGCGACACCTCCGGTCCCCGCGACGCCTGCGGACGTTCCCCGCGCACTGCACCCATCGCCGAGTCGACCTGCGACTGCGTCACCGTCGGCACCTCGACGATCCGCCGGTACTGCGCGTAGCCGGCGAGCCGCCGGGCGAGCTCGGTGTTCTCGAACGGCTTGATGAGGTACGCCATCGCCCCCGCGGTGACGGCATGCCGCAGGGCGGTGGCGCTGTCCTCCGCGGTCACGACGAACGCGTCGCAGCGCAGCTCGCGGATCAGCTCGATGCCCGACCCGTCGGGCAAATGGACGTCGACGAGGGCGAGGTCGACGTCGCCGACCTGGGCGACCGCCTCGCGTGCCTGCGCGATCGTCCCGACACGGGCGACCGTCTCGAAGCCGATCACCGCGTCGACGATCGAGGCGTGCAGGGCCGCGACGCGGAAGTCGTCGTCGACCACGAGCACGCGGATCGGCGCGCGCGCCATCAGCCATCACCTCGCAACACCCCGGGGATCCGCGCGACCATGATGGCACCGCCCAGCGGGTTCTCCGGACCGACGACGCCGCCGGGATCCCCGATCACGACATCGCCGCCGTGCCCGCGCGCCGACTGCCGCGAGAGTGCCAGGCCCATCCCCCGCCCACCCGGCACCGTCGGATCGGCATGGGAGGTCACGCCTTCGGTGAACACCGACTGTGGGTCGTCGGCCATCGCGGCGTCGCTGCCGAGCCGTAGACCGCCGATCCCGTCGCCGCTGTCGGCCACGGTGATCAGCACGGTGTCGGCCGCGGCGACGATCTCCACCTCCACCACCCGCGGTTCCCGGGAGCCCTCCCGCGCCGCGTCGATCGCGTTGTCGACGAGATTGCCGAGGATGGTGACGACGTCGACCGGACTGACGAGTTCCCCGTCGATCCACGTCTGCGGGCCGAGGGTGAGCGTGACCCCGTGTTCGCGGGCTGCGGCGGCCTTTGCGTCGAGGAACGCGTGCAGGTGCGGCTCGGCGACGTTGTCGAGCCCGGGGACGTCGATCGCGAAACGCCCCGTGCCGGCGACCTCGTCGAGGTACTCCAGCGCGGCGTCGGCCCGGCCCTGCCGGATCAGCCCGGACACCACGTGGATCCGGTTCGCCGACTCATGACGCTGCGCACGCAGGGCGTCGGTCATCGCCTTGATCGACGCGACCTCACGGGTGAGACCTTCGACGTCGGTGCGGTCGACGACAGACACCACCAGCCCGAGATCACGGCCGTCGCGGCGGACCCGACGGGAGGAGACGAGCACGATGCGATCGCCGACGGCGGCGGCGCGCGCGGCCTCGACCGGTTCCCGCGCGACCTCGAGCACGCGCGGCGTCAACCCGATGTCCTCCACGCGGTCGCCGACGGCGCCGGTGATGGCGAGCAACTCCCGTGCGCGGTCGTTGATCACACGGACGACACCGCTCGCGTCGACGGCCAGCACGCCGTCACCCACCGAGTGCAGGACTGCCTCCTGCTCGCGCACCAGTTCCGACAGCTGGTCGGGCTCGAGGCCGAGGGTCAGGCGACGCCAGCGCCGGGCGAGCGCGACGGACCCGAGGACGCCGACGGCCAACGCGCCGGCCGCGATCGCCGTGGTGGTGAGCAGGTCGTCGCGGACGTCCCGCCGCACCCGCTCGGTGGAGATGCCGACGCTCACCAGTCCGACGATCCGCCCGTCGTCGGCGTAGATGGGCGTCTTGGCCCGCACCGACTCGCCGAGGGTGCCGCGCTCGGTGGCGAGGTCCTCCTCACCGGCCAGAGCTCGATTCGGGTCGGTCGACAGCGGATTGCCGATCTTCTCGGGCTCCGGGTGGGCCAGCCGGATCCCGCGGTCGTTGGCGATCACCACGAACAACGCCCCGGTTCGCGCCGCGATCGACTGCGATTGTCGTTGCAGCGCCGAGGCTTCCAGTGCAGCGCGGGTCGGTGTGAGCGGCGACGCGACGTCGGCCGAGTACCGGGTTGTCTCCTCGCGCACCTGCTGATCGCTGGCCACCGACCGTGCGATGGCGAGCGCGCGCTGCGCGTACTCGTCTCGCAGCCGTTCCCCGGACCCGGCCACCAGGACGCCGAACCCCACGCCGAGGCTCAGCAGGATCACCACGATCTGCAGGACCAGGACCTGGGTGCGCAGTCTCATGGATGTCGCGATCCCGCGTGGCCGGCCTGCACGCGACAACAGTAGGCATCCGCCGGACCGCGATGGCGCGATCCGGCGGATGCCGTGTGGTGGAGCAGGGGTCATGCGGTCAGAACGGGATGGACCCGACCAGCACGCCGACACCGAGCATGGCGACCGACACCAGGCAGGCCCGCCACAGGACCTTCTTGTGGTGGTCGGCGAGAGAGACACCGGCCAGGGCGACCAGGAGCAGGATGGCCGGGACCAGGGGGCTCTGCATGTGCACCGGCTGACCGGTGATGGAGGCGCGGGCCACCTCGGCCGGGTCGATGCCGTACTTCTGGGCCGTCTCGGACAGCACCGGCAGCATGCCGAAGTAGAAGGCGTCGTTGGTCATGAAGAACGTGAACGGGATGGAGAGCAGGCCGATCACGATCGCCAGGTGCGGGCCGAGGAAGGTCGGCAGGATGCTGGTCAGCCAGTCGGCGATGGCCTCGACCATGCCGGTCCCGGAGAACACACCGGTGAGCACGGCGGCCGCGAGGACCATCGAGACGACCGCGACGATCGACGACGAGTGCCGTGTGATGGCGGCGGACTGGTCCTTGACCTTCGGGAAGTTGACGACCAGCGCGATGCCGGCGGCGATCATGAACAGGACCGGGATGGAGATGACGTCCATGCCGAGCACGGCCAGCAGGCCGATGGTCAGAGCGGCGTTGAACCACAGCAGCTTCGGGCGCAGCGTCTCCCGGGTCGGGTCGAGTGCGCCGTCGGTGAACGTCGGACGAGCCTTGTCGTCGGCGGCCCCGTCGTGGGCGTCCGGGCCGTCGAGAGCGATGTCGGCCGAACCCGAGGTGCGCCGGGGCGGAACGGATCCGGTTCCCGGTCCGTCGAGGACGGCGACGCCCGAACCGGTCCCGCCACCCGAGCGGGCCAGCACCGACTCGCGGATCTCGATCTTGCCGATGCGACGGCGCTCGAGGACCCCGAGGTGGTACGCGAACAGCAGCACGATGACGAGGCCGACGACGAGCGACGGGATCATCGGGACGAACACCTCGGAGGGCGAGATCTTCAGGGCCGACGCGGCACGGGCCGTCGGGCCGCCCCACGGGAGGATGTTCATCGTCGCGTTCGACAGGCCGGCCACGACGGTCAGGACCACCGGGCTCACACCGAGTTTCAGGTACAGGGGCAGCAGCGCCGACGTCGTGATGATGAAGGTGGTCGAGCCGTCGCCGTCGAGCGAGACGATCATGGCCAGCACCGCGGTGCCGACGACGAGCTTTGCCGGGTCGTCACGCACCAGCTTGACGACGCCACGGACCACCGGGTCGAAGAGTCCGACGTCGATCATGATCCCGAAGAAGACGATGGCGAAGAAGAGCATCGCCGCCGTCGGGGCCAGGTCCTTGATCCCGTCGGTGATCATGTCGCTGATGCCCAGCCCCGCGCCGGCGAACAGGCCGAACGCCACCGGGACCAGCATGAGCGCGACCACGGGGGTCGCGCGCTTGGTGATGATGAGGAACATGAACGTGACCACCATCAGGAGGCCGAGTGCCACAAGCATGTCGATACCGTCGCTTCCGTGAACTGCCGGAGTGATCTCCGCTACTGGTGAAGCGTCGAGGTGTCGACGGTCACAGTCACGCTTGAGCGCGTAACCGCGACTTCTGCGCGTTTCGCGCGGCGCATCCGAGTTCTGCGCGTGGGCGTCGGTCAGTGGTCCTGACGGGCGAGAGCGTCCGCTGTGACCGGCGTGAACAGGTTGACGAGGTTGCCGTCGGGGTCCCGCACCAGCAGTGAGCGGTTGCCCCAGGGCATCGTCGTCGGCACCTGGACGACCTCGTCGAGATGGCCCGTCAGGCGGTCGTACTCGGCGTCGACGTCGTCCACCCGGAACTCGACGATCACCGAGCGATTGTCGGCCGGATGGGCCGAGCCCTCGCCGAACAGGGCGACAGTCGCGACGTCGCCGATGGCGAGTGTGCCCGACGCGGTGACGATCTCGGCGAACACCGGCGCGAGCCGTCGGGCGCTGACGCCGGTGAGGGTCTCGTAGAAGCCGACGAGGCGGTCGACGTCGGCGGTGATGATGCGGATCGAGGCGAGGTTCACGGGCACTCCTTCGGATGGGCGGTGACGACGACGCCGATGGTGCGCGGGATCGCGGACGACGACGGACCGCAATCGCCGCGACGCGTACTTGTCGACGGTTCCCGATCGATCGCTCGGTAGCGCCTGGGATAGTGGAGACGTGATAGACATCGACCGTCCACAGATCGAGGGCTCCATCGCGGTGGGCCAGGGACGACGCATCGGGTTCGCCGAGTTCGGAGACCCACAGGGACGCGCGGTCTTCTGGCTGCACGGCACTCCCGGAGCGCGACGGCAGATCCCCCTCGAGGCCCGACGGTGGGCCGGCGAGAACGGCGTCCGGCTGCTGGGTCTCGACCGACCCGGTGTCGGGTCATCGACGCCGTACCGCTACTCGAACGTGCTCGGCTTCGCCTCCGACCTGCGGATCGTCGCCGACAACCTCGGGATCGACCGGTTCGCCGTCGTGGGGTTGTCCGGCGGCGGGCCGTACACCCTCGCCGTCGCGCGGGCCATGCCGGAACGGGTGGTCGTCGCCGGCGTGCTGGGCGGTGTCGCGCCGACGGTCGGGCCGGACGCGATCGACGGCGGAGCCATGGAACTGGGCAAACTCCTCGCCGGCACGCTCGACGTCGCCGGCGCGCCGATCGGCCGGGTGGTCAGCGCGTTCGTGCGGGTGGCTCGTCCGATCGCCGATCCGGCCATCGCCACGTTCGGCCTCATCTCCCCCCGTGCGGACCGGAAGTTGCTGGCGCGTCCCGAGTTCAAGGCGATGTTCCTCGACGACCTGCTCAACGGTGGACGCCACCGCATGGAGGCACCGTTCGCCGACGTCGTCGTGTTCGCCCGCGATTGGGGGTTCCGACTGTCCGAGGTCAGCGTGCCGGTGCACGTCTGGCACGGCGACGCCGACTGGATCATCCCGCACGGCCATGGCGTACACGTCGCCAGTCGCCTCCCCCGCGCGACGTTCTCCACTCTCCCCGGTGACAGCCACCTCAGCGGCCTCGAGATGGCCACCGACATCCTCGCGACACTGCTCGACGAGTGGGATTCGGCTGCCGCGTGAGGGTCTCGCCCGCCCGGATGGCGCTCGTCGTCGCCGTGGCGGTCTCGCTCGCCGCGTGTTCGACAGGAGATCCGAAAGACCCACCCGCGTCGTCGTCGAGGACCACGACCGGATCCAGCGTCCTCCCCGGCGGGACGTTCGACTATCAACTCGGTGGGGCGTCCGCGATGCCCGCCGGCGCGCGGATCGTCGTCCGTGACGCGACGGCGTCGCCGGCCCCCGGCGTCGTGTCCATCTGTTACGTGAACGCATTCCAGACCCAACCGGGTGATCGGTGGCCGGCGGAGCTTCTCGTCCGCGGGTCGGACGGACAGCCGATCGTCGACCCCGACTGGCCCGACGAGAACATTCTCGACATCGCGACGTCGGCGCGCCGCGAAATAGCGGCGGCGCGCGTGGGCAGCACCGTCGATCGTTGTGCCCGATCAGGATTCACGGGTGTCGAGTTGGACAACCTCGACTCCTACACCCGCTCCGACGGTGCGTTCGACGCCGACGCCGCGCTGGCGTTCGCGCGACTTCTCGTCGATCGGGCACACCGGGCGGGGCTCGTCGTCGCGCAGAAGAACGCCGTCGACCTCGCGCGACGCGGTCACGACGAGGCCGGGTTCGACTTCGCCGTCACCGAGGAGTGCGACCGGTACGACGAGTGCTCCGAGGCGTCGGACGTCTACGGTCCGTCGGTGCTCGACATCGAGTACACCGACAATCTCCGTGGCTCGTTCGCCGACGTCTGCACGCGCACACCCGTGCGGACGATCCTGCGGGACCGCGGGCTCGTGGCCGCCGGATCACCGGGTCACGTCTACGCCCACTGCTGACCCCCGACAGTGCTTGGATCGGGCATGGCCTCTGTCCGACGCGTGAGCGTCCGCGTCTGCCTCGCCGTGCTCGCCGTCCTGCTCGCGACGGTGGCACTCCCGGTCACGACGCCCACCGCCCACGCGGCACCGTCACTGCCGACCGTCGAGCCAGGCGTGCTGACCGTCGGCACCGAGGGCACGTACACCCCGTTCAGCTATCACGACAAGACGGGAAAGCTCACGGGCTTCGACGTCGACATCATCACCGACATCGCGACCAAGCTCGGCCTCCGGGTGAAGTTCGTCGAGGTGCCGTTCGACGGCATCTTCTCGCTGCTCGACAGCCGCCGGATCGACATCGTCGCCAACCAGGTGTCGCGGACGCCCGAGCGGGCCGCGAAGTACGACCTCAGCGACACCTACGTCTCGTCCGCCGGCGTCGTCGTGGCGCGAACCGACGACTCGTCCATCACGTCCGTCGGTGACCTGCGCGGCAAGACGGCAGCGCAGTCGCTGACGAGCAACTTCGCCGAGATCGCGCGCGACGCGGGAGCGAACGTCGTGTCGGTCGAGGGCTTCACCCAGGCGATCACCCTCCTCGACCAGGGTCGCGTGCAGGCGACCGTCAACGACGAGCTGACCGTGAAGAGCTACCTCACCAGCACCGGCAACAAGCGGCTGCACGTCGCGGCGACGACCGACGACAAGAGCGACCAGGTGTTCGCCATGCGCAAGGATTCGGGCCTGCTGTCGGCGGTGAATGTCGCGGTGACGCAGCTGAAGGACGACGGGACGCTGCAGCGGACCTACCAGCGATACTTCGACGCGACCGAGCGCGCACCGAGTTCCTGGGACGTCATCCGCGACAACCTCCCGTCGATGCTGGGCGCCACCCTCAGCGGGACCATCCCGCTCACCGCGATCAGCTTCGTCATCGGGCTCGCCATCGCGCTCGTCGTCGCCCTGGCCCGGATGTCGCCACAGCGCCTCGTCTCGTCGATCGCTCGGCTGTACATCTCGATCATCCGTGGCACCCCACTGCTGGTGCAGCTGTTCATCATCTTCTACGCGCTGCCGAAGCTGGGGATCGTCGTCAACCCGTTCCCCGCGGCCGTCGTCGCGTTCAGCCTGAACGTCGGTGGCTATGCGGCCGAGATCATCAGGGCCGCGATCGGATCGATCGACCGCGGGCAGTGGGAGGCGTCGGAGTCGCTGGGACTCTCTCGGGCGGCGACGTTGCGGTCGGTCATCCTCCCCCAGGCCGCCCGCACTGCGGTCCCGCCGCTGTCGAACACGCTCATCTCGCTGGTGAAGGACACCTCGCTCGCGTCCGGGATCCTCGTCATCGAGCTGTTCCGCAAGACCCAGGAGGCTGCGGCGCCGACCTTCGCGTTCCTCCCGCTCTACGTCACGGCGGCCGTCATCTACTGGGTGATCTGTCTGCTGCTCTCGTTCGGCCAGGACCGAGCGGAGACCCGCCTCAGCCGCTTCGTCGCCCGCTGACGAGCAGTTTCCGCACGGTCGGCGGGTGGTTTCGGCACGGTCGGCGGGTGGTTTCGGCACGGTCGGGGCGGTTGACCAAGCGTTTGCTTAGTATCGACGCATGTCCGGATTCACGGCCGACGAGTTGTCGGCGGCGTTCGCACGGTTCGAGGCGACGACGGAGGCGTGCGCCGCGACCGGTGACTGGAATCCGTGGGCCGATCAGTTCACCGTCGACGCCGACTACATCGAGCACGCGATGGGCACGATGACGGGTCGCGAGGAGATCCGACCATGGATCGCGAAGACCATGGGAACGTTCCCGGGCAACCACATGGTCGCGTTCCCGTCGCTCTGGCACGTCTGCGACCCCGCGACCGCACGGGTGATCTGTGAGATCGACAACCCGATGCGCGACCCGGGCGACGGGTCCCGCGTGTCGGCCACCAACATCACCATCCTCACCTACGCCGGCGATGGGCTGTGGTCGTGCGAGGAGGACGTCTACAACCCGCTCGAGTTCGGCAAGGCTGCCCTGACCTGGTGCGTTCGCGCAGAGGCCACAGGGGCGATCACGCCCGAGGCACGACGCTGGATGGAGACGACGGGAGGCTTCTTCCGCTGACCGCGACACCGGCCGACGTCGAGGTCGGGCCGGGTTCGGGAACGCTCACGACCCGCCGTCGTTAAGTTGGGCCGCACCGGCCGCTCCCGTAGGCTGGACCACTGTTCGCGCACGTCGTCGAGGAGGGTGGACCCATGGCACGCGAGATGACTCAGCTCGAGCTCCTCAAGGAGCTGTCGCCTGCCGCGGAGGAGAACGTGAATCGTCACCTCGCGGTGGCGAAGGACTGGAACCCGCACGACTACATCCCCTGGGACGAGGGTCAGAACTTCGCCGCGCTCGGCGGCCAGGACTGGAGCGAGGACCAGTCGGAGCTCGGTGACGTGGCCAAGGCCGCGATGATCACCAACCTCCTGACCGAGGACAACCTCCCGTCGTACCACCGCGAGATCGCGAACAACTTCTCCACCGACGACGCATGGGGCCACTGGGTCGGCCGCTGGACCGCCGAGGAGAACCGTCACGGCCTCGCGATGCGCGACTACCTGGTCGTGACGCGCGGCGTCGATCCCGTCGCCCTCGAAGAGGCGCGGATGATCCACATGACCAACGGCTTCACCTCGGTGGGCGTCGGTGGCGACCGCGCCGACGAGGTCGAGGCCCACGGCGGCGAGCTCGGGCTGCTCTACACGGTCGCGTACGTGACCTTCCAGGAGCTCGCGACCCGCGTGAGCCACCGCAACACCGGCCGGGCCTGCAACGACCCGATCGCCGACAAGCTGCTGCAGCGCATCGCGGCCGACGAGAACCTGCACATGATCTTCTACCGCAACATCGTCGGTGCGGCGATGGACCTGACGCCGGACCAGACGCTGCGCGCGATCACCGACGTCATCTGCAACTTCCAGATGCCCGGCGCAGGGATGCCCAACTTCCGCCGCCACGGCGTGCTGATGGCGAAGCACGGCATCTACGACCTGCGTCAGCACCACGAGGAGGTCGTCATGCCGATCCTCCGCAAGCTCAACGTGTTCGACCGCGACGACTTCGGCCCCGAGGGCGAGAAGGACCGCGAGCGTCTGCACGCGTTCACCGAGAAGCTCGGAGAGGACACACTGAAGTTCGAGGAGATGCGTGACCGCGCGCTGGCCCGCGAGGCGGCCAAGCGCGAGGCCCGCGCGTCCTGAGGGCCTGTGTGACAACCGTTCTCGACCCCGCGACCGCCGCACCCGACCACTCGGGCGCGGCGGTTTCGGCATCGGCGCGTCCGTTGCGGATCGGCCCGTTCGACCTGGCGAGCCCCGTGGTGCTGGCCCCGATGGCCGGCGTCACCAATGTCGCGTTCCGCACGCTGTGCCGTGAGCTCGAGATGGAGCGCACGGGCACGGTGTCGGGGCTGTATGTGTGCGAGATGGTCACTGCCCGCGCACTCGTCGAGCGCCATCCGACGACGATGCACATGACGACCTTCGGTCCGACCGAGAACCCGCGGTCGATGCAGCTGTACACCGTCGACCCCGAGTACACCTACGCCGCGGCCAAGATGATCGTCGACGAGGACCTCGCCGACCACATCGACATGAACTTCGGCTGCCCGGTCCCCAAGGTCACGCGCAAGGGCGGCGGCTCCGCGATCCCCTACAAGCGACGGCTCTTCCAGAACATCGTGGCCGCCGCCGTGCGCGCGGTCGAGGGCACCGACATCCCGGTGACCGTGAAGTTCCGCATCGGCATCGACGACGAGCACCACACCCACCTCGACGCCGGGCGCATCGCCGCGGGCGAGGGCGCGAAAGCGGTTGCGCTGCACGCCCGGACGGCATCGCAGCGCTACTCGGGCGAGGCCGACTGGTCACAGATCGCGGCGCTGAAGGAGCACGTCACCGAGGTGCCCGTGCTCGGCAACGGCGACATCTTCGAGCCGACCGACGCGGTCGCGATGATGGAGCAGACCGGCTGCGACGGTGTCGTCATCGGGCGCGGGTGTCTCGGCCGCCCCTGGCTGTTCGCCGAGCTGAGTGCCCATCTGAACGGCCTGCCGACGCCGACGCCGCCGACGCTGGGCGAGGTCGCCGACATCATCGTGCGGCACGGCCGCCTCCTCGCCGACCACCACGGCGAGGACAAGGGCATGCGGGAGATCCGCAAGCACGTCGCGTGGTACCTGCGTGGCTTCCCCGTCGGCTCGGACCTGCGGCGCGACCTCGCGCTGGTGACCACCGTGGAGCAGCTGCGCGAGCTCGTCGGTCGACTCGACGCCGACGTACCGTTCCCCCGCGACGGCCACGGCCCGCGCGGACGTCAGGGGTCGCCGGCCGCGGTCGCACTGCCCGACGGGTGGCTCGACGACCCTGACGACGACTGCGTCCCGGACGGCGCGGAGGTCATGCACTCGGGCGGGTGACCGGCCGGTATTGCCAGCTTCCGGCCGTACCATGGCCTGACCCCCGCACCTCCAGAGGAGTTCAGTGAGCGACGAGCGACCACCCGGATCCCCGGGTCCGGGAGATGCCGCTCGCCGCGACGACCCCTCCGACGGATCGGGACGGCTGAGTCGCGACGAGATCCTGCGTCGCCTCGAGCAACCCTCCGACGAGGTGCTCCGCGAACCCACCGACCGCGGCCGCATCCCCTCCGACGGCCGACGACGCACCGTCGCCGACCTCCTCCGTGAGATCGAGCAGCGCGACGCCCCCGCATCCTCCGGATCGCCGGCAGTCCCCGCCACTCGGCCCACACCCACGCCGCGGAGCACGCCTGCACCACCCGCGGCCGGTCCGACGGCGCCGAGCGCGGACCGCCCGTCGAGGCCGCGCCCGCCCGAGGACGCCGATCGGACCGAGACAATCCCGCCCGTCGGCGAACGCCCGCAGGCGGCGTCGCCCGGCACCGACCGCCCGTCGGCCCCGGACGACGCGGACCGCACGGCGACCATCCCGCCGGTCGTCGAGACCCCGGACGACGCGGACCGCACAGCGACCATCCCGCCGATCGGCGGGGCCCCGGCCGCGAACACTTCGCCCGCCGTCGCCCCGGCCACGGACACCCCGGCCACAGACACCCCCGGCTCGGGACACCCCGACCCTGGCCCCAGGGGGACGCCGACGCCGCGCGGCCGGACCCGCGGTGCTGCCGGCCAGCGGGAGTCGCCTGGCCGAGGCGGACCGCCGGGCGCGACGCCGTCGCGCCGCGACCACCGGCGGGCGCGTGCTCGTCGCCCTCGCGTGTGTGCTGTCGCTGGTCGGCACCGGATTCGTCTGGGGCTACCTCCGCACCACCAACGGTGGCTTCAACACGATCTCCGCGGTCAACGCCGACGACAAGAACATCCGCAACAAGGGCGCGCAGACCGGTGACCAGACCTACCTGATCGTCGGCACCGACACCCGCGCCGGCCAGAACGGCCGCGTCGGCGCCGGCACCACCGCTGAGGCGGACGGCGCCCGCTCGGACACCGTCATCCTCGTGAACATCCCCGCCAACCGCAGTCGCGTGGTCGCGGTCTCCTTCCCCCGCGACCTCGCCGTCGACCGACCGGAGTGCCGGAGCTGGGACAACAACACCGGCACGTACGGCACGGACCTGGTGCCCGCCGAGACCGGCGCGAAGCTGAACACCGCCTACGGCGACGGCGGCCCCGAGTGCGCGGTGAAGGTGATCCAGCAGCTCTCGGGCCTGAACGTCAACCACTTCATCGCCATGGACTTCTTCGGGTTCGAACAGGTCGTCAACAAGCTCGGTGGCGTTCAGGTCTGCTCGCCGACGCCGCTATACGACTACGAGCTCGGGCAGATCCTGACGCGGCCGGGAAAGCAGGTCGTGCGCGGCTCACGTGCTCTCAACTACGTGCGCGCCCGCACCGTCGAGAGCGAGGGCAACGGCGACTACGGACGCATCAAGCGCCAGCAGCTGTTCATGTCGTCGCTGCTGCGCGGGATGCTGTCGTCGCAGGTGCTGTCGAACCCGGCGCGCCTCAACGGGATCATCAACACGTTCATCAAGTACAGCCTGGTCGACGGCATCGACACCGACAGCCTGCTGAACCTCGCGCAGTCGCTGGACGGTCTGCAGGCGGGCCGGGTCACGTTCCTGACGGTGCCGACGGCCGGCACCACCACCGACGGGTCGAACAACGAGATCCCGCGCACCGACGACATCAACGCCATCTTCGACGCGATCATCAACGACGACCCGCTGCCCGGGGAGCAGAAGGCGGCGGCGCCGCCGTCGTCGTCGCGGTCCGAGTCGTCGACGCCCGCCCCGACCACGAGCGAGGCGCCGACGGAGGTCACCGTCACCGCACAGTCGCCGGAGACCGTCGGGGTGCGCGTCCTGAACGCCACCGGCACCACTGGGCTGGCCACGCGCGTGTCCGACGAGATGTCGGCGAAGGGTTTCGACGTCCGCGGCGTCGCCGACGCGTCGCAGAACCAGGAGCAGACCGTCGTCCGCTACGGACCGGGCCAGCAGGCAGCGGCCGCGACCGTCGCCGCGATGATCCCGGGCGCGGTGATCCAGCCCGACCGGACGGTGAAGTCCGGCATCGAGGTGCTGCTCGGCAGCCAGTTCGCCGGGTCCATCGGCGACGTCCCGGCGCAGGGGTCGGCGGTGCGCGTCACGCAGAACCCGCAGTCGAACGAGACGGTCCAACTGCCCCAACGATCTGAGCGTCACCAACGGGGCGGACACCAGCTGCAACACGTGACCCGGTTCACGTCCCGTTCACCGCTGCACAACCGTGTGCTTCCCGCGTGTGAGTAGTCTCGGCGTATGCGTACTGCGTATCACGAGCAGATGGCGGAGTTGAACGCCGTCCTCGGCCAGATGTCCGAGCTGGCGGGCAAGGCCATGGAGCGGTCGACCCGGGCACTGCTCCAGGCAGATCTCGCCGTCGCCGAATCCGTCATCACCGACCACGAGGAGATCGTCCGCCTCTCGGCCGCCGCCGAGGAACGCGCGTTCGCTCTCCTCGCTCTCCAGGCACCCGTCGCGGGTGATCTCCGTGCCATCGTCAGCGGCTTCCAGATCGTGGCGGACGTCGACCGGATGGGCGCCCTGGCACTGCACGTCGCCAAGGTCGCGCGTCGTCGTCACCCGAACAAGGCCCTGCCAGAGGAGGTCAACGGCTACTTCGCGGAGATGGGCCGGCTGGCCGTGCAGATGGCGCTGAACGCCCGCGAGGTGCTCAACAACCAGGACCCGACAGCCGCGCTGCGCCTGCAGAGCGACGACGACGCAATGGACGACCTGCACCGGCACCTCTTCACCGTCCTGATGGACCGCGAGTGGAAGCACGGCGTCGCCGCCGCCGTCGATGTGACTCTGCTGGGTCGCTACTACGAGCGCTTCTCCGACCACGCCGTCCTCATCGGCCGCCGCGTGGTGTTCCAGGCGACCGGCAAGACCCCCGAGCAGTTCGCCGACCTCGGCGCCTGACCGGCTCCCAACGACCACGAAGGCCCCCACCGGATCCCGGTGGGGGCCTTCGTCGTCGCAGACTGTGGTGATCAGCCGAAGCGGCCGGAGGTGTGATCCCCCTCCGGCGCTTCGGCCTCGGTGATCTCGGGTCGATCAGCCGAAGCGGCCGGAGATGTAATCTTCCGTGGCCTTCTGCTCCGGGTTGGAGAACATCGTCTCGGTGTCGTTGATCTCGATGAGCTGACCGGGCTGGCCGACACCGGCGAGGTTGAAGAACGCCGTCTTGTCACTGACACGCGCGGCCTGCTGCATGTTGTGGGTGACGATGACGATCGTGTAGTCCTTCTTGAGCTCGGTGATCAGGTCCTCGATGGCGAGGGTCGAGATCGGGTCGAGCGCGGAGCAGGGCTCGTCCATGAGGAGCACCTCGGGCGAGACGGCGATCGCACGCGCGATGCACAGACGCTGCTGCTGTCCGCCGGAGAGGCCGCCGCCGGGCTTGCCGAGACGGTCCTTCACCTCTTCCCAGAGATTCGCGCCGCGCAGGCTGCGCTCGGCGACGTCGTCGAGCTCCTTCTTGTTCCGCACACCCTGCAGCTTGAGGCCGGCCACGACGTTGTCGCGGATGGACATCGTGGGGAACGGGTTCGGGCGCTGGAACACCATGCCGATGGTCGAGCGGACGCTGACCGGGTCGATGCCGCGGCCGTAGATGTCCTCACCGTCGAGGAGCACCTTGCCCTCGACACGGGCACCCGGGGTGACCTCGTGCATGCGGTTGAGCGTGCGCAGCACGGTGGACTTGCCGCAGCCCGACGGGCCGATGAACGCGGTGATGCTGCGGGGCGCCACCTCGAGCGACACGTCCTTCACCGCGTGGAAGGCGCTGTAGTAGATGTTCAGGTCTTTGACGTCGAGACGCTTGGCCATGTCTTCGGTCCGTTTCGATCGGTGGTGGTCGAGAAGTGGGGAGTCGGCGGCTGTGCCTGCCGTGTCACGCCTTCTTGGGGGCGAACAGCTTGGACACCAGCTTCGCGCCGAAATAGACGACGGCGACGAGGATGACGAGCGTCAGCGCGGCACCCCACACCTGGTCGAAGGCGTCGGACCCGTTGTTGTACTGCTGAACCATCATCAGCGGCAGCGACTGCTGGTTGCCCTCGAACGGGTTGTTGTTGATCGCCCTCGTCGAGCCGACCAGGATCAGCACCGGCGCGGACTCACCCATGACGCGGGCGACGGCGAGCATGACGCCGGTGACGATGCCCGACAGCGCCGTCGGAAGCACGATCGAGGCGATGGTGCGCCACTTCGGGACACCCAGCGCGTAGGACGCCTCGCGCAGGTCCTGCGGGACGATCTTGAGCATCTCCTCGGTGGAGCGCACGACGATCGGCACCATCAGCAGCACCAGGGCGAGTGCCACGACGAAGCCCGAGCGCGGGAGACCCAGGGTCGTGCGCCACACGGCGTAGATGAACAGGGCGGCGACGATGGACGGGACGCCGGAGAGGATGTCGACCATGAAGGTCGTCACCCGCGCGAGCACCGACTTGCCGGTCGCGTACTCCACGAGGTAGATCGCGACGAAGATGCCGACCGGGATCGAGATGATCGCGGCGAGCAACGTCTGCTGCAGGGTGCCGATGATCGCGTTGAACGCGCCACCGTGGAGCTCGTCGAACTGCCACCAGCTCGCCGACAGGATCGGCTCGATGCCGCGGGCGACGAGCGTCACGATCAGCCAGACCAGCGGCGCGAGCGCGATGAGCAGCGCGACGCTGACGAGGACCAGCGCGGCGTTGTCGGTGATCTTGCGGCGCAGGGTGACTGGGGTGAAGCCGGCCGGCGTCCGCTTGACGGGACCGAGGTCGGGGCGCTCGGTGGTGGTTGCGGTCATCACTTGGCCTTCCGGGTCACGACCGAGCGGGCGGCCGCGTTGACGACGAACGTCAGCACGAACAGGGCGAGGCCCGCGGAGATGTAGGCGCCGGTCTTGAGCGGCGAGTCGAACTCGGCGGCGTTGTTGGCGATCTTCGTCGCGAACGTCTCACCGCTCTCCATGAGGTTGAAGTCCAGCGGGCCGGCGGTCGAGATGATGAGCAGCAGCGCCATGGTCTCGCCGAGTGCTCGACCGAGGCCGAGCATTGAGCCGCTGATGTAGCCGGAGAAGCCGAACGGCAGGATCGCGACGCGCACGACCTCCCACTTGGTGGCGCCGAGCGCCAGCGCCGCCTCCCGGTGGCCCACGGGCGTCTGCACGAAGACCTCGCGGGTGACCGCGGTGATGATCGGCAGGATCATGACGGCCAGGACGATGCCACCGGTGAGCATGGTGCCGCCGGTGGACATGTTCGCGACCTGCGTCGGCTCGTTGAAGAAGGGCAGGAACGACAGGTTCCCGACGAGCCAGGTGTTGACCGGGACCAACGCGGGGCCGAGCACGAGGATGCCCCAGAGGCCGTAGACGATCGACGGCACCGCGGCGAGAAGGTCGACGAGGTAGGTGATGGGCCCGATCAGACGCTTCGGGGCGTACTGCGTCAGGAAGATCGAGATGCCCAGCGCGATCGGCATGGCCAGGATCAGGGCGATCACCGACACGACGACCGTCGCGTAGAGCAGGTTGAGGATGCCGAACTGCAGGGTGTCGCCGTCGGTGACCCAGGTGCCGGTGTAGGTGAAGAAGTTCTCGGAGTTCTTCGCCAGTGCCGGGATCGCCTGGATGATCAGGAACAGGGCGATGAGGCCGATGATGGCCGAGACCAGGAGGCCGGATCCCACGGACAGTGTCCGGAAGACGCGATCACCGAGGCGGGTGACCGAGCCGGATCCGTTCTCGGGGCGATCGGCGTTGTCACCTGTGGGGAGAGGACCGGGGATCACCCCGTCCATCGGGTCGGGTCCGCTGAGCGAGGATGTCGTCATGGATCCTTCGAGGTCGGCCGTTCGGCCGGCACGCATTTCGCTGCCGTGCAGTTCGGTCATGTCGGGGGTCTCCCAAGTCTCTCAACCGGAGCCGCGGGGCCGCAATCTCACGCGTGAGATCACGGTCCCCGCGGCCAGGACAGCCTGCGTCAGCTGAGGGCGTTGATCGTGCCCATCAGCGTCTGCTTGTAGGAATCGGGCAGTGCGACGTACCCGATCTCGGACAGACCGCTCTGTCCCTGGTTCAGGATGGTGGTGAAGGCGGACTTCAGCACCGCACCCTTGTTGCCGGTGTAGCCCTTCGAGCACACGACCTCGTAGGTGGTGAGCATCAGCGGCCACGCGCCCGCGGTCTTGGTCTCGAACAGCTTGTCCGTGTCGACCTGCAGGTCCTTGCTGCCCGGGGTCTTGAACTGGACCTCCGCCAGCGCCTTGGAGGCGGTGTCACCGGTCAGCTGGGTCGCACCCGAACCGAAGTCGAGCTGGGCCAGACCCAGGTTGTTCTGCTCGGCGAAGCCCCACTCGACGTAGGTGATCGCGCCGGCGGTCTTCTTCACGGTGTCGCCCACGCCGGTCGACTTGGCCGCGGCCGAGCCGCCCTGACCCTTGAAGGTCTTGTCGTGCTCGTAGGGCCAGTCGCTCTTGGCGGTGTCCTGCAGGAAGCGCTGGAAGTTGTCGGTGGTGCCCGAGCTGTCGCTGCGGTGGACCGGGACGATCTTCTCCGACGGCAGGTTCTTGCCCGGGTTCAGCGCGGCGATGGCCGGGTCGTTCCAGGTGGTGATCTTCGAGTCGAAGATCTTGGCCAGCACGCTCGGGTTGAGGGTCAGGCCCTCGACGCCGCTCAGGTTGTAGGCGATGGCGACCGGGCCCGCGACCAGCGGGATGTGCCATGCGTCGTTGCCGGCGCAGCGGGTCTTGGCCTGCGCGGCCTCGCTCTCCTTCAGAGCCGAGTCCGACCCGGCGAAGTCGACGTCGCCGGCGAGGAACTTCTTCACGCCGTCGCCCGAGCCGCTGCCGGTGTAGTTGAGGACGATGCCGCCGTTGCTCGTGAGCACGTCCTGGAACTTCTGGACGGCCTTCTGCTGCGCGGTCGAACCCTCGCCGCTGACCGACTGGCCGCTGAAGCTGTTGTCGGCACTCGAACCGCCCGACGAGCCGCCGCTGCTGCTCGAGTCCGCGCCGCCGCTGCAGGCAGAGAGGGTGAGAGTGGCAGCCGCGACGATGCCGACGGCGATGGCGCCGGTCCGAGTCGCCGAGCCCCTGTTGAAGTTCACGCCAGAGTCCTCCGATGTGGTGTGTGCCGGGGAGCAGTCGAGCACCTGTCCCGTGCCGCCTCGCGAGGTGACGCGCGCAGGGGACCACCGCCCCGGTGCCGTGTGGTCGGGTTGAAAGCTATGGGCCGGTGGTGGACGGTCGACCGACGCTCGGTGAACGCAGGGTGAATTGATCCCGCGGGGACACGGCGCCACGGCGAACTCTCGCCACGGGTCGTTACCCGAGGTGACGAGGTGTTTCGCGCAACGATCCGGACCACGGTCCGTCGATCGGTGATCCGGGCCACTCGGACACGGCTCAGCCGTAGGCGACGTCCACCGAGTGACGGGAGAAACCGAGGCGCTCGTAGGTGTGCAGCGCGGCCGCGTTGTCGCCCTCGACGTACAACTCGACGACGGTCAGCCCGGTCCGTTCGAGATGGGCGATCCCCGCCAGGGTGAGCAGCCGGCCGAGACCCCGGCCCTGGGTGCCGGTGTCGACGCCGACGATGTAGACCTCGCCGATCTCCGGCTCGTCGTCGGTCGCGGGGTGCACCTTCGTCCAGTGGAAGCCGAGCAGGGTGTCGGGGTCCGACCGGTCGAACACCAGGAACAGCCCCTCGGGGTCGAACCAGTCCGACGACGTCCGCGCGTCGATCTCGTCCTGCGACCACCCGCCCTGTTCGGGATGCCATGCGAATGCGGCGTTGTTGACGCGCAGGATCTCCGCGTCGTCGGCCGGACCCGCGTAGGTGCGCAGCACCAGGTCGTCGGGCACCTCAAGGTCCGGGAGCGGGAGCTCGGAGTCGCCGAGAGGCCGTCGCATCGAGAGCAGTTCGCGCATCGGCTTCAGGCCGAGCGAGCTCGCCAGAGCCTGCGCCGCGGGGAGGTCGCCATGCGCCCACACCCGGGTGGTGCCCGACGCCGCGTCGAACGCGGCCTGCAGCAACGACTTCCCGCGCCCGAGGCCGCGATGGTCGGGGTCGACAGCCGCCTCGATCATCGCGGGCTCGTCGTCGCGGCCAGGGGTGATGTTCGCGTAGCCCACGAGACCGCCGGAGTCGGACCGCACCACGACGTGGGTGACGCGGTCGGTGTCGATGGCGGCGACCGCCTGTTCCGACAGCCCCGCGACGCCGTCGGCGCGTTCGACGCGATCGGCGAGATCGTGTGCGGCCCGGGCGGTCTCACCGTCGAGCGAGGACAGGACCTCAGGAGTCGCGTCAGCCACCGTTGCTCATCGAGCGGAGTTCGTCGTCCAGGTCCTCGGCGCCGTCACCGAAGTCGTCGTCGTAGTCCTCGGCGGGCCCGTCGGTGTCGTCGCGTCCGCGGGCGGGACGGACGGCCTTGTACCCGACGTTGCGGACGGTCCCGATCAACGACTCGTGTTCCGCGCCGAGCTTCGCGCGCAGACGCCGCACGTGCACGTCGACGGTGCGGGTGCCGCCGAAGAAGTCGTATCCCCAGACCTCCTGCAGCAGCTGCGCTCTGGTGAAGACACGGCCGGCGTTCTGGGCGAGGTACTTGAGGAGCTCGAACTCCTTGTACGTCAGGTCGAGCGGGCGCCCGCGCAGCCGCGCGGTGTAGGTGCCCTCGTCGATGACGAGTTCCCCCAGCGACACCTTGCCCGCGGCCTCCTCGCTCTCACCGCCGCGCGTGCGGACGACGAGCAGCCGCAGACGGGCGTCGAGCTCGGCCGGACCGATCGTCGGGAGCAGGAAGTCGTCGAGGCCCCACTCGGCGTTCACCGCGACCAGCCCACCCTCGGTGAGCACGGCGACGACGGGCACGGAGGCCCCGGTGCTGCCCAGCAGACGACACAGGCCGCGCGCGGCGGCGAGGTCGGTGCGAGCGTCCACGATCGCCACGTCGGCGTTGCCGGCCTCCATCAACGACGACACCTCGGTCGGCGCGACGCGGACCGTGTGGGCCAGGAGTGCGAGCGACGGGACCACCGATTCCGGCGCGGGGTCGGCCGTCAGCAACAAGAGATCCATGGGAACTCCGATCTCCGGCGACGGTCTCTCACGTGTGTACGCTGCAGCGACGACGGTGCAGGGTAGGGAAAGGATACCGCCTGGCCCTGCGCGAGCCCGTATCGGCGGCGCGGTGAGGAGACTGCAGTGGTCGGCAGCCTGCGCAGGCGGCCCCGCCTCCGACGCACCGTGTGGACTCTGATGGCCCTGATCGTGGTCGCCGTGGTGGGCGCTCTCGGCACCGACACCGCCATCGCGATCAACGCCGAACGCAGCTTCGCGAGGGCGTTCGTGAACCCGACCGACGGCAATCGAGGCCTCCCGTTCGAACCCGAGGTCACGATCTCGGGTTTCCCCGCACTTCGTTCAGTGGCCGCCGGTCGGTACTCGTCGATCGGCATCACAGCGCGCGCAGTCCCCGTGTACGCGGCCGGTACCTGCAGGGTGAACGACCCCTGCCACGCCGACCTCCGCACACGACTCAGCGACGTCCGCGTCCCCATGGCCTCGATCTCGAACCCGTTTCCTCAGGGAGCTGTGTTCATGGAGGTCGGATCCGCGACCGCATCGACGACCCTCGACTCCGTCGCGATGGGACGCCTCCTGGACATCGACGACTTGACCGTGAACACACCCGCTCCCGAAGGAAAGGCGGGAGGAGGTGGACCTCAGGACGGCCTGCTGAGCCGCACGACAGGCGTCCTGCTCACCGGCAGTGTTTCGCCCTCCCCCCACAAGCCCAAGAAGAAGGTCAGTGTGACCGTCGATTTGACAGCGGTCGACGGCGCACTGCGTCTCACCGCGACCGGCTTCTATGACGGGCCCGAGGAACACTCCGCCACCACGCTCGCGGAGAACGATCGCCAGGCGGTGCTCAAGCAGTTCTCCGCCACGATCCCCGATCTCCCGATGGCGTGGGGCGCCACGCCTACCTCAGCCCGCAGCAGCGGGAGCGACATCGTGATCGAGGGCACCCCGCACAGCCAGACCTGGGACCCCGGGTTCTTCCTGACCGCGCAGAAGCAGGAGGTGTACATGTCGTACACCTGCCTCTCCGGTGGCCAGTTCCACCGACCACCCTGCTGAGCCGCAGGACGGGTCCGCAGGTGACCTTTGTTACTGTCGGCGGCATGCAGACGCGACGTGAGTACCTGCTCACCCGCCGCCGGGCGATCGACTTCTGTCGGTTCGCCACCTGCTGCTGTCGCTGACACCGGTCCGCGACGCGCAGCCGTCTCGTGACCGTCCGTGCCGACGGTCTGAACCCCTCACCGTCCGCCGTGTCGGCTCACGCCCGTTCTCCTGCCGCTCGTCGCGGTCCCCGTGTCGGCTCGCTCGACATCCCGATCACCCACCGTCCCACCCGAAAGGACCACCATGGCTCGCTCCGATGTCCTGGTCAGCGCAGACTGGGCTGAGCAGAACCTGAACACCGACTCCGTCGTCTTCGTCGAGGTCGACGAGGACACCAGCGCCTACGACGGCGGCCACATCCAGGGCGCCGTCAAGCTCGACTGGAAGACCGATCTGCAGGACCAGGTCCGTCGCGACTTCGTCAACACCGAGCAGTTCGGCGACCTGCTGTCCTCGCGCGGCATCTCCAACGACGACACCGTCGTGCTCTACGGCGGCAACAACAACTGGTTCGCCGCCTACGCCTACTGGTACTTCAAGCTGTACGGCCACCAGGACGTGAAGCTGCTCGACGGTGGCCGCAAGAAGTGGGAGCTCGACGGCCGTCCGTTGTCGACCGACTCCGTCTCGCGTCCGGCGACCACCTACAAGGCCTCCGACCCGGATCTGTCGATCCGCGCGTTCCGCGACGAGGTCGTCGACGCCATCGGCACCAAGAACCTCGTCGACGTGCGCAGCCCGGACGAGTTCTCCGGCAAGATCCTGGCGCCGGCCCACCTGCCGCAGGAGCAGAGCCAGCGTCCCGGCCACATCCCCGGCGCGATCAACGTGCCGTGGAGCAAGGCCGCCAACGAGGACGGCACCTTCCGGTCCGACGACGAGCTCGCGGAGCTGTACAAGGAGGCCGGCCTGGACGGCGAGAAGGACACCATCGCCTACTGCCGCATCGGTGAGCGCTCGAGCCACACCTGGTTCGTGCTCAAGGAGATCCTCGGCCACCAGAACGTCAAGAACTACGACGGCAGCTGGACCGAGTACGGCTCGCTGATCGGCGTGCCGATCGAGCTGGGCGAGGGCAAGTGATGTGCGCGGCGCCCACGCAGGGTCAGAAGCTGCCCGCCGGCGTCGACGTCGAGAAGGAGACCGTCCTCACGGGGCAGGTCCTCGACGGTGACGGCCAGCCCGTGGGCGGCGCCTTCGTGCGCCTGCTGGACGGTTCCGGCGAGTTCACGGCCGAGGTCGTGGCGAGCGGGACCGGCGATTTCCGGTTCTTCGCCGCACCGGGCACCTGGACGATCCGCGCGCTGTCGCCTCGCGGCAACGGCGACGTGACCGTCACCCCCGACGGCACGGGTGTCTTCGACCAGGACGTGACGGTCGCGAAGGCGAGCTGACCCGGACCACTCCTCGATCGCCCCTGCTCGCGCTCCGCGAGCAGGGGCGATCGTCGTCTCCGGAACCACCGCGGATCGAGGAACGTGTGGCTCGGTGATCCGCCCCCGGACGGTGCCGACCCCATCGCCGTCCGACGACCGCCGTAGACTGGCGACGTGGTCATCTTCTTCGAGGTCCTGCTGGTGATTGCGACGGTTGCGATCACATGGTTCGCGCTGTACGTGGTGTACCGCCTCATCACCGACGAGTCCTGACACCACGCGCGTGAGCGACCCCTCTCCCGACGGCCCCGTCCCCGGCAGCGCCGACGAGGCGATCGCGGATGCCGCGCGCCGTGCCGAGACGACTTCCGGTCGCAACATCCCCGTCCTCGCCGGTCTCGACGTCCCCGACGACACCGCGAACCTCCGCCAGGGTCCTGACCTGAACCCGGCGCTGCTGGGTCTGCTGCCGTTGGTCGGCGTGTGGCGCGGTCTCGGTGAGGGCAATGACCCCGAGACCGGTGACTACCCCTTCGGCCAGCAGATCGTCATCAGTCACGACGGCGGTCCGTATCTGATGTGGGAGTCGCGCACCTGGCGCATCGACGACGACGCCCACCACATCGGCCCCGATCTCCGCGAGACCGGCTACTGGCGGATCTCCGGCCCCGACTCCGACGAGACGATCGAGTTCCTCGCGACGCACGCCGAGGGCTGGATCGAACTGTTCTACGGCAAGCCCCTCACCCAGACGTCGTGGGAACTCGTGACCGACGTCGTCATCACCTCGGCGTCGGGCTCGGCGGGCGGTCGCAAGATCGGTGGCGCCAAGCGGCTCTACGGTCTCGTCGACGACGGTGACCTCGCCTACGTAGAAGAACGCGTCGACGCCGACGGTGATCTCGTACCGCGGTTGTCGGCGAAGCTGTCGCGACACGTCGGCTGATCCGTCACATCCGCCGGAGGTCTGATGCACCGCCGCATGCGTGGTGGGAAGCTGTGCAGATGATCATCGCGACGGCCAGCATCCCCGGGGAGCGGGAGACCCTGATCGAGATCTACGGCGACCAGCGCAGGAACCTGTTGGTTGCCGTGGACGGGATCTCGGACGACGACGCGCGGGCACCGGGCCCGGTCGGTGACCTCACGCTCGGCGGTCTGATCAAGCACCTGACGAACCTCGAGGACTACTGGATCGCGACGGTCCTCGCAGCCGATCCCGACGCCGAGTTCGACCTGGGCTATCTCGAGAACGGATACCGACTGACCCCGGACGAGTCGTTCGCCGACTGGGTGACTCGGTATCGCAGGCAGGCGCAGTTGACCGACGAGTTCATCGCGACCGTCCCGGATCTCGACGCGTTGATCCCCATCCCGACGGCCCCCTGGGCTCCGGTGCGCCAGCACCACACGGTCCGACGGATCCTTCTGCACCTCTTCCGCGAGACCGCACACCATTCCGGGCACGCCGACATCATCCGGGAGTCGATCGACGGCCAGAGCACGACGAAAGCGCTGGCCGCGGACGCGATTCGCAGTTTCGAGCGCGGCTGACACCGCCGGAGACGACGGAACCCCCGCACCGGAGTCCGGCGCGGGGGTTCCCCGGAAATGGGACGACCCCCGCACCGCCACTTGCGTGGCCGGACCCACCTGGACGGGTGGGGGTGCGGGGGCCGGGTGACCACCGTGGATTCGCTCGGGTGACGGCGCCGCTGCCATGAGGCGGGCGACCCGCACCGGGTGAACCCCGGGCGTTGGCGCCACCTAGCTGATGGTCACCTCACGTGTCCATAAGTCATGCAACTTCAGACCACCTCCTTCCTCGTGTACGACCGAAGTTACGCGCGGATCCGGGACTCGGCAACGGGTTTTCGCCGGAGGCGAAACGATGGGCCCTGTCGCCGGAGGCGAAACGACCGGCCCCGTCGCCGGAGGCGAAACGATGGGCCCCGTCGCCTGAGGCGAAACGACCGGCCCCGTGGCCGGATGCGCCGGCGTCGACCGCGCCGAGGTCCACGACGCGGGTGGCCGCGCATCCCGGGGGCAGGCGGTGGGTGACCACGACGACCGCTCGTCCCGGCTCGACGAGTCCGCTGTCGACGTCGAGCAGCGCCGCGGTGAGAGCGTCGGCCTCGTCGGGGTCGACGTTCTCGCAGGGCTCGTCGAGCAACAGCACCGGCACGGGACAGACGAGGGCGCGGGCGAGGAGCAGTCGACGTCGCTGCCCGGTGCTCATCGAGTCCGCGCCGGACGCGAGCAGGTGGTCGAGGCCGTTCTCGAGTCCCCGCACCCAGTCGGCGAGACCGACGCGGTGCAGGACGTCCCACAGCCGCTCGTCGTCGGCGTCTCCCCGGGCGACGAGCAGGTTCTCGCGGACCGTGGTCGCGAAGACGTGGGCGTCGGAGGCGAACCACCGGATCGCCTCGCCCGGATCGACCGACCCGTCGACGTCGCGGACGGTCACCGCACCGTCCAGGGGCGGGACCAGTCCGGCGATCGTCGCCAGCAGTGTCGTCTTGCCGGATCCCGAGGGACCCACGACGGCGACCCGCGACCCGGGGCCCAGCGCGAGTCCACCGGCGATCGGTCCGGCCGACGGACGCCCCGCATGTCCCCAGCGGAGGTCCTCATCGACGACCACGGTGGGCGTGGGCCCGTCGGCGGGCCGGACGTCGGCGACGACGACGGTCGAGTCGTCCACGGCGTCGACCACCGCGAGCACCCGCGACGCGGCGTCGCGGCTGCGATGCAGTTGCCGGGCGGCGTCGACGAGCGGTGCCGCGGTCTCGAAAGCGCTGAGCGGCAGCAGAATCAGCACGCCGAGGGTGGTCGCGTCGACCGATCCGGCGACAGCCAGGCCGACCACGCACGCGACGAGGACGCACGCGCCCGACACCGCAGGCAGGACACCGGCCGCCCAGGACCGAACACGGGTGCCGGCGTCGGCGGCACGGCGCGCCCGGTCCTCGGCCGCCGCCGCGCGGTCGGCGATCTCGTCCCGGCGACCGGCGATCTCCAGTTCGGCGGCATGCCAGAGGAGGGTCATCGTCAGCGCGGCCGCCTCGTCGCGGGCGGCGGCGGCGGAGCGTTCGGCGAGCGCGGCGCCACGGACCGCGCACCACGGTGCGGCGACGGCCGCGACGAGCCACGCACCCGCGACCACCACACCGGTCCACGGCGAGACCACCGCGAGCACCACGACCGCTGCGGTCGCGCTCACCGCCGCGGCTCCGATCGGGACGACGGCGCGCACCAGCGACTCGCCCATGTCGTCGACGTCCCGCCCCGTGCGGGCCACGACATCGGCGGGACGGATCCGCGCAGCGAGGGTTCCACTGGACCCGGCGATCGCCGTATAGATGCGCGAGCGGGCGGTCGCCATCGCCCGCAGGGCGAGGTCGTGGGTGGCCAGCCGCTCGAGGTAACGGAACACCGCGCGCGAGATCCCCAGCGCGCGAACGCTCGTGACCGCGATCGCGACCGACAGCACGGGCGGCATCTGCCACGCGCGGGTGATCAGCCAGGCGGAGAATCCCGCCAACGCGAGCGCGCTCAGGGCGGCGAGGGCACCCAGTGCGAGGGAACGCAGCAACGGCCGTACCGGCAGCCCGACGAGCCGCGCTGCACGTAGGAGCGGGTCGTCACGCATCGATGGTCACCGCCTCGCGCACGGACAGCACCGTGTCGGCCGCGGCCACCACGGCGGGCCGGTGGCTCACGGCCACGACGGTGGCCCCGGCACGTGCCCGCGCCCGGAGCGCCGCGACGACGTCCGCCTCGGAATCGGCGTCGAGATGCGCGGTCGGCTCGTCGAGCAACAGGAGGTCCGCGTCACCGGCGAGCGCACGGGTGAGTGCCAGTCGTTGTCGTTGCCCGCTCGACAGCCCGACACCGCCCGCTCCGATCCACGTCGCCGGACCGTCGGGCAACTGCGCGAGGACCGCGTCGAAGCCGACCGCCGCGGCAGCCCGGTCGAGGGCCGCGGAGGTCACCGGCCCTGTCGCGGTGAGGTTCTCCGCGACGGTGCCCGGGACGACGAGCGGCGGTTGCGCGGTCATCGCGATCCGGCCCACGAGTGCGGACCGCGGGATGTCGGCGAGGTCCCTGCCGTCGAGGGTCAGCCGGCCTGCGTCGGGACGGATCAGTCCCGCGACGGCGTGCAGCAGCGTCGTCTTGCCGGCGCCGTTGACACCGGTCACGACGGTGAGCGAGCCAGGACGGAACGTCCCGGTCACGTCCCGTGGCGCCCATCCGTCCCTGTCCCGGACGCCGACGCCGTCGAGGACGACGGTCATCTCCCCCACCGACGTCGGACCGTCGACGACTGCGGACCGAGACTCCGCCCCGTCGACGAGGTCGAGGACGTCGGCGGCGGCCGTCCGTCCGGCGTCCGACTCGTGGAACCGCGCGCCGACCGCGCGCAGCGGGAGGTACACCTCCGGAGCGAGGATCAGCGCGAGAACGCCGTCGTAGAGAGACATCTCGCCGTAGAGCAGTCGCAGTCCGATGCCCACGGCGACCAGCGCGACGCACAGCGTGGCGAGCAGCTCCAGCACCGCGCCCGACAGGAAGGCCAGCCGCAACGCACTCATCGTGGTGCGGCGCGACCGCTCCCCCAGCTCGGCGATGCGCCGCGCGGGTGCCTGCGCACGACGCAGGGCGCGCAGGGTGGGCGCACCCGCCATGAGATCGAGGGTCGCTGCACCCTGACGGTTCATCGCATCGAGGCGTGCCCGCGTCCGGTCCTGGGTCAGCTTCCCGATGAGCACCATGAACACCGGGATCAGCGGCAGCGTCACCACGATGATCAGCGCCGAGAGCGGGTCGGCCAGCGCGATCACCACCAGCACGGCCGGGGTCACCGTGACGGTGAGGGCGAGCGTGGGGACGAACGACGTGAGGTACGGCTCGAGCGCATCGAGGCCCCGTGTCAGGGTGGTGAGGGCGTCAGCGCGGCGGCGTGTCAGGTCACGCGGGGCTGTCCGCGCCGGGTCGGTCAGCGACGCGAGCGCCTGTCGCCGCAGATCTGCGATCACCCGACCGGCCGCGCGGGTGGCGAGGCGGTCGTGGACGACGGCCGTCGCCGCCCGCACCGTGATCGCCGCGGCCACGACCAGCAGGTGGGTCCGCTGCCCGGTGAACGAACGTGTGGCCGGGTCGGCGACGAGGTCGAACAGGATCGACGCGACCATGACGGCGGTCACGACGACCGTTGCGGCGGAGACGATCCCGCAGAGGGCGGTGATCAGCACCGTCCGCATCGCCGCGGGTGAGACGCGCAGCAGGCGCGGGTCGACAGGTGCGCGGGACGTCATCGCGCACCTGCGTCGCGACGGAGTGGGAGGCCGACCGACGCGGGGATCTGCTGCACCGAGATGCGCTGTCGGAATACCCAGTACGTCCATGCCTGGTACCCGATGACCACCGGGAGCACGACCAGTGACGCCCACGAGATGATCCGCAGCGTGTACGCGCTGGAGGCGGCGTCGGCGATGGTGAGAGAGAAAGCCGGATCGAGCGTCGAGGGGATGACCGCCGGCCAGAGGGATCCGAACAGCAGCACCGTGAGTCCCACGATCGAGACCGCGGTGGTCGCGAATGCCAGCGTCTCCCGTCGGACGCTGGGCATCCCGTGACCGGAGGCGACGACGAGCGACGTGGCGATCAGGGCGGCGACGCACACGACGGCCGCCACGACGGTGAGCGTGTTGCCGTGGTCGAGGTGGGTCCACCCGGCGAACGCCGCGACGACGACCGCGGCCGGCGGCGCGAGCCGACGTGCCATGCGTGTCGCCGCGACACGCATGACGCCGTCGGTCTTGAGTCCGAGGAACACCGCACCGTGCACGGCGAAGAGCACGACCGTGAGGACGCCGCCGAGGAGGGCGTAGGGGCTGAAAAGGTCACCGATTCCCCCGACGAAGCGGCCGTCACCATCGATGGGCAGGCCGCGCACCAGGTTCGCGAACGCCAGACCCCAGACGAACGCGGGGATCCACGACCCGGCACCGATGCCCACGTCGCACCACCGACGCCAGCGCGGGTCGTCGATCTTCCCGCGCCACTCGATCGCGACGACCCGCAGGATGAGACCGACGAGGACCAGCAGCATCGGCAGGTACAGCGCGCTGAGCATCCCGGCGTACCAGGCGGGGAACGCGGCGAACATCGCGCCGACGGCGGTGATCACCCAGACCTCGTTGCCGTCCCACACCGGGCCGATGGTGTTGAGGACGACCCGACGTCGGGTGTCGGCCTCGGCGGCGGTCTCGCCCCGACGGCGACCGAGGACGGGCATCAGCATCCCGACACCGAAGTCGAAGCCCTCCAGCAGGAAGTACCCGCCGAAGAGCACCGCGATGGCGAGGAACCAGATCTCGGGCAGGGACATGGCGGTCTCCTAGTAGGCGAACGAGAGTTGTTCGGCGGGTTCGTCGTCCGCCGCGTCGTCGTGCATGCCCGGCTCGTCGGAGCTGGTGGGCGACGTCGTGGCGGACGGACCGGTCTCGGCGTGGCGCTTGATGAGCACGAACCACACGACGGCGAGCACGCCGTAGATGAGCGTGAAGACAGTGAGGGACGTGGCGACCGTCGCGACCGACGTCGCGGACACACCCTGCTGGACGGTCAGGTGGATGTTCGGGTCGCCGTTCGGGTTCGGCACCACCATCCACGGCTGGCGACCCATCTCGGTGAAGACCCACCCGGAACTGTTGGCCAGGAACGGCGTCGGGATCGCGAGCAGGGCCAGACGGCCGAGCCACCGTGCCTGCGGGACCCGACCACCGCGGGTGAACCACAGGCCGGCCAGTGCCAGCAGCGCCGAGCCGGCCGCCCAGCCGATCATCGCGCGGAACGCCCAGTAGGTGACGAAGAGGTTGGGGCGGTAGTCGCCGGGGCCGATGGTCTGCGTGTAGTGCTGCTGCATCTCCGCGACGCCGGGCAGCGTGGCGTCGAACGTGTTCGTGGCGAGGAACGAAGTGAGGTAGGGGATCTGGATCAGGTGGGTGACCGAGTCGCAGTTGTTGTGCGTCCCGATCGTCAGCACGGAGAACGACGCGGCGGTCTCGGTGTGGCAGAGCGATTCCGCCGAGGCCATCTTCATCGGCTGCTGCTCGAACATGAGCTTGCCCTGCACGTCACCGGTGATCCCCAGGGCGATGCCCGACGCGACGATCACCCACAGCGCCATCCGGGTGACGGGGCGGTGCAGGGTGCGGGCGTCGTGTCGGAGGACGGCGGCCTCGGCGGGGGTCTCGGCGACCTCGGCCCTGCGGCGGGCGCGGATCATCCACCACAGTCCGATCCCGGCGACGAACGTGCCTGCGGTGAGGAACGATCCGGCCACCGCGTGGGGGAACGCAGCGAGCGTGGTGTTGTTGGTCATGACCGCCCAGAAGTCGGTCAGCTCCGGCCGGTTGGTCTCGGGGTTGAACCGGGCACCGACGGGATGCTGCATCCACGAGTTGGCCGCGATGATGAAGTACGCCGACGCGTTCACCGCGATCGCGACGAGCCAGATGCACGCCAGGTGCACCTTCTTCGGCAGGCGGCCCCACCCGAAGATCCACAGACCGAGGAACGTCGACTCGAGGAAGAACGCGACGAGCCCCTCGAGTGCGAGCGGCGCCCCGAAGACGTCGCCGACGAAGCGACTGTAGGCACTCCAGTTCATCCCGAACTGGAACTCCTGCACGATCCCGGTCGCGACACCGAGGGCGAAGTTGACCAGGAAAAGTTTCCCGAAGAACTTGGTGGCGCGGTACCACTGCTCGTTGCCGGTGACCGTCCACACGGTCTGCATCACCGCGATCATCGGTGCGAGACCGATCGTCAGCGGCACCAGGATGAAGTGGTAGACGGTGGTGATCCCGAACTGCCACCGGGAGATGTCGAGTGCGTTCATCGCCGACCTCGTCGTCGACACGGCCCGCGGGCGGGCCCGTGGGAGCTACTACTAGTCGTAGTACTACCGCTGAAAGTAGACCGCGGCGGTCGGGATCACCAGCGCTTTCCGTGTTCCCTCCGACACAGAGACGCCGGTCACGACATCGTGCTTGACCTTGACCCTGCGTCAGCCCTCCATCCTGGTCGCCGTCCAGTCGACGCCAGGAGGAGCCATGACCACCCTCGAACCCCCACCCGCGATCCGCATCGAGGGGGTGACGAAGTCGTTCGGCGACCTGCGCGTGTTGCGAGGCGTCGACCTCACCGTGCCCCGAGGCGGGATCCTCGCCCTGCTCGGCGCCAACGGCGCCGGCAAGACCACCCTCATCCGCATCCTGGCGACCCTGCTGTCCGCGGATGACGGCACCGTCGCCGTCGACGGCCTCGATGTCGCCACACAGGGTCGACGCGTGCGCGAGATCCTCAGCCTCACCGGCCAGTTCGCCGCCGTCGACCCGATCCTCACCGGGCGGGAGAATCTCGCCCTCGTCGCACGGCTCCGGCACGTCGACGACCAGCGGGGCGTCGTCGAGGAGCTTCTCACCCGGTTCTCCCTGCAGACCGCCGCCGATCGACGGGTCGCGACCTACTCCGGCGGGATGCGTCGACGACTCGACATCGGGATGGGTCTCATCGGCGACCCCAGCGTCGTCGTCCTCGACGAACCGACCACCGGACTCGACCCGCACGCACGTACCGAGGTGTGGGACACCGTCGCCCACCTCGCCGCGGGCGGCGTCACTGTGCTGCTGACGACGCAGTACCTCGAGGAGGCGGAGCGCCTCGCCGACCGCATCGCGATCCTGCACGACGGACGGGTCCTGGTGGAGGGGACTCGCGACGACCTGGCCCGGCTGCTCCCACCCGCCCGCGTCGAGTACGTCGAGAAGAAGCCGACCCTCGAGGAGATCTTCCTCGCGCTCACCGCCCAGGAGGCCCGATGACCCCGTACGCCCTCGCCGACACCATGACACTGACCGGGCGGTCGCTGCGGCACATCGCACGCAGTCCCGACACGATCATCACGACCGTCCTCATGCCCATCGCGTTCCTCCTCCTGTTCGTCTACGTACTCGGCGGCGCGATCCGCACCGGACAGGGCACCGGGTCCGCCGCGTACGTCACCTACCTGCTGCCGGGCATCCTGATGATCACCGTCGCGTCGGGCATCGCCTACACCGCGTATCGACTGTTCATCGACAAGCAGGGTGGGATCTTCGAGCGGTGCCGATCGATGCCCATCGCGCGCTCGGCGCTGCTGTGGGCACACGTCCTCACCTCGACGGTCGCGACCGCGATCTCGCTGCTCGTCGTGGTCGGCGTGGCGCTGCTGATGGGCTTTCGTTCGTCGGCCGGGCCCCTGTCATGGCTCGCCGCGATCGGACTGCTCGCGCTGGTCACCCTGGCCCTCACGTGGTTGGCCGTGATCCCCGGTATGACCGCCGCGACCGTCGACGGGGCGAGCGCGTTCTCCTACCCGCTGATCTTCCTGCCGTTCGTCAGCTCGGCGTTCGTCCCGACCGCGTCGATGCCCACTCCGGTGCGCTGGTTCGCGGACAATCAACCCGTGACGTCCATCGTCGACTCCCTGCGATCACTGTTCGCCGGCTCCTCGGCCGGCACCGACGGGTGGATCGCGGCGGCATGGTGCGTCGGCATCATGGTGGTGGCCTGGGCCGGGGCGATGGCCGTGCACCGCCGGGTCACCCGATGAGCGGGATGCTCACCATCGGGCAGCTGGCGACCCATGCCGGCACGACCGTCCGTGCCGTACGGCACTACCACCGCATCGGACTCCTCGACGAGCCCGAGCGGGACGCGTCGGGCTACCGCACCTACGACGCCTCCGCGGTCGTCCGTCTGATCCGCATCCGCGTGCTCGCATCCGCCGGGGTGCCGCTCGGGCGGGTGCAGGAGCTGCTCGATGCCGACGCAGCGGACTTCGCAGCGGAGATCGAGCAGGTCGACGCCCGACTGGCCGAACAGATCGACCGCCTCGCCCGAACACGCGAGCGCCTCGCCGACCTGACCTCCGGGGATCGACTCGCGTTGCCCGACAGTGCCATCCGCTGGCTGGACCGGTTGCGGGAGATCGGCGCGAGCGAGGAGTACATCGCGCTGGAACGGGACGCCTGGATCCTCGTGGCCGCGCAGGTGCCCGACCGGTTCGACGACGTGATCGCGACCAAGTTCGCGAGCCTCGACGATCCCGACGTGGTCGCCCTGTACCGCCTGCTGGGCGACGCGTCGCAGTGGGGTCCCGACGACCCGCGGATCGTGGAGGTCGCCGACCTCGTCGAGCGTTCCACCCGACGCTTCCTCGACAGCGGTGAGCCCTACGACGACACCATCGACGAGGCCACCATCGCGCTGCTCGACGCCGTCACCGCATCGACCGTCCCCGGCGCACGACTGATCGAGATCCTCCATGAGCGCGGGTGGCGGGGGTGGACCCGCCTGCGCCGGGTCACCCGGCCGACGACACCCTGATCAGTCGTCGATGGCCTTCTCGACGAGCTGCTCGAACTCCTTGGCACGCGTCGGCTCGGGCATCGTGTAGCCGTTCAGCTCCCGGACGCGGGTGGCGAGCGTGACGCTCGACACCAGCCACACGCCGTCGGCCACGATCAGGTCGGCGACACGCAGCGAGCGGTACTCGGTGCGCAGCCCCTCCTTCTCCGCCGTCTCGAACAGCGCCTGCTGGGTGGTACCGGGCAGCACCCCGTCCTCGACGGGCGGTGTGGTCAGGGTGTCGCCGTTCAGGACGATCACCGTGGACCGCGGGCTCTCGAGGACCTGGCCCTCGCTCGAGGTGTAGATGACGTCGCCGACGCCCTGCGCGGTCGCGTGACGCTGCGCGGCCATGTTGGTCGCGTAGCTGAGCGTCTTCGCGCCCAGCAGCTGCCACGGCGCGTGCGCGCCGAGGTCGACCGAGTACCCCCGGGTCAGGGTGATGACCGACGTGCCCTCCGAGCGCACCGTCGCGACACGGGCGGGGACGGGTCCGACGGTCAGGTACGCCGTCGCCTCGTTGGACTCCCGGGTGATGCCGGTCTCGGCGCGCTCCCGCGGGGCCGCCTGACCGACCGGGGCGCTCTCCCGACCGCGCGAGTACACGATGCGCAGCAGACCCTCGGTCTCGCGGCCGTTCTTCTCCGCCCAGGTCCGCTGTCCGGTCGTGATCGCGGTCCGCCAGCGATCGACGTCGGGCGCGGGCAGATCCAGCGCACGCGCACTGCTCCGCAGCCGGTCGAGATGACGGGAGACGTTGCGCGCCCGGCCATCTCGCACGAGAAGGGTCTCGAACACACCGTCACCACGGACCGCGGCGAGGTCGTCGGCGTGGAGGAAGGGGACGTCGGGGTCGAGGACTGCACCGTCGTGGGTCACCAGGATCGACTGCGGCATGGCGATCACCCTATCGGGGGGCTCGTACGATGAGGACGTGACCGACTCGATCGGACAGCCCGAGCCCGACCAGCCCGCACTGCGACGTCATCAGCGTGAATCCGGGGCCGTACCGCCCCCGGAGGACTCTGTCGACCAGGGCGTCGCGTGGCATCACGGTGACCCGTTCGCCGAGCAGCGCGCCGCCGCGACGTCCGTCGCCGTCGTCGACCGTTCGCACCGCGGTGTCTTCGAGATCAGCGGCGACGAACGACTCAGTTGGCTGCACACCATCTCCAGCCAGTTCGTGACCAACCTCGCCGACCGGACCTCGGCGGAGAACCTCAGCCTCGACGTGAACGGTCGGGTGGAGGACCATTTCGTCCTCACCGACATCGACGGCCTGACGATCGCCGACACCGAGGCGTTCCGCGCGCAGCCACTCCTCACGTTCCTGCAGCGCATGGTGTTCTGGGCCAAGGCCGAGCCCGTCGACCGTCCCGATCTGCGGGTGCTGACACTGCTGGGGCCCGATGCGGTGACCGGACCGGTCGCCGAACTGCTCGAGATCACCCCGGGCGCGCCCGTCTACGCCGCCGGCCGCATCCCGGAGCTGCACCACGACGACGAGCCGTCCGGCTTCTGGCGCGTCATGCCGCCGCTGGGCGAACGTGGCGCCGACGGCCATCCCACGGTCCCCCGCGTCGACGTCCTCGTCCCCGAGGCACAGTTCGACCGGTGGTGGGACGCGATCGTCGAGGCCGGCGCCCGACCCGCGGGCACCTGGGCGTTCGAGGCGTTGCGCGTCGCCGCGCTCGCGCCCCGGCTCGGCCTGGACACCGACGAGCGCACGATCCCCCACGAGGTCGACTGGATCGGCGGCCCGGAGACGTTCGGCGCCGTCCACCTCGAGAAGGGCTGCTACCGCGGCCAGGAGACGGTCGCCCGGGTGCACAACCTGGGCAGCCCGCCCCGGCGGCTGGTGCTGCTCCAGATCGACGGGAGCGCCGACGGCCGACCCGCCACCGGCGACCCCGTGACCGCCGACGGTCGCGCGGTCGGGCGTGTCGGGACCGTCGTCGAGCACTTCGAGTTCGGGCCGATCGCGTTGGCACTGGTCAAACGGTCGATCGAGCCCGGGACCGCGCTCGAGGCGGGTGGAGCCGCCGTCTCGATCGACCCCGCATCTGTCCGCATCGACGACCGGGTCCGTGCAGGACGCGCCGCCGTCGAGGGACTCCGGTCGCGGTGAGCGGGCGTGTCCTGGCGGTCTGTGCCGCCGACCGTCCGGTCCACCTCGACCGCATCGGTGACAGCGGCATCGGCAAGACGGAGATCCCCGGCCCGGTGCGGGTGACCGCCGCGGGCGTCGACGGCGACACGATCGTCGACACCAAGCACCACGGTGGCCGGGATCAGGCGGTGTACGCCTACAGCGACACCGAGGCCCGCCGCTGGGCCGAGGAACTGGGTCGCTCGCTGCCGCACGGTTGGTTCGGCGAGAACCTCCGTGTCGACGGGCTCGACGTCACCGACGCCGTCATCGGTGAGCACTGGCACATCGGGGACGAGGTCCACCTCGAGGTCACGATCTTCCGGACGCCCTGCAAGACGTTCTCGGTGTGGGCGGAGGAACCCCGCTGGGTCGCGCGGTTCTTCGATCGCGGCGACGTCGGCGCCTACCTGCGTGTCCACCGTGGGGGTCAGGTCGTCGCGGGCGACACGATCACCGTCGCCGACCGTCCTGACCACGGCATCACGGTCCGCGCTCTGCTGACCGGCGACGTCGACGACACGGGCCTCGACCTGCTCACCACCGATCCCCGCTACGACGGGAAGGTCGCCCGCGAGGCCCGCAAGATCGCGAACCGCCGCGCGCGGCGCTGAGTCCGCCATCTGCCCCGGCGGGTCTTGTCCAGGCTGGTCCGCACTCCGCCCCAGGCCGCGCTAGACTGTTGCACACGACAAGATTTGTTAACTCAGAGCGGGGCCGCCAATCGAGATTGGCCGCCCCGTCATCGTGCGAGGGGGTCCCCTATGGGCCGCGGCAGAGCAAAAGCGAAGCAGACGAAAGTGGCTCGGGAGTTGAAGTACAGCTCACCGAACATGGACCTCACCAGCCTCCAACGAGAGCTGGCCGGTGAGCCGGAACGCCCCTCGGATCGCCCGGACCCCGCGGATGCGTGGGCCGACGAGGACGAGTGGCGCCGCGCCTGAGCGCCGTCTGATCGTTCCCGGCCGGAGGGCCGCTGTCCCCTGCGGGTGACGCGTGGCCTTCCCGGTCGGGAACATCTGTTTTCTAGAACCGCGGGTGTTCGCCGTGCAGTTCGGCCTCGCCCGCGGAGTCGCGCCCCTCGTGCGACTTCTTCACGGTTCCCAGCACCCAGCTGTCGATGTGTCGTGCCGTCAGCACCGCCAGTGCGCGGTCGGTGTCCTCGGGGGCGACGATGGCGACCATCCCGACGCCCATGTTGAAGGTGCGCTCCATCTCGAGGCGTTCGACGCGGCCGCGCTGGGCGATCATCGCGAACACCGGCGCCGGCGTCCACGTGCCCCGGTCGAGTTCAGCGCGTAGGCCCTCGGGGATGACGCGCGCCAGGTTCTCGGCCAGCCCGCCCCCGGTGACGTGCGCGAACGTCCGGACATCGGTCTCGGCGACCAGCGCGAGGCAGTCCTTGGCGTAGATCCGCGTCGGCTCCAACAGCTCCTCACCGAGCGTCCGGCCGAACTCCTCGACGTGCCCGCCGAGGTCCATGTGACCCCACTCGAGCAGCACCTTGCGGGCCAGCGAGTAGCCGTTGGAGTGCAGCCCCGACGACCCCATCGCGATGACGACGTCACCGGGGCGCACGCGGTCGGGTGAGAGGACCGCGTCGGCCTCGACGACGCCCACACCGGTGGCCGACAGGTCGTAGTGGGACTGCTCCATCAGACCTGGGTGCTCTGCGGTCTCCCCGCCGAGCAGGGCACACCCCGCCTCGACGCATCCGTCGGCGATGCCCTTCACCAGCTGGGCGACCGTCTCGGGGACGACCTTCCCGACGGCGATGTAGTCCTGCAGGAAGAGCGGCTCGGCGCCACACACGACGAGGTCGTCGACGACCATGGCGACGAGGTCGCGGCCGACGGTGTCGTGCTTGTCCATGGCCTGGGCGACAGCGAGCTTCGTGCCGACGCCGTCGGTGGACGACGCCAGCACCGGCTCGCGGTAGTTGCCTCGCAGCGAGAACAGCCCCGCGAAGCCCCCCAGCCCACCGAGCACCTCCGGTCGGGAGGCGCGCTTGGCGTGGGGTGCGAAGAGCTGGACCGCGCGGTCCCCGGCGTCGATGTCGACACCGGCTTCGGCGTACGACGCGCCGCGGGTGGACTGTCCGTCGTCGGGCACGGTCTCCTGGTTCGGCACGCCGGTCACGCTACCGGAGCACCCACGGCCCGCACGGTGGCGGGACCCGGGGTCGACGCGTCCCGCGCGGACCAGTCAGGGGCGGCGCAGCGCGCTGACGTTGTCGTTGTGGTTGACGAGCGGATCACTGCCCGCGGTCGACGAGAGCATCGCCTCGAGGACAGCCTTCCCCATCGACGTCTCGGTCGGCAGGTCGATCGGGTACTTGCCGTCGAAGCAGGCCGCGCAGAGCTGTCCGGCGGGCTGTTCGGTCGCGGCGATCATCTCGTCGATGCTGATGTAGCCGAGCGAGTCGGCGCCGATGGCCTGGCGGACGCCCTCGACCATCCCCTGCTCGGACTCCATGCCGTTGGCGATCAGCTCGGCGGGCGAGGCGAAGTCGATGCCGTAGAAACACGGCCACCGCACCGGGCTCGACGCGATGCGGACGTGGATCTCCGCTGCGCCCGCCTCGCGCAGCATGCGGATCAGCGCGCGCTGGGTGTTGCCGCGCACGATCGAGTCGTCGACGACGACGAGCCGCTTGCCGCGGATGACCTCGCGCAGAGGGTTCAGCTTCAGACGGATACCGAGCTGCCGGATGGTCTGCGACGGCTGGATGAAGGTGCGGCCGACGTAGGCGTTCTTCATCAGGCCCTGGCCGTAGGGGATCCCGGACTCCTGCGCGTAGCCGGTGGCCGCCGGCGTCCCCGACTCGGGGACGGGGATCACCAGGTCGGCGTCGGTCGGGTGCTCCCGGGCGAGGCGGCGCCCGATCTCGACACGCGACGAGTGCACCGACCGACCGTTGATGACGCTGTCGGGGCGGGCGAGGTAGACGTACTCGAAGACACAGCCCTTCGGCGTGGGCGGGGCGAAGCGCGAGCTGCGCACACCGTCGGCGTCGATGGCGAGGAGCTCACCCGGCTCGATCTCGCGGACGAACGACGCGCCCACGATGTCGAGGGCTGCGGTCTCCGACGCGACGACCCACCCGCGGTCGAGACGACCGAGGCAGAGCGGCCGCACACCGTAGGGGTCGCGAGCGGCGTAGAGAGTGTGTTCGTCCATGAAGGTGAGGCAGAAGGCGCCGTCGAGGGTGGGCAGCAGTTCCATCGCGGCCTGCTCGATGGTGCTGTCGGCGGCACCGTGCGCCAGCAGCGCGCCGACGACGTCGGAATCCGACGTCGCGCCGCCGTGGATCCGCGAGGCCATCAACCCGGCCTCGCGGGCGATCGCGGCGAGATCGGCGGTGTTGACGAGGTTGCCGTTGTGGCCCAACGCCACACCGGTGCCGGCCGCGGTGGTCCGGAAGATCGGCTGTGAGTTCTCCCACGTCGTCGACCCGGTGGTGCTGTAACGGCAGTGGCCGATGGCGACGTGCCCCGGCATGGAGGCCAGCGTCTGCTCGTCGAAGACCTGGGACACGAGGCCCAGATCCTTGAACACGAGCACCTGGGAGCCGTCGCCGACCGCGATCCCGGCGGCCTCCTGGCCGCGGTGCTGCAGGGCGTACAGGCCGTAGTAGGTCAGCTTCGCGACGTCCTCACCTGGGGCCCAGACCCCGAAGACGCCACATTCCTCGCGGGGCTCGTTCTCGCCACGGTCGTCGAGAGGGGCTGCGGAGGCATGGTCGGCGAGGAGGTTCGGGCTGTGGACGGACAGCTCGGTCACAGGGCACTCCGATGCGGTGGGCGGCGGTCGGACCTGGTCGCCAGTTTACGGGCCGACGTGCAGCAACAGCGAATCCGGCGCGCACTCCGCGCAGTGGATCCGGCACCCGCCCCGCGCGGGGATCAGACGCGCACGAGCGGCAGATGGTCCCCGACCTCCGGGGCGCGGCTCCCCGACGCCGACACCGTGGCCGCGGCGATCTCGTCGGCGAGGTCGGTGAGGCCCGCCGCCAGCCGCAGCCAGGTGCGCGCGTCGGTCTCGACGACGTTGGGCGGCGTCCCCCGCGTGTGACGGGGTCCCTCGATGCACTGGACGGCCACGAACGGCGGCACCCGCACCTCGACCGACGACCCGGGGGCGATCTGCGCCAGCGTCCGCGCGGTGGTCCGGACGGCGAGTGCGAGCGCCGGGCGGGCGGGAGCCTCGTCGGACTCACCGCGCAGCCACTCGGCGACAGCGAGCACGGCGGCACGCATCTCGGCGGGATCGACGGACTTGGGTGGCATCCCCCGATCCTCCCAGCCGGTGGATATGCGCAGACCAGCGACCTTTTTCTTTAGCAATGCACATGGAGTGCACCGCGTTTCGCGCACGATGACCCGATCCGTTGTGGGGTCCCCCGGTCGCTCCTAGCGTCGCTCGACAACAGCCGACAGGGCGCGGTCGATCCGCACCCACATCCCGAGCGGAGCCCACTCCCGGTGTCCAGCAGAACAGTTGCGCCTCCGCGCGCCGCCCTCGACCACGAGGACGACCTCGCGGGCCTGCCCATCGTGGGTCGGCCGCACTACGGACGGTGGCTCGCCGTCCTGGTGGTGGCGGTGCTCCTCGCGCAGGTCGTCGCCGGTGCGGTCACCAACCCCCGCTACGACTGGCCCACCTTCGCGTCGTACTTCTTCAGCACGACGATCCTCGAGGCGCTGTGGTTGACCATCTGGCTCACGCTCGCCGCCGCCGCCATCGGGTTCGCGGGAGGCGTCGTGCTCGCGCTGATGCGCCAGTCGCCCAACCCCGTCCTCAGCGGCGGGAGCTGGGCGTTCATCTGGCTGTTCCGCTCGATCCCGCTGATCGTGCAGATCCTGTTCTGGGGATTCCTCGGCGCCCTGTACACCCACCTCGGGTACGGCATCCCCTTCGGACCGGTGTTCGCCGAGGTGGAGACCAAGAACCTGATCGCCCCCGTGACCGCCGCGCTGATCGGCCTGTCCATCCACCAGGCCGCCTATGCCGCGGAGATCATCCGCGCGGGTCTGCTCTCCGTGGACGAGGGACAGCGCGAAGCCGCTGCAGCACTGGGCATCCCGGTTCGTCGGCAGTTCACCCGCATCATCTTCCCGCAGGCGATGCGCACCATCATCCCGCCGGCCACCAACGAGGTGATCGGTCTGCTCAAGGGCACGTCGGCGGTGTTCATCCTCGCGATCCCCGACCTCTTCTACCAGGTGCAGGTGATCTACGGCCGCAACGGTCGCATCATCCCGTTGCTGCTGGTCGCGGTCGCCTGGTACGTCATCCTCACCGGCCTGCTGTCGGTCGCGCAGTTCTACATCGAGCGACGTTTCGCCCGCGGCGCCCACCGCGAGCTGCCGCCGACGCCGCTGCAGCGTCTGCGGTCCCGTCTCGCCGCACGGCGGGTGCAGGCATGACCGCGCCGGTCGTCCTCGACGTCCGAGGTGTCGGGAAGTCGTTCGACGGCGTCCCCGCCCTGTCCGACGTGTCGCTCCAGGTCCGGCAGGGCGAGGTGGTCGCGATCATCGGGCCGTCGGGGTCGGGCAAGTCCACCCTGCTCCGCACCATCAACCACCTCCAGCCGCCCACGGAGGGATTCGTCACCGTCCACGGCGAGCTGATCGGGCTGCGTCGCGGCCGCAACGTCCTGCACCGCCTGTCGGAGAACGAGATCCGGCGGCAGCGGAGCCGCATCGGGTTCGTGTTCCAGAACTTCAACCTCTTCCCGCACCTCACCGCGCTGGAGAACGTCGCCGAGGCGCCGGTCAGCGCCCGCGGTGTCGAGCGCGATGCTGCACGCCGTGCCGCCGCGGAGTTCCTCGGTCGTGTGGGACTCGCCGACCGCGTCGACGCCTATCCCCGACAGCTGTCCGGCGGGCAGCAGCAACGTGTGGCCATCGCCCGTGCGCTGGCGCTGGATCCCGAGCTCATCCTCTTCGACGAGCCCACCTCTGCACTCGACCCCGAACTGGTCGACGAGGTCCTGGCCGTCATCGGCGATCTCGCACGAGCCGGCAGGACCCTCGTCATCGTCACCCACGAGATCGCCTTCGCCCGACGGGTCGCCGACCGCATCGTCTTCATGGATGCGGGCCGCATCGTCGAGGAGGGACCGCCCAGCCAGGTCCTCGGGTCGCCGCGCGAGGAACGCACCCGCGCCTTCCTCGACCGGGTCCTCTGAACCCACCCTGCTCTCTCACGCTCCACCTCACCCTCTGTCACAGAACGGATCACATCACCATGACCCGACGTCGGCCGCTGTCCGCGGCACTTCTCGCCTTCGTCACCGTCGGCGTGCTCGCCACCGGGTGCTCCACGCCGTCCGACGGCACCACGCAGGCGGTGCGGGACTCCACCGGTGCGACACTGGACCTCAGCTCGAAGCAGCAGCCGATCTCCGCGCCGGAGAACGCAGCGATCGCGGCCAAGGTGCCCGCGTCGATCCGTGAGCGCGGGACGCTCGTGATCGGGCAGGGGTCGGGAACGGGCAACCCACCGTTCTCGTTCCCGTCCACCGACAACGACTCCGTGTGGATCGGCGACGAGGTCGACCTCGCCACGTTGGTCGCGAACACCCTGGGCCTCAAGCCCGACTTCCGACGCTCGTCCTGGGAGGGCCTGTTCCTCGGGATCGACAGCGGCGCCAGCGATGTCGGATTCTCGAACATCACCGTGACCGAGGCACGCAAGGACAAGTACGACTTCGCGACCTACCGCACCGACATCCTGTCCCTGATCGCCCGCAAGAGTGACCCGATCCGCTTCAGCGGCTACCAGGACCTCGCCGGCAAGACCATCGCCGTCGGGTCCGGCACGAACCAGGAGAAGATCCTGGTCGGCTGGTCGGACAAGCTCAAGGCAGAGGGCAAGGCGCCCATCACGATCAAGTACTACCAGGACGTCACCGGCGTGTGGTCGGCACTCAACGCAGGGCAGATCGACGCCTACTTCGGACCCAACCCGATCAACGCCTTCCACGACGCGCAGGTGCGGGGTACCCCGAACGAGACGACCATCGTCGGGCAGGTGTCGGGCGCAGGCTCGGGGGTGACCGGGCTGATCGCCGCGACGACCAAGAAGGGCAATCCCCTGATCGAGCCGGTCCAGGAGGCCATCGACGCGGTGATCAAGGGCGGCCAGTACCAGCAGGTGCTGCGGCGCTGGAACCTCGACAAGGAGGCCGTGCAGTCCTCGCTGCTCAACCCCCCGGGGCTCCCGCGGACGTGACCGACTCGCAGGTGGGCTGTCGCCCGACGCCGGTGTTCGTGGCCGTCGCCCAGGACGACCCCCGGGCGCGGCCGCTACTCGACGAACTCGCCGTCGAGTACAGCAGCCGCTACGACCACCCGTTCGACGACGTCCACCGCGAGCTGCTCGAGTACCCCCGTCTCGCAGTTCGCTCCCCCGGAGGGCGGGCTCGTCGTCGCACTCGTCGACGACGAGCCCGTCGCCGGTGGCGCGTTCCAGCGCTACGACGACCACACGGCCGAACTGAAGCGGATCTGGACGTCCGAGCACCACCGACGTCGGGGCTACGGCCTGCTCGTCGTCGCCGAGCTCGAACGTCGCTCCGCCGCAGCAGGATACAGCGAGGTGTTCCTGACGACCGGGTGGCGGCAGCCCGAAGCGGTCGCGTTGTACGTGTCGGCGGGGTACACCCCGGGTTTCGACGTCGCGTCGTACCCGGTCGGTTCGGAGCCCCATCCGTTCCGGAAGCAACTGAGCGACCCACCGTGATCCAAACCCTTCTCGTGTGTGCTCCTCCCTGGCAGAACTGATTCGATGCCCTGTCGTCTGCCCCGAGAGTCCGTCGCGTGAAGATCCTCCAGCTCACCCTCATCACCCACCGCCCCGACGCGGTGACCGGTGAGCTCGTCAGCCCGGCCGCCCGACTCGCGCAGGTGGTCGAGTCGGCACGCGTCGCCGAGGAACTCGGGTTCGACGGGTTCGCGGTCGGTGAACGACACGAGGACCCGTTCATCTCGTCGTCCCCGCCGGTCGTGCTGTCGCACATCGCCGCGGTCACACGACGCATCCGGCTGTTCACCGGTGTGACGACGTTGAGCCTGCTCGACCCGGTTCGGGCCGTCGAGGACTACTCGACGCTCGACAACCTGTCCGGCGGGCGCCTCGAGCTGATCATCGGCAAGGGGAACGGGGCCGCGCAGGCCCAGCTCTTCCACGTCACGCCCGACGACCAGTGGGACCGCAACCGCGAGGGATACGAGCTGTTCCGTGCACTGTGGCGCAGCGACAGCGTCACATGGGAGGGCCGGTTCCGCCCGTCGCTGCGGGAGGCGAAGGTCCTCCCCCGACCCCTGCAGCCCGAGATCCGCATCTGGCACGGCAGTGCCACGTCACGCGCCTCCGTCGAACTCGCGGCGCTGCACGGCGATCCCGTGTTCTCGGCCAACGTCACGCACCCGATCGAGCCGTACGCGGAGCTGATCGACCACTACCGACGGGTATGGGTGGAGAACGGACGCGATCCGGCCGACGCGGTGGTGGGGGCCGGCAGCGCCGGTGTCCTGGTCGCCCCCACGTCACAGGAGGCCCGCACCCTCTATGCGCCGATCTTCGCCGCACGCAAGGAGTTTACGATCCGCACCGGACTCCCCGACGCCTTCACCGACCTCGACGACTTCCTCGCGCGCAGTTCGGCTCTCGTCGGGAGTCCCGCCGAGGTGATCGACAAGGTCGGGCGCTACCACGACCGTCTCGGACACGAGGTCCTGCACATCTCGGCCGACGCCGACGGGCTGACCCCCGCCCAGCACCGTCGCAGCCTCGAGCTGTTCGCCGGTGAGGTCGCACCCGTCCTGCTGACCACGTTCCCTTCTCGCGCGCTCGGACCGGGCAGTGCCGTCCCGGTGGCGGCGCACTGATCCGCATGCATCGTCATCCGTCGCGACTCCTCGTCGCCGTCACCGCAGTGCTCGCCGTCGCGGCCGGGCTCACCGCCTGCACCCAGCCGGCACCCGGTGCCGACGACCACGGTCCACCACGCTCCGGTGGGACGTTGCGGTACGGGTTGTCGCAGGCACCGACATGCGCCGACCCGGCACAGTCCTCGTCGAACCAGACGATCTACGTCACGCGCCCCATCGTCGACTCACTGACCGATCAGGACCCGACGACCGGCGCCCTCGTGCCGTGGCTCGCACAGCGGTGGGAGGTGTCGCCCGATTCTCGACGCTTCACCTTCACCCTCCGCCCCGGGGTCACGTTCAGCGACGGTGCGCCTCTCGACGCCACCGCGGTCGCACGCAGCTTCGACTCTGTCGTCAAGACACTCGGTCCGGTGAAGGCCGCACTCGGTGCGAGTTACCTCTCCGGATACAGCGGCACGACGATCGTCGACCCCCGGACGGTCGTCGTCGAGTTCGCGCGGCCCAACGCGCAGTTCCTGCAGGCGACCTCGACATCCCAGCTCGGCATCGTCTCCCCCGCGACGTCCGCGAGGTCGGCCGCCCAGCGCTGCGAGGGCGAGGTCGCCGGGACGGGGCCCTTCGTCTACACCGACTACGCCCAGGACCGGTCGGCCACGCTGGCGAAGCGGAAGGGCTATGCCTGGGGGTCGTCGGTGGCCGGCCATGCCGGCGAGCCCTATTTGGACCGCATCGAGTTCACCGTCGTGCCCGAGTCCGGCGTCCGGACAGGGAGTCTGGCGTCCGGCCAACTCGACGCGATCAGCGACGCCCTGCCGCAGGACCGCACGATCATCGAGGGTGCGCAGGGCCGGGTGCTCACCACCCCCAACCCCGGGATCACCTTCGGGCTGCAGCCCAACGTCTCCCGCGGGGTCCTCGCCGATCGTGCTGTCCGCGTGGCACTCCTGTCGGCGATCGACCGCAAGGAGCTCGTCGACACGGTCCTCGACACCACGTTCGCGCCGGCCACCAGCGTGCTGGCCCGGAACACCCCCGGGTACGTGCGGTCACCGCTGGTCACGTTCGACCGTTCCCGCGCCGAGGCCCAGCTGGACGCGGCGGGGTGGCGCACGGGGCGGGACGGCATCCGCGTGAAGGACGGGCGGAGGCTGTCCTTCGGCGTCACGTTCAGTGCGGTGTTCGCCGCCAACCAGACGGTGCTCGAGCTCCTCCAGCAGCAACTGCGTCTCGCGGGCATCGACATGCAGCTCGACCTCGTGTCGACGCCGGAGAGCGTCGCCCGCCAGAGCAACGGGAAGTTCGACGCGTTCTACTACAACTCGACCCGAGCCGACGGCGACATCCTGCGGGTGTCGTTCTCGACCCGCGGCCGCAACATCGGCCGCGCGCCGGCGGTTCCCGCACTCGAGGACGCGTTCACCGGTGAGTTGTCGACCTCCGATCCCGCGGCGCGTGCGCGGTTCATCGCGACGGCACAGCAGGAGATCCTGGACAACGGCTTCTTCATCCCGACCATCGAGCTGTCGCAGACCATCGGCCAGGGCTCACGCGCGCACGGTCTGCGCTTCGACGCGTCGGCGCGACTGCGATTCGACGACACCTGGGTGACCCCCGACTCCTCGGACAGCAGGAGCTGATCATGGCGCGGTACATCGCATTCCGTCTCCTCCAGGCCGTCGCCGTCCTGTGGGCTGCGTTCACCGTCTCTTTCATCGTGCTGTTCCTCCTCCCGTCCGACCCGGTGAGCCTGGCCGCGGAGAGCAACGGCGCGGGCACGCCCGTCGACGCAACCGCGATCGCGGAGATGCAGGCCCGTTACGGCCTGGACAAGCCGGTGTGGGAGCAGTACTGGACAGCCCTGACCAACGCCCTGCACGGCGACCTCGGGTCGTCGATCACCACCGGGCGCAGCGTCGTGAGCGCCATCGGCGACGCGGTACCGAGCACCCTCGCACTCGCCGGCACCGCGCTCGTCATCGCGATCGTGGGTGGCGGGGGTCTGGCGTTCCTGGCGGTGTACACGCGCGTCCGCTGGCTGCGGACCGCACTGTTGTCGCTGCCTCCCCTGGGCGCCGCCGTACCGACCTTCTGGGTGGGACTGATCCTGCTGCAGGTGTTCTCGTTCGGCCTGCCGGTGTTCCCCGCGTTCGGCGACCGCACGCCGGCGTCGGTGGTCCTCCCGGCGATCACCCTCGCGATCCCGACCGGTGCGGTGATCGCGCAGGTCTTCGCGACGTCGCTGCTGTCCACCTGGCGGGAACCGTTCGTCGAGGTGGCGGCGACGAAGGGGGCGTCGCGCTGGTACGTCCACACGCGCCACGTCTTCCGGATCGCCACGGTTCCCGCGTTGACGATCGCCGGCGTGCTCGTCGGCGAACTGCTCGCCGGCTCGGTGGTCGTCGAGACCGTCTTCGCCCGCGCAGGGGTGGGCCGGTTGACACAGACCTCCGTGCTGGCACAGGACATCCCGGTGGTGCAGGGCATCGTCGTGCTGACAGCTCTGGTCTTCGTGGTGGTGACGCTGGCAGTCGATCTCGTCTATCCGCTGATCGACCCACGGATCGTCGTGCGCCGGAGCCGTCGGGCACCGACGACCGGCCCCGCCACCGCCGACAGCTCGGAGTCCGCCCGTGTCTGACCTCCTCGTCGAATCCGTCGACCGCACCGACGCGCCGCCCCAGAGCACCCCCGCTCGCCGTCGACGACGTGGGTGGGCGCGATGGATCACCGTCGTGGTGGCCGCGGCGATCCTGCTCCTCGCGGCCGGATGGGCGCTGTTCCCGTCGGTGTTCGCCTCCGGCGATCCCTACGCACTGGTACCCCCGCGACAAGATGCAGCCGCCGAGCCTGCACCACTGGTTCGGCACCGACAGCATCGGCCGCGACCTCTACACGCGGGTGGTGCACGGCGCCGAGCTGTCGCTGTCGGCGACGATCAGCGCGGTCGCCATCGCGTTCGTCGTCGGATCGGTCGTCGGCCTGCTCGCCGGGGCGATCGGAGGCGTCGTCGACACGATCCTGATGCGCGTCGTCGACGTCCTGCTGTCGATCCCGACGCTGCTGCTGTCCCTGGCCGTCGTCACCGCTCTGGGCTTCGGGACGACCAACGTGGCCATCGCCGTGGGCGTCACGATGATCGCCGGGTTCGCCCGCGTCATGCGGGCCGAGGTGGCGCGGGTGCGGCACGCCACGTACGTCGAGGCTGCATTCCTCGCCGGGTCCCGGTGGCCGTCCGTCCTCGTGGACCACATCCTGCGCAACGCGATCGCCCCCGTCATCGGCCTCGCCGCCGCGCAGTTCGGTCTCGCGGCGCTGCTGGTGTCGTCGTTGAGCTTCCTCGGCTTTGGCGCGAAACCGCCGTCACCGGAGTGGGGCACGCTGATCGCCGACGGCCGGAACTACCTCGTCACCGCGTGGTGGCTCACAGTCATCCCCGGTCTCGTGATCGTGGCCGTCGTCGTCAGCGCACACCGTGTGGGACGCGCGTTGCAGGACCGTCGATGAGCGCCGCCGGCCCGCTGCTGCGGGTGTCCGACCTCCGCGCGTCCTACGGCGAGGCCGAGGTCCTGCACGGCATCGACCTCACCGTCGACCGCGGCGAGGTCGTCGCGGTCGTGGGTGAGTCCGGTTCGGGGAAGTCGACGCTCGCACACGCCATCGTCGGACTCCTCCCCGAGGGCGGCCACGTCGACGCAGGCCGCATCGAGTTCGACGACGAGCGCATCGACTCCGCGTCGGAACGCCGACTCAGCCGCCTGCGCGGGGCCCACATCGGCGTCGTCCCCCAGGATCCGACGTCGTCGCTGAACCCGGTGCGTCGTGTCGGTGACCAGGTCGGGGAGATCCTGCGATTGCACGGCCGGGCCGATCGCCGGAGCGCCGCGCTGCGCGCCGTCGACATCCTCGCCGAGGCAGGCGTCGACCGCCCCGACGAGCGCGCGGGCCAGTACCCCGGCGAGCTGTCGGGTGGGCAGCGGCAACGCGTGCTGATCGGCATCGCCCTGGCGTGCTCGCCGGAACTGGTGATCGCCGACGAGCTGACCTCCGCGCTCGACGTGACCGTGCAGCGGCGCATCCTCGACCTGCTGGACACCCGCGTCGCCGAGACGGGTGCCGCGGTCCTGTTCATCACCCACGACCTCGGCGTCGCGGCCGAACGCGCCGACCGGATCGTCGTGATGTCGCAGGGGCGCATCGTCGAGTCCGGCCCCGCCCGCGACATCCTCACCTCACCGCAGCACCCGTACACCGTCGGGCTCGTCGAGGCCGCGCCCCACCTCGGGCGCCCTCGCACCCGGGCGTCCGTGCCCTCCGATGGCGATCCGTTGCTGCGCGCCACCGATCTGCGGGTGCAGTTCTCGCTGCGCGGCGGGTCGTCGCTGACCGCGGTCGACGGGGTGTCATTCGACGTCCACCGCGGACAGACCGTGTCGATCGTCGGTGAGAGCGGCTCGGGCAAGACCACCACCGCCCGCATCGTCGCCCAGCTGCACCGACCCGATTCCGGGTCGGTCGAGTTCGACGGTGTCGACGTCACGGGTGCGCGCGGGCGGGAGCGGCGGGCGTTGCGACGGCGGCTGCAGTTCGTGCACCAGAACCCGTACACGTCCCTCGACCCGTCGCTGTCGATCCGGCGGATCGTCGGCGAACCGCTGCGTGCGTTCGGCGTGGGTGACCGCGCCGGTCGTCGGGCGCGGGTGGACGAACTGCTCGATCAGGTGGCGCTGCCGAGCGCGCTGGCGGACCGTCGACCGCGCGAGCTGTCGGGCGGGCAACGCCAGCGGGTCGCGATCGCGCGTGCACTGGCTCTCGAGCCGGAGCTGGTGGTGCTCGACGAGCCCGTGTCCGCACTGGACGTGTCGGTGCAGGCCCGGATCCTCGACCTGTTGGACCGTCTGCAGCGCGAGCACGGCCTCGCCTACCTGTTCATCTCGCACGACCTCGCCGTGGTCCGGGAGATCAGCGACCACGTGCTCGTGATGCGCGCGGGACAGATCGTCGAGGCGGGCGACGTCGAGACCGTCTTCGACGACCCGCAGCACCCGTACACGCGCGAACTCCGCGACGCCGTCCCCGACCCCTCACGACCCACCCGGACCTGACACAGCGCACTTGCCGAGCGGGCCACAACTGCCCGCCGACCGGGCGGTAGATCCCGTCGAGCGTGCAGTTGCGTCCGACGGACGGCATCGAGCGCACGCTCGGCGGTGGGTTTCGGCACGCTCGGCGGTGGGTTTCGGCACGCTCGGCGGTGAAACGCGGCGCCGAGAGGTGTGGGGCACCCGACACGGTGTCCGATTCAGTGGCTCGGACCCCCGCCCCGATGACACGATCGACCGATGGGCGCCGAGGTCAGCAGACGCGAGTTCACCCGGGAGGACCGGCGACGTTTCCGTGCGCAGGTGACGCGCGGCACCGAGGCGATCGCGCGGATGCTCGCCGACGGCGCGTTCGTCGACACCGACGGCGCCCCCGCACCACTGCTCGGCATGGAGATCGAGCTCAATCTCGTCGACCGCGCGATGAACCCCGCGATGGCGAACGACACTGTCCTGCAGGCTATCGCCGATCCCGACTACCAGACCGAGCTTGGGCAGTTCAACGTCGAGATCAACGTGGCGCCGCGTCCCTTCGCCGACGACGAGATGCTCTCCCTGGAGAGCGCCCTGCGTGCCTCGTTGAACCGCGCGGAGGCCGAGGCCGCCGCCACCGACAACCGGCTCGCGATGATCGGCATGCTCCCCACCGTCCGGCTCGAGCACCTCACGCCGCAGTGGATCTCCGCCGACCCGCGATACGAGCTGCTCAACGACCAGATCGTCGCCGCGCGGGGCGAGGACATCGAGCTCGACATCGACGGTGTCCCCCTCGGCGACGCACGGATCGGCGAGAGGCTGAGCGCCACCACCGAATCCATCCTCCCCGAAGCCGCGTGCACCTCGGTGCAGCTCCACCTGCGCGTGGCCCCCGAGGACTTCGCCGACCACTGGAACGCGGCGCAGGCGATCGCAGGCATCCAGGTGGCCGTCGCGGGCAACTCCCCCTTCTTCGCCGGCAGGGCGCTGTGGCACGAGACCCGCATCCCGGTGTTCGCGCAGGCCACTGACACCCGGCCGCTCGAGCTGAAGAACCAGGGTGTCCGACCACGTGTGTGGTTCGGCGAACGGTGGATCACCACGATCTTCGACCTGTTCGAGGAGAACACCCGGTACTTCCCGGCACTTCTGCCGGTCTGCGAGGACGAGGACCCTCTCGAGGCACTCGACGCCGGTCGCGTGCCGGCACTGTCGGAGCTGAACCTGCACAACGGCACCGTCTACCGGTGGAACCGGCCCATCTACGACGTGGTCGACGGCGCAGCCCACGTGCGCATCGAGAACCGTGTCCTGCCTGCGGGTCCCAGCGTGATCGACACGATGGCCGACGCGGCGTTCTTCTACGGACTCATGCGCGGACTCGTCGACGCCGACCGCCCGCTGTGGTCGCAGATGTCCTTCGACGCGGCGACGGAGAACCTCACCGCCGGCGCGCGCGACGGCCTGGAGGCGCAGATCTTCTGGCCGACCGTCGGGTGGGTCCGGCCCGACGAACTCACCCTGCGACGACTGCTGCCCGCGGCCGATCGCGGTCTCGCCGCCTACGGCGTCGGCGAGAAGGCACGCCGTCGCTATCTCGGCATCATCGAGGGCCGCTGTCAGAGCCGCCAGACCGGATCGGTGTGGCAGCGCGAGGCGGTCGTCGCGCGCGAGAAGGCCGGCGAGTCCCGGGAGACCGCACTGTCGGGGATGCTGCGCGACTACCTCGAGCGCATGCACGACGGTCAGCCCGTGCACACGTGGGACCTCTGATGGCGCGGCCCGTCCTGCGCGGCTACGCCAGCGACAACACCGCCGGCGCCACTCCGGAGGTCCTGGCGGCGATGTCGGAGGCCTCGGCGGGGCTCGCGACGCCCTACGGCAACGACGACCTGTCCCGGTCGGTCAGAGCTCTCTTCGACGATGTCTTCGACAGACTCGTCGACGTGTTCCCGGTCGGTTCCGGCTCGGCGGCGAACGGGATTGCGCTCGCCGCACTGACACCGCCGTGGGGCGCGATCCTCGCGCACCCGAACTCCCACATCACCGTCGACGAGGCCGGAGCACCCGAGTTCTTCACCGCAGGAGCGAAATTCATCCACGTGGATGGCGACGACGCGCTGATCCACCCCGATGCACTGGCCGCGGCGGTGACCCGTCGCCGGGGTGACGTCCACAGCGTCCAACCGTCCGTCGTCAGCGTCACGCAAGCCACCGAGACAGGCAGCGTCTACTCGCTGGATCACCTCCGGATCCTCGCCGACATCGCCCACGACGCCGGACTGCGCGTGCACATGGACGGCGCCCGGTTCGCCAACTCCGTGGTGACGCTGGGTATCTCGCCTGCCGAGATGACCTGGCGCCTCGGCGTCGACATCCTGTCGTTCGGGGCGACGAAGAACGGCACCATGACCGCCGACGCGATCGTCTCGTTCGACCCGTCCTTGGCGACAGAACTGTCCTACCGGCACAAGAGGGGCGGTCAGCTCACCGCCAAGATGCGTTTCCAAACCGCGCAACTCGGCGCCCATCTGCGCGACGACCTGTGGCTCACCACCGCGCGCCAGGCCAACGAGATGGCGACGCGACTGCGCCACGGACTGAGTGCGACACCCGGCGTCGACGTCCTCGGCGACCCCGGTGCCAACATCCTCTTCTGCCGGTTCCCGGACGGGCTCATCCGGACATTGCAGGACCAGGGCTATACGTTCTACTCCGACCGATGGGAACCGGGCGTCGTCCGTCTCGTGACGAGCTTCGCCCACCGCGCCGAGGACATCGACGATCTCCTCGACGCGGTTCGGGCCGCGACCGGGACCCGCTGACCCCGCGGCGTCCGTCACGGCGCTACGGCCACCGACGCGGCGCGCGCAGTCGCATACTCGACGGGCACGTCGACGAGAAGGAGTCACACCGATGGCGTTGAGCACCGCGAGCCGAAGCAGCATCAAGGAGTTGACCGTCCGAGGGGTCGTCCTCGGCGGTCTGATCACCCTGGTGTTCACCGCGGCCAACGTCTACCTGGGCCTCAAGGTGGGCCTGACGTTCGCGACGTCGATCCCGGCCGCGGTGATCTCGATGAGCGTGCTGCGCTACTTCGCCGACCACACCGTCGTCGAGAACAACATCGTCCAGACCATCGCCTCGGCCGCGGGCACGCTGTCGGCGATCATCTTCGTGCTCCCGGGCCTCATCATGGTCGGCTGGTGGACCGGTTTCCCGTACTGGACCACCGTCGCCGTCTGCGCCATGGGCGGGATCCTCGGCGTCATGTACTCGATCCCGCTACGGCGCGCGCTGGTGACGGGATCCGACCTCCCCTACCCCGAAGGCGTCGCGGGCGCGGAGGTCTTGAAGGTCGGTGACTCCGCGGCCGGCGTCGAGGACAACCGCGGCGGCCTGCGCATCCTCACAGTCGCCGGCCTCGCCGCGGCGGCGTTCTCGCTCGTCGCCTCGCTGAAGGTCCTCAGCAATTCGGTCTCGGCGGCGTTCCGCGTCGGATCGGGCGGGACGATGTTCGGCGCGAGCCTGTCGCTCGCACTCATCGGCGTCGGACACCTGGTCGGCATCACAGTCGGCATCGCCATCTTCATCGGCCTGCTCATCTCCTACGGCGTCCTCGTCCCCATCCGCACCTGGGGCGACCTACCGGCGGGCGAGACCCTGTCCGACGCTGTCTCGTCGGTGTTCTCCTCCGACGTCCGGTTCATCGGCGCGGGCACCATCGCCGTCGCCGCCATCTGGACCCTGCTGCGCATCCTGCGGCCCATCGCGACCGGCATCGTCGCCTCCGCGCGGTCGGCGCGGCAGCGTCGCGGTGGCGAGACCGTCGACATCACCGAGCGGGACATCCCGATCCAGATCGTCGGCGGCGTCGCGGTCCTCATGCTCATCCCGATCGCGTTCCTCCTGTTCGACTTCGTCAGCGGCACGCAGCTCGACGGCAACGCGGGCGGGATCATCGCCGTGAGTCTCGTCTTCGTCCTCGTCCTGGGCCTGCTGATCGCGGCGGTGTGCGGGTACATGGCCGGCCTCATCGGGTCCTCCAACAGCCCGATCTCGGGCGTCGGCATCCTGGTCGCGATCGGCGCGGCACTGCTCATCAAGCTGACGTTCGGCAGCGCCGACCCGGGCAGTCGACAGCGTTGGTGGCGTTCACGCTCTTCACCACCGCCGTCGTGTTCGGTGTCGCGACCATCTCCAACGACAATTTGCAGGACCTGAAGACGGGTCAGCTCGTCGGGTCGACGCCGTGGAAGCAGCAGGTCGCGTTGATCATCGGCGTGCTGTTCGGTTCGGCCGTCATCCCGCCGATCCTCCAGCTGATGCAGACGGCGTTCGGCTTCGTCGGCGCACCCGGAGCGGGCAAGGACGCACTCGCGGCTCCGCAGGCGTCGCTCATCTCCTCGCTGGTCGACGGCGTCTTCGGCGGATCCATCGACTGGGCGCTCATCGGCGTCGGTGCCCTGATCGGCCTCGGCGTCATCCTCGTCGACGAGATCCTCGGCAGGACCACGCGTTTCCGGGTCCCGCCGCTCGCCGTGGGCCTCGGCATGTACCTGCCGATCTCGCTGACGATCATCATCCCGATCGGCGCGGTGCTCGGCTTCTTCTACAACCGGTGGGCCGACGGACGCGCGAACCCGGGCCGCACCAAGCGGATGGGCACGCTGCTCGCCTGCGGTCTCATCGTCGGGGAGTCGCTGTTCGGCGTGGTGTTCGCGGCCATCGTCGCGGCCACCGGCGACGACTCACCGTTGGCGATCATCGGCGACGGCTTCGACAACCCGGCGCAGATCATCGGCGCGATCGTCTTCGTGATCCTCGTCGGGTGGCTCTACCGCTGGACGTCGCGGACGGCGACATCACCCGCCCCTGCCGACACCGCCCCGAAGGTCTGATCAGAGAAGCGAGACCGTCACCGCATCCCCGTCTGTCAGTCCGTCGCCGTCGACGACGAACCAGCAGTCGCAGGTCGCCAGCTGGACCAGACCGGCGCGTGAGGTCTCGGCGCGGACGACGCCATCGGCGTCCCGTCGACCGGGCACGACCCGCACACCTTCTGTCGGCGACGGGATGTCCAGCCCCGCGTAGGTCCCGGTGAGCGTCCGGCGATCGAGATCCGGACGGCCGAGGGCTGCGACCACACGCGGACGGACGAAGAGCTCGTAGGACACGAATGCCCCTGCGGGACTCCCGGGCAGGCAGATCGTCGGCGTCCCCGCGAAGCGTCCTCGCCCCTGAGGCCGTCCCGGCTTCATGGCGACGCGGCAGAACGTGAAGCCGACGTCGTCGCCCAGTGTCGACCGGACGACGTCGGCGGTCCCCATGCCGATCCCACCGGTGGTCACGACGAGATCGGAGCGAGCGGCGTACTCGTGCATCGCATCCAGGAACGTGGCGCGGTCGTCGGCGACCACGGGGGCGCGCAGGACACACACCCCGGGGATGGTGCGCAGGTCGGCGGCGATCATCCCCGAGTTCGACTCCGGCACCTCGCCGTCAGCCGGTTCGACGTCTGCGGGCACCAGTTCGGTGCCGGTGGACAGGACGGCCACCGTCAGCGTCGAGCGGACGCGGACCGTGCTGCGACCGATCGCCGCGAGCGCGCCCAGCGTGGGTGGCCGGAGCACGGACCCGGCGGGCACCAGCGTCGTCCCCACCGCGATCTCGCTGCCCACACGGCTGATGTTGGTGCGCGCCGGAACCCGGTCGACGGTGACCTCCGCCCCAGGCCCCTCGACGAAGCCGCTGGTCGCCTCGACGGGGACGACGATGTCGGCGCAGTCCGGGACCGGCGCTCCGGTCATCACCTGCACCGCGCACCCCGGCGTCACCGCGATCCTCTGGTCGCGTCGGCCCGCGAGGGACACCGCTGCGACGGTCAGGGTCGCAGTGCGTCGGAGATCCTCGGAGCGACAGGCGAACCCGTCCATCGCCGCGGTGTCGTGACCGGGGACCGGCCGGTGCGTGCGGATGTCCTCGTCGCACAGTGCACCCGTCGCCGCGGCGAGCGCGACCGTCGCAGGGCGGCCGGTGATCCCGAGGTCGGCCAGCGCCGCTCGATGCTCGTCGACCGTCGTCATCCGCCGGCGACCGGGGGAAGGATCACCAGTTCGTCGTCCGGGGAACAGGGGACGGTGGCGTCCTCCGGCGAGACGGGCCTGCCGTTGAGCCAGATCCGCGACATGGCCAGCACGACGTCGAACTCGCTGCCGAACCTCGTCCGGGCCGTGGCGATCACGTCCGCGACCGTGTCGCCGGCGAGATCGGTCGCCGACGCCCCCGCGATCTCACGCGCACGCCCGTAGGCGACGAGCACCGCCATCACTCCTCCTCATCCACCGACGCCTCATCCACCGATGTAGGACATCTCGACACGGCCGTCGTCTCGACGCGCCCCTCGCTCGGCGCGCAGCTCGGAATAGCGGTCCGACCGGAAGGTCCACACGTCTCGGAGGGCGTCGACGAGCCGTCCGTGATCGGCACCCGATCGGACGAGTTCACGCAGTCCCGTCCCGGAATTGGCGAAGAGGCAGGTGAACAGGTCGCCGTTCGCCGCCAGGCGAAGACGGGTGCAGTCCCCGCAGAACGGTGCCGAGACCGAGGTGATCACGCCGATCTCCCCCGATCCGTCGCGATGGCGGTAACGGCGGGCGACCTCGCCGACGACCGTGGCGGGCAGGGGTTCGAGCGGACTGTCGGCATCGATCGCCGCGACGATGTCCGCACCGTTCATGACGTCCGTCCGTGACCACGCGTTGGTGGAGCCGACGTCCATGTACTCGATGAAGCGGACCACGACCGGGGTCGCGCGGAAGTGCCGTGCGATGGCCACGAGGTCGCCGCGCTCACTGTCGGCGCGGACGACGACGTTGACCTTCACGGGGGCCAGTCCGGCAGCGACCGCGGCGTCGATGCCGGTGACGACGTCGTCGAGCGACACCCTCGAGTCGGTCATACGGCGGAACGTGGCCGGGTCGAGGGAGTCGAGGCTCACGGTGACGCGGTCGAGGCCGGCGTCGGCGAGCTCCGACGCCCGTGCCGCCAGGAGGCTCCCGTTGGTCGTCATCGCCACCTCGAGTGCGGGGAGCTCCTTCATCGCCGCGACCAGATCCGCGATGCCGGGCCGTAGGAGCGGCTCGCCGCCGGTCAGCCGGACCTTCCGCACACCCAACTCGTGGGCCGCGGTGACCACCCGGGTGATCTCGTCGAACGTCAGCAGATCGTCCCGCCGCAGGAACTCGTGGTCGGCACCGAACTTCTCTCGCGGCATGCAGTAGACGCAGCGGAAATTGCACCGGTCGGTGACGGACACCCGCAGGTCGTGCAGGGGCCTGCCGCGCGCGTCGCGCGTGTCGGGACGGTTCACGAGATGCCCGTCGGGTCCGGAGCCGGACGCCAGGAGCCCGCCGCGTCGGCGACGTCCTCGATCAGGACCGCCGTGTCCACCCAGCGGCCGCCGACGTCGCCGATCTCGTGCTTCCAGATGGGCGCCGTCCGTTTCACGACGTCGATACAGAACTGGGCGGCATGGAACGCCGCGACCCGGTGGCCGGCGCCGACCGAGACGACCACACTCGCGCCTCCGAGGGGGACGACACCGGCACGGTGGATCAGGGCGATCGCCTGCACGTCCACCCACCTCGACCCGGCGCGCTCGGCGATCTCGCGCAGCCGCGGTAGCGCGTGGCGCCGATAGACGTCGTACTCGATCGCGCGCACACCCTCGTGGACGGACCCGTCCGGCTCCACCGTGTGGTCGCGCACCACCCCGGTGAACGTGACGACGGCACCACATCGCGGTGTCACGACGAGCCGCTCCGCGTCGGCTCCCGAGACCGGCTCGTCACAGATGTCGACGGTGACGAGCGGATCGCCACGGTGGCTCACCGGCCGCGTCGTGAGATGGTGCGCTGTCATGACAGACATCGTCTGTCCGGCGGGCCTCGGACCCTTGTCCCTGAGAGACGACGAGTTGACCCGGGGTGCCCAGATCCGCGGGAGAGGCAGGTGGATCCGTGGACGTGATATCCCGGACACCGGCGAGAAACAGAATCCGGGGATCGTCGGTGGACGCATCGCACGACGCATCCCGAGCGAGGAGGAGGTGACGACGGTGATCGCGAGATCCGGGTTCTCGGTGCCCACCCGCACCACGAGCACGACCGACTGGGCAGACCTGCTGCGCACCCACTTCGTCGGTCTCGACACCGCGGTGGACCAGGGTGACGTCTTCACCGGGGCGGTGACGTCGCGGGAGATCGCCCATCTCCAGCTGTCGACCGTCTCGTCGGTCAGCCAGGTGATCGAACGGACCACCCGTCTGATCAGGGACGACCGCGACGACTATCTCCAGGTCGCGCGCATGACCCGAGGGTCCGCCGTGGTCCGGCAGGACGGGCGTGAGTGTTCGCTGGGGCGAGCCGATTTCGTCCTCTACGACACGACCCGGCCGTTCCTGTGGCGGGTCGACGGAGACCCGCATGACGGGCAATGGGCGATGGAGGTGTTCACCTGGCCACGCGTCACGCTCGGGTTGCCCGACCGCGACATCGCATCGATGACGGCAGTGCGCCTGGACGGGTCGGTCGGTGTGAGCGGTCTGCTCGGCCGGTTCCTGCACGACCTCGTGGTGAGCCGCGACGCGACCGGCGTGCGCTCGGCACCGGTCCTTGCCGACGAGATCAGTGGGTTCGTGAGCGGCGTCGTCCGGCTGTCCACGGTCGGCCACGTCCCCGGTCGCACGGACTTCCGTGACCGCGTCGACCATTTCATCGACGAGAACCTGTCCGATCCCACGTTGTCGCCGCCGGCCATCGCGCTCGCGATGTCGATCTCGACGCGTCAGCTGCACCGACTCTTCGCCGAGTCCGGCGAGTCGGTGTCGCAGTTCATCCGTCGTCGTCGGTTGGAGCAGTGCCGACGCGACATCCTGTCCAACCTGAGCACCGACCGCTCGATGCAGCAGATCTCGCGCCGATGGGGGTTCCGCGATCTGGCGGTGTTCAGCCGAGCGTTCCGCACCCAGTACGGGGTCAGCCCGCGCCAGTACCGGGAGGCCGCGTCACGTGCCGAGGGCGTCCCGGTCAAGCCACGCCGACGTCGGTGACGACGGCCCGCGATCGCGTCGGTCAGGCTCCGTCACTCGAATGACCGGGTGAGACCGGCACACTCGAGATCGACGCCGCGATGTGGTTGACCGCGGTCGCCGCCTCCGCGAACCCGACCGAGATCAGTTTCACCTTGTCCGGATGACCTGCCACGTCACCGGCGGCGAACACACGTCGCATGGTTGTCCGCATCGACCGGTCCACGGCGATGTCCCGCTCGTGTGCGGCCAACCCCCAGCTCTTCAGCGGCCCCAGCGTGGCCTTGAACCCGAGCGCCGCGACGACGCTGCCGGCGGGGACGGGCGTCGAGGTGTCCGTCGTCAGATCGCGGATCGTGACCGTGGACACGCGGTCCTCGCCGTCGATCGCTTCCACCTCGCAGGGGGTCCGGACCACCACGGACGAGGCGTGCAGCCGCGACACACTCCGTTCGTGTGCCCGGAACTCGTCGCGGCGGTGCACGAGTGTCACCGACGCGGCGACGGGCTCCAGGCTCAAGGCCCAGTCCACGGCGGAGTCGCCCCCGCCGATCACGACCACGTCCTCACCGGCGAGGTCGTCCAGACGCGGCACGAAATACCGGAGTCCACGCCCGTGGAACTCGTCCCCGGTCGGCAGTGCCCGCGGCGTGAACTTCCCGATCCCGGCTGCGACCAGGACCGCACGGGCCCGCACCGACGTCCCGCGGTCGGTGACGACGGTGACGAGATCGCCGCTCTCGACGAGGGTCTGGGCGACGTGGCCGAGCAGATACGTCGGCGCGGCCGAGTCGGCCTGCTCGACGAGAGCATCGACGAGCGTCTGCGCGCGGACCGCGGGGAAGCCGGCGACGTCGTAGACGAGTTTCTCGGGATACAACGTGGCCATCTGTCCACCGGGTTGCTCGAGGGAGTCGATCACCACGACGCTCAGCTCGCGGAAGCCCGCGTAGTAGGTCGCGTACAACCCGACGGGACCCGCACCGACGACGACCAGATCGCAGGTGAGCTCGTCGGGTTCGGGCCCCACGGCGGCGGTCTCAGCTGTCACCGTCGGCCTTCCCGGAACCGCCCGAGGGGAGCGCTGCGATCACCGGGTGATCGCGGACGGGACCGAAGTCCTCGGCGCCTCCCTCTGCCCCGCTGTCCTCGAACACGGCGACGGCCATCTCGAGGAACGACGACTTGTCCTCGGGGACGGTGTGTTCGGAGTAGATCGCGTCGTTCGGGCAGACCGGCATGCACTTGCCGCAGTCCACGCACTCGTCGGGGTTGATGTACATCATCCGCGCGCCCTCGTAGATGCAGTCGACCGGGCACTCCTCTGCGCACGAGCGGTCCAGCTCGTCGACGCAGGCATCGGTGACGACGTAGGTCATGCGCCGGCCTCCATCTGCGACACGACGCCCTCGACCTCCACGAGGGTGTCGGAGAACGTGGGGGCGTTGCCCAGGTCGGCGAAGACCGTCGGGTTCAACGACGCAGGCGTCGAGAGGGACAGCGAGTCCCGTCGCCAGTACCCCATGTGACACACGGTGACTCCCGGCGAGACGCTGTCGTCCAGCTTCGCGACGACCTCGAACATCCCGCGGTCGTTGAAGACACGCACCCGGTCACCCGCGACGATTCCCCGCGACGCGGCGTCGGCGGGGTTCATGATCAGCGACGGCTCGCGCTGCACCTTCTGGTGGAACTCGAGGTTGCCGAAGCTGGAGTTGAGATAGGCGTGCGACTTCGGGGACAACAGGTTCAGCGGATAACGGTGCGCGAGGTCGGGATCCGCCGCGGCCGTCTCGCGTGGGGGGATGTAGTGGGGCAGCGGGTCGACAGGTTGACCGGGCTGGTGGTCGTTCGACCCCTGACGGAACAGGGGCAGGACGAAATTGCCGCCCGCGGCGGCGGACGAGTAGAACTCCGTCTTCCCCGACGGCGTACGGAAGTTGCCCTCGGCATGCGGTGCGTATTCGTCCGGCGACGGCAGCGAGAGCCGCTGCCACCCCTTCTCTTTGAGAGACTCCACCGTGATGCCCTGCATGGCGGGCGCCTCCCAGTCGTAGGCCGCGGCGATCATCTCCTCGTCGGTACGCGAGAACACCGGCTCGGTGAAGCCCATCGCCGCGGCCAGCCGCCGGAACAACTCCGTGTTGGGGATCGCCTCACCGCGGGGCTCGATGGAGCGGTTGTTGTAGGTGACGAAGAGATGACCCCAGGAGAAGTTGATGTCCTCCTGTTCGAGTTGCGTCGTCGCGGGGAGGACGATGTCGGCGTACCGGGCTGTGTCGGTGAGGAAGTGGTCGCTGACGACCGTGAACAGATCCTCCCGGGACAGCCCGTCGATCAGCCGGTCCTGGTCGGGGCACACCACGACCGGGTTCGAGTTGTAGACCATGAGGCCCATGAGCGGTGGCGTCATCTCCATCTGTCCGGTCAACGCCTCACCGAGACGGAAGAGGTTGATGACCCGGGTACCCGGGGTCTGCAGCTCCGTCTGCAGGAACGCGGGCCAGTTCACCGGGAACGCCCACAGCGGCAGCTGCAACAACCCGCCGCCGGGGCGGCGCCAGGCCCCGACGAGCGACGGGAGGCACGAGATCGCACGCACCGTCTGCCCACCACCCGCCGACCGCTCGATCGCGACCCCGATCCGGATCACCGACGGCTGCGAGGTGGCGTACTCGCGGGCGAGGGTCACGATGACCTCCGCGGGGATACCCGTCTCCGTGGACGCCCACTCGGGCGTGTACTGCGCGACGCGCTCCGCGAGCTCGTCGAATCCGACGGTGTGCTGGGCGATGTAGTCGTCGTCGGTGAGACCCTCGCCGATGATGACGTTCATCATGGCCAGTGCGAGTGCGCCGTCGGTGCCCGGGCGGATCGGGATGTACTGGCTCGCCGCCTTCGCCGTGCGGGTCTTCACCGGGTCGATGACGACGACCTTCGCCCCCCGCTTCTTCGCCTCACGGATGTAGGGCCAGAGGTGGAGGTTGGTGCTCATCACGTTGGACGCCCAGATGAGGATGAACCGGGAGTGCACGAAGCTCTCCGGGTCGACACCGGCGGTGTCCCCGACGGTCATCGCATAGGCCGTACACGACCCCGCGTCACAGTAGGTCCGCTCCGCGACCGTCGCGCCGAGCTTGTTGAAGAACGCGTCGCCGACGTTGAGCCCCTGGATGATCCCCTGGGTGCCGAGGTAGTTGCACGGCATGATCGCATCGGCCCCGTGATCGGCCACGATGGACCGGAACCGATCGGCGATGGTGGTGATCGCCTCGTCCCACGAGATGCGTTCGAACTGCCCGCTCCCCTTCGGACCGGATCGCTTCATCGGGTACAGGAGCCGATCGGGGTGGTAGACCTTGTCGAGGTAGTTGTCGACCTTCACGCACAGGCCGCCGTTCGTGTACGGCATGGACTTGCTGCCGTTCACCGCGGTCGCGACGCCGTCGCTCACGGTCACCGTCATGGCGCAGGTGTCCGGGCAGTCCTGGGGGCACGCGCCGAGCACCGTGAGCTCCGTGCTCCCGGCACCGGGCGCGGTTGCGAGATCGGCGGGGTTCCGGTCGTCGACATCGGGTGCAATGGTCATCGCGTCTCCTGAGGGGCTGAGGCTGTGTCGACGAGACTGCCCCGCGTCGACGCGACGGTGTTGACCCGTGGCGCCGCGGAATTGACGACGAGCGTCGGGTTCGGGCCGACTACCGGGGTGTCACATCCCGGTGTGGGGCGCGGCATCGTCGGGCTCGATCCCGGCGAGCGCGAGGACGTGGTGGGCCGTGGTCCCCGGAGGCGCGACGATCGCGGCCGTCACGCCCTGGTCGGCGGCCGCCTCGAGATGCTCGACGATCGCGGCGACCGCGGCGGCCGAGCCGAGATGGGTGACGGCGGTGAGGTCGAGACGGATCGCCGTGGTCGCGCCACGGGTTCGGCGCCCGAGGACCCCCGAGAGTGAGGCCGCCGTCAGCTGCTGTCGGCCCCGATGACCGAGGCGAAGGCCCGGGCGAGCGAATCCGCGATCGCAGAGGCCTCGCCGAGGTAGCCGTTCACCGTCGCGCCGTCCCGGAGAAGCATCAACTGCCGTGCCGTCGAGTCGATCTCGGCGACACCCGCGTCGGTGGCGATGTCGGCGAACAGTCCGAGCATCCACCGGCGATGGTCGTCGACCGCAGCGCGGACCGGGTCGTCGGCGTCGGCGAATTCCGCCGCCGCGTTGATGAACGCGCATCCCCGAAACCCCGGTCCACAGCTCGCGGCGCCGAGATCGGTTGCCAGGGATCGCAGGGTGCCGAGCGGATCGTCCGCCTCGCGGAGACCTTCCATCCACTGGCGTTCGCCCGCGGCCTGTCGCTCGAGGTAGGCAACGACGAGGTCGCTCTTGGTCCGGAAATGGCGGTAGAAGGTGACCTTGGTGATCCCGACCCGCTCGATGATCCGGTCGGCACTGGTCGAACGGATCCCCTGCGCGTAGAACAGTTCGTTCGCCACGTCGAGGATGCGGTCCCGAGTCGATCGGCCCGACCGCGGACCGGCGGTGTCGGCTGACATCTGTCGCTCCTGTCTGCTCCTCGCGGCGGACGAGGCGGCCGTCGTCGTCACGGTCCCTCGCTCGCCGATCACCCTACGGATCAGCCGACGGCTCAGCGTCGCTCCCGATTGCGTCCCCAGCGCGGATGGCTTAGCGTGCGATGTAGACGTACTAGTAACTCTACATCCTCTCGAAAGAGGCCCTGCCATGACCGTCACCGCCACCGCACCTTCCCCTCGAACCCTCACGGGGCTTCGCGGCATCTACGTCACCCGCGCCGTGTTCGCGCTGATCTGGGCCCTGGCCCTCGTCGTCGCCATGCCGGAGCGCGGCCTCGCGCTGACGGCACTCCTGGTCCTCTACCCCGTCGTCGACGCCTGCGCCGTGGTCGCCCAGATCCGATTGTCGGGACGGGCGTCGTCGGGGGTCTCCGAGACGATCAACATCGCCGTCAGCGTCGCCGTGGCCGTCGCGGTCGGCGTGGCGTCGTGGGTGTCCGTCGCCGCAGCCGTCGGCGTGTGGGGGGCGTGGGCCGTTCTGTCCGGGGGCACGCAACTGGTGACCGCGCTCCAGCACCGCCATATCGGCGGGCAGACCCCGCAGGTCATCAGTGGCGCGATCTCCGTGCTCGCCGGTGTGTCGTTCATCGTGCAGGCGACGAACGGTACCGACAGCATCTCCGGCGTCGGCGGCTACGCGTTCCTGGGCGGACTGTTCTTCCTGGTCTCGGCGGTCCGCATGACCGTGATCCTGCGGCGCACCACGCCCGCGAAGTCCTGAGCGCGACCTGCCGAACGCGTTCGGGCGCGTGACGTCTCCGGGCCGTCAGAGCGTGATGCCTCCGGTGAGGATGCCGGCGAGTTCGCGGTAGGCCTCGGCGTCGTCGAGCCCGGTCGCGGCATGGACGCCCCGCTGTTGGATGCGCACCATCATGGTCGCGGCCAGATCCGCGGCGAACGCGGCGTGCACGTCGCGGAACGTCCCGGACCGCACGCCGTCGGCGATCAGCTCCTGGACGCGGTCGGCGGCGAGGCGGGTGTTCTGCTCGTAGACCTCGCGGGCAGGCGCGAACGCATCCATGTCCGTCATGAACTGCGCCGACGCCGTACCGAGTTCCTCACCGACCGCGGAGAGATACGCGGTGATCCGGTCACGCGGGTCGGTCGCCGCCGCGACACGCGCCTCGACGGCGTCGGTCGCACGACGGAAGAAATGGACGGTCCCCGCCCGCACGAGCTGTTCCTTGCTGCTCGCGAGCGTGTACAGCGTCGTCTTCGAGCAACGCAGGCGCGCAGCGATCTCGTCGAGGGTCAGGTGCGCGAAGCCCTCGCGGAGGAACAGTGTCAGGAGGTTGTCGAACAACTCCTCGCGCCGACGGGTCGCGAAGGTCGGCATCGTCCCGGTCATCGGGACGATGATACTGACCTCGACCTTGCAGTACTGCCGGGAGCGACAGTACTGTCAGACCAGCCGCAGTACTGTCGACCGTGAGGAGCCCGGGGTGCCCGTCGATCGCCTCCTGCCCACCGAAGAGGCGCGTGACCTCGTCAAGCTCACCCAGGAGATCGCCGACAGGGTGCTCGCGCCGATCGTCGACGACCACGAGAAGACGGCCACCTACCCCGACGGGGTCTTCGCGACGCTGGGCGAGGCCGGGCTGCTGAGCCTGCCGTACCCCGAGGAGTGGGGTGGCGGCGGCCAGGGCTACGAGGTGTACCTGCAGGTCCTCGAGGAGATCGCGGCGCGGTGGGCGACGGTGGCCGTCGCTGTCAGCGTGCACGGACTCTCCTGCCACCCGCTGTACGCGTTCGGCACCGAGGAGCAGAAGCAGCGATGGCTGCCGGAGATGCTGGGTGGCAGCACGATCGGCGCGTACAGCCTGTCGGAACCGCAGGCCGGGTCCGATGCCGCCGCACTCACCTGCAAGGCCGTCGCCACCGGCGACGACTACGTCATCAGCGGGACGAAGGCGTGGATCACCCACGGCGGCCGTGCCGATTTCTACACCCTGTTCGCGCGCACGGGCGAGGGCTCGAAGGGCATCTCGTGCTTTCTCGTCCCCGGCGACACCGACGGCCTCACCTTCGGTGCCCCCGAGGACAAGATGGGTCTGCACGCCGTCCCGACCACGGCCGCCTTCTACGACACCGCGCACGTGTCGGCCGACCGGCTCATCGGCGCGGAGGGCCAGGGCCTCCCCATCGCGTTCAGCGCGCTCGACTCCGGCCGGCTCGGCATCGCCGCCGTCGCGGTGGGTCTCGCGCAGGCGGCCCTCGACGCCGCCGTCGACTACGCACACGAGCGGACCACGTTCGGCCGCAGGATCATGGATCATCAGGGACTCGGGTTCGTGCTCGCCGACATGGCCGCAGCCGTCGACTCCGCGCGGGCCACCTACCTCGATGCCGCCCGACGTCGCGACGCCGGTGTCCCCTACTCGCGTCAGGCATCCGTGGCGAAGCTCGTCGCCACCGACGCCGCGATGAAGGTCACCACCGACGCCGTGCAGGTGTTCGGCGGCTACGGCTACACCCGCGACTTCCCCGTCGAGCGCTACATGCGCGAGGCCAAGATCACCCAGATCTTCGAGGGCACCAACCAGATCCAGCGACTGGTCATCAGCCGGTCGCTGGCCCGCTGACCACGTCGACGACCCCGGGAGACCGCGTGACCACGACCGACACCACCACCCGCTCCACCCTCGAGGACCTCCCGCGGACGGCAGGCCGTCTCTTCGACGACTCGCATCTGCCCGCCGAGACGGTCGAGATCCGCGACCGCGCGCGGCGGTTCGCGACGTCGGTCCTGCTTCCGCGTGCCGCGGAGCTGAACTCGGCGGAGGAGTCGCTCGAGGCGTTCCCCCGCGATCTCGTCACCGCGATCGCCGACGCCGGCCTCTACCGGGTGCTGTTCCCCGCCGACGTCGGCGGTCTCGGACTCGAGTTCCCCACCCTCGCAGCCGCCGTCGTCCTCGAGGAGCTGGGGTACTACAGCCCCGGTGTCGCGTCGGCGCTGTACGACGGACAGGCGCTCCTGGTCGGCCGCACCCTCGACAACGCCCCCGCGGCCCTGCGCGCCGAGTATCTCCCCCGGCTCGTCGCCGGGGAGATCGTCGGGTCGTTCGCCACCAGCGAGCCCGACGCCAGCACCGACCTGTCTGCGGCCCAGATGGCCACGGTCGCCCGACCCGTCGACGGCGGATACCGCGTCACGGGACGCAAGAGGTGGATCACGAACTCGTGTGCCGCGGACATCATGACGACGTTGTGTGTCTGCGACGGTGCGCAGCTCATGCTCCTGATCGACATGCACGAGTCGGGTGTGACCGTTCTGGCGCCCGACCGCAAGATGGGCAACCGCGTGCAGCTGACCTCCGATGTCCTCCTCGACGAGGTCTTCGTGCCGAGCAGCCACGTCATCGCCGAGCCGGGTCGCGGTCTGCCCGCGGCACTGTCGAGCCTGTCGGTGGGACGCATCGGGATCGGGGCCGTGGGCGTCGGGATGGCCCAGGCCGCTTTCGATCTCGCGGCACGACACATGGGTCGTCGCGAGGCGTTCGGCCACCGCCTCGGCGAGTTCCAGCACTGGCAGTTCCGGTTCGCCGAGCACGCGATCGCCCTCGAGTCCGCACGATCGCTGTACCAGAAGGCCGCCCGCAAGATCGATGTCACGCGGCGGGCGGAACCGGAGGCCGCGATGGCGAAGGTGACCGGCAGTCGCGTGGCCGTCGACGTCGCCCGGGACGCCATCCAGGTGCACGGCGGGTACGGGTACGTGCGGTCGTTGACGGCCGACCCGGTCGTGAACCACCTCGAATCCATCTGGCGGGACTCGAAGATCGGTGAGATCTACGAGGGCGCCAACGAGGTGCAGCTGTGGTCGATCGCCCGCGTCGCGCTCGGACGCGACCTCACCGGCTGAGCCGGCGGGTCAGGAGCCGGCGACGAGCCCGCGACCGGTGACGAGTGGCAGATCCAGCGCCGTGACCAGACCGGGACGCGCGGCGACGACAGCCTCGACCGCGTTCACCAGGCGCATCGCGGTGGTGATCATGCCGGAGATGTTGTGGTCGCCGTTCTCGCCCCTGTGGACGAAGTCGACGGTCATCATCGGCTCGCCCGTGATCTCGACGCGGTAGCAGCCGTCGCCGGTGGTCGGCGTCGGCCAGTCGGGCCGCTGCGCAGGGTGGGTGCGGGTGATGTGGTCGAGCACCACGCGCTCGACACCGTCGACGAGACCGGCGACCTGGAAGCGCACGGCGGCCATCGTCCCGGCGGCGATGTCGACGGAGACGGTCGAGATGTCGTCTTCCGCGGCGTATTTCTCGACGTGCTCCACGAGCGGCTCGTCGAGGACCAGGTCGAGACCGGCGGCGATCTGGCGGACGACGCTGCCCCACGCCATCGACAGCACGCCGGGGGTGAACAGCATGGGCGTCTCGTCGAGCGGCTTGCCGAAGCCGAAGATCTCCTGCATCACCACGGGCTGGTAGTACGTCGAGTAGTCGGCGATCTCGAAGCACCGGACATGGTCGATCCGCTGCGACAGGCTCGTGAACGACAGCGGCAGGACGTCGTTGGCGAATCCGGGATCGATGCCGTTGACGTGCAGGCTCGCGTTGCCCTGCACACCGGCGGCGTGCACCCGCTGCACCAGGTCGTCGGGGACGACGCCCGTCGGGAACTGCAGCAGCACCGGACCCGACGAGACGACGTTGATGCCGTTCTCGAGGAAGAACACGAGATCGTCGATGGCCTCAAAGATGCGGTCGTCGGTCATCGCGGTGTGCACGATCGCGTCGGGCTTCAGGGCGATGAGTGCGTCGCGATCGTTCGTGGCCTGGACGCCGAGATCGCGGCCGAGGTCGGCGAGGTCACCGGCGTCGCGGCCGACCTTCGCCGGGTCGGACACCCACAGGCCGACGAGCTCGAGCTCCGGCCGGGCGTCGATACCGGCGATCGCGTGTCGCCCCACCGTGCCCGTCGACCATTCGACCACTCGCAGTGTCATCGCGCCCTCTCGTGTCCGGATGCCCCGTGCGCCGAGAGTAGAACACGTTCTAGTTCCGATGGTCCCGATTCACCGACTCCCACCCGTCTGTTGGGCGGCAGGAACCATCCGTTGGGCGGCAGGAGCCATCTGTTGGGCGGTTGGGCCGCGTCTGCGTACCCGACTGCCCAACGAACGGTCCCTACTGCCCAACAAACGGTTCCTACTGCCCAACGAATGGTTCCTACTGCCCAACAGATGGCTCCAAGTGCCCAACAGACGGGGCGTCGGCGGAGCGTCGCGGGGGCGTCGCTGGGCGACCGGGCTCAGCCGAACAGCGCGGGCAGCGTCCCCTCGTGCACCGATCGCAGCTCGTCGAGCGACACGGAGAAGTGGTCCTGGACCTCGACGGAGTCCATCGCCTGGTCGGCGACGCCGACGCGGTCCCACGGCAGCTGACGGGCGTCGAGCATCGCCGTGAAGCGGGTCTCCTCGCTGCGCGGGACGGACACCAGCACGCGGCCCGCCGACTCGGAGAACAGGAACACGAACGGGTCGGCGCCCTCGGGCAGGACGACCCGACACCCGGACTCGCCGGCCAGCGCCGACTCGACGACGGTCTGCGCGAGCCCGCCCTCCGACAGGTCGTGCGCCGACGAGATCAGTCCGTCCCGCGATGCGGCGGTGAGGATCTCGGCGATGAGCCGTTCCCGGTCGAGGTCGACCGCCGGCGGGACGCCACCGAGGTGGTCGTGGACGACCTGGGCCCAGATCGAGCCGTCGAATTCGTCGCGGGTCTCGCCCAGGAGGATCAGCGTCTCCCCCGGCTCGGCCCCAAACCCGGTGGGGATGCGGCGGTGCACGTCGTCGATGACCCCGAGCACGCCGACGACCGGCGTCGGGAGGATGGCCGTCGACCCGGTCTGGTTGTAGAAGCTCACGTTGCCGCCGGTGACCGGGATGCCGAGATGCGCACACCCGTCGGCCAGTCCGCGGACCGCCTGCGAGAACTGCCACATCACGGCGGGGTCCTCGGGCGAGCCGAAGTTGAGGCAGTTGGTGACCGCGGTCGGGGCCGCACCGGTGACGGCGACGTTGCGGTACGCCTCGGCGAGCGCGAGCTGCGCACCGCGGTAGGGATCGAGGTAGGTGTAGCGACCCGACGCGTCGGTGGCCAGGGCGATCCCGCGGCCCGACGACTCGTCGATGCGGATGACCCCGGAGTCGGCGTACTCGGCGAGCACGGTGTTGCCGCGGACATAGCGGTCGTACTGCTCGGTGATGAACTTCCGGCTGCACAGCGCCGGCGAGGCGATCATGCGCAGCAACGTCTCCCGGAGCTCGTCCGACGTCGTGGGCCGCGCGAGTCCGGCTGTCGTGGAACCGATCACATCGTCCTGCCACTCCGGCCGCTCCACCGGGCGCTGGTAGACGGGCCCCTCGTGGGCGACCGTGCGTGGCGGGACGTCGACGACGGTCTCACCGTGCCAGGTGATCTCGAGCCGATCGCCGTCGGTGACCTCGCCGATCACGGTGGCGAGCACGTCCCACTTGCGGCAGACGTCCATGAACGCCTCGACGTTGTCGGGGCTGACGACGGCGCACATGCGCTCCTGCGACTCGCTGGAGAGCACCTCGGCCGGGGTCATCCCCTCGGCCCGCATCGGCACCTTCTCCAGGTCGACGTGCATACCGCCGTCGCCGGCAGCCGCGAGTTCCGATGTGGCGCAGGCCAGTCCGGCACCGCCGAGGTCCTGGATGCCGATGACCAGACCTGCGTGATACAGCTCGAGACAGCACTCGATGAGCACCTTCTCGGTGAAGGGGTCACCCACCTGCACCGACGGCAGCTTCTTGCGGTTCGGGCCTGCATCACCGGAGTCGTCGAACGTCTCCGACGCCAGCACCGACACGCCGCCGATGCCGTCGAGTCCGGTGCGCGCACCGAACAGGATGATCTTGTTCCCGGCGCCCGAGGCGAACGCCAGATGCAGGTCCTCGGTGCGCAGCACGCCCGCACACAGGGCGTTGACGAGCGGGTTGCCGGCGTAGCTCGCGTCGAACACGGTCTCGCCGCCGACGTTGGGCAGGCCGAGCGAGTTGCCGTAACCGCCGACCCCGCGGACCACACCGTCGACGACGCGTCGGGTGTCGGGGGCGTCGGCCGGGCCGAAGCGCAGCTGGTCCATCACCGCGATCGGACGGGCACCCATCGCCATGATGTCGCGGACGATGCCGCCGACGCCGGTCGCGGCGCCCTGGTATGGCTCGACGTAGGACGGATGGTTGTGCGACTCGACCTTGAACGTGACGGCCCAGCCGTCACCGATGTCGACGACGCCCGCGTTCTCACCGATCCCCGCGAGCATGGACGCCCGCATCTCCTCGGTGGTCGTCTCGCCGAAGTAGCGCAGATGGACCTTCGACGACTTGTAACTGCAGTGCTCCGACCACATCACCGAGTACATGGCCAGCTCGGCGTCGGTCGGGCGACGGCCGAGGATCTCGCGGATCCGCGCGTACTCGTCGTCCTTGAGTCCGAGCTCGCGGAACGGCTGCGGGGTGTCGGGGGAATCGGCGGCGGAGGAGACGGTATCGACCTGAGCGCTCACCGCGCCATCGTAGTGGGTGCGGGCCGTCACGCTCGTGGGCGGCCGGTGGGCGCCGACAGTCCCCGCGGTTAGGGTGATCGGCGGGCATTCGTAGGTTTGTGCAGCGAGGGGGCGCGGTGGCCGACATCCGTCAGGCACGGCAGTTGTTCGACTTCGGCATCCTGTCGCTCGGCATCCCCGTCGACGGTCAGGAAGCCGTCCGCGACCCCGGCCAGGCGGCCCTCGCGTTCCAGCGGGCCTGCGAGCACGCGCCCGACATGGCCGACGCCTGGCTCGGCCGGATCGCGTGCGGCGACGACGCGTCGCACAACCTGGCCAACCTCTACCGCACCCGCGGTGCGCTGCACCGTGAACTGCGCCGACTCGGACTCCCGCCCGGGACGCTCGTCGGGCGGTTCCCGACGGGCCTCTACATCGACTACCCGATCACGTCGACGACCGACGTGATCGCCGGCTATGCGGCGTCGCTGATCACCGGGCTCGACCACGACGGCGCGCAGGAGGTCCTCGACGAGGTCCCCGCCCACGAGGCGACGCCGATCGTCACCTACGTCCGAGCGATGTTGCACTTCACGACGCAGCGCTGGCCCGACGTGCTGTCGGTGCTGTCGAGCGCGGCGGCGACCTGGGCCGACGAGTACATGCTGGCCGGCGCGAACGTCATGATCGGGTCGGCGTGTGCGCAGCTCGGCATGTTCACCGAGGCCAACCGTCGGCTCGAGCAGGCCGAGACCGGGCCCATCCCCGCCGCGGTCACCGCCGCGATGTTCACCCACGGCCTGGTCCTGCGCGAGGAGGGACACGAGGACAGGGCACGCGCTCTCTTCGAGCAGGTCTACTCCCGCGACCCGGCCTTCGCGGCGAATGCCGAGGCGCTGCGCGACCCGCGCTACCGACTGGTCGTCGTCGACCCCGAGCGCATCGCGCGGCGGACCAGGAAGTGGGACCCGTCGTCGGTGCCCCAGGAGCCCAGCGGTGTCGACGCGGCGGCGTCCGGCGGCGGCACCAGCCGCCTCGCCGAGGCGAAGGCCGAACTCGACCGGCAGGTCGGTCTCGCGTCGGTGAAGAACCAGGTCGCCAAACTGTCGTCGGCGGTCGCCCTGGCCAAGGTCCGTGCGGACAAGGGCCTGGCCAGCAACGCCCGAAGCCTGCACCTGGCCTTCACCGGCCCGCCCGGCACCGGCAAGACGACGATCGCCCGCATCATCGCGAAGACGTACTGCGGTCTCGGTCTCTTGACGTCCGACTCCATCGTCGAGGCGAGCCGCCGAGACATGGTCGGTGAGCACCTCGGCAGCACCGCGCCGAAGACGTCGGCCCTGATCGACCGCGCGCTCGACGGTGTGCTGTTCATCGACGAGGCCTACACCCTCATCCAGACGGGCCTGTCCGGCGGCGACGCGTTCGGTCGCGAGGCCGTCGACACACTGCTGGCGCGCATGGAGGACAACCGCGATCGCCTCGTGGTCATCATCGCGGGCTACGACGGAGAGATCGATCGGCTGCTCGCCGCCAACGACGGCCTGGCGTCGCGATTCGCGCGTCGGATCCGGTTCGAGTCGTACCAGCCGAACGAGCTCGCCGAGATCGCCGAGGTGATCGCCGCTGCCCGGGACTCCCAGCTCCCGGCGGAGTCGGTGCGGGTGATCCAGGAGGCGTGCATGCCGCTGTGGTCGACGACGGTCACCGACCAGAGCGGCAACGCCGTCCGCCTCATCGACCTCGCCGGCAACGGCCGCTTCATCCGCAACGTCATCGAGTCCGCGGAGGAGGAACGCGAGTTCCGGCTCAGCTCCGGCGACGTCGACATCACCGATCTCGACGCCGACGCGCTCATGCGGATCGAACCCGGCGACGTGCAGACGGCGATCGATCAGATCCTGACCTCCATGAACCTGCACGCCCGGGTGCGCTGATCCATCCACCCCGCGCGACGGGCATCTGTCCGATATAACCGGTACAGACGTCGTACAGGGGTGCGCGGCGTGTCGTCGAGTGGTCACCGGGGAGTTCGATGGAGTACCGCGTGCTCGGCCCGCTCGCGGTCATCCGCGACGGGATCCGGTGCGAACTGGGATCACCCAAACAGCGGGCGGTGCTCGCGATGCTGCTCCTCGAACGGGGCCGGGCGGTCTCGACCGACCGACTGTGCGAGGCGATCTGGGGAGACGACCAACCGGGCAACGCCATGTCGAGCCTGCACGCCTACATCTCCAACCTCCGGCGGATCCTGCGCGACCCCGACTCCGGGACCTCACCGATCGTGCGACAGGCCCCCGGCTACCTCGTCGACGTCCCCGCCGAGGCCGTCGACGTCACCCGCTTCCGTGATCTGACGGCGCAGGCCCGGGCACTCGGTGACGAGGCCCGCTGGGCGGAGGTGCTCACCACGACCGACGCCGCGCTGCAGTTGTGGCAGGGCCCGCTGCTCAGCGACCTCGCCGACCTCCCCTGGGTGGGCGTCTACGCGGCCGGCCTCGCCGAGACCGAGACCGACTGCCGGGAGAACCGGATCACCGCACTGCTCGCCACCGAGCAACTCACGTCGGCTGTCGAGGAGTCGACGGCGCTGCGCGAGCGGAACCCGTTGCGCGACCGGTCGTGCTGGCTGTCGGCGGTGTCGCTCTACCGCGACGGTCGGGCACCGGACGCGCTGGCGGTCCTGCGCGAGCACGCCCGTCGCCTCGACGACGAGCTCGGTCTCGAACCGGGACCGGAACTCCGTGCGGTGCAGCAGTCGATCCTGACCCACGACCCCGAACTGGCCGCCTGGCCCCGTCGGCCGGGCTGGACCGGCGCGCACGGAACGCAGGTGCCGGAAGCCGTGTCCCAGGAGGCGGCGGCGATTCCCGAGACCTCGTCACCGGAGTCCCTGGTGGGTCGTCGGCGCGAGGTGGACGTCATCGACCGCGCCGTCGCCGAGGTGCGCGGCGGGACGACGCGCTGGCTCACGTTCGTCGGCCCACCCGGGATCGGCAAGACCCGGCTGGCACAGCACGCGAGCACGGCCGCCGGGGGCCGCGTGGTGTGGGCACGCAATCCCGAGGAGACGACCCCGACCTGGTGGACGCTGCGACAGCTGGTGCGCGGGCTCGGCGTCGACGTCGACGCGGTGGCCGCGGCACCCGACGGTGTCGACGCCGACACCGCGCGGTTCGCGATCTACGAACGGGTGCAGTCGCTCGTGGAGGCCGTGGCTCGGGAGACACCGCTGACGCTGGTGATCGACGACCTCCAATGGGCCGACCCCGCGTCGGTGGGCTGCCTGGCCTTCCTCGCCAGCGCACTGAACGGCCTGCCGGTGCTGGTGGTCCAGACCATCCGGGAGGGCGAACACGACACGTCGGTGGCACGACTGCTGGCGGTCACCGCCCGCGACACCGGGAACCGTCAGCTGTCGGTGCCGCCGCTCAGCGCGTCGGAGGTCGCCGTCCTCGCCGACCAGGTGGCCGAGGAGTCCCTGACCGACCGCGAACGCGCCGACCTGGCCGAACGCACCGGCGGGAACCCGCTGTTCGTCTCGGAGTACGCACGTCTCTCCCGGGACGAACGCGCCGGCGGCGACATCCCCGTCGCCGTCCGTTCCGTCCTCGACCGGCGCCTGGCGTCGCTGCCCGACGAGGTGCGCGAGGTGTTGCAGGTGGCCGCGGTGATCGGTGACGAACTCGACCTGCGCGCCCTGGCGGCGATCTCGGGGACCCCGGCGTCGACGGTCGCCGACCTCCTCGACCGGGCGGCCGACCACCGCATCATCACCGCATCCGGCGACGCCGACGGCTACGTGTTCGCGCATGGCCTGCTACGGCAGGAGGTGCTGGCCACGATGCGGTCGTCGGCGCGACGCCGGATCCACGCGCGCGTGGCGGAGCACCTCGGCACACTGCTCCCGACGGGCGACGTCCTCGGTCGACGCGCCCACCACATGGTGGCGGCCGGCCCCCTGGTCGACCCGCTCGATGTCGTCGCCGCATGTTCCGCCGCCGCCGACGACGCCGCGGCGCGCTGGAGTTCCGAGGTCGCCGCGCGCTGGTGGCGGACGGCGATCGAGGCCTACGGACTCCTCGAGGCCGACCGTCAGGTCGCCTCGGTCCGCGACGACCTGACGATGTCGCTCCTGCAGGCCGAGTCGCGGGCGGGCCGCGGCCAGACCGTCATCGACACCGCACGGGTGCAGATGCTCGAGGCCATGGACGCGGGCCGCGTCGCGACGACGGGCAAGCTCGCCGCTGCCCTCCTGCGGTCGAGCGGTGGGTGGCCGTGGCAGGCGCCGACCGCCGATCCCGGGCCCATCCTCGACGTCCTCGAACGCGCGCGGCGCTTCACCCTGGACCACCCGGAGGCGCACACCTCGGTGCTCGCGGCGCTGGCCGTCGGCCACTGCTACAACCCCGACTCGACGGTGCCGGCCGAATGCCTCGCGCGCGCAGACGAACTCGCCGCGGCATCGGGGTCCCCCGACCTGACCGCCGACGCGCTGCTGGGCTACCTGCTCACCTACTCGGGAGTCGCCCACCACAGCCGCGACAGCCTCGAGCGCATCGCGCAGCTGCAGGCACTCGACCACGCGCAGTCGCGGGTCGACACCGTCATCGGCCACTCCGTCGCGACCATGGCCGCGATGAGTCTCGGCGACGTCGCGCTCGCCGAACGCCACCTCGCCGCAGGGATCGCCGGGAGTGAGGAGCTCCGGCTGCCGGTCGTCCGCGCGCAGCTGCGGTGGATGGAGTCCACGATCGCGCTGTGGCACGGCGATCTCGCCGGCGCCCGCCACCAGTACCAAGTCGCTCGGGAGGTCCACGAGCAGACCGAGCTCTACGTCGCGGGCAGCGGGATGATCGCGCTCATGACGTACGCCTGGGAGCGAGGGGCGTTGGCGGAGTTGGGCTTCGCCTCCGACGACCCGCTGCGGTGGATGCAGAGCGTCGTCGACGAGGGCGGCGACAACGGCATGGTCGGTGTCGTGGTGGCGGGCACCGCGGCCATCGCGGGAGCCCGCGGCGACCGCCGGGTCGTCGAGACGATGTTGTCGCGCTGGTGGGCCAACCGGGGTGCTCACGTCTGGACGACGCTGGGCACGGCGACGCTGCTGGCGCACGTCGCGGTCGATCTCGAACTCACCGCGCACTTCGACCGGTTCGTCGACGACCTCGCCCCCTACGCCGACCGCGTCGCGATCATCGGCCAGGTGGGGTGCGTCGGGCCGGTGTCACTGGCCCTGGGTCGGCTCCACGCCGCGCTCGGCCGTGTGGAGGAGGCGCGAGAACAGGCACGCTTCGCACTGGACCTGGGTGAGCGGACCGACGGTTTCCCGACGGTGCTGCGCGCGCGGCTGCTTCTCGCCCGCGTGGCCGAGCCGTCGGCGTCGCGTGACGCCGAACTCGCCGAGATCCGCACCCGGGCGCGCGAGCTCGACATGCTCGGTGTGGCGGCCGCGGTCGGCGCCGGATAGACGCCCCAGCGGGTTCCAAGCGCTCTCCAAGCGGTGCCGCGCAGTGTTCTCCCCGAGCCCCACGACGACTCCGCGGACCGGGCCCGCGCCTCAGGAGAGAGAACACACCATGACCACAGTCCTGCCCCCCACCACGGCCGAGACGGCCGCCATCGACGCCGTCGCCGCGCTGCGGACCGCTGTCACGGGCACCGTCGCCGCACCCGGCGAGCCCGGGTACGAGAGGGCGACGCCCTGGAACGTCGCCGTCCCCGTCGCCCCCCGCGCCGTGGTGATCGCGGCCGACGCCGACGACGTCGCCGCGACGATGCGCGTCGCCGCCGACCACGGCCTCACCGTCGCGGTCGCCGCCACCGGCCACGGCGCGGTCCCCGTCGACGACAGCTCGATCCTGGTGCACACCAGCGCTCTCACCGAGTGCGTCGTCGACCCCGCCGGGCGTACGGCCCGCGTGGGCGCCGGTGTGCAGTGGCAGGGCGTCATGGACGCCGCGACCCCCCACGGACTGGCCCCGCTGGTCGGCTCGTCGCCGGCCGTCGGCGTCGTCGGGTTCCTCACCGGCTGTGGGATCGGGCCGCTGGTCCGGACCTACGGTCTCTCGTCGGACCACGTGCGCGCCTTCGAGCTGGTGACCGGCGCCGGCGAGCAGATGCGTGTCACACCCGACGAGCACGCCGACCTCTTCTGGGGCCTTCGCGGCGGCAAGGGCACGCTGGGGATCGTCACCGCGGTCGAGATCGACCTGCTCCCGGTGCCCCGGTTCTACGGCGGCGCACTGTACTTCGACGGCGCCGACGCCGACGCGGTGCTGCGCGCCTGGCGGGACTGGAGCGTCGACCTACCCGAGGACACCAACACCTCCATCGCCTTCCTGCAGCTGCCCCCGCTGCCCGACGTGCCGCCGCCGCTGGCCGGCAGGTTCACCGTCGCGGTGCGGTACACCTCCGTCGCCGACCCGACCGATGCGGCACGGCTCCTGGCGCCGATGCGCGCGGTCGCCCAGCCCATCATCGACATGGTCGACGTCATGCCCTATGCCGCGATCGGTGCCGTGCACGCCGACCCCGTCGACCCCATGCCCTCCACCGAGCAGCACACCCTGCTGGCCGAGCTCCCCGACGCGGCGATCGACACTCTCATGACCGGTGCCGGACCGCAGTCGGGCTCACCGCAGGTGATCGTCGAGATCCGCCGTCTCGGTGGGGCGTTCGGGCGCCCGGCCGCCGTCGACAGCGCGTTCTCCCAGCGCGACGCGGAGTACACCCTGCTCGCGATCGGGGTACTCGCCCCCGAGATCGCCGCGGTGGTCCCGGCGCACGCTGCCGGCCTGATGACGGTGATGGAGCCGTGGTCCACGGGCGGGCGCCTGCCGAACTTCGGTGCCTCGGGCGACGCCGAGCGCATCGCGCGGTGCTACGACGAGGACACCCGGCACTGGCTCGCCGCCCTGGCCGACCAGTACGACCCCGCCGGGGTGCTGCGTGTCGGACAGGTGGTCCGCCGCACACGCTGAGCGATCGACGACGACGCCCGGGATCCCCACGGTCCCGGGCGTCGTCGTCGGGTCAGCTCTCCGGCAGGTCGGCGAACCGCTGCTTCGTCGCGGTGTACCACCCCATCGAGCGACGCGGGTGCCGCCACCGGCTCTTCATGTCCGCACGGGCCGGCCCGTGCGCGTCGTCGCCCGCGGCGACCCGGTCCTTCAGATGCCGGTCCTGGGCCTTGATGATCTCGTCGGCGGAGTCGCCGGAATGCGTGTGGTCGCAGGGGCCACCGAGGTCGCGGCAGGTCATCGTCTTCATGGTCGGTTCCTCTCGGGTCGCCGCACCGCCCGTGCGGTGCGTTCTCCTCTCCTGACGGACCCCGGGCGCAGAATGTGACCGCACCGCCGGTTTCGGCGACGCGACCCGGGGAACACATCGCCCGACACCCGGAAGGTGGACGACATGACCCGCTTCCCCCCGCCTGGCGAACGTCGTGGTGGACACCCCCGACGTCCGTGGGACGGCCGAGTTCTACCGACGACTGCTCGACCTCGTCTACCGAGCCGGCGACGAGCCACCGACAGACGGCCCGGACACCGCCGACTGGCTGGTCCTCTACACGCGCGAGGGCCACCGGCTGCTCGCGTTCCAGCAGGCCGACGACCTGCGCGAGACCACGTGGCCCGCGCCCGACGTCCCGATGCAGATGCACCTCTGCTTCTATGTCGACGATCCTGACCGGCTCGACGCCGAGGCCCGCCGGGCTCAGGACCTCGGCGCCACGCACCGCGTGCACCGCATCGACGACCCCGACGAACCACTCCACGTCCTCACCGAACCCGCGGGGCACCCGTTCTGCCTGTACACGCATCCCTCGGTGCCGCCGGGGAGCCCGTTGTGAGGGCACCGCGATGACCTCCGAGCTGGTCTGCACCGTGGTCGAGACCGGCGACCCCGACGGTCTGGCGCGCTTCTGGTGCACCGCACTGGGTTGGCAGGTGATCGATCGGTGGGTCGACGCGCACGGCACCTCGTTCGTCGAGGTGGGTCCCGACCGGCCGCGTCTGCTCTTCCAGCAGTCGGTGACCGCGCGCTCGGGCGGGCAGCGCCTGCACCTCGACATCCGCCCGGTGGGCACCACCCAGGCCGCGGAGGTCCGGCGCCTCGTCGACGCCGGCGCGGAGATCGTCGAGGACGACCCCGCCGTCGGCTGGGTGGTGCTCCGCGACCCCGACCAGGCCGTCTTCTGCGTCCTGACGCCGTACGACCGACCGGGCCCGACGGTCGCGGAATGACGACGACCCGCCTGACGTCGGTACTGCAGGACAGGTTTTCGCCTCGAGGGAGGACGACATGGCAACGGGACGACTGGACGACACGGTCGCGGTGATCACCGGCGCGTCGAGCGGGATCGGTGAGGCGACGGCACACGCCCTGGCCCGCGAGGGATCGACGGTGGTGCTGCTGGCGCGACGCGGTGACCGGCTGACCGCGGTGGTCGAGGCCATCGGGTCCCACGGCGGTCGGGCCCGGGCCCACGAGGTCGACGTGACCGAGGCGGCCGCCGTCGCACAGGTCCTCGGGGACATCGCCGACGAGTTCGGGCGCATCGACATCCTCGTCAACAACGCCGGGTTCCTCGCGAACGGACCGGCCCTCGAGGCCGATCTGACCGAGTGGCAGCGCATGGTCGACGTGAACGTCACCGGTGTCCTGAACACCACCCACGCAGCGCTGCCCCTGGTCACCGCCGCCGTCGGCCAGACACGCGGCGTCGCGGACATCGTCACCGTCAGCTCGCTGGCCGGCCGTCGCGTCCCGACGCCCGAGAGCAATGTCTACTCGGCGACCAAGCACGCCGTCACCGCGTTCTCCGAGGCCATCCGCCGTGAGCTCGTCCCGAAGCGGGTCCGGGTGGGGCTCGTCGAGCCCGGCATCGTGCGCAGCGAGATGACGACAGGCGGCGGCAAGGGCGCACCCGACGCGACCCAGGGCGATCCGCTCGTCGCCGAGGACATCGCCGACGCGATCCTCTACATCGTCACCCGCCCCGAGCACGCCGCCATCGGTGAGATCGTCATCCGACCCAGCGAACAGGAACGCTGACCGGGCGCTGCGCTCAGCTGCCGAACAGCAGTCCGCCGAGGAGGAGGGGCAGGAGCAGCGCCCCTCCGACCACGGCACTCCCCACTCCGAGAACTCCGAGCGCGACCCCCGCATCGGCCGCACCGGCGCGACCTCCGGACCCGCCGGCGATGCCGCCGTGGCGCGAACACGCACCGCTGCGGTTCTCGGCGTGGCTGTAGGTCCCGTCGGCGCATCGGATGCTCGTCGTGCTGTCATCGGGCACCGGGATGCACCGCCCGTTCGAGTTCTCGTAGTACCCGGTTCCGCACTCGTCGCTGACGGAGTGGGCGACGCCCGTGTCAGCAGAGGCCACAGCGGCGCCGGCGAGAACAGGCGCAGCGACGAGCACACCCACAGCGAGGACGAGAACGGCAACAGCGGCGGCGAGGCGCCCCATGACGGATGACTTCATGTCGGGATTGTCCGACGACGGGGCCCCATCTCGGCGCGACACACGGCTGCAGTCGTCTGATCGGATGACCACCGCGCGGGCCGTCGCCGGCTCAGTCCAGCGGGGGCGACCAGGCGACCTGCATCAGGCGATCGCCGGCCCGGGTGACCAGGACGCCGCGGCCGGGCGGGCGGGGTGCGCTCTTGGTGGTTCCCATCAACACGCCCTCGTCCTTCGCGGCGCTCATCATGAGGCCGTCGACGGACAGATCCTTGAGACGGCTGATCACAGGGTCGAAGAGCGCCCGTGACGCACCACCGCTGCGCCGGGCGACGATCAGGTGCAGACCGATGTCGCGGGCCTGCGACAGCATGTCGACCAACGGCAGCAACGGGTTCCCCGACGCGACCGCGACCATGTCGTAGTCGTCGACCACGACATAGATCTCCGGCCCCTGCCACCACGAGCGGTCTCGCAGCTCGGCCGCGGTCACATCGGGCCCGGGCACCCGTCCGGCCAGGACACCGGCGAGTTCCTGCACGAGGGGTTCGGCCTGTTGCGCCGACGTCGCGTAGGCGGCGAGGTGGTTGCCCGAGACCTCGCCGAGCAGTGATCGCCGGTAGTCGACCAGCAGGATCTTCGTGTCGGCGGGGCGACCGTTCTCGACGAGCCCGCGGACGACAGTCCGCAGCAGGGTCGTCTTGCCGCTCTCCACGTCGGCGAAGGCCAGGAAATGCGGCTGCGACGCGAAGTCGAGGACCACCGGCGACAGCTCGGCCTCGTCGACACCGAGCGCCACCTGCGTCGGCCGGGGGCCGCCGGGACCGAAGGCCCGCGCGACCACCTCGTCGCGGTCGACACGTTCGGGCAGCATCCGCACCGCCGGGGCCTTCCGGTCGGGGTAGAACGCCGACACCGCGGAGACGGCACCGATCACGCCCGCCGACAGGTCGTCGGTCCGCGACGAGCGGTCGAGCCGCGGGATACCGATGAGCATGTGCAGCCGGTCGGGGCTCAGGCCGCGGCCCGGACGGCCGATGGGCACCGTCGCGGCCACCTTCCGATCGACCTCGGAGTCGGCCGGATCGCCCAGTCGCAGTTCGATCCTGGTGCCCAGGAGGTCCTTGACGACCGGGCGGATCTCCATCCACCGCGAGGCGCTCACGACGAGATGGACCCCATAGGACAGGCCCTGGGCCGCGAGCGCCGAGAACGTGTCCTCCAACGCCTCGTACTCGGCGCGGATGGTCGCCCACCCGTCCACGACGAGGAACACGTCGCCGAAGCGCTCGTCGGCCACGCTGGGGTCGCCGGAGGCGCGGCGACGTCGGAACTCCTGCATCGAGTCGATCCCGAGGTCGCGGAACCGGGCCTCGCGTCGGCGCAGGACGGTGACCACCTCGGCGACGGTCCGTCGGACGCGGTCCTCCTCGAGCCGCGTGGCGACCGAACCCACATGCGGCAGGCCGGCGAGGCCGGCGAGTGTGCCACCACCGAAATCGAGACAGTAGAACTGCACCTGTTCGGGCGTGTGGGTCACCGCGGCCGCCAGGATCAGCGTCCGAAGCGTCGTCGACTTGCCCGACTGGGGCCCACCGATCACCGCGGCATGACCCTGCGCGCCGGCGAGATCGAGGGTGAGCACGTCGCGACGCTGGTCGTATGGCCGGTCGACGATGCCGACGGGGAACCGCAGTGCGGCGGTCGACGTCGACGCGGTCGACCGCCAATCGCGCACCGGCAGCAGCGCGTCGACGGAGGGCGACTCCTCGAGCGGCGGGAGCCACACCTCGTGGGCAGCCCGACCATGGCCCTCGAGCTGCGCGACCACCGTGTCGAGCACCGTGACCGCCCGGCCGTCGCGCATCACCGGGTCCTCGACGGTCGGCTCGGAGAGGACGTCGTCGACCTGGTCCGAGGCGGGACGGAGGTCGGGGACCTCGGTCGCGGTGAAGAACCGGATGGGCACCGCCGGACCCGACCGCCCGGTCACGTCACCCGTGCGGTGGGTCGTCGAGGACGGGACGTAGGGGCCGGACACGTATGAGGCGTTGAACCGGACCGGTTCGGACGAGTCGCACTTGAGGTAGGCCGACCCCGGGACCGCCGGGAGGTGGTAGGCGTCGGGCACACCGAGGACCGCGCGGGACTCGCTGGCGGAGAACGTCTTCAGACCGATCCGATACGACAGGTGGGAGTCGAGCCCGCGCAGCTTCCCTTCCTCCAGGCGCTGCGAGGCGAGCAACAGGTGCATCTGCAGCGACCGCCCCAGCCGGCCGATCATGACGAACAGCTCGGCGAAGTCGGGCTTCTGCGAGAGCAGCTCGGAGAACTCGTCGACCACGATGAACAGTGCGGGCAGGGGATCCAGCGCGGCGCCGTTCATCCGTGCCCGCTCGTAGTCGGCGACGTTGGCGAAGTTCCCCGCCGAGCGCAGCAGCTCCTGGCGACGGTTCATCTCCCCGGCCAACGCGTCGCGCATGCGGTCGACCATGGCGAGTTCGTCCTCGAGGTTGGTGATCACCGCGGCGACGTGTGGCAGACCGTCGAGGCCGAGGAACGTGGCACCGCCCTTGAAGTCGACGAGGACGAGGTTGAGGGCCTCGGGTGCGTGGGTGGTCACCATGGACAGCACGAGGGTGCGCAGGAACTCGGACTTGCCGGAACCCGTTGCGCCGATGCACAGCCCGTGCGGGCCCATGCCGTTCTCGGCCGCCTCCTTGATGTCGATCTCCAGCGGCTGACCGCTCTCGGTCACACCCACCGGCACCCGCAGACGGTCCCGCGGGGTCCGGGGGCGCCACACGCGGTCGGGGTCGACGGTGCCGGCGTCGGGGATCCGGAGCAGACGCATCAGACCGGGATCGCGGGGACCGGTCTCGGCGTCGAGGTTGACCAGTTGCGCGGCGGTCGCCAACGAGTACCGCGCCATCCGTCGGGCCACGGCCTCGGCGGTCTCCACGGACACCTGGTCGGCCGCGGCGAAGTTCTCCACACCGAACGCCGACCGCGCGCCGAGTGCTCCCTGGTCGAGCAGCAGCTGCGTCCCGCGACGCGCGGCCAGGGTCAGGGGGTTGTCGGCGAGACCGAGGACCGTCACGGAGTCGAGGCCGCCGTCGTTGACGGACCGCTCGTCCCCGTTGACGTAGCCACCGGCGAGAACGACGAGCCACTGGACCCGACCGGCGGTCGGGGTTGCGTTGCGGGAGAACCGCGGTCGCTCCGTCAGCTCGGGATCGTGGTCGTCCTCGAACTCACGCAACGAGTGGTAGAGCATCCGCGCCGGACCCGCGCCGTCACGACGGGTCGGGTGCTGCACGTGCGGCAACCATTTGGCCCAGGACCACTCGGCGGTCTCCGGGTCGGCGCACACGATCGCCACGCGCACCAGGTCCGGGCCGTGGAAGGTGCACAGCTGCAGGATCATCGACCGCGCCAGGGCGTTCACCTCGTCGGTGATCCCCTCGATCGTGACCGCCGGGAAGGCGCGCAGCGAGATCGCGGTGGGCAGCCCGCGGACGACGGCGTGCATGCGGATGAACCGCCGCAGCGCCATCACCGAGACCGGCTCGAGGTCCTCCAGCGGACCGGTCTCGGGGCGGGCGAGCCGCGTCGCGAGTCGCTGTGCGCCGATGCCGAGACGGACGTGCGCGAAATCGGCGTCGTCGGAACGTCTCTCCCACATGCGGCGCGATCCGACAGCGGGCAGCAACGACCCCGCCGCGGGATGCGACCACGACAGCGCGCGCAGCTGGTCGTGGGCGGTCTCGTCGACGTCCTTGCGCAGACGCCCCAGGTAACGCAGGTAGTCCTTGCGCTCCTCGTTCAGCTCGGCCGCCCGCGGACCCCCGCCGCGGCCGCCGCCGGTCGCGAACATGCCGACCATCGACATCAGCATCATCATCGGGAACAGCAGGGTGACGGGGTTGCGCAGAGCCGACGAGCCGGCGGTGAAGAACAACGCCATCATCCCGACCATCGCCACCACCATGACCACCGGCAGCAGCCGCACCATGATGCTCGCGGGCACCGCACGCGGGATCTCCGGAGGAGCCTGAACCGCCGTCTCGCCACCGGGGAGTCGGGGGCGCGGGGCACGTGCGCGACGGACGAATCCCTCGGTGGTCATGACGCGCCCTCCCCACTGCCCCGGATCATTGCGTCGGCTATCGTACGTTCTCGCACAGTTGACAGGGAGGCGCTGGCTGCCGATGACGACCTACCCGCCGGGACCGGGACCGATGCCGGGGAGTCCTACCGTCGCCACGGCCATGTCCGCCGGACCGCTGACCGCGAACCCCCCGCGCGACGCCTCGCCGCGTCGGACGGACCCGGCACTGTGCCGGGTCTCGGTCCTGAGTGGTCGCACTCAGGTCGACGTCGCTCTGCCCGCCGATGTCCCCGTCGCCTCCCTGGTCCCCGAGCTCGCCGGACTGTTGTTGCGCAACCAGTTCGGTGAACCCGAGCGTGTCCCCGACGACCTCGCCATCCGCTGGACGCTGGGCCGCGTCGGTCAGCCCGTTCTCGACGAGACCCGCACGCTCGTCGAGTCGGGTGTCCACGACGGCGACCTCCTCGTCCTCCGGTCGGACGGCACCGCGGAGCTGCCGACCGTCTACGACGACGTGATCGACGCGGTCGCCGGGATCACGCGCCGTGAGTTCCGGTCGTGGTCGACGAGCGCGGCGCGGTGGGTCGGTGTCATCGCCTTCCTCCTCGCCGTCTGCGTGTCCGCGGTGCTCACCGTCGTCGCGTCCTGGTCGGGTCACCGGTACGACCTCGGGGGCGTCGCGTTCGCCGCGTTCCTGGTCTTCCTCGTCGCCGACGTCGTCGCGCGCTCGACCGGTGACCGCGTGGTCGGCGCGGCGCTGACTGTGGCGTCGGCGCTCGCGGTGTTCGTCGGCTGTCTCGCGTGCCTGCCCGCCGCCGACCACTCCGCGAACGTGCTCCTCGGCGCAGGCGTCGCGATGCTGGTGGGCGTCGTCGCTCTCCAGGTCACCGCGGGTGAGCCCTTCACCCACCTCGCGCTCATCACCGTCTCGACGCTCGTCGGGCTGGGCGCGCTGGGCCAGGTGCTCGTCGGTGGACCGGTCCAGCACACCGCCGCGGTGCTCGCGGTCGTCGCGCTGCTGGTCGCGCTCATCGCCCCGCGGCTGACCATCCTGTTGGTGCGGCTACCGGTCCCGACCGTCCCGTCCGCGGGTGCGTCCCTGGACGACATCGACCCGCCCGAGACGCCGAACATCAACGCGGGCGTCGCCGCGATCGGCGCGGTCGCGCTGCCGGAGACGGCGGCGCTGGAGCTGCGCGCGAAGGCCGCGAACGCCCACATGTCCGGGCTGATGCTGGGAGCCGCGGCCGTCGCGGTGACGTGCGCCGTGATCGTCGCGGTTCCGCGCCCGGACGTGGACTGGAAGTCGTTGCTGCTGGGCGTTCTCGTCGCCGCCGCGGTGGTGCTGCGCGGGCGGTCGCACAGTGACCTGGTGCAGGCCGCGGGGATGATCGGGCTCGGCGCCGCAGGGCTGTTGGGTGTCGTCGCCGCGCAGTCCGTCGCCGGTTCGGTGTGGGTCGTCGTCGCCGTCGGTCTCGTCCTTGTCGTCGCGGCGGCGTCGTTCGCCTTCGGCGTCATCACCCCGTCGATGGAGTTCTCACCCGTGATGCGGCGGATCGGCGAGGTCCTCGAGTACCTCGTCATCACCGCGACGGTGCCCATCGCGGCGTGGGTCATCGGGTTGTACTCCCTCGCCCGCGGCGCGTGGTGAGGGGTGCGCCTGCTCGACGCGGGCCGGGCGCGCTCTCGCGCGTCGGCCTGGCCGCGGTCGTCGGTGTCACCGCGACCGCGGCGCTCCCCCTGGCCGGCACCGCGACCGTCGGTGCCGCACACGCCATGACGCCACCGACGATCTCCGGCCCGGTTCCGTCCGAGAGCCCGATTGCCCCGTCGGCGCCGACACGTCAGACCTCGCTGTGCTCGGAGATGGTCTCCACCAGGGCCGACCACATCGCACGCCCGGTGAGTCTGCAGGTCCTCGACATCGATCGCGCGTGGAAGTTCTCCCGGGGCACCGGCCAGCGGGTCGCCGTCATCGACACCGGCGTGTTCCGCCATCCTCGGCTCTCGGTCGTCCCCGGCGGCGACTACGTCTCGTCCGGCGACGGGACCACCGACTGCGACGGTCACGGCACCCAGGTCGCCGGTCTCATCGCCGCGAAGCAGTCGCCCGACGACGGGTTCGCGGGCGTCGCGCCCGACGCGACGATCATCGCCATCCGGCAGTCGTCGGCGAACTACGGCCCCGCGGACTCGCGTCAGCAGTCGTCGTCGGCACCTGTTCTGCCGGAGGGCGCGTCGAGCGGCGCGGGCGACGTGACCACCCTCGCGCGGGCGGTCGTGCGCGCGGTGGACCTCGGCGCCACCGTCATCAACATCTCCGTCTCGGCGTGCGGCCCCGCGGGAGGCGACCTCGGTGACCGAGCGCTCGGCGCGGCCGTGCGATCCGCGTACGACCGGAACGTGGTGGTCGTCGCCGCGGCCGACAACGCCTCGCAGGGCAGCGGCGGTTGCGCTCAGAACACCGTCGCGGCCCAGGGTGGCCGTGACCCGGACCCGTGGGCGGCCGTCTCCACCGCGTCGTCGCCGGCCTACTTCACTCCCTATGTCGTGAGTGTCGGGGCCGTCGAGAACGACGGTGCGCCGGCGGCCTTCTCACTCGCGGGGCCGTGGGTCACCGTCGCTGCGCCGGGACGAGAGATGGCATCGCTGAACACCCGCCCGAACCCGGCGATCATCGATGCGACGCAGTACCCCGGCCGGACCGACCCGATCACCGGGACCAGCTTCGCGGCCCCGTTGGTCTCCGGCCTCGCAGCGCTGATCCGTTCGCGCTTCCCGCAGCTCACCGCAGGGCAGGTCATCGACCGCATCACGCGGACGGCCCACCACCCCGCCGACGGCCGCGACGGCGCGGTCGGATACGGCCTGATCGATCCGGTGGCCGCGCTGACCACCACGACACCCGACACCCTGCCGTCGGGCGCCGAGCCCGCCGACCCACGAACGGGCGACTCGCGCAACGTGTTCGCCGCCGAGCCTCTCCGCCCGGCGCCGTCCGCACCGTCACCGAGTGTCCTACCGCGGTACGTCGCCATCGGAGTCGCGGCGGGCGCAGGTCTCCTCGCGGTGGTGTCGTGGGGGCTCGTGCGACGTCGCACCGGTGACCGTCGTCGGCTGCGCGAGGGTATCGACTACTGATGGCCGCGAGCGATGCGTGGACGCTGCGCACGCTGCACCTCGGACAGGTCTGGGCCGAGTCCGACGGCGTGGAGTTCCCGCCCGAGTTCGCCGCCGCCGACGCCGACGTGGCGACCACAGGCGCCGAGTCCTCCGGCTCGTCGCTCGCCACTCTGAACCCGCCGCGCCGCGAGGCCATCGACACGCTCACCCGACCACTTGTCACGATCGGGGTCACCGGTCTCGACGCGCGGAAGCCGTTCGACGACCCGAGCCACCACCTCCGCGTCGTGTCGGCGACCCGGGACATGCAGTCGGTGGTGGTCGCGCGCCAGGAACTCGTCGGATCGGTGAGTCTCGGTGGCCGGGTGTCGATCACCCGGCACTCCGCCTCCGACTGGACACGCGACCTCGTCACGCTGCTCCCTCGACCGGCGGGCGTCGGGTCTCTCCCGACAGACACCGACGTGTCGTTCCGACGCCTGCCGGGCATCGACGCGAGCACCATCGCGGTCGTGGACGTACCGTCCCGTCCGTCGGCCGCCGCGGTGTTCGCACGAGACGACGTCGCGACGTGCGGGTCGCTGCGCATCCAGGTCGGTTCCGCGGTCGACGGTCGCAGCCCCTCGGTCATCGAGGTCCGCTACCGCGACATCCCCGACGACGGCCGGTATCTGCTGGTCGTCGACGAGCCGGGTGTCGCGATCGGCGTCGACACCGCGCGCTTCGCCACGATGCTCAACCGCGTGGTGAACACGCTGCGACGCAAGCACACCGACACGGTGTGAGCGGCGACCTGCGGCAGCCTCCCACCCGACGCCCGGCAGTCACGTGGGCGGCATATCATCGCCGGTGTGAACGTCGAGGTCGTCCGTGACCGGGACCGGCACCACTGGACCGACGGTTCCGTCACCTCCGCCCAGTCGTTCCCCGCCACAGGCAACTTCGATCTCCCCGCCAACGCCCACGGGGTGTTGATGGTCCACAACGAGGACGTCGTCGACACCGGCGCGGGGTTCGACACCCATCGGCACGAGAACGTCGAGATCGTCACCTGGGTGCTCGACGGGGCCGTCGAACACCGTGACTCCAACGGCAACTCCGGAGTCCTCACGCCGGGCCTGGTCCAGCGGATGTCGGCCGGCCGGGGGATCACCCACTCCGAACGCAACGCCTCGACGCGCGCTCAGGACAGCGCCGCCCACGTGGTGCAGATGTGGCTGCCCCCCGACGGCGACGGCCGCACCCCGTCCTACGCCGAGCACGACTTCACCGACGAACTCGCCTCCGGGGCATTGATCCCGGTGGTGTCGGGCCGGGCCGACCATCGCGACACCACCGCACTCGACATCGGCAACCGCTTCGTCGCGCTGCACGCGGCCCGGATCCGCGCCGGGGAGCGTGTGACGTTGCCCGGCGCACCGTTCGGGCACCTGTTCGTCGCGAGCGGGGCGGTGGAGCTCATCGGGACCGGGCACCTCGACACCGGCGACGCGGTCCGCACCACCGACACCGGCGAACTGCACGTGATGGCCGCAATCGACGCGGAGATCCTGTTCTGGGAGATGCACGCGTCGTTCGACCTGTAGACGTTGCTCGCAGGGCCCCTCGTCAGGACCCGGCACCCGGCGCGACGTCCGAGCGCTCGACGAGTGCGGAGTTGCGGGCCAGGGCGGGGCCCGGCGGGATCAGCTTGACGATCGGGTACGGCGCCGCGAGTGGCGTCGGCATGCCGAGGGGTTCTGCCGCGCTGTCGGGGACGCCGTAGCGGACACCCGTGTCCGCCACGAGGAAGTCGGATGCGGCGCGGGCGCTCCCGGGATCACTGCCCGTGGTCCGCACGAAGAAGTTGGCCCCCGGCGGTACGGAGGTCACGTCCGCCCCGAGGCCGTCGCTGCGTGCCCCCACCGCCGGTACCAGTGCCTTGGGGTCCGCCACGGGGAAGTCCGGTTCGAGCGCGACCGCCGTCGAGGCCGGTGCGTCACCGTCCTTGCGCCACTGGAAACAGAGCGTCGTCTGAGCGGTGCCGTCGACCTCGTCGGGCGCCGAGTCCGGATAGCCGTCGACGTCGAGCGGCGACACCGACGGGATCGACGTCAGGGCGCCCGGGCTCACGGTGATCGGTTGCCCGCTGGTCGGGGTGGCGGCACGGATGAGGTCGGCGACGAAGGGTGACACCCTCTGGATTCCCGACGACAGCAGCACGTACAGCTGATCCTGCTGTCCCGCAGCGGTGTCGAGGCTCGAGACGCGGAGGATCGACCCGATCCGGGCCCCGTCGAGCGCGAACCGGGAAGCGTTGCCCGCCCCCGGTATCCGGGGCGCCGTGATCGCCCGCGACGGCGGGATGGCATCCAGCAGTGCGGGACTGACCGAGCGCGCCTGCACCGACTGCAGTCCGAGTGCCTGCCGGACGACGAGGTCGTCGGGATCGATCTGTGCTCGGGTGCCGCGGTAGACGACGAAGTGGTCGTCGCCGGTGCGCACGTAGAGGGCGTCCGAACCGCCGAGCGCCCGCGCGCCGAGCCCGGGCGCCGGGCGGCCGGCGATCACACCGACCGTCGGGGCGCCGTCGGGGTCCCGGGGTTCGTCCAGGCGATCGCACACCGACCAGATGGACAGTCCCGGACCGCCCGTCGCCGACAGGTCGCTCGGAGCCCCCGGGATGCCGAGCTGCGACCCGCGCGGGTAGTCCTTCAGCACGGAATCGCTGACGGAGTCGGGCTTCTCCGCCTTGCCCGCCACCAGACGCGCGGAGGCCAGGTTCAGCGCGGGGTGGAGCCGTCCGTCGACGATGACGTAGAGCTGTCCGGACTGCTTGCTCATCACGATGGTCGAGTCACCGACAGAGCCCTGGGGCCGGAAGATGCTGAACGCGACGGCACCGCCCACCACCACGAGGGTGAGGACGAGGCCCGCGACGAAGGACTTCACGTGGCCGCTCATCGGATCGTGGATCATCCGGATGTCGCGGCGGACGAGCGCGTGCTCCAACCGCCGCAGCAGGAACCGGTAGCCGCTGACCTGCGACTTCGTCGTCCGCTGTGCCATCACCAGCCCCCGTCCACCCGTGCGCTCGACACCCTGCACCGCCCGCCGACGACCCCGTCGCCGCGGCCCGCCGCAGCGGTTCAGCTGTACAGAACCGTTGCTAAGGTATCCGACGTGGCGCACCCGACCCGGCCCGGCTCCTCGGCCCGCACACCGGCTCTGGTGCGGGTGCTGCCCCTGTGGCCGGTCATCGCGGCGGAGGTGGTCGCGGTCGCCGTGTTCGCCGTTCTGCGGGTGGTGGGGGTGGCGCTTCTGCCGGCCGTCGCGATCACCGTCGTGGTCGGGATGATCGGTGCCGGACTCGCGATCCGTGCGCCGGCCGACATCTCCGTGTGCGGCCGCGTCGCGCGGCGGGTGGCGTATCTGCGCCGGGTGACCCGCACGCAGGACGACCCTCCGGTCCCGTTCGATCTCCCCCAGTCCGACGGCACGGCGATCGGTGCGCGATGGGCCGACGACCGTCTGATCACCGTCATCCGGATCGCCCGGCCGGTGGCGCCGACGGCGCTGGTACCGACGAACTCGATCGTGGCGTCGTCGGGGTTGTCGCTGGGCGTCGTGGCACGGGCGTTGTCGCAGTTCGACATCGAGCTCGAATCGATCGACGTCGTCGCGCACGGGTGGCGGTCGCGGGCGGCCGCGCACCTCACCGGGCCCTACTCCACCCTCACCGCCAACCTGCCGACCGTCCCGCAGCAGGACGTGTGGGTGGTCCTCCGTCTCGACCCGTTGCTGTGCCCGGACGCCATCGAGGCACGCGGCGGCGGTCCGACCGGCGTGTTGCGCACCGCGATCACGGCGACGCGCCGCGTGGCGAACCATCTCGCGCACGAGGGTTATCGACCGTCCATCCTGTCTGCGGCCGGGATCAGTGCGATGGGTGCACAACTCGTCGACCACGCCCGCGTGGAGGACGCGGCGGAGGGGTGGACGTCGATCGCCGACGGCTCGTACTCGACGACCTCCTATGCCCTGACGCCTACCATCGACGCCGATCTCGGCACGAAGATCTGGCTGACACCGAGCCTGTCGACGACATGCGCCACCCGATTGCGTCGGGAAGGAGACGATTTCGAGGTCTCCACCGTCGTCCGCTTCGCTGCGGTCGGTGATCTCACGCGTACGCCGCCGACCGAGCTGCGTCGCCTCGACGGTCGCCAGCGCGCCGCCCTGAACCGAACGCTGCCGATCGGACGCGACGACATCGCTGCCCTGCCCCGGGACGTTCTCGGCCTCGCCACGCTCGACGGGATCCGCGTCGTCGACGGCGGCCACGGGCAGCTGTTCGGTGCGAACGTGGACGGCGAGGCACTGGCCATCCCACTCTTCGGTTCCGACGTCCGCCGGGTCGACGTCTACGGCTCGGCGTTCCTCGCGCAGCAGATCGTGGTGCGCGCCATCGCCGTCGGGGCGCGGGTCGTCGTCCGCACCGACCGCCCCGACGTGTGGGCGCCGCTGGTGTCGAATGTCAACGATCCGCGCACGCTCTTCATGTTCTCCTCGCCGATCGAGCAGCGGCACACCGTCGCCCACTACTCGCTCTGCATACTCGATGCACGGGAGGCCACCGAGGACCCGACCGTCGGCACCCAGCTGCGGGTCCACCGCACCGCCGGCGTCCCCGAGCGGCTCGACGGGACCTCGGATGTCGCCGTCTACCAGGATCACCGGGACCAGACACGTGCCTACCTGGTGACCCGGACCGGGACCTGCGCCGCGACCCTCGTCGCCCTCCCGGCGGAGGGATCGTTGATCGACGGCGGACGTCCGGTGCGACGCCCTCAGCAGCCGCCTGCTCCCGTCGGCGCCGCCCTGCCCGGGCACGATGCCGACAGTCGTCCCCCGATGCCGCCGTCGACCGCGGCTCCCGTCGACCGCCGCAGTCGACACTCGAGCAGCGACTGATGATGTCGGGCGGTCGCGGCCGTCATTACCCGTACGTGTACCGCAGGCTCGCGAACACGAGATCGCCGATCCGCTTGCTCATGTGACGGAGCTGACGGTCGAATCCCGACGAGTGGGTCCGCGGTTCCTCGTCGTGAACCATTCGGTGACGGGATGCCGCCCCGACTGACGCCCGTTCTGGTCCGAGGTCGCCGAGGACCGTAGTGGCCGGAGATCGGAATCGGTGACTGCATATTCACCGGTCCGCGCTGTGGCGCAGGTGGCACCACGGTGACGCGGACGAGACGTGGCGACGGCTGTCCCCGACGTTCATCCGGCACACACCCGCCGGACACCGTAGGTTCATGGACCGGGGGGACTTCATGATCGTCAACACCGGGCACGTGGCTGCCCACATTCGTTCAGTGTCGCGCCGACATCGGCGATGTCGGCGATGACTTCGACCGTCGGTGACGTGCTGACAGCTGCGGCGACCGCGCACCCGGATCGTGAGGCGATCGTCGGATCGGACGGGAGACTCACCTACGGCGCTCTGCTCCGCCGCGCGTCCGGAGTCGCCCACGGGCTGGCCTCGCCGTCATGTCGGCGGCCCGTCGCGATGCGACTCGACGACCGGACCGTCTCGGTGGTCGCCGCGCTCGGCGCCCTGCTCGCCGGACGCCCGCTGGTCCACCTCGACCCGCACCTCCCGTCGAACCGTGTCGACAGGATCCTCGCGCTCGCCGACGCCGATCTCGTCGACGTCGACGCGATCCCGGCCGGCGCCGTCGAGTTCGCGCGCCCTGTCGCGCAGGACATCGCCCTGATCACCTTCACCTCCGGGTCCACCGGGGAACCGAAAGGCGTTGTGATCGACCACGCGACGGCGGTCGGCAAGGCGCGCGACGTCATCGTCGAGCAGGGCGTCCAGCCCGACGACCGGATCGCCGACATCATGCCGCTCGGTTTCAGCGCCGGGATGACGACGCTGCTGTCCGGCATCGTCGCCGGGGCAACTGTTCTGCTCGGTGACTCGCGCCGCGACGGGGTGGAACCGCTGCTCGACTGGCTGGTCGTCGAGGGCGCGACGTCGGTCAGCGCCTCGGTGAGTCTGGTGCGACGGATGGCGGCCGCGGTCCGCGACGGCGTGCGGCCTCCGTCGTCCACCGTTCGCCAGATCACGTTCTACGGCGAGCCCTCCAACGGCGCGGACGTCGCACTCGCACGACACCTGGCTGCACCCACGCCCGCCGTCGTGAACTGGTACGGCGCGACCGAAGTGGGCGTCGTCGGCTTCATGAGGTTTCGGCCGGACGACGACGTCGCACCCGGCAGGGTCGTCGCGGGACGTCCACCCCGCGGCAGGACGGTCGTCATCGTCGGCGAGCACGACGAACCCCTTCCCGTCGGCCAGGTCGGCGAGGTGACGGTGCGCGGGGGAACCATCGCACACGGTTACGTCTCGGGGTCGACGGAACGCTTCCTGCCCGACAGCGGAGGCGGTCGCGGGTATCGGATGGGCGACCGCGGCCTGCTGGACGACGCCGGCCACCTCCACGTGGTCGGCCGCGCCGACGACGCCGTCAAGGTCCGTGGGTACCTCGTCGAACCGGCAGAGGTCGAGGTCGCCATCAGTGCGATCCCCGGGCTCGACGAGGTGTTCGTCCGCGGTCAGGAGATCGACGGCGAGACCCACCTGGTGGCGTGGGTCGGGTCGGCGTCGATGGGGGCGTCCGAGGTCGAGACGACGGTGCGCCAGGCGATCACGTCCGCGATGCCGTCGTGGATGGTCCCACGCTTTGTCCTCGGCATGACCGCCTTGCCCCGTACCGAGCGCGGCAAGGTCGATCGTGCCGCGCTGCCGGCACCCCGACCGGTCGCGCGCGGACGGCGTCGATCTCCTGACGTCGTCGAGTCGGCGGTGCGGCTCGCGATCACACGCGCATTGGGCCACGACGATCTCGATGCCGACCAGGATCTCGTTGCCGCGGGTGTCGATTCGCTCGCGCTGGCACGAATCGCCGTCACCCTGCGTCAACTGCTGCACATCGAGCCCGACCTCGCGGCGTTCGCCGCTGCCCCGACCATCGCGACGCTGAGCGACGGACTCCGCCGAGCCAACTCCCGCGCAGGCGCACGTACCGGCGACGGGGTTCTCGTCCCGCTGCGGACACAGGGTGACGCCACACCGCTGCTCCTCGTCGCGGGTGCGGGGGCGCCCGCGTCGGCGTTCATCCCACTGGTGCGTGCGCTCTCGCCGTCGCGGCCCGTCCTGGGACTGCAGGCCTTGGGCCTGGAGAAACCCGGTCGACCCGACCGGAGTGTCCAGGCCCTCGCGCGGCGGAACATCGAGGCGGTCAGCACGATTCACCCGCACGGGCCGTACTGTGTGGCCGGCCATTCGCTCGGCGGACTCGTCGCGCTCGAGATGGCCGCACAGTGGGCGGACCGCGGCGAGGACGTCACACGCGTCGTCCTCATCGACTCGGCGCTGAGCACCGCGTTGATCTCGGAACTGGAGGTCGACGATGGGGCGGCCGACGACGAGATGCACGTCGGGGTTCACACCGCCGAGTCCACCGCGCCCCCGGCGATGACGATGACGAAGCGCCAGCTCGTCGGGTTGTTCCTGCGACTACCGCTCGTGGGGCGCAGGGTGTTCGACCCGGTGACGCAGTGGATCGTCTTCTATCACCGCGGCGCGCGGATGGCGCGTCGACATCGCCTGCGACGCATCGACGTGCCGGTCACGGTGCTGTGCGCCGAGGGGAGCACCCACCGTCGCTCGTGGTGGCAGGCCGTGAGCACCGCTGGGGTGACGCTGCACCCGGTTCCCGGTGGGCATGTCGACGTCCTGCACGAACCCCACGTCACCGAGGTGGCACGCCGCATCGACGCCACACTCCTCGACCCGACCCCGGAGTTGCGCACCGTCTGATCGAACTCCGGCGCGGACGGGTGGTGCGCACGGCCATCCGGCGCACCGCCCGCCGCGGTGAGATCACTTGTGGCTCAGGCGTTGAAGGAGCGGGCCACAGCGCGCTCGGTGTCGGACATGTTGCCCTGACCGTCGGACGCCGCGCGGATGATCTGGGCGAGCACGCCCTGGATCTCCGTCACATCGTTCGTCCACTTCTGGTGCACGGTCCGAAATGCGGCCGACGCCTCGGACTGCGGATCCCAGCTCTGCTCGATCTGGCGGCGGATGCCCTCCATCTCGGAGTTGAGCTGGTTGAACTGGTTCATCTTCGAGGAGATCTCCTCGAGCAGCCCGGTCAGCTGGGCGGTGTTGTAGACGATGAGGCCGTCTGCGCTCATGATGTGGATGCCTTTCGTGGGTCGGGTGAGATCAGAGGTTGAGGCCACCGGCGGCGCCGCGCAGGCCGGCCGAGGCGTCGGTGTCGGTGCTGGAGTAGTTCTTGGTGCCCGAGTTCACGCTCTGCAGCACCTCCTGCATCGTCTGCTGCAACTTCGTCGACCCGGCCTGGTAACGCGCGTTGACGTTCTGGAACTCCCGCGAGGCGTCGCCGGCCCAGATGGAGGCGTGACCCGCCTGCTGGACGACCGACTCGGTCTGTCGCAGCACGGAACGCATGTGGTCCTGGAGAGCCTCGGCCTTCTGCCGGAGTTGGTCGACTGACCCGGTGTCGATGTTGGTGCCCTGTGCCATCAATCTCTTCCTTCGTCGTGTCCGAATCCACGGACGCCTGTGGTGTGACGAGAGAGGTCCCCTCGTCGATCCCAGCCGGCGGTCATCAGACGCCCCCGGGAAGTGTGTGTGCGAGCTGCCGAAGCGCGGCGGCGATGCGACCCCCGTCGCCCGGCGCGATGGACGTCCACCGCTCGCCGGACACCGACGGCGTCGCGACGGTGAGCACGCGACCCCGTGGGCCGTCGAACACGGCTATCACCGTCCGGTGCGCGGGATCCCCGGCCAACGCGACGATCTCGGTCTGACCGACGCATCCACAGAGCGAGGACGCCAGCACACGCGCGGCCGCCTCGGGTTGGCCGAGGGCGAACAACGCCGCCGCGTGGTCGGTCTCGTCGATGCAGCCGTGCAGGGCGCGATCGAGGACATCGCTGGGGTACCGGACCTCGGGGACGGCAGCCCTGGCGGTCTCGCCGATCAGCGCGCCGACCTCCGAACGCACCAGCCGGGCATCGTCGCCCGCGACGACCTCGCGCACGGTGAACAGCGAGCCGTTGCGCGACAGGGCGAACCGACGTTCGCCGGACCCGACGAGACACATGCGCAGGACCTGGGTGATGTCGATCCGGCGCATCTCCACGACCCAGCCGGGGTTCGCGGCCGCCGAGAGGATCGCGCGGACGTGCAGGTCGACATTGCCGGAGTCGTCGATCACGTCTCGACCCACGAGGGCGGCGTGCGCCTCGGACCGGGACGACGCCGTCAGACCGTCCTCCGCGGTCTCCTCGATGCGCAGAACCGTCGGCATCGTCTGCAGACCGAGATGGTCACAGAGCGTGAGCATCTCGACGAGTGAGAAGGTGTGGAGGACGTCGGTGTCGATGACCATCACGCTCCCTCCCGTTCGGCGACCCCGAGCACCGGCGGCGCCGCGGGCACGTGTCCGTCCACGACGGCGTCCTGTACAGAATCATAGTTCGTCGCGACAACGGGCGTGGGGGTCACGCCCGAGGGGGACGCGGAGGCCATGGGCGCGACAGGGCCGACAACGGGAGACCCGGCGACGGTCGTCACCTCGGCGGACTGCCCCACGATCGTCACCTCCTCACCGGTGACCGGCACCGCGCCATCGTGTGCGGCACGGGCGGTCTGCGTCATGTACTCATTGGACGCACGTGGGCCCAGACCGGTTCCACTCATCCCTGCGATCGCCAACATCGCGCCCTGCGCAGCGGCGACCGCCGCCGAATCCTGCTCGGCGAGACGCTTTTGCGCAGCGACGCGCTGGGCCGCGGCGACCGGCGCGTGCACGAGACCGGTGGGCACGGGCGCAGGCTCCCACGGCTTCGCGACGGGCGTCGTCGCCTGCTCGTAGGTGTGCATCACCCGTGATGCCTGCGCCTTCATCCCCATCGCCTGCTCGTCGAGTCGCGCGATACCACCCGCGATCAGTGCCGACGGGGGCGCGACGACAGCCTTGAGTGCCGCCTCCATCTGGCCGACGGCGGCGATGACACCTGCGTCGGGCATCGCGGCGACGGCGACGGTGTGTGCGATCGCCTGTCGCTCAGCAGCCTTGGCATTGGCGCGAGCGTCGTCGGCGACAGCCTGCACCCAGGCGCCCAGCTCGTCGACCGCCGCGAGGACCCCGGTACGAGTGGAGCCCGTCCAGCCCTCGTCGACGATCTTGCGCACGGCCGCGAATTCCTCCCGCAGCTCATGAAGCGTGGACGCGATCGTCCCCCAGGCCACCGCGGCCTCGAACATGGGGCGTTCGCCGGCGCCGGCCGAGAGCTGACGGCTCAGCTCCTCGGCAGGCCGCACCTCCCACCGCACCCCGGTGAAACCCACCATGTGCGCTCGTCCTCTCGTTCGCGCCGATCAGGTTGTCGTGCAGTACCTCTCGGATCAGAGGCCGGACAGGTCGCTCGCCACCGTCTGGTCGGCCGTCGCGATCGTCGCCGACCCGTCGCGCAACGCGGCGGCGACGTCTCGGATCCCGGCGACCCCCTTGGTGATCTCCGTCTCGAACGCCTCCGCAGATCCGGTGAACGACGTCGCCGCGGCGCGCGACACCTCGTCGGAACCGGCCGGCGGAGTGCGCAGGTCGTCACCGTGAGCGCTGACAGTCCGCTCGAGCTCGGCGGCGATGGCCTCGAGTCGGCTCACCGCCTTCTGCAGATGGGCGGGGTCGACGGCGATGTCGCTCATGGTCGGTTCTCCTCCTGTGACGGTCGGGTCAGGTGTCGAGCTCGTCGGGGCTGTCCCAGATCGACTGGGCCGTGGTGGGTTCGACACCACCGAGCACCGACGGGGCGGCCGCCGGGCTCTCGCCGACGACCTCGTCGGTGTGGCGTGCGTCGACGGATGTCTCCCGGTCGGCGCTGTGGCCGCCCGAGCTGGAGGCCGACGCCCCCGCGGCTCCGGCCGCGCCGATCGGCATCCCCGCGGGTCCGACCGTCCCGGTGGCGGTCGCGGAGGTCCGGTTGACCACCTCCTCCTGAGACGAGGAACCCGACCGGGCCGACGACGGTGCGACGGGCGCGTCCGCGGGCCGGGTGCCCAGAGGCGGCGCAGAACCGCCACCGCCACCCAGACCGGCGATCCCCCCGACGCCTGCGACACCACCACCGCCGACGCCGCCACCGCCGGATCCGCCGACGCTCGCGGCTCCGCCTGCGCGGGGGGCGAGGGCGTCGGCACCGGCCGCGACGCGACCGAGCGACGACGCGCGGCCGAGACCGCCGCCCACGCCTGCGCCACCGACCGCCCCGATGATCGACTGGACCGGACTGGTGACCGCCTGCACCGCGGACGACGCCATGCCGGGAACGGCGGCTGCGGCCTGCGGGGCGGCGGTGATCGGGATCGGGTGCCCGGCGAACGTCATGTTCGCGGTGTGAGCGGTCAGCTCGGCACGGGTCTCGGCCACCACCGCCAGGCCCTCGCTGAGGTGGGTCGTCGCGGAGGCGATGATGCCCGCCTGACCGATCGGCGTGACGGCCGCCGGGATGAGGGGGACGAGCGAGGCCGCGAAACTGGCGATCACGCCCTGGAGAAGGGCCACACCCTTGGCGACGCTGGCCGTCGCGATCGCGACGATCCGCGAGATGTCACCGCTCTGGCCACCGGTCTCGACGTTGCCGACGTTGGCCTGCGCTCCCGTCGCCATCGCCGCCGAGCCGCCCGCGCCGGCCCAGAACGGGGTGACCGCGGACATCGCCTGCGACAGCACACCGAAGACGCTCTCGAACGCCTTCTGCAACCCGTCGAAGAGCTGCGTCGGGTCGAACGGCGCGCCCGCCATGGTCCCCGACCCGAAGCCGGACAGGAGATCCGTCAACGGTTTGAACAGCGACGCGAGGTCGATGGTCGGCAGTGGCGGCATCACCGGCAGTGGGGGCATCGACGGCATGGGCGGCAGCGGAGGCAGTCCGAGGTGCTTGGTGAGGATCTCGCTCACCGGCATGTGGAGGAGCGGCGCGATGCTGCTGCCCTCCAGCATGTCCATCACGGTCGGCCCGCCCGGGCCGGGGACGCTGGAGCCGTGTCCGGGTGCCGGCGCGTGGCCCGCACCCTCGGTCACAGCGGCGAGCTCGCGGAGTTCAGGGCGTGGCGGGTGTCGCCGTCGGTGCCCTGGTAGTTCTCGGCGGCGGCGAACGCCGAGGCGGCGGAGCCCTGGTGCACGGCCACCAGCGCCGCCGTGGAGACGGCGTTCGCGAACTGGGCGCCACCGAAACTCGCGAGGAAGTCCTGGCCGATCAGTCCGAACACCGGGACCATCACGGCGACGTTCACCGCGAGGTCCATCGCGCTCGCGCTGTCGATCGCCGCACCGACCGCCGACACGGTGGTGCCGTAGGCGCGGATCGCGTCGGGTTCGACGGACAGGTTCGTCATGGTGGTGGACCCCCAAGGTCTCTTCTCGTACGCCGGACGCATGTCCGGCGGGCGGTTCGGGTGGCAGCCTATCCGACGGCGGACGGGTCTTCCACACGATCCTTAGGGACCTTCACCATCTCGCACGATCCCTCACTTCGTTGGACGCGACGACAGCGCGATCGGTTCCACCGGAGCCCGGGGAAGTCGTCGCGACCCCTGTGGACAACCGCCCCGCACCTCGGACCCGGACGACCGTGCGATGCCATCATGACTGCGTGCGCCGCTACATCGACCCCGACGACCTCGACGACGACCCGTGGGACGACGACGTCCACGAGCCCGACGCCGCGACGATCCCGGCCGACGACGACCCACTCGAGGCCGACCCACTCGAGGCCGAGGTCGCGCTCCCCACGGTCGGCCGTGCGTCGACACCGACCGGCTCGATCGACGTCCGGACCACCATGCAGGGGCTGCCCACCGCGATCCACATCGAGGCGTCGGAGATGGACCTCTCCGCGAGCCGACTGGCCCGGACGATCCTGCTGCTGTGTCGTCAGGCCGGCACCCGGGCGGGCGCCGCCCATCGCTCCGAGCTGCTCGCGCAGGGCCACCCGCTCGAGGCGGTGTCCTACCTGCAGCTCCCCTCCGACCGGGACGCCGCGGCCGTCGACCGCGAGGTCGACGACTTCTTCGACGACGAGGACACGAGCACGTGGATGAGGCGCGCATGAGCGAGCAGCAGTTCCCGCCCCGGGCCCCGCTGCCCGACTCGGCGCCGATGCCGCCCTCGTTCCCCGTCTCGTTCGACGACATCGAGGCGAGCGCCCGACGTGCGCTCGACCGTCTCCAGTCGACCGCGGAGAGCATCGCCGCGATCCGCGTGGAGCACAGCGACGACGACGATCTCGTGACGGTCGTCGTCGACGGGTCCGGTGCGCTGGTCGACCTGCGGATCGCCGAGGCCGCCATGTCGATGGCGCCGCAGGCACTGGGTCAGCTCGTGGTCGACACGGCGACCGCCGGAGCGGGACGCGCGTTCGCCGATCTCGGCGGACACATCACCGCCTTCAGCGCGGCCGCCGCGGAGGACCCCGGACCCCAGGGACTCCTCGCGCGCCACCGCGCCGGTCCGCAGGGATGACCGCACCGGCACCGATCACCTGATCGCGGCGAGCACCGTCTTCTTCAGGTCCGCGCGGCACACGACGAGGTCGGGCAGGTAGACGTCGTCGTTGTTGTACTCCAGCGGCGAACCGTCGACACGGCTGCACCACAGGCCCACGGCCTCCGCCACCGCGATCGGGGCCGCCGAGTCCCACTCGTACTGGCCCCCGGAGTGGACGTAGACATCGGCCTCACCGCGGACGACGGCCATCGTCTTCGCGCCGGCCGAGCCGAGCTGGACCACCTCCCCGTCGACGGCGGAGGCGACCCGCTCGGCGAGCGGCTGCGGTCGCGACGCGCTCACCACGACCCGCGGTGCCGTCGACGACCGCGCCGGCAACAGGCCGTCGACGGGATCGACCGACGACCCGTCCGTCGTGTACGTGACGCCGAGCTCGGGCAGGGCGACTGCCCCCGCGACCAGACCCGACCCGCGATGCCACAGGGCGACGTGGACGGCCCAGTCCGCGCGGTCGGGCATGCCGAACTCCCGTGTGCCGTCGAGGGGGTCGATGATCCAGACGCGATCGGCGGCGAGGCGGCGACGGTCGTCGGCGCTCTCCTCCGACAGCACCGCGTCGTCGGGGCGCTCCGCACGGACCCGCGAGACGAGCAGGTCGTTGGCCTGCTCATCGCCTGCCGCGCCGAGCTCCTTGCCCGACAACCCGCTGTCGGCGCGCAATCGCACGAGCAGCTCACCGGCGGCGGTGGCGAGCTCCCCCGCCAGTCGGGCGTCAGCGCCCATCGCCGCGGTCCCCTGCGGTGTCACAGGCCGAGATCCCGGATGATCGCCTCGGCGACGTCACCGGGGGTGCCGTCCTGCGGGGTGACGACGAGATCGGCCCGCTCGGGACGTTCGTACGGCGAGTCGATGCCGGTGAAGTTCGCGACCTCACCGCGCCGCGCACGGGCGTAGAGGCCCTTCGGATCTCGGCGTTCACATTCCTCCAGCGGCGTGTCGACGAAGACCTCGTGGAAGGTCAGCCCACTCGCGTCGTGGATGTCGCGGGCGCGTTGGCGCTCCGCCGCGAAGGGACTGATCAACGAGACTATGGCAATCGCGCCGGAATCGGCGAACAACGCCGCGACCTCCCCCGTGCGTCGGATGTTCTCTCGGCGGTCACCGTCGCCGAACCCCAGGTCGGAGTTCAGCCCGTGCCGTAGGTTGTCGCCGTCCATGAGATAGGCCGGGCGCCCGGCCGCGACGAGGCGCCGCTCGAGCTCCACGGCGAGCGAACTCTTGCCCGAACCCGACAGGCCCGTCAGCCAGATCGTCGCGCCGGTGTACGGACGCTGGTCGCGGCCGACCTTCGACCCGTGCCAGACGATGGTCGCGCCGTGGTTCACCGGGCCGGTGATCATCCCGGCACCGACCGTCTGGTTCGTCGTCTCGTCGACGAGGATGAAGCTGCCGGTGTCCCGGTTGCGCCGGTAGGCGTCGAACATGAGGGGCTGCTGTGCGTGCAGCGTCACCCGTCCGATCTCGTTGAGCGCCAGCGTGTCCGCGGCCTCGTCGCGGTGGAGGGTGTTCACGTCGAGCCGGTAGTCGACGGCGGTGACCTGCGCGCGGGTCTGTGTCGTCGTCGAGGCGATGACGTAGCGGTTGCCCTCCCCCAGGGTGGTCGCCTCCGAGAACCAGCAGACCATCGCGTCGACGTCACGCCCGACCCACGGACGGTTGTTCGGCCGGGCGATCATCTCACCGCGGGTGATGTCGATCTCGTCGGTCAGCGACACCGACACGGCCATCGGCGGGAACGCCTCGGCGACCGGACTGCCTCCCGGGCCCCAGATCTGCGCGATCTGCGAGGTGAACCCGCCGGGGAGCACGACGACGTCGTCACCGGGGCGGAACACGCCACCGGCGACGCTGCCGGCGTAGCTGCGGTGGTCGGAGCCGTCCGCGCGCTGCGGTCGGATGACGTACTGGACCGGCAGTCGGGCGTCGATGAGATTGCGATCGGAGGCGATGTGCACCTCCTCGAGGTGGTGCAGCAGCGGACTGCCCTGGTACCAGGGCATGTTCGACGACCGGTCGACGATGTTGTCGCCCAGCAGCGCCGACACCGGGACGAAGGTCAGATCGGTGACGTTCAGCTTCGATGCGAACGACGCGAACTCCGCGCGGATCTCGTCGAACTTCTCCTGGGAGAAGTCGACGAGGTCCATCTTGTTCACCGCCAGTGTGAGGTGCGGGATACCGAGCAGCGACGAGAGGAACGCGTGGCGGCGGGTCTGCTCCAGCACGCCCTTGCGTGCGTCGATCAGGACGATGGCGAGGTCCGCGGTCGATGCCCCGGTCACCATGTTGCGGGTGTACTGCACATGACCGGGGGTGTCGGCGACGATGAACTTCCGTCGTGGCGTGGCGAAGTAGCGGTAGGCGACGTCGATGGTGATGCCCTGCTCGCGCTCGGCACGAAGACCGTCGGTGAGCAGCGCGAGGTTGGCGTATTCGTCGCCGCGCTCCGCGCTGGTCCGCTCGATGGACTCCATCTGGTCGGTGAAGATCGACTTGGAGTCGTAGAGGAGTCGGCCGATGAGCGTCGACTTGCCGTCGTCGACGCTGCCCGCGGTGGCCAGCCGGAGCAGCTCCTTGCGACCGAGATCCGTTGCTACGCCCGCGACCCGGTGATCGGTGACCGTCATCAGAAGTACCCCTCCTTCTTGCGGTCCTCCATGCCGGATTCGGAGATCCGGTCGTCGGCGCGGGTCGCACCCCGCTCGGTGAGCCGGGTGGCGGCCACCTCCTCCACGACCTGCTCGACGGTCGACGCCGTCGAGAGCACGCAACCCGTACAGGTCGCATCGCCCACGGTGCGGAAACGCACGGTCTCGGTGCGGGTCTCCTCGCCGTCCTCGGGCTGCAGGAACCGCGTGCGCGCCAACAACATCCCGTCGCGCGGGATCACCTCGCGGTCGTGTGCGTAGTAGATCGACGGCAGCTCGATGCGTTCGGCGCCGATGTACTGCCAGATGTCGAGCTCGGTCCAGTTGCTCAGCGGGAACACACGGATGTGCTCCCCCGGCCCGTGTCGGCCGTTGTAGAGGTTCCACAGCTCGGGTCGCTGACCGCGAGGGTCCCACGCCCCGAACCGATCCCGGAAGCTGAACACGCGCTCCTTGGCGCGGGCCTTCTCCTCGTCACGACGTGCGCCGCCGAACACGGCATCGAACCGGTTGTCGCCGATGCCTCGCAACAGGGCGGTCGTCTGCAGGCGATTGCGACTCGCCCCACGGCCGGTCGGCTCGACGACGCGCCCGGCGTCGATGTCGTCCTGGACCGACGAGACGACCAGTCGCACACCGGTCTCGGCGACCACCCGGTCGCGGTAGTCGATCACCTCGTCGAAGTTGTGCCCGGTGTCGACGTGCATGAGGGGGAACGGCACCGGCGCCGGCCAGAAGGCCTTGCGGGCGATGTGGAACATCACCACGGAGTCCTTGCCGCCGGAGAAGAGCATCCCGGGCCGCTCGAACGTCGCGGCCACCTCACGGAAGATGTGCACCGACTCCGCCTCGAGGGCGGCGAGGTGGGAGAGCTCGTACGAGGGCGCGGTGGGTGCTGTCATGCCCTGCTTCCGATCTGTCGTGCGTCGACTATTCGAACCGTTGAGTCGACTATCCGACGACACTGTAGGACCCGGCCGAGAACACCGTCAACCGGACACCCCTGCGTCAGCCGGTCTCCACGAGGGCGTCCTGGGCATGCTCGGCCGCCTCGCGGAGCACGTCGGCGATGCGCCGGATCTCGGCCGGGGACACCCGGGCGAACGGCTGCGCCGCCAGGGACATCGTCACCGCTCGCGCCCCCCCGCGCGACCCGACCGGCACGGAGATCGTCGCCACCGGGACGTCGTCGCCGGCGTCGAGTTCGTCGTCGGTGACGTCGATCGTCGCGAGCTCGGCGTAGGTGGCCGCGAGCGAGGCCGACAGCTCGTCGACGACGATCTCGGCGCCGAGCGCCTGCAACGCCGCGTGCACCCGGACCAGTGGCCGCGACAGCCGGTCGACGGTGAATCCCCGTTCCCGGACGGCGGCGAGGACGGCGTCGAGGCGGGCGACCAGTTCGGGCCTGCCACTCGGGACCAGCCGCATCCACTCCGCCCGCACGTCGTCGTCGGCCCAGGCCACGTACTCCCGGCCGAAGGGGGCGATGACCGGCAACGCCAGCCCGATCGACACCTGTGGCGTGACCGCCGGCGGCGCGACGGTGTCGGTGACGACGAGGAACCGGTTGCGCAACGTGGCCAGCGAGACGGGCATGTCGAGGTCCCTGCCCAGACCGCGCAACAACTCGTCGAGCACGCGACCCGGTGCCCGGCCGCGTGCGAACACCGCGCCCATCCGGTCACCCAGCACGTAGGTGGTGTCGACGTCGTCGCGGTGCACCCACCCGCGGTCGACGAGCGTCGCGAGGATCGCGTGACCCGTCGCGCGCGTGATCCCCTGCGACCGACAGATCTGCGCGAGCGAGAACCGGCGGTCCGGCTCGACGGCGAGCATCTCCATGACGTCGACGACGCGGTCGGTCGGGGGCGACACCGCCCTGTCGCGTGCACCGTCGACGTCCATGGCCGTCGATGCTACGGCGCGCGTCGAACTCGTCGTTCGACAATGCGAACCGCAGCCGCGGGTCCCGCTTTACCAACCAAGCACTTGCTAGGTACTGTCCGAGGTATGGCCGACACCCCCATCCCACCGCCTCTGACCGGCGACGACCTGACCGCCGACTCGGCTCCGGTCGCCTACGAGGTCGCGGACGGGGTGGCCTATGTGACGCTGAACCGACCCGAGTACCGCAACGCGCAGAACTCGGTGATGACCTACTCGCTCGACGCCGCCTTCGTGCGCGCGGTCGAGGACGCCGCGGTGAAGGTGATCGTGCTGCGGGCCAACGGCAAGCACTTCTCGGCCGGACACGACATCGGCACCCCCGAGCGCGACTTCCACGTGCGCTACCCGAACACCGCGTCGCTGTACTGGGACCACACGGACCGCTCCGGCGGCGACCAGCGCCTGGCCCGCGAGATCGAGGTCTACGTCGGCATGTGTCGGCGGTGGCGGGAGATCCCGAAGCCGGTGATCGCCCAGGTGCACGGTGCGTGCATCGCCGGCGGCCTCATGCTCGCCTGGATCTGCGACTTCATCGTCGCCTCCGACGACGCCTTCTTCTCCGATCCCGTGGCTCGCATGGGCATCCCCGGCGTCGAGTACTTCGCACACGCCTTCGTCCTCGGTCCCCGTCGCGCCAAGGAACTGCTGTTCACAGGCGCACGCTTCACCGCCGACCAGGCCGAGAGCTGGGGCATGGTCAACCACGTGGTGCCGCGCGCGGACCTGCAGTCGACGGTCGACGGCATCGCCGCGCAGATCGCGGAGATGCCGCAGCTCGGACTGGCGCTGTGCAAGAAGGCGGTCAACATCTGCGAGGACCAGATGGGTCTGCGCACCGCCATGGACTCGGTGTTCGGCTGGCATCACTTCGCCCACAGCGCGAACGCGGAGGCCGACGGGGATTCGCTCGGCGGCATGGACGCGAAGTCGATGAAGGCCAGTGCCGGCGGGGGTGCGTGATGGATCTGACGTTCGATCCGGCGGTCGTCGCGTTCCGCGCGGAGGCGCGGGAGTGGTTGCACGACAACGTCCCCGGCACGCCGCTGCCGTCGATGGACTCGGCCGAGGGGTTCGAGGCCCATCGCGAGTGGGAGCGACAGATGGCCGACGCGCGGTGGTCGGTGGTCGGTTGGCCCGAGGAGTTCGGTGGCCGCGACGTCGACCTGGTCCACTGGCTCGTCTTCGAGGAGGAGTACCACCGCAGTGGCGCACCGGGTCGCGTCAGCCAGAACGGCATCTTCCTGTTGGCGCCCACCCTGTTCGAGCACGCCCACCCCGACCAGCTGTCGTCGATCATGCCGAGGATGGCGCGCGCCGACGACATCTGGGGCCAGGCGTGGAGCGAGCCCGAGGCCGGCAGCGACCTCGCCTCCCTGCGCTCGACGGCCACCCGGACCGATGGCGGGTGGCTGCTCAACGGCCAGAAGACGTGGAGTTCGCGGTCCAGTTTCGCCGACCGCGGATTCGGCCTGTTCCGTTCCGATCCCGAGGCGACACGGCATCGAGGACTGACCTACTTCATGTTCGACCTGCGCGCCGAGGGCGTCACCGTGCGACCGATCGACCAGCTCGACGGTGAGCCCGGGTTCGCGGAGCTGTTCCTGGACAACGTCTTCGTCCCCGACGATCCCGACCGCCCCGGTGAGTCCGGGGTGATCGGCGCGGCGAACGACGGGTGGCGCATCGCGATGAGCACCGCGGCCAACGAGCGCGGGTTGTCGCTGCGCTCACCCGGGCGGTTCCTCGCCACCACCGACCGACTGCTGGCGCTGTGGGCGCGCACCCGCGACGACGCCCCGGACGGCACCGCCGATCGCGTCGTCGACGCGTGGATCGGCTCACGGGCCTACGAACTGTCCACCTACGCGACGGTGAGTCGACTCCTCGACGGCGGCTCGCTGGGCATGGAGTCGTCGATCAACAAGGTGTTCTGGTCGGAGTGGGACATCGCGACGCACGAGACGGCACTCGACCTCCTCGGCCCCGACGGTGAGTTGGCCGACGGTCCCGACGCGGCCTGGCTCGACGGCTATCTGTTCTCGCTCTCCGGCCCGATCTACGCCGGCACCAACGAGATCCAGCGCAACGTGATCGGTGAGCGACTGCTCGGACTGCCCCGGGGTGACCGATGAGATTCCTGCTCGAGACCGAGCACACCGACCTCGCGTCCAGCATCGACGCGATGTTGACCCGTGCCGACGTGCCGAAGATCGCCCGGGCTCTCGTCGACGGTGACCCGCGGCCGACGGTGGACCTGTGGTCACGCCTCGCCGACACCGGTGTCACGGCCCTGCTCGCCGACGAGGAGGCCGGCGGCATGGGCGCCGGAGCGGTCGAGATGGTCGTCGCCGTCGAACGACTGGGACACCACTGTGTCCCCGGACCGGTCGCCGAGTCCGCCGCCGTCGTGCCGTGGCTGCTGTCCGCCGCGGGCCGTGCCGACCTGCTCGAGCCGGTCCTGGCCGGACAACCCGCGACGATCGCCCACGACGTCCTGGCACGACGCGCCGCGGACGCCGGATTGAGTTCACTCGTGCTGGCGCTGAGCGGATCCCGGCTCGCCACCGCGACGGTGCGCGACACCCACCGATCGGTCGACCCGACGCGCACCGTCTCCGACGTCGAGTCGGGTGAGACGATCTCGGACCCGGTCGACGCCCGCCGGGCCGGCGATCTCGGCGTCCTCGCGACCGCGGCCCAGCTGCTCGGGCTGGCGTCCGGGATGGTGGCGCTCGCCACCGATCACGCGCGGTCGAGGACGCAGTTCGGGCGACCGGTCGGCTCGTTCCAGGCCGTCAAACACCACCTCGCCGACGTCGCCATCGCCGTCGAGATGGCCCGACCGCTGGTCCACGGTGCGGCGCTGGCCGTCGACGCCGAGGGCGCCGCCGACGCGGTCCCCACAGACGTCACCCGTGACGTGTCCGCCGCGGCGGTCGCGTGCGGGCGGGCCGCTGATCTCGCGGCGCGCACGGCCTTGCAGACGCTCGGCGCCATCGGCTACACACGCGAACACGATCTGTCGCTCTACCTGACGAAGACGCGGGCGCTGCTGACCGCGTGGGGCACCCCGGCGCAGCATCGTCGACGCGTGCTGGAGGCGATCGCACCGTGAGCGAGGTGCTCGGCCCGATCGACTCACCCGGAGTCGACACCGACGAGCAGTCGGCACTGCGATCGGCCGTCGTCGACGTCCTGCGCCGCCACGGCGGGTCCGATCGACTCCGGGCCGCCATGGCGTCCACCCCGCGGACCGATCTCGATCTGTGGCGGACGCTGACCCGGCAGGTCGGTGTCGCGGCTCTCGCGATACCCGAACGATTCGGCGGCGTCGGAGCGAGTCTCGTCGAGACCCACATCGTGCTGGAGGAGCTCGGACGACAGCTGGCCGCGGTCCCGATGCTCGGGTCCGCGGTCCTGGCCGCACAGGCCGTCCTGCTGACCCGGGACGACGAGGCCGCCGAACGGCTCCTGCCGGGGATCGCCGAGGGCGAGACCGTCGCGGCTCTCTGCTGGGCCGACGCCGCGGGATGGGGTCGCGGTGGCGTGGTCACCGACGGCGGCCTGCTGACGGGCACCGCGCACTACGTCCTGGACGGCGAGTTCGCCGACGTCCTGCTCGTGGTCGCGCGGTCGGGGGGACAGACCACCCTGCACGAGGTCGCGTCCGACGCCGAGGGCGTCACCCGCACCGCGGTGCCCCTGATGGACCCGACGCGAGCCCTGGCGACCGTCACGTTCGAGGACACGCCGTCGACGGTCATCGCGGCACCCGGTGACCTGGTCGACCGACTGCTCGCGGTCGGGGCGGTCGCGCTGTCCGCCGAACAGGTCGGTGTCGCGTCGGGCGCGCTCGACCGCACTGTCGCCCACACCTCGACCCGCACCCAGTTCGGACGGCCCGTCGGTTCGTTCCAGGCGCTCAAGCACCGGATGGCGGACATGTTCGCGGCCGTCGAGACCGCGCGATCGATCTCCTACGACGCGGTCGACGCCGTCGTCCGCGGCAGCCACGACGTCGACGAGGCGGTAGCCGCCGCTCGCATGTTCTGTTCGGACACGGTCACCGCGGTCGCGGGCGAGGCCGTCCAGATGCACGGCGGCATCGGCATCACCTGGGAGCACGACATCCAGCTGTTCTTCAAACGCGCCCACGCCACCACGCTCCTGCTCAACCGGCCGTGGACGCACGCCCCGGCGGTCGAACGGGCCGTCGGACTGTAGGGGTCACCGGCGGGCCCGGGCGGGTCGCTCGACGGCCGCCGGACGCGCATCACGGCCGACGTCAGACGACCAGTCCGCCGCGCAGGGCCTCCATCGCCGCCTCGACGCGCGTCGTGACGCGCAGCTTCGTGTAGATGTGCGACAGATGGGTTTTCACGGTGGTCTCGCTGAGGTACAGCTCGCCTGCGATCGCCGCGTTGGTGGCGCCCCCGGCAAGCGCCCTCAGGATCTCCGACTCGCGATCCGTCAACGTCGTGACAGCCCGCGCCGCCTCGGAACGGTCGGAACCGCCTGACCCGGTCGCACCCGGACCGGTGGCCGCGACGATCTCGCGGAGCGACTGCTCGCTGAACAGCGTCGTCCCGGCCGCGACGGCGCGAACCGCCATACCGAACGACTGCGGCGGCTCGTCCTTGCGGATGAAGCTGTGGGCGCCGGCGCGGATGGCCGCCAGCACGAGGTCGTCGACGTCGAGCGCCGTCATCGCGACCACGCGCGGCGGATCTGGTTCGGACATCATCGCGACGATTGCCTCGATCCCCCCGACACGCCGCATCTTCAGGTCCATCAGGACCACGTGCGGCCGACACCGGGCGAGCGCCGCCGGGACCTGGTCGCCGTCGTCGACCTCCGCGACCACGCGGATGTCCCCCGAGGCAGCGAAGATGTCGACCAGTCCCCGACGGACGAACGGGTCGTCGTCGACGATGACGAGATCGATGGGTGCTGTCATGGTGTGCCGATCGTAGGCAGCGACCCCGACAGCGGACCGCTAGGAGTGCCAGGGCAGCCAGGCGCTCACGACGAACTCGTCGCCGATTCGGCCGGCGGTGAACGACCCACCGGCGCTGGTCACCGCCTCAGCGATTCCCCGGAGTCCGGTCCCGGTCCCTGCCTCCGACGGCGCAGACGTGCCGGTGCGCGTGCGGACCTCGAGGCGGAGCCCGTGGTCGGGTGCCCCGTGGACCGACAGACCCACCGGCGAACCGAGTGCGTGCCGTGAGGCGTTCGTGAGGGCCTCACGCACCACCCGGTAGGCCACGTGTCCCGACAAGGGCCCGATCGGATCCGGCGGTACATCGACGGCCACCGTCACGTACACCCCGGCTGACCGTGCCGACGCGACGAGATCGCTCACCCCGTCGAGGTTCTGCGCACCCGACCCCGCCTCCGTGCCGGCCTCGCCCCGCAGAACGCCGATGATGCGTTTGAGTTCGTCGAGCCCGTCGTGAGCCGTCTTCTGGATCAACGACGCCGAATTCGCCACCTTCTCGGGACCTTCGGTGCTGTTGACCTGGAGACCACCGGCGGTCAGCGAGATCCGGCTCAGGGTGGCCGCCAGCGTGTCGTGCATGTCACGGGCGATCCGCGCCCGTTCCGCGGCCACTGCCATCTCCGCGCGCATCACCTCCGACTCGCGCGTCCGGTCGTCGAGAGCCGTTGCGACCACGGTCAACTGGGAGCTCGCCCGCCGCTGCGTGGCCACCGCGACCACCAATGCGACCAATGCCGTCGCGACAACGAACGCCACCCAGATCGGCAGGTCCCACTCCGGCACCGGACCGCCCTCGGGCATCCGGACGCCGATGGTCAGCGCCGAATAGTCCCGGCGACGAAACGAGTCGTAGAGCAACGAGACCACACAGGCCGCCCACACCGCGCCGGTTGCGATGACGAGCCGACGGTCACGGACACGCGACGCCACCGCGTACAGCGCGATGAGAGCTGCGGTTGCGTCGGTGGCGAAGAAGAGCGGTCCGGCCGCAGCGGCCGCCAGCACCAGGAAGGGATGCCGATGACGCCAGACGAGAGCCACCGCCGCCCCGACGTTCAGGCCGAAACCGAGCATCACGTTCCACACCGGCGTACCCGCGGCGCCCGCCAGCCCCGCGGTCATCATCGTCAGGAACAGGCTGATCGTCACGACGGAGACGGTCGCGAGCCGGCGGCGGATCCGGCCGGCCGCGGCGGTGGGCGCCTTCGTCAGCCACGGCGACGCCTCCGAGGGCGTCGCCGGGCTGATGGGGGTCATGGCCGCGACGCTACGGGTGACTTCCGACAACCACCATCCGACGATCGGTCGGGTCGACGGCGGCCGCATCGGACCGATCGGGCGACGGCATCGGACCGATCGGAGGATGTGGTCGGCCGGATGGACACGGTGCAGTTGTCGACGACATCGACCACCGAAAGGTACTGCCGTGAACCAGAACCCCTCCGATCAGTCCTTCGTCTCGCCCTACCCGCCGCCGACACCCCGCAAGAACTGGTTCGCACGGCACAAGGTGCTGACCGTGCTCGGTGCCCTCGTGCTGCTCGTCGTGGTCATCTCGGTGGCGTCGGGCGGTGGCGGCTCGACGGAGTCCCCGGACGCGGCTCCCGCCGGCAGCACGACCGCGCCCGCCTCGGCCGGTGCTCCTCCGACCGCCACCGAATCCACAGCCGCACCCCGACCGGGCATCGGCGCGCCGGCGCGCGACGGCAAGTTCGAGTTCGTGGTGCGGGGCGTTCGCCCCGGCGGCACGAGCATCGGCCCCGACTTCATGGCCGAACGTGCCCAGGGTGAGTTCCTGCTCGTGGACCTGACCGTGCGCAACATCGGCGACAAGGCCCAGAGTCTCGACATCTCGTCTCAGAAGGTGTTGTCGGAGCAGGGGACCCAGTTCTCACCCAACACCGCGGCAACCATCCAGGTCGACGACGCCGCCGTGTTCTACGAGCAGATCAACCCCGGCAACGCGCTGCAGGTGACTGTCGTCTACGACCTGCCCGCAGGCACCGACGCGACACGGATCGAACTGCACGACTCGGTGTTCTCGGGTGGCGTCACCGTCGACCTCCGCTGAACACCGGCGGCGGTCGGCGCGGGTCACGAGGCCTCCCACGGGGTGGATGACAGACACATCGACACCGTCGGGAGGTCCTCTCCACCGAACTCGGGCACACCGTCGACGACTTCTCGGTCCTCAGCCAGACGAATCGGACGCCACCTGCGCGAACGGGGGCTCCCGCGCGCGTGCCGCGACTATCATCGTGGGGATGACCGACGGTGCCGCGGCCCGCGCCGGGCACGCCACCAACTACCTCGGCGACGGCGCCGTGAGCCGCACGTTGTCGACGACGCTGGAACTCGCCGCGATGGCGGTCGGCTTCGCGCAGGCCCGCCTGCACATCCTCGACGAACGGCACCAGTACGTGCTCGCAGCGTTCGGTGACCCCGACAGCGTCGGACTCGTCGTCGACCGGGCGGCCACCACGTGCCGCGCCGTGGTCGACAGCGCCGAACCCCTCGTCATCCACGACGCGGCGGCTGCGGGCGCGGACCCCGCCCTCACCTCGCCTCTGACGGCGGCCGGGCTGCGGACGTACGTGGGTGTGCCTCTCTTCAGCCGCGAGCACACGGCCATCGGGACCCTGTGCCTCACCGACACCGTCCCGAAGGCGGTCAGCGCCGGCGACGTCACCCTGCTCCAGAAGTACGCGCGCGTCGTCGAGGAGCAACTCGAACTGCAGCGCGACCGCACCCGGCTCCCCGACGACACCGGGCTCGACGACGTGGCGGCGGCCCTGGCCCGCGGGGAGATCCAGCCCTGGTTTCAGGCCATCGTCGATCCGGTCGACGGCACGGTGCACGGTTTCGAGGCGTTGAGCCGGTGGATCCACCCGGTCCACGGCCCGCTCACCCCCGCCCACTTCCTGCCCGCGGTGCGGGCGACCGACATCATGCTCGACATCGACCTCGACATCCTGCGGGCGGCGTCCACCGCCCTGCGCGCGCAGGCGGACACCGTCGGCGACGACGTGCTGTTGCACGTGAACATCGAGGGCGGCCATCTGCACCGTCCGGCCCGGCTCGCGCAGCTGCTCGACGCGGTCGGTGACGCCGACCTGCCGAGTGAGCGCCTCTGCGTCGAGATCATCGAGTCGACGGTCGCCGACGACGACCGCACGCTGACGGCGCTGGATGCGTTGCGCAGCACAGGGGTCCACGTCGTCGTCGACGACCTCGGGCGCGGATGGTCCTCCCTCTCACGCCTGGTGCACTGGTCCATCGACGGCTTCAAGCTCGACGCGTCGCTGACCTCGTCCCTGGGGAGCCCGGCCGTCGACCACCTCCTGCGCGGGCTGATCGACCACGGCAAGGCCAACGGGCTCATGGTGATCGCCGAGGGGATCGAGACCCCGCAGCAGCGGGACGCGCTCGTCGAGCTCGGATGCCCCGAGGCCCAGGGGTTCCTGTTCCAGCGCCCCGGACCGGTTCCGTCACTCCCCGACCGTCCCTGACCTGTCCGTCAGGCTCCGCCGCCGCCGTCGACCGGAACGATCGCGCCTGTCACGAAGGACGCACGATCGCTGAGCAGCCACGCGGCCACCTCGGCGACCTCTCGCGGCGTGCCCAGACGACCCAACGGGATCGACGCGACGATGCCGTCCCGCACGCCCGGGACCGCGGTCTCCCACTCGTCGATCATCGCGGTGTCCGTGCCACCCGGTGTGATGCCGTTGACCAGGATGCCCTGCGGTGCCCACGTGACCGCGGCGGTCTCGGTGAGGCTGTTCAGCGCCCGCTTCATGGCGCCGTAGGCGGGCAGCGTGGGATTCGACCGCCTGCTGCCGATGCTCGAGGTGTTGACGATCGCGCCGGAGCCGTTCCGTCGCATGGCCTCGGCCTCGACCCGCATCGCCGTCCACTGCGCACGGAAATTGACCGCGAACTGCGTGTCGATGTCGTCGTCGGAAGTCTCGTCGAGGGGACCTGGCCGTTGCAGTGCGGCGGCGTTGTTGAACGCGACGTCGAGCCGACCGTGCAACTCCTCCGCGCGCTCGACCGCCGCCCGTGCACCGTCGGGATCGCGGAGGTCGAAGGCGACGGCGTCCGCGACCCCGCCCGCAGCACGGATGTCGGCGACGATGGCCTCCAGCGTGTCCACGCTGCGCGCGGCGACCACGACCGCCGCGCCTTCCGCGGCGAACAGTCGTGCGGCGGCTTCCCCGATACCGCGACTGGCGCCGGTGACGAGTGCGACCTTCCCGGTGAGCAGTCCGACGGTGCGGGTGGTGGATGTGCGGTCCGATGTCTGTGTCATGGGGCCAGTCTCGGACCGGACGACGGTGTCTGACTGGTAGCGCTGGTACCACCCTCGCAGACGACTGTGGCGGCAGACTGGTCGTCGTGGACACCGCCGAACTCGCAGCATTCCTGCGCAGTCGTCGCGAACGGCTGCGGCCCGAGGACGTCGGCCTGATCCCTGGGTCGCGCCGACGGACACCCGGACTCCGACGTGAGGAAGTGGCCGTCCTCGCGCACATCTCCACCGAGTACTACGTGCGCCTCGAGCAGGGACGAGCACCGCGACCGTCCGTGGAGGTGGTCTCCACTCTCGCACGGGCCCTGCGCCTCACGTCTGCCGAGACCGACCACCTCCATGTCCTGTCGGAGACGGTGCGCCCCCGCGATCCTCGCGTGTGCCGCGCGGTCCGGCCCAGCATCCAGGCGTTGCTCGACCGACTGCCCGACACAGCCGGGTTCGTCAGCTCGGCGATGTACGAGATCCTCGCCTGGAACGACCTCGCCCGCGCACTGATGGACGACTTCGCCGACGCATCACCGGCCGATCGGAACCTTGCCCGCCAGGCGTTCCTGCCGCAGGCGACGGGTCGACCTGCGCTGTACGGGGTGTCGGATCTGCAGGAGTTCCGGCAGGGTGCGGTCATGCATCTTCTGGTCGCGTCCACCCGGTACCCGAACGACCCGCAGGTGACGGACCTGATCGACGAACTGACCGCGGGGAGTCCGGAGTTCGTGCGGCTGTGGGAACGTCGCGACATCCAGCCCCCGGCGGCCCTCCGCAAGACATTCCAGCACCCTGTCGTGGGCGAGGTGACCGTCGACTGCAACGTCCTCGCGATCCCCGAACTCGACCAGCAGCTCGTGCTGTACACCGCCCCCGCCGGATCCCGCGACGCCGACGCACTCAGGCTGCTCGGCGTCCTCGGGCCGGGAGCCACGCTCTGACCGCGGCACGACACGCCTCAGGGTGCGGAGACGAGACCGTCGAAGGTCTCGTCGACCATCTCGGTCGTGAGCCCGTAGTCCGCGAGGTCGTAGTGGTGCTTGGGTGCGCGCGGTCCCTTCTTGCTCTCGGCGTCCATCGCCGTCACCGCGGCGCGCGCCTCGTCGGTGAAGGGGATCGCCGCCGCGGCGTAGATGCCCTCCACCACGCCGACGGGGTCGCGGCGCAGGTCGTCGAAGTCGACGTCGACGAAATGACCTGCGTCGTGGCGTGACCGGGCGTCGGCGAAGCGACGCAGGCCCCGCGACCACAGTTCGAGCTGCGTCCGTCCGATGGTCTCGCCGACGAAGGTGGTGGACCACCCGGCAGTGGCGCTCTCGGCCAGTGAGCACATCGAGGCGACGATGGTCCGCGGCGCCCGGTGCGTCTGCACGATCACCGCGTCGGGATAGACCGACAGCAGCTCGTCGATGGCGAACAGATGGCTGGGGTTCTTGAGCACCCACCGCTTCTCGCGGTCGGGCGAACCGATCAACTGCAGGTTCCGCCGGTGTCGCTCGTAGGCGTCGGTCCAGTCCTGCCCGTCGAGCCATCGAGAGTAGCTCGGCAGGTAGGCGAGCGACTCGTACGAGATGGACTTCATGGTCTGGCGGAGCAGCTGCCAGCACTCCTCGACGTCGCCCGCGCTCATGTAGTGCAGACCCATGAACTCGGGGTTCTCGACGTGGTGCTGCTCGAAGTTCGCGGTGATCGCCTGGTAGACGGGATCCGACTCCCATGTGTCGCGGGGCGGCCGCGGCTGCGGGTACTCGGTCAGCCACATCTCGAGCCCCTGGTGCCCAGGGTCGGCGGTGAGAAGTCGGTGCAGGGCCGTGGTGCCCGTCCGGGGCAGGCCGGTCACGAAGATCGGCCGCTCGACGGGGATCTCGGAATGGTCGGGGTGCTCGGCGAACGCCTTCTCGCTGAGCAGGCGCGCGACCAGTGCGCCCTTGAGGAAGAACCGGGACATCTTGCTGCCCAGCTCGGTGAGACCGGCCTCGGAGCGATAGGACTCGAGCAGGACGCCCAGCGCCTCGGTGGGGTCGTCCGACCCGAAGTCGTCGAGTCCGGTCGCACGGATCGCGGAGGCGTGCAGGTCCTCGACGGTCCCGACGTCGGTGCGTGCTGTCATCGCGATGGTCCTGTCGTTGCTCAGCAGTGGTACTCGCCGCAGTTGACGTCGAGTGTCTGACCGGTGATCGCGCTCGCCCAGTCCGACGCCAGGAACACGACGGCGCGGGCGATCTCGTCGGGTTCGGGCAGACGCTTCAGGTCGGAGTTCTTCGCGGTGTCGGCGTAGACGTCGTCGGGCGAGACGTCGTACTTCTTCGCGATCTCGCCGAAGTACCACTGCAGCTGCTCGTCCCAGATGTAGCCCGGGGCGACGCTGTTGACCCGGATCTTCCGCTCCCCCAGCTCGGTGGCCAGTGTCTGCGACATCGCCAGCAGAGCGGCCTTGGCGAGCTTGTAGCTGCCGTAGCGGGGCTCGCTGTGGCGCAGGACCATCGAGTTGATCATCACGACGGCACCCGCGGTGTCGGCGAGAGCGTCGGCGAAGGCCTTCGTGACCCGTAGTCCTCCGAGGACGGTGAGGTCGAGGCTGTCGGTGATCTGGTGGAAGTCGGTGCGCGACAACGGCTTCATCGACGGCAGCGCGAACGCGTTGTTGACCAGCGCGTCGACCCGGCCGAACTCGGACGCAGTCGTGTCCACGAGGCGCTGCACCTGTGTGTCGTCGGTGATGTCGGTCGGGACGACGAGCGACCGTCCGCCCGCGGCGTCGATCTCGTCGGCGACCTGTCGCAGACGTTCCTCGGTGCGGGCCGCCAGCACGACCGTGGCGCCGGCCTGCGCCGCCTGCCGGGCGATGGACCGGCCGAGACCCGGCCCCACCCCGCTGACGACGACGACCTTGTCGGCGAGGAGGCCCGTCATCCGAGCATCCGGTCGGCGAAGGCCCGCTGCCGCGCGGCGATCCGAGCCCGCCAGCCGTCGGCATCGATCTTGTTCTGGTCATGGAACGGGAGGTGGTGCGCGACATCGTCGACGTCGACCACCATCGCGGTCGGTCCGTCGGTGACGGGGTCGTCGACGCGCTGCCACCGGAACTGCATGATCCCGCGGCTACGTCCGGTGGTCTCGATCCAGTTCGCGACGCCGGGGTCGCGACGGGACACGACCATCCGGATCATCCCGTCCGGGTCGACCTGGGCCTGGTGGGAGTTGAGGCTCGTCTGGTGGTGCACGTAGTCGAGCGAGATGTACCAGAGGCTCCCGAGCTGGAATCCCTGGTACGGCGCATCGGATCTCGGCACGGTGATCACGATCGCCTGGTCATCGGTGAGGTCGAAGTGGCCCACGGAGGACCACTGCGTCGCCAGCCCGCCCGGCGTCTGTCGCGGCTCGGTGAGCGTGTTCACGGGCAGGTCGAGGTAGAACCACTTCGGGAAGTTGAACCAGGTGTCGATCCGCGACAGCAGCATCTTGCCCGCCACCCGATAGCGCTTGCGCAACAGGGTCATGTCCGCCTCGACGGGTGCGGTGCCGACGGTGTCGGCGCGTTCGATGGCGATCGATCCGCGCGTCGCGGTCCAGTCGGAGTACACCTCGCGGACCGCGAGTGTGGTCGCCCCGTCCGGCAGGACGAAGTGGTCGGTACCCGGTGTGCCGGTGCCCGCGGGACCCAGGGTGAAGGCGAACGTCCCGTCGGCGGTGATCGTGAGCCGGCGATCGTCGAAGGCGGTGTCGCCGTTCGGGACGGTGTCGGCGTCGTAGTGTCCGGCGATCACCTGGAAGCTCAGGTCGGCGGTCGCGCCGCGCCGCCCACGGATCAGGTAGTGCCCATCGGGCTCGAGATCGGCGCTCCAGTAGAGGGTGTCGGGGTTGTCGAGACCCATCTTCGTCCAGGGCCCGGTGGCGGTGACGAAGTACGGATGGCTGTGATTGCGGGCCCAGGCGAGCTGCATGATCGCCTGCACACACTGAGCCAGATAGGTGTACCCCTCGGCTCGATCGACGTCGGAGCGGATGAACTCCGCCGACGCGATCCGGCGTTCGGCCTCGCGGATCGCGTCCGCGAGATCCGCCGTCAGGTCGGCGGGCGGGGCGGGATCGACCACGGCGGTCGGGTGCTCGGGTGCGGTCACAGCCAGGTGTCCCCTCCGGTCCAGGTCAGGAAGTTCTCGAGTTCGGCCTGCGCGGGGGTGACGCGCGGGTGCTCGGTGGAGAGGTATCCGCCGCGGTAGAACAGCAACGGCTTGTCCTGCAACACCTCTCCGAGCGTCTGCACCCGTCCGATCACCACGAAGTGGTCACCGCCGTCCTCGACGCGCTCGACGGTGCAGTCGACCCAGGTGAGGCTGCGCTTGATGACGGGTAGGCCGCTCGGCGACGGGTCCCATTCGACGGTGCGGAACTTGTCCTCACCGGGCGCGCCGAAGACGGCGCTCACCTCCTGCTGGTGGTTGGAGAGGACGTTGACGCAGAACCGCCCCGCCGACTCGATCACCTTCCAACTACGCGAGGTGCGTTGGGGGCAGAACAGGACCAGCGGCGGGTCCAGCGATAGCGCGGCGAACGACTGGCAGGCGAACCCGACCGGTTCGTCGGCGTCGTTGAGGGTGGTGATCACCGTGACGCCGGTGCAGAACTGCCCCATCGCGGTCCGGAACTGGCGGGGGTCGAAGTCCTGGGTACCCCGGGAGACGTGGGTCATGGTGTCGCTCAGGCGTTCTTCAGTCCCACCGAGAAGTCGTGGCCCCACAGGCTGACCGCGGTGCTCTCCCGCGCGACCCAGGCGTTGTCGTCGACGGTGCGGCCCTCGCAGCCGAACTCGACGTCGAACCCGCCCGGGGTCTTCATGTAGAAGGACAGCATCAGGTCGTTCACGTGGCGCCCCAGGGTGGCCGACATCGGCACCTTCTTCCGCAGTGCGCGGTCGTGCGCGAGGCCGACGTCGTCGGAGTTCTCGACCTCGACCATGAGGTGGACGATCCCGGTGCTGTTCGGGATGGGCAGGAACGCGAGGCTGTGGTGGCGCGGGTTGCACCCGAGGAACCTCAGCCAGGGCACCTCGTCGCCCTCGTTGCGACCGACGGCCTGCGGCGGCAGGCGCATCGAGTCACGCAGCTTGAAGCCCAGGACATCCCGGTAGAACTCGAGGGCGGCACGGTCGTCGTCGGTGGTGAGCACCACGTGACCGAGGCCCTGCTCCTCGGTGACGAAGCGATGACCGTAGGGGCTGACGATCCGTCGGTGTTGCAACGCCACGCCGTGGAACGCCTCCAGGACATGGCCGCTCGGGTCGGAGAAGACGATCATCTCCACGACCTGACGGTCGGCGAGTTCCTCGTCCTTGCCCTCGCGGTAGACCACCCCGGCCGCCGACAGGCGATCGCGGACATCCTGCAGCGCAGCGGCGTCCGGGCACTCCCAGCCCGCGGACGCGAGCCCGTCGCGCTCACCCGGCACGATCACCAGGCGCGCCGGGAAGTCGTCCATGCGCAGGTACAGCGCCCCGTCGACGGAACCCTTGCCCTCGATCATCCCGAGGACCTTGAGGCCGTACTCCCGCCATGCGGCGACGTCGGTGGCCTCGATCCGCATGTAGCCGAGCGAGGAGATGGGGCAGGACGCAGTCATACGAGAACCGTTTCCGTCGTCGTGTGCGAGGTCGGCGTTCCGAGGCGGGAGGCCGCCTCAGACCATGGTGTCACCGATGGGGATGCCGAACTCGCCGTTGGCGTAGGCCTGGTAGGCGCGCTCGGCGTCGTTCGCGGCGTGCACGCGCCCGGCGTGCGCGTCACGCCAGAACCGTTGCAGGGGTTGGTCGCTGTCGAGCGCTCGGGCTCCGGCCGCCTCGAAGAGACGGTCGATGGCGGAGATGGAGCGCTGCGAGGCGCGCACCTGGTCGCGCCGGGCGCGCAGGCGCATCTCCATGGGGACCTCGTTGCCGGCCAGGATGCAGTCGTACTCGTCCTGCACGTTGCCCGACAACTGACGCCAGGCGGCGTCGATGTCACTGGCGGCCTCGGCGATCCGCACCTTGCCGAACGGGTCGTCCTTGGCCTTCTCGCCGGCGTAGGCCGCGCGGACCCGCTTGCCCTGCGCCTCGACGTGGGCGGCGTAGGCGCCGAACCCCATGCCGACCACCGGGGTCGAGATGACGGTGGGATGGATGGTCCCCCACGGCATCTTGTAGACCGGCGCGGTGTTGTTCTCCAGTCCCGGGGCGGTGCCGGTGGCCATCGCACGGAAGCTGAGCATCCGGTGCGACGGGACGAAGGCGTCCTTCACGACGAGCGTGTTCGACCCGGTGCCCTTGAGACCGGAAACGTGCCAGACGTCGCGGATCTCGTAGTCGCTGCGCGGCAGCAGGTAGCTGACGAAGTCGACGGGCTTGCCGTTCTTGAACACCGGGCCGCCGACGAACGTCCACTGCGCGTGGTCGCACCCCGACGACCAGTGCCACTCGCCGTTGACCTTGTAGCCACCGTCGACGACCTCGCCCATGCCCATCGGTGCGTACGACGAGCCGATGCGGACGGTCGGGTCGTCGCCCCACACCTCGTCCTGCGCCTGCTGCGGGAAGAGGGCGAGGTGCCAGTTGTGGATGCCGAGGATCGACGAGACCCACCCGGTGGACCCGCAGGCGCTCGCGATACGACGCACGGCCTCGTAGTAGGTCACGGGGTCGACCTCGTAGCCGCCCCACTGCGCGGGCTGCACCAGCTTGAAGAAGCCGACCTCGTCCAGGCTCGCGATGGTCTCGACGGGGATGCGACGCTGGTCCTCGCACTCCTGCGCGCGCTTCTCGATCTCCGGGAGCAGGGCGCTGATCCGCTCCAGGACCTCGGCGCCGGCCTCACTCCGCTGCGACATCGTTGCACTCCTACGGTCGGTGGCTGTTCGACGACCAATATTAGAACACGTTCTCATTTGTGTCGAGTACTGGGCTTTTGCCGACGTCAGGCCGGGAAAACACTCCGATGCCAGTGGCGTCGAAACCATCGTTTTTGTAACATGTTCTCATTGTGTACGCGATCGACGTCCCGCGTCGGCGATCACCAGGAGGTAGGCGATGACCACGTCGCACGACGACGTCGCGGTCCGCGAGATCGACACCGGCACCCCACCGACCCGATTCGCCCGGGGCTGGCACTGCCTCGGCCTGCAGTCGGAGTTCACCGACGGGAAGCCGCACTCGGTCGACGCGTTCGGGACGAAGCTCGTGGCGTGGTCGGATGAGAACGGCGAGGTGAAGATCCTCGACGCGTACTGCCGGCACATGGGTGGCGACCTCTCACAGGGCAGCGTGAAAGACGGCAACATCGCGTGCCCGTTCCACGACTGGCGGTGGAAGGGCAACGGCCGCTGTGCCGGCGTCCCCTACGCCAAGCGCGCCCCGAAGCTGGCGAAGACCCGGTCGTGGCCGACGATGATCCGCAACGGGCAGGTGTTCGTCTACAACGACCCCGAGGGCAATCCGCCGCCGGCGGACGTCGTCATCCCCGAGATCGCCGAGTTCGGCACCGACGAGTGGACCGGGTGGACCTGGAACCGCATCGTCATCGAGGGTTCCAACTGCCGCGAGATCATCGACAACGTGGTCGACATGGCCCACTTCTTCTACATCCACTATGCCCTGCCCGACTACTTCAAGAACGTCTTCGAGGGCGAGACAGCGGCGCAGTACATGAACTCGCGCGGCCGCCCCGACATCGAGCTGACGTCGGCGTACGGCGACAGCTACCTCCGGTCGATCGCCGCCTACTACGGGCCGTCCTACATGCTCAACCCGATGCATCAGACGTACGGCGAGTACGCGATCGAGACGATCCTCACCAACTGCCACTACCCGATCGACAACAACTCCTTCGTGCTCATGTTCGGGGTGATGGCGAAGAAGCCCGCGGGCCTCAGCAGCGAGCAGGCGGCCGGGATGGCGGCGAAGATCGCGGAGGGCGTCGAGGTCGGATTCCTGCAGGACGTCGAGATCTGGAAGCACAAGAGCCGCATCGACAACCCGCTCCTCGTCGAAGAGGACGGGCCCGTCTACCAGTTGCGCCGGTGGTACGAGCAGTTCTACGTCGACGCCGCCGACGTCACCGAGGAGATGACGCAGCGCTTCGAGTACGAGATCGACACGACGAAGGCCCTGGAGAACTGGGGCGTGGAGATCGAGGACAACCTCCGGCGCAAGGCCGCGGGCGAGGACACGGAGCAGTCGGTGCGTGCCGAGCAGGACAAGCTCAAGGCCACCAACGACGCCGCGAAGGTCTGACATGACGCGCTCGGTCGAGTCGCAGGGGTGGGCGAAGGCGCCCGCGTTCGACGACGATCCGGCCCGTCGGGCCGCGGTGAGCGCCCACACCCGTCGGGACAAGGCGCACTACCTCGACGGCGGCCTGCACGAGATCGAGTGTCGCGCATGCCACGCCTGCGTCCTGGTCAAGAAGACGTCGCCGTCGCAGACGAGCGTGCAGTGGACCGCGCAGGCCCGCTCGTCGTGTTCGGAGTTGCGGTCGGTGCGGGAGTCGGGCGGCAACCCGGCCATGACCCCGACGTGCGGGCGGCTGTCGGCCAGCATCGACCACGGCGTCGCGGAGGGCATCATCCCCCCGCACGGTCCCGTCGACGACCCGGACGGATACCTGTAGTCCCCCTGGCGATGAGTTCTCGCGTCCGCCCCGGTCTGTACCGGTGACATCTCCCGACGCGAGAGGATCCCCCGATGACCGACTACTCCGCGCCCGTCGGCGCCCCGATCTGGTTCGACCTGATGAGTTCCGACCCCGACCGCGCCGCGTCGTTCTACGGCGCCCTCTTCGGGTGGGAGGTGGAGGCGCCTCGGGCCGAGTTCGGCGGCTACCAGAACTTCACGCGGGCCGGTCGTCGCGTCGCCGGCATGAGCCCGGTGATGGACGGCGCCGGCGTCCCGTCCGACGTGTGGTCGGTGTACCTGCACACCACGGACGCGGCGGCCACCGCCGACGCCGCGGAGAAGGCCGGCGCGCAGGTGCTGTTCCCGCCGATGGCCGTCGGGACGGAAGGGACGATGCTGCTGGTCGCCGATCCGGCCGACGCCGCGATCGGGTTCTGGCAGCCCGCCGACCACGTCGGGTTCACCGCATGGGGTGAGCACGGGGCGCCCTACTGGTTCGACTGCCTGTCGAAGGACTACGCGGCATCGACAGCGTTCTATCCGGCGGTCACGGGGGTGTCGCTGCTCGAGGTGGGAACCGGTGGAGACCCCGACGCGGTCGGACCGGACCACTACTCGCAGATGATGTTCGGGGAGACGGGGTACGGCGGGATCATGGACGCCGCGACACTCCTGCCGGCGGAGGCGCCGTCGTTCTGGCAGGTGTACGTCATGGTCGACGACGTCGCGGCGACCACCGACGCGATCACGCGCCTCGGCGGAGAGGTCATGATGCCGGGCGAGGACACCCCCTACGGCACCCTCGCGTCCGCCAAGGACCCCATGGGCGCCCCCTTCTGCTACGCGTCGCCCCCGCCCGGCATGTAGTCCCGCGGTCTGCTCGCGAACCCGCGCCGTGCTCGGCGCGGGTTCGCACGCTCGACGCGGGTTCTCGTCGAGGTGGATCCGAACCGGTCCGGGCAACGTCCAATGAGCATGCTGAACGTCCCCACCGACCGGCACGGGATCGTGCTCCGTAGCCGTGCCGTCGCCGCAGGTGTCAGCGACAGCGAGTTGTCTCAGGCGGTGGCGCGCGGTCAGCTCGTCCGCCTCACCCGTGGAGCGTTCGCCGTCGCCGTCGACCGGAGGCCTCGCGACCACCATCGGCTGGCGTCGATCGCAGTGGCGGCCGCGTCCGTCGACGCTGTTCTCAGCCACCAGTCGGCCGCGACGGTGTTGGGCCTCGAGATGCTCCGGCCCGACTTCCAGCGTGTGCACCTCAGTGTCGCGGTCGGCTCCGGCGCGCACCGCACGCCGACTCGGCACGAGCACGAGGCCGTCCTCCACCCCGACGACGTCCTGAGAAGTGACGGTGTCCGGGTGACGTCGCTGGAGCGGACCGCCGTCGACGTGGCCTGCACGTCGACGATGGGTTTCGCGGGTGCGCTCGCGGTGTTCGACTCGGCTCTGCGCCTCGGCGCCGACCGCGATCGGATGGCATCGATGCTGCTGGGTGCCCGACGCGGGGTCGGACCCGCCCGCCGCGGCCTGCGGCACGCCGACGGCCGGGCCGAGAACCCCGGCGAGTCGTGGGGGCGCGCGCAGATGATCGATGCCGGGCTCCCCGTCGACGATCTGCAACGCGAGTTCCTCGGGCGGGACGGCGAGCTGATCGCTCGCACCGACTTCGCGTGGCGCGATGTCCTCGTCGGCGAGTTCGACGGAATGGTCAAGTATCAGAAACACTTCCGGCCCGGCGAGACGCCGTTCGAGGCGATGCGACGCGAGAAGGATCGCGAGGACGCCCTCCGCCGGATGGGGATCATGGTGATCCGCTGGACCTGGGACGACCTCGTGCACGGCCGGGTCGTCCCGATGCTCCGCGACTGGCTGACGCGGCTCGGACTGATCGCCGCGTGACCCGCGTCGGCCACGTCACCCCGCGCCGAGCACCGCGCGGGCGGGCCGCCACGACGCGGGATGGTGCGGACGGAGCGGGCGGGTGAGTTCGGCGCGGGGACGCCACATCCGCATCGGGTGCGCGAATCCGCTTCGAGCTCGGCGCGGATGAACGAGAACCGCGCGAGGGCGCCGGGTCAGACGCCGGCGTTGGCGTCCTGCTTCTTCCTCAGCTCGAGGGCGATGTCGATGAGTTGGTCCTCCTGGCCGCCGACGAGCTTGCGGGCGCCGGCCTCGAGGAGGATGTCGGCGACCTTGACGCCGTACTTGTCGGCGTGACCCTCGGCGTGCTTGAGGAACGAGCTGTAGCAGCCGGCGTAGCCCATCATCATCGCGGCGCGATCGACGAGGCACTCGGTGGGCATGATCGGGGCGACGACATCCTGGGCGGCGTCGGCGATCGCGGCGAAGTCGATGCCGGTGCGGATGCCGAGCTTGTCGCACACCCCGACGAACGCCTCGACGGGTGTGTTGCCCGCACCCGCACCGAAGCGCCGCACCGATCCGTCGATCTGCTGCGCCCCGGCGCGGATCGCGGCGATGGAGTTGGCGACGGCGATGTCGAGGTTCTCGTGCCCGTGGAACCCGATCTGCGCGTCGTCGCCGAGCTCTGTGCGCACCGCGGCCACCCGATCCGACACCTGTTCCAGCACCAGGGCGCCCGCGGAGTCGACGACGTAGACGCACTGGCAGCCGGCGTCGGCCATGATCCGCGCCTGGGCGGCGAGGACCTCCGGCGGCTGCGAATGACTCATCATCAGGAAACCGACGGTCTCCAACCCCAGCTCCCGGGCCAACCCGAAGTGCTGGATGGACACGTCGGCCTCGGTGCAGTGCGTCGCGATCCGGCAGATCGACGCACCGTTGTCCTGCGCGGCGCGGATGTCGTCCTTCACCCCGAGCCCGGGCAGCATGAGGAACGCGATCTTCGCCGTCGTCGCGGTCTCGACCGCAGCCCGGATCAGTTCCTGCTCGGGGGTCTTGGAGAACCCGTAGTTGAACGACGACCCGCCCAATCCGTCGCCGTGGGTCACCTCGATCACCGGCACCCCGGCGCCGTCGAGCGCGGCGACCACCGCACGCACCTCGTCGACGGTGAACTGGTGCCGCTTGTGATGGCTGCCGTCGCGCAACGACGAATCCGTCACCCGGATGTCCAGGGTGTCGCTGTAGGCGCGGGCTGCGAAAGCGGGTCGAGCTTCGCCTCCGGCCATCAGATCGGTGCTCATGCGGGGACTCCCAACTTCTGCTTGGCCAGCTCCTCGCCGACCTTCGTCGCGGCGGCGGTCATGATGTCGAGGTTCCCGGCGTACGGCGGCAGGAAGTCGCCCGCGCCCTCCACCTCGACGAAGATCGAGACCCGGGCCATGCCGCCGTTGACGACGCTGGGCGGGTCGAACTGCGGGTCCTGCAGCAGTCGGTAGCCGGGGACGTAGGACTGGATCTCCCTCTCCCGCCGGTGGATCGACTCCGCGATCGCGTCGGTGTCCGCATCGGCGGGGATCGCGCAGAAGATGGTGTCGCGCATGATCATCGGTGGGTCGGCCGGGTTCAGGATGATGATCGCCTTGCCGCGGTCGGCCCCGCCGATCGTCTCGATACCTCGCGACGTCGTCTTGGTGAACTCGTCGATGTTGGCTCGCGTACCCGGCCCGGCCGACACCGATGCCACCGACGCCACGATCTCCGCGTACGCGACCGGCACCACCGACGACACCGCGTGCACCATCGGGATGGTCGCCTGACCGCCGCACGTGATCATGTTGGTGTTCGGCTTGTCGAGGTGCTCACGCAGATTGGCCGGCGGGACCACGGCAGGACCGACCGCGGCCGGCGTCAGGTCTACCGCGGTGATCCCCGCCGCCTCGTACCGCGGCGCATACTCGCGGTGCACGTACGCCGACGTGGCCTCGAAGATCAGGTCCGGTAGCTCCGACGACGAGAGCAACTCCTCGGCCCCACCGGACATCGTGATCAACCCGTGGTCGGCGGCGCGCTTCATGCCCTCGGAGTCCGCGTCGATCCCGACCATCCAGCGGGGCGCGATCACATCCGACCGCTCCAGCTTGTACATCAGGTCTGTCCCGATGTTGCCCGACCCGATGATCGCGGCGGTGACCTTCTCCGGCACTGTGCCTCTCCTGCCCTGCTCGTGGATGTCGCTGCTCGTCGATGTCGCGGTGTCAGCGGAAGTCGACGGTGACGCTGCCGAGCCCGGTGAACTCGGCGCGGAAGTGGTCGCCCGGACGGATGTCGATCGCGCGGGTCGCCGTCCCGGGGAGGATCACGTCGCCCGCCTTCAGCCGCACGCCGAACGAGTCGACCTTGCGTGCCAGCCACGAGACCGCATTCAGTGGATTGCCCAGCACCGCCGACGAGTTGCCCTTCGCGACGACCTCCCCGTTGCGCTCGAGCACCGCGTCGATGTCGCCGACGTCGATCTCGTCGATCTCCACACGCTCCTGACCCAGGACCCACCCCAGCGACGATGCGTTGTCGGCGATCGTGTCGCACAGGGTGATCCGCCAGTCGCGGATGCGGGAGTCGATCAGTTCGATCGACGGCACGACGGCCGCCACGGCGTCGATCACGTCCCCGTTGGTGCAGTTCGCCCCGGGCAGGTCCTCGCCGAGCAGGAAACCCACCTCGACCTCCACGCGGGGGAAGCAGAACGACGAGGCATCGATCGGGGTCCCCTCGTGGTACCGCATCGTGTCCAGCAGATGGCCGTAGTCGGGCTCGTCGACGCCCATCATCTCCTGCATCGCCTCCGACGCCAGACCCACCTTGTGCCCGGCGATCCGCGCCCCGGCGTCCAGGCGTCGACGGATGTTGATCAGCTGGATCTCGTAGGCGTCGACCACGTCGAGATCGGGGTGCGACGCCGTCGGCGGCTCGACCGCGACACCGGTCTCCTCCGCCCGGGCGAGGTCGGCGGCGATCCGCGTCCGGACGTCGTCGGCGACCGACATTGCGCACTCCCTGCTGTCGTGGGCGGGTGACCGTCCCGCGCGATCCACGGGGGTGGTGAACGGCCCGCGGGCTGGTATAACTGGCTCGAGCGGCAATTCTATAACGTGTTCTAGAAATGAGGGAAGGGCCACCCTATGACCAGCGACAACGCCTCCCGCGGAGCTGAGCTGCAGGCGGCCTACGACGTCGTCGTCGTGGGATCCGGAGCGGCCGGGATGAGCGCCGCGATCACTGCGGCCTCGCGCGGTCTGTCGACGGTGCTGATCGAGAAGGCGGCGTACTGGGGTGGGTCGACGTCACGCTCCGGCGGCGGCGTCTGGATCCCCAACAACTCCGTGTTGCAGCGCGACGGCGTGAAGGACACCGACGCTGCGGCCCGCCAGTACGTGAAGTCGATCGTGGGGGACGCCGTCGCCGAGGAGAAGATCGACACCTACATCGACCGCGGCCCCGAGGCGCTCGACTTCCTCATCGACCACTCCGCGATCGACCTCGAGTGGGTGAAGAACTACTCCGACTACTACCCCGAGGCACCGGGTGGTCGACTGCATGGACGGTCCTGCGAGCCACGTCCGTTCGACACCCGCACGCTTGGGCCCGACGCCACCACCATGCATCCGCCGTACACCAAGGCCCCGATGAACGTCGTGGTGAAGCAGTCCGACTACCGGTGGATGAGCACCGGCCTGCGGCACTGGCGCGGGCCGGTGAAGATGATGGCCGTCGGCATGCGCACCATGACCGCGAAGATGACCGGCAAGCGGATCGTCGGGATGGGTGCCGCGTTGATGTCCGGGCTGCTGATCGGCCTGCGCCGCGCCGGCGTGCCGATGTTCCTCGAGACCCCGTTGCTCGACCTCGTCACCGAGAACGGCCGCGTCACCGGCGTCGTCGTCGAGCACCGCGGCGAACGCCGGACGATCACCGCACGACGGGGAGTCGTGTTGGCGTGCGGTGGTTTCGAACACAACGAGGAGATGCGCCGCAAGTATCAGCGCGACCCCATCGGCACCGAGTGGACGACGGGAGCGCCGTCGAACACCGGTGACGGCATCACGGCGGGCCTCAAACTCGGTGCGGCCGTGTCCTTCATGGAGGACTCCTGGTGGGGCCCGACGATGATGCTCCCCCGCGGGCCGTGGTTCGCCCTCGCCGAGCGGTCGCTCCCGCGCAGCGTCATGGTGAACACCCGCGGTCAGCGCTTCATGAACGAGTCCCTCCCCTACGTCGAGGCCGTGCACCGGATGTACGGCGGCGAATTCGGGCAGGGCGAGGGCCCCGGCGAGAACGTGCCGGCGTGGCTCGTCTTCGACCAGGGGTACCGCGACCGCTACCTGTTCGCCGGTGTGCCGGGACGTCAACCGCTGCCGAAGAAGTGGCTCGCGTCGGGCGCGATCATCAAGGCGGACACCATCGCCGAGCTCGCGGAGAAGATGGACGTTCCGGCCGACGCCCTGCAGCAGACGGTGGAACGGTTCAACGGATTCGCCCGCAGCGGCGTCGACGAGGACTTCCATCGCGGCGAGAGCGGCTACGACCACTACTACGGCGACATCACGAACAAGCCGAACCCGGGTCTCGGCGAGCTCGACAAGGCGCCGTTCTGGGCCGTGAAGATGTACCCGGGCGACCTCGGGACCAAGGGCGGCATCGACACCGACACGTCGGGACGAGCGCTGCGCGCCGACGGTTCGGTGATCGACGGGCTCTACGCCGCGGGCAACACCAGTTCACCGGTCATGGGCCACACCTACGCCGGCCCCGGCGCGACGATCGGTCCTGCCATGGTGTTCGGATACCTCGCGGCCCTGGACATGGCGGGTCAGGGCGCCGACGCGCCGACCGGCGCCCAGGCCGTCTGATGCCGATCGATCTCGGGGTCGCGCTGGGCGCCGACCTCGGTTCCCGCACGTTCTCCTGGAGCGCGTCCGACGTCGCGCTCTACAACCTCGCTGTGGGTGCGGCCCGGGACCCGCTGGACACCGAGGGCCTGCGCTATGTCGACGACCGGGCACCGAAGGTGTTGCCCACCTTCGCGACCGTCGCCGCCGGCTTCCACGACGCGGAGCCACCGGCGGTGTCGTTCCCGGGTGTCGAGATCGACCTCGCGAAGGTGGTGCACGGCAGCCAGCACATCGTCGCCCACCGGCCGATCCCGGCCTCCGGCACCGCCACCACACGGACCCGGATCGCCGAGATCCAGGACAAGGGGGCCGCCGCGGTGATCATCCAGGAGTCGGAGACCACCGGCGACGACGGCAACCTGCTGTGGACCGGACGGTCGGCCATCTTCGCCAAGGGCGAGGGCGGGTTCGGGGGCGACCGCGGGACGTCGACGCGCGTCGCATACCCCGACCCGCGCCCCCGACCACGTCGTCACCGTCGCCACCCGGCCGGACCAGGCGCTGCTCTACCGTCTGTGCGGGGACCGCAATCCCCTGCACTCCGATCCCGGCTTCGCCGCCCGCGCCGGCTTCCCCCGGCCGATCCTGCACGGGCTGTGCAGCTACGGCCTCGTCTGCCGTGCCGTGATCGACGAGATCCTGGGCGGCGACACCGCGGCAGCCGGGTCGTTCGGGGCGACCTTCGCCGGCGTGGTGTTCCCCGGTGAGACGCTGCGCATCTCGGTGTGGGACGCCGACGATCAGCTCCTGGCGACCGCCGCGGTGGTCGAGCGCGACGGTGCGCCGGTGCTGACGAACGTCGTCCTCGCCCGCGTCACAGGCTGAAGTTCAACGCTCCGTTCACGCCCGCCGGGAAGAACCCGCCACGGTTTGCCGGCTTCGGGTTCAGGTACACGACGTTCAGGACCTGGAACGGCGTGCGTCCGAAGGCGATCGCGTTCGCGTCGGTGGGGACGAGGTTGGCCGCACCGTTCAGCGTGATCCCCTGGTCGTCGTCCTGCGGACCGTCGAGGCTGTCGCGGGCGTCGGAGATCGCGTTGGCCTCCTTGATCAGTCCCTTGTTGTACAGAGCGCTGCGGATGATCCCGGCGTGGTAGGCCTCGACGGCGAGGATGCCGGCGGCCGCGTCGAGATACGTCTTGTTCTGCACCAGCGGCGCCGCACCCTTGTACGCGGTGACGCCCACGTCCTCGAAGATGAACGACGCCAGCAGGAAGTTGTCCTCGTTCGCGAACGCGTCGAACCGCGTGTTGCCGCTGATCAGTCCCGCCGCCTTCGCGGCCGCGGTGAAGCTCGCGTCGAGGTCGATCGCGGGACGTGCCACGGCGGCACCGCCGAGCGCCTTGCGCAGGAACGCGACGTGGGCGAGTTCGTCCTGTGCGATCTCCTTGGCGTACGCGGCCACCGCAGGAGTCGCGAAGTCGACCTTGCCGCCGCCCGTCACCTGACCGAAGCGCCCCTTGCCCGGCAGCAGGTTCGCGGGCAGGCCGGTGCCGAACACCGCCCGGTGGTAGAACTCCGCCTCCAGGTACTCCAGGTTCAGCGCGAAGTTGAGGATCGCCCCGTCGGTGATGGGCCCGACCGGCGGCGGCACGAAATCACCGGCCTGCGGCGGGATGGGCGGACCGCCCGCCTGGGCGACGCCGGTGCCGGCGACCATCGCGGCGGTCGCGCCGAGCCCGGTCAGACCCGCGGCACGCATGAAGCGCCGCCGATCCACGCCGTTCTCCGCGCTGTTGGCGATCGCGGACGCGACGAATTTCCGATCGAACATGGGATTCCCCCGAAGATGGCAGGCAGGCGACCATTCGGCCACCACGTCGACACGGCCCCCGCTGCTGGAGGTCGTGCGAGAACCTAAACACACATCGCGTGCCATAACGCCACGAAAACCCGAACTGATCAAAAATCCATCCGAACCATTCTTCGCGCCGAATGGCTCAGTCGGACAGTCGGTCGTGCAATGCGACGAAACCGTCGACGGCGGCCCGGGCGACCGTCTCGTAGTCGAACGACGGGAGGGTGCTCAGGCGCCCCATCGCGAGCGGACCGATCAGCAGGGCGACCGCGGTCACCCGATCGACGTCACCGAACGCCGCGATCGCCTCCGGGCTCGACAGCACCTCGTCGAACGGCCGGAGGAACTGGTCGGCGACGCGCTCGCGCAGGGTCAGCATCGCCGCCCCTTCTGCGCCACGGACGCGGTCCACCGACCCGGCGTCGAGATCGACGCCGAGTGACAGCCACGCGAGCACCGTCGTGGTCGCGGGTACGTCGGCGATCAGACGCGCCTGGGACAGGACGAGTTCCGTCAGTCGGTCGTGGACCGACCCGGTGGCCGGTGGCGTCGGCGCGGAGGGGATCACGACCGCGAAGGCGGCCGCGACGAGCTCGGTGGTGCTCGCGAAGTGGCGGTAGAAGGTGGCCCGCGAGACGTCCGCCGAGGCGGTCACGGCGTCGACGGTCACCGCGGCGGGGCCGTGGTCACGGAGCAGCACGGCGGCGGCGTCGACGAGTTTCGCCCGCGACTGCGCGGGACGGGGATCGCTTCGTCGCGTGATGAGACACCGCCTCTCGCCGTGCCGGAGGCCTCCGGACGATTCGAGACTACCTGTCTCAAAAATGCTGTTAGTGTCAGGTCGGGAGGACCGGGACGCGACGCGCCTCAGCCCATCGAACCGACGACCAGCAGCATTCCGATGACGAGTCCGACGAGGGGGGCGAGCATGGCGACGATCCGCCATATCCGAACCGACGTGCTCGAGTGGGATGTGTCGCGGGGCAGAGTCGCGGCCATGATCACGGTTCCTTTCGCCCGGGGCTGCGTCGACCCGGAATGAGTGACCTTGTGACTACCGACAACCAGAGTGACAGGCGTTACACACGATGCACGGTATTGACCTCGCGTTTCGCGATCACGATCGCACAACGCTGCGATGACTCGCGGACGAACTGAGCAGGGACGGACAGCGATGGCGACCACGACCTCCCCGACGACCGACTCCCCGGATCGCCTGTCCTGGCGGGTCGTCTGGCTCATCGTCGTGGCGTGCTCCGCCCTCAGCGCGGTGGTCGCCGCGATGGCGTCGCTCAACGTCGCGCTGGCGGAGATCGCCCCCGACATCGGCGCGGATTCC